>NZ_JBIBWH010000005.1:0-350902 GCF_043081205.1 Streptomyces sp. NPDC014889
GGCGGAGAATCCGGAGATCCGGTCGTTGGCGGAGGCCAACCGGCGTTCGGGTGGCGGTGGTTACGAGGACAAGATCCGTCTTGGTGAGCTGGTCGCGGCGGCCGTGCAGGCGCGTGAGGGTGAGGACGCGCGGGCGGTGGTGGCGGCGCTCACGCCGTGTGCGGACGCGGTCAGTGAGGGTCCGCCGTCGACGGGTTGGCTGGTCAACACGTCGTTCCTGGTGGAGCGGGAGGCGGCACAGGAGTTCGTGACCGCGGTCGAACGGGCCCGCAAGGACCTGCCCCACCTGGAACTGCGGGTGAACGGGCCGCTGCCGCCGTACAGCTTCGTAGAACCCGGCCCCGCCGAGCCCGCGAGCAGCACGGCCGGAGCCGGCACAGGAGCGGAGTGACGTCATGGGACTCATCTCCGAAGTGCTGCTGCTGCCGTTCGCTCCGGCGCGCGGAAGCGCCTGGGCGATCCGGCAGGTACTGCGCGAAGCCGAGCGCATCTACTACGACCCGGCCACGATCCAGGCCGAACTGGCCCGGCTCGAAGAGCAGTTGGAGGCGGGCGAGATCAGCGACGAGGAGTTCGACCGCCGTGAGGACGAGCTTCTGGACCGGCTGGAGACCGGCACGCGCACAGGCACCGAAACAGGAACCGAGACAGGCACGGGGACAGAGTCGGGCGCGGACGCGGGCACGGAGACCGGGACGGACACGGGGACAGGCGAGGGGACGGCACGATGAACAAAGTGGGACTCGGCGTCGCGCTAGGCGCCGGCTATCTCCTGGGACGGACGAAGAAGGCCAAACTCGCCCTCACGGTGGGCAGTCTGGTCGCCGGCAAGAAGCTGAACCTCGGCCCGGCCGGTATCGCGCAGATGGTCAACCAGCAGCTGATGAACAACCCGCAGCTCAAGGAGATCGGGGACCAGTTGCGCGAGGACCTGAAGGGTGTCGGCAAGGCGGCCTCGGGAGCGATGGTCGAACGGCAGATGACCGCGCTCGCCGACCGGCTGCACGGGCGGACCGCACAGGTCCGCGACGAGCTCGCCGGCGTCGTGCCGCAGCCCGGCGGGGACGAGGAGAGCGAAGAGGAGGACGAGTACCCGGACGAGGGCGACGGCGAGCGCCAGGACGAATACGAGGACGAGTACGACGACCGGGAGGGCCGCGAGGCCGAGCGGGAGAACCGGGGCGAGTCCGGCGGCCAGGGCGGGGCGGACCGGAAGGAGGCGGCCGGGAAGGCCCCCGCGAAGAAGGGGCCGGCGAAGAAGGCTCCCCCGAAGAAGGCCGCCAAGAAGGCGCCGGCGGGCTCGCAGGACCGGAGGGAAGCGGCGAAGAAGGCGCCCGCGAGGAAGGCCCCCGCCAAGACGGCGGCGGCGAAGAAGACCGCGACCGGCAGGACGGCCGCGAAGAAGACGGCCGCGGCGGGCGACGCGACCCGCGCCGCCCGCACCCGGCGGCCGAAGGGTGGTGGTGACCGATGACCGAGGCCCTCGGATCCGCGACCCGCGCCGCCGGCGGCGCGGTGAAGGACAGCCCGCTCGGCGATCTCGCCCACAGCGAAGCCGCCGACCGCCTCAAGGCAGAGGTGCAGGACTACCTCGCCGCCCAGGCCCAGCGGCTGCTGGTCGGCTTCGGCCACAAGCTCGGCGAGACCACCGGCAAGCTGAACGACATCGCCGAGGGCAACAGCCCCGGCTTCGCCAAGCTCGCCCTCGACGCCGGCCGGAAGGTCGCCGAGGGCAAGGGGCCGGTGCGCTCGATCCTGGAGCTGGGCGCCTCCCGCGCCAAGGACAGGGTCATGGGCGCGCTGAAGAACATCGGAGGCGGTGGCGGCGGGGGCAAGCGCAAGCGTGCCGGGGGCAGCAAGCCCACCGTCATCATCGAGTCCGTCGACGTGGGCGTGCCGCTGCGCACCGCCTACGACCAGTGGACCCAGTTCCAGGACTTCAGCACCTTCGCCAAGGGCGTCAAGAGCGCGAACCGCGCAGACGACACCACCTCCGACTGGCAGTTGAAGGTGCTCTGGTCCAGCCGTAGCTGGAAGGCCCACACCGTCGAGCAGGTGCCCGACCAGCGCATCGAGTGGACGTCGGAGGGCGCGAAGGGCACGACGAAGGGTGTCGTCACCTTCCACCAGCTGGAGGAGAACCTCACCCGGATCCTGCTGGTCATGGAGTACTACCCCAGCGGGTTCTTCGAGAAGACCGGCAACATCTGGCGGGCCCAGGGCCGCCGCGCCCGGCTGGACCTGAAGAACTACGTCCGCTTCATCACCCTCAAGGGGGAGGCCGAGGACAGCTGGCGCGGCGAGATCCGCGACGGCGAGGTCGTGCGCAGCCACGAGGACGCGGTGGCCGAGGAGGAGCAGGAGGAGCAGGAGGAGCCCGAGGAGGAGGGCGACTACGAGGACGAGGAGCAGGACGAGGAGCAGGACGAGGAGCAGGACGAGGAGCAGCCGTACGACGAGGAGGAGAACGGGGAGGAGAACGGCGAGTACGAGCACGGGGCCGAAGAGGAGCCCGAGGGGGAGGAGGACGAGGAGTACGAGCCCCGGGACGAGGCGGACGAGGAAGAGCCCCAGGACGAGGACGAGTACGAGGACCAGGAGGAGCCCGAGTACGCCGAGGGCGGGGGCCGCCGATGACGACGCCCGGCCGGCTGCCCGAACCGTACGGCCCGAGCAGCGGGGCGAACCTCGCCGACATCCTCGAGCGCGTGCTCGACAAGGGCATCGTCATCGCGGGCGACATCCGCATCAACCTGCTCGACATCGAACTGCTCACCATCAAGCTGCGGCTCGTCGTGGCATCGGTCGACAAGGCCAAGGAGATGGGTATCGACTGGTGGGAGAGCGACCCGGCGCTCTCCTCCCGGGCCCGTCGCGACGAGCTCGCCCGGGAGAACGCCGAGCTGCGCGAGCGGCTGGCACGGCTGGAGGAACTGGAACTGGACCGCGGCCGCCCCGAGCCGGACCGCCTGGAGCGCGGCCGGGCGGACCGGGACCGTCAGGACCGTGACCGTGTGGATCAGGACCGCGTGGACCAGGACCGTGCCCGCAAGGAGGAACGATGACCGGACTGCGGTACGTCTACGCCGTCTGCCGGCCCCTCGGCGCACCCCTCCAGGCGCAGCTGACCGGAGTGGCGGGCGCTCCGGCCAAGCAGCTCAACCACCACGGCCTGGTCGCCGTCGTCAGCGAGGTGCCGGAGCGCGACTTCGCCGAGGAGCCGCTGCGTGCCCATCTGGAGGACCTCGACTGGCTCGCCGACACCGCCCGCGCCCACCAGGGCGTCATCGACGCGCTGACCGTCGTCACCACACCGCTGCCGCTCAGGTTCGCCACCGTCTTCCGCGACGACAGCGCCGTGCGCTCGATGATCGAGGCCCGCGAGGACCACATCCGCCGCACCCTGGACCGGCTGGAGGGGCGCGTGGAGTGGGGTGTGAAGATCTATGCCGAGACCGCGCAGTCCCAGCAGGCCGCGCAGCCCGCGTCGAAGGCCGCCTCCGGCCGGGACTACCTGCGGCAGCGGCGGCAGCAGACGCGGGCGGGGGAGGACCTGTGGCAGAAGGCGGAGGCCTTCGCCACCCGGTTGCACGAGCAGCTCTCCGCCTTCGCCGAGGAGTCCCGGCTGCACGCCCCGCAGAACCCCACCCTCTCCGGCGCCGCGGGGCGGAACGTGCTCAACGCTGCCTATCTGGTGCCGCGCGGCGACTCGGAGGAGTTCGTGGAACTGGTGGACCGTACGAAGGACGACGTACCGGGGCTGCGCGTGGAACTCACCGGGCCGTGGGCGGCGTACTCCTTCGCGGGGGAGGAGGGATGACGGTAGTCGAACGCCGTGAGATCGCCCTGGTCGACCTGCTCGACCGGCTGCTGGCGGGCGGTGTCGTCATCACCGGCGACATCACCCTGCGCATCGCCGACGTGGACCTCGTCCGCATCGACCTGAACGCGCTGATCAGCTCGGTGAACGCACAAGTGCCGTCGCCCTTCGAGGAGTAGTCGTGGCCCCGCGCAAGCACATGGACCTGGAACCCGACACCGTCGAGCGGGACCTGGTGAAACTCGTGCTCACCGTCGTGGAGCTGCTGCGCCAGCTCATGGAGCGACAGGCGGTGCGCCGGTTCGACGAGGGGGACCTGAGCGAGGAGCAGGAGGAGCGGATCGGCCTCACGCTGATGCTCCTGGAGGACCGCATGGCCGAGTTGCGCGACCGCTACGGGCTGCGGCCCGAGGACCTGAACCTCGACCTGGGACCGCTGGGACCCCTGCTTCCCCGCGAGTGAGTCCCGAACGACGGGTACGACGGGAACGGCGCGGGATCAGGCCTCCTTGCGGCACAGGATCTCCCCGTGCAGGACCGCGAACCAGCCGTCGGGCCGCTCGCCCCACTCCCGCCACGCCGCCGACACGGCCCGCAGCTCCTCCTCGGTCGCGTGTCCGCCCCCGACGGCGCGCTCGGCGTACGCCGACGCCAGGGTGCGGTCGGCCCAGAGCCCGCTCCACCAGGCGCGCTCGTCCTCGGTGGCGTAGGTCCAGGTGCTGGAGCCGGCCGTGACGTCGGTGAAGCCGGCCGCCAGCGCCCACGACCGCAGCCGGCGTCCCGCGTCCGGCTCGCCGCCGTTGGCGCGGGCGACCCGCCGGTACAGGTCCAGCCAGTCGTCCAGCCCCCGCACCTGCGGGTACCAGGTCATCGCCGCGTAGTCCGCGTCGCGCACGGCGACGTACCCGCCCGGCTTCGTCACCCGCCGCATCTCGCGCAGCGCCTGCACGGGATCGCCCACGTGCTGGAGCACCTGGTGGGCGTGGACGACGCAGAACGCGTCGTCGGGATGGTCGAGGGCGTGGACGTCGGCCACCGCGAAGTCGACGTTGGCCAGGCCCCGCCCGGCGGCCGTGGACCGGGCCCGCTCCAGGACGCCGGGCGCCCGGTCGACCCCCGTGACGTGCCCCTGGGGGACCAGGGCTGCCAGGTCGGCGGTGATGGTGCCCGGACCACAGCCGATGTCGAGGATGCGCATGTGGGGCCGCAGCGAGCCGAGCAGGTAGGCCGCGGAGTTGGCGGCGGTGCGCCAGGTGTGCGAACGCAGCACGGACTCGTGGTGCCCGTGCGTGTAGACGGCGGTCTCCCGCTTCGGCATGGCTGTACCCCTTCTCGTCCCCTGGTCCCATGGGGCCCGCGGCCCCGGGCGGTACGCGATCACGGTACGCCTCCGTGCCGGATGGTGAGACCCAGGTTTCACGATCCGAGACGCACGGTCAGTCGCGGGGCAGCGGCCGGTACACCGCCAGCGCCTTGGGCAGCTTCTCCAGCCACAGCTCGTCCGCCACCTCCATCACCTCCCCGTCGTGGGCGAGCAGGGTGCCGGGCGCGACACCGGTCAGACGCAGCCGGCCGACCTGGACCGCGGCATGGGCCGGGGACCGCGTCAGCGGGCCCGCCAGGGCCGCGAACAGCAGCCGCAGGGCCGGCCTGCGACCCCCGTGCACCACCCGGACGTCGAGCTTCCCGTCCGTCAGGTCGAGCCGGCGGCCCGGCGCGAGCCCCTTGCGGTGATACGTGCCGTTCCCGGCGAACAGCAGCCACAGCGGGTGGGTGCGGCCCTCCACCACCGCCCGCAGCGGATGGCGGTCGGCGCGCAGCACCTTCACCGCCGCCAGCACCCCGGCCGGCCAGGCGCCGATCCGGCCGGCCCAGCGGTCGCGCCGGCGCACCAGCTCCGGGTACACGCCGAGGCTGAAGGTGTTGAGGAAGACGCCCCGCTTGCTCCCGGAGCGGAAGCGGCCCACGTCCACGCGCACGCCGTGACCGTGCTCCACGGCCCTGGCCAGGGCCCGCGCGTCCTCCACGCCCAGGTCGTGGGCGAAGTGGTTCAGCGTGCCGCCGGGCAGCACCGCGAGCGGCAGGCCGTGGCGCAGGGCGACCTCGGCGGCCGTGCTCACGGTGCCGTCGCCGCCGCACACCCCGAGCACCCGGGCGCGGTCCGCCGCCCTCTCCAACGCGGCCCCGACGTCCTCAGGGCCGCACTCGACGACCTCCGCCTCCGGCAGTAATCCGCCCAGCGCGCCGGCGCGGTCCGCGGTGCCCGAGGCCCGATTGACCACCAGCACCAGGCCCTTGCCGCCGGGCAGCGCCGGCAGGTCGGCGAGAGAGTGGACCGGCGGGCCGGTCCGGTCGGGGGTGGGCACCAGGGCCCGGGCCGCGAACGCGACGCCCGCGCCCAGTGCGGCACCCGCCAGCACATCGCTCGGGAAGTGGACGCCGGTGTAGACACGGGAGAGCGCGACCGACGCGGCGACCGGCGCCACCGCCGCCCCCCACGCCGGGGACTCCAGGGCCACGCCCGTCGCGAAGGCGGCCGCGGACGCCGCGTGCCCGGACGGGAAGGACGTGGTGAACGGCTGCCGCTTGAGCCGGCGGATCAGCGGGACGGGGTCGAGGACCGGCCGCTCGCGGCGCACCGAGCGTTTGCCGATCGTGTTGACGGTCAGGGACGCCAGGCTCAGCGAGGCCAGGCCGCGGGCCGCGGCCCGGCGGGCCCTCGGGGTGCGGCTCGCGGCGATGGCGGCCGCCGCCGCGCACCACAGCACGCCGTGGTTCGCGGCCCGGCTCAGCCTCGGCAGCACGGGCCCGGCGCCGGGCCAGCGGCGTTCGGCCGCGAACTCGAACAGCCGGCTGTCCAGGGCCGTCAGACGGTTCAGGAGGACGTGGGCGCCGGTCTTCGGGACGGTGAGGTCGACGTCTGGGCTCATAGGGGACCGCTACCCTGAAGTGGCCGCTTCTTGTGTGCGCCGTTCCCGGTGCGCGCGGGGCGGCACCGGCCGTCGTAGGGACCCCCGACATGCGTCTGCTCCTCATCCGCCACGCCCAGACCCCCTCCAACGTGGGCCATCTGCTGGACACGCGGATCCCCGGGCCGGGCCTGACCGGGCTCGGCGAACGGCAGGCCGCCGCGCTGCCGCGGGCGCTCGCCGGCGAGGACATCGATGCGCTCTACGCCTCCACGCTGGTCCGCACCCAGCTCACCGCCCGGCCGCTGGCCGCCGAGCGCGGACTCGACGTGATCGTCCGCGACGGCATCCGCGAAGTGTCCGCGGGCGACCTGGAGACGGAGCCGGGCGACTCCGAGCGCGGCCAGGCGTACATGCGCACGCTGCTGGGCTGGGCCGCCGGTGACACCCGGACGCGTATTCCCGGCGGTGAGAGCGGCACCGAGGTGCTGGACCGCTACGACGCCGTCGTCGCCGAGGCCACCGCGGACGGCGCCGGAACCGTCGCCCTGGTCAGTCACGGCGCGGCCATCCGCCTGTGGACCGCGGTCCGCGTCCGCAACCTCGACGCGGAGTTCGCCGCAACCCACCCCTTGGAGAACACCGGCGTGGTGGTCCTGCAGGGTTCGGGCGGCACCGGATGGACGGCCCTGACCTGGGCGGACGCCCTCGTCACCCCGGCGCGGGAGAGCGGCCCGACGGGCCGGCCCGTGGACTTCGGATAAGCGTTTGCCGGGTCCGTACGGCCGCCGTCAGAATGCCTGACCATGGGACATCTGGAAGCCGCGCACCTGGAGTACGTCCTCCCCGACGGGAGGACGCTGCTCGGCGACGTGTCCTTCCGGGTGGGCGAGGGGGCCGCCGTGGCCCTCGTCGGACCCAACGGCGCGGGCAAGACCACCCTGCTCCGCATGGTGTCCGGCGAGCTGAAACCGCACGGCGGCACCGTGACCGTCAGCGGCGGCCTCGGTGTGATGCGGCAGTTTGTGGGGTCGGTGCGGGACGAGACGACCGTGCGCGACCTGCTCGTGTCGGTCGCGCCGCCGCGGGTGAGACAGGCCGCCCGGGCCGTCGACACGGCCGAGCACGCCATCATGACGGTCGACGACGAGGCCGCCCAGCTCCAGTACGCGCAGGCGCTCGCCGACTGGGCGGAGGCGCGCGGCTACGAGGCCGAGACCCTGTGGGACATGTGCACCACGGCCGCGCTCGGCGTGCCCTACGACAAGGCGCAGTGGCGGCAGGTGCGCACCCTGTCCGGCGGCGAGCAGAAGCGGCTGGTGCTGGAGGCGCTGCTGCGCGGCACGGACGAGGTGCTGCTGCTCGACGAGCCGGACAACTACCTCGACGTGCCCGGCAAGCGCTGGCTAGAGGAGCGTCTGAAGCAGACCCGCAAGACGGTCCTGTTCGTCTCCCACGACCGGGAACTCCTCGCCCGCGCCGCCGACCGGATCGTCTCCCTGGAACCCGGCCCGGCCGGCGCGGACGCCTGGGTGCACGGCGGCGGTTTCGCCACCTACCACGAGGCCAGGCGCGAGCGCTTCGCCCGCTTCGAGGAACTGCGCAGACGCTGGGACGAGAAGCACGCGCAGCTCAAGAAGCTGGTGCTGAACCTGCGGCAGGCCGCCACCGTCAGCCATGAACTGGCCTCCCGCTACCAGGCCGCCCAGACCCGGCTGCGCAAGTTCGAGGAGGCCGGGCCGCCGCCGGAGCCGCCGCGCGAGCAGGACATCCGGATGCGCCTGAAGGGCGGCCGCACCGGCGTCCGGGCCGTCACCTGCCGGGGCCTGGAGCTGACCGGCCTGATGCACCCCTTCGACCTGGAGGTCTTCTACGGCGAACGCGTCGCGGTGCTGGGCTCCAACGGCTCCGGCAAGTCGCACTTCCTGCGGCTCCTCGCCGGCGAGGACGTGGCGCACACCGGCGCGTGGAAGCTCGGCGCGCGTGTGGTCCCCGGGCACTTCGCCCAGACCCACGCACACCCCGAGCTGACCGGCCGCACCCTGCTGGACATCCTGTGGAAGGAGCACTCCCAGGACCGCGGCGCCGCCATGTCGCGGCTGCGCCGTTACGAGCTGACCGGCCAGGCCGAGCAGACCTTCGACCGGCTCTCCGGCGGGCAGCAGGCCCGGTTCCAGATCCTGCTGCTCGAGCTGGCGGGCGCCACCGCCCTGCTGCTGGACGAGCCGACCGACAACCTCGACCTGGAGTCCGCCGAGGCCCTCCAGGAGGGCCTGGAGGCCTTCGAGGGCACGGTCCTCGCGGTCACCCACGACCGCTGGTTCGCCACCTCCTTCGACCGGTACCTGGTCTTCGGCAGCGACGGCCGGGTCCGCGAGACCCCGGAGCCGGTGTGGGACGAACGGCGGGTGCGCCGGGCCCGGTGACCGCCGGCCGCGCCTGTCCGGCCGCTCACTTCCAGCGCAGGACGGCACCCAGGCCGCCCGTCGGCACGTCCTCGCCGGCGGGGACCGCCGGGTCCAGCGACAGGGCCGTGGCGTCCTGACACACCGCCGAACGCAGCAGGGCGTCGTCGGCCCGCGCCGGCCAGGAGTTCCGCTCGCCGAGCGTCCTCAGCTCCGTACGCCGCACGGCCAGCTGGTCGGCGTCCTCGCCGATCCACACCTCGCGGTGGGCGTCGGCGCCGTCCGGGCGGATCAGCAGTTCCTCCAGCCGGTGCTCGCGGGCCGCCTCGACCAGCGCGGACACTCCTTCGGCCGCCGCGGACCTGCCCTCGTCGTCCGGTGTACGGGCCGCCCGGAACCGGTCCAGCTCGTTCTCCACACGCCGGTGCACGTGCTCGGCGCGGATCCGCTCCACGTCCTCGTCAAGGAGCCGGCTGCCGGTGCCGTGGGCGGCCTCCGCCACCCGTTCGTGCAGCCGCTTCGGCAGCCGCTCGCGCACCTCCCGCTGCTCCCGGTCCTCCCCGACCAGGATCAGCAGGTCGGCGGCCGTCTCCTCCTGGCAGACACTGAGCGCGTCCGCGATCTCCGCCGCGTTGTGCTCCCAGGTGTTCTCCACCTTGAGCTGGAAATGCCGCTCCGACCAGTCCGCGCTGGTCGTCCGGTGGATGGGCCACTCCTGCGCCACCACCGTCCCCGCGTCCTGCCGGCCCAGCGAGCTGCGCAGCTCGAAGTCCGCGCCCCTGCGGTCGACGTACGCGACGATCGCGACCGGATCCTCGCCCGCCAGGTCGAGCAGCGGCGCCACGCGCGGCAGCGGCGCCCACTCCGCCCGGCTGCCGCCCTGCGGCGGACGCGCGAGAAGCGGGTCGAGCACCACCGTGCCGGCCCGCGCGAACAGCACCCGCCCGTGCGGATCGGGGGTGTGGCGCAGCCCCTCCACGGCCTCCTCCACCGCACGGCAGGTGGCCTCGTCCGCGCCCTGCCGTGCCAGTTCGCGCCCCATGGCCCGGGCCGTCAGCTCGAGCTGGTGCGCCGTGTCCTCCGCGTGCCGGGAGGTGTCGACGTACACGGAGGCCCAGGGGCCCGGGTGTTCGTAG
This sequence comes from Streptomyces sp. NPDC014889, assembly GCF_043081205.1. Taxonomy (NCBI): domain Bacteria; kingdom Bacillati; phylum Actinomycetota; class Actinomycetes; order Kitasatosporales; family Streptomycetaceae; genus Streptomyces; species Streptomyces sp. NPDC014889. Next base: position 10,271 of record NZ_JBIBWH010000005.1, read on the forward strand.
AGTGGATGCAGAAAGGCGAGATCCATGGCTCCCTCCCGGAGACCGTTCGGTGGTGCCGCACGCCGGGCGGGTACCCGGACCGCAGGTACGGAACACGACGAACGGGGTATCACCATGGCCGGAGTCGACCCGGGACGGCTGGACGACCAGCAGCTGATGAGGGAGCTGGAGACGATCCACCGCACGCGCCACGACACGCTGCTCTACGGCTCGAACGACGCGCTGCGCACCCACAACGAGCGGATGGCGCAGCTCGAGGGCGAGTACCTGCGCCGCAACCCGCGTCGCCCGGTCGCCGCCGGCCGCACCCGCGAGGGGGCCAGGGAACGCGGATGCGGGGAGTCGGCCGCTCCCCGCACCTGAAATGCCGGCCGCACCCCGCACCTGAAATGCCGGCCGCACCCCGCACCTGAGACAAGGCCCCGGTCCCGGGGGCGCTCCGTTTCAGCCCGCCTTCTCGGCGAGGACGTCGAGGAACGCCTCGCAGAACGCCTTCAGATCGTCCGGCTTGCGGCTGGTGATCAGCTTGTTCGGACCGTGGTCGCAGACCTTCACCTGCTCGTCGACCCAGATGCCGCCCGCGTTGCGGATGTCCGTGCGCAGACTCGGCCACGAGGTCAGCACCCGGCCCCGTACGACGTCCGCCTCGACCAGCGTCCACGGCGCGTGGCAGATCGCGGCCACCGGGCGCCCCTGCTCGAAGAACGCGCCGACGTACGCCACCGCCTTCTCGTCCATCCGCAGGAAGTCGGGGTTGGCCACGCCGCCCGGCAGGACCAGCGCGTCGAAGGATTCCGGGGAGGTCTCGCCGACGACCGCGTCCACCGGGAACGTGTCGGCCTTGTCCAGGTGGTCGAAGGCCTGGATCCGCCCGGACTTCGTCGAGACGAGCACGGGCTCGTGACCGGCGTCCTTCGCGGCCTTCCAGGGTTCGGTGAGCTCGACCTGTTCCACGCCCTCGGGCGCGGTCAGAAATGCGATGCGCATGATGCCTCAACGTCCTTTCGCCGCCCCGGGGACGGGCGTCGCCGCCCCCGGGGCGCTCTTCGTTCTTCGCCTCGGCCGCCGACGAAAGACCCTAGGCGCGGTCCTCCCGTGCGGGCCGCTCGTTGTGGGTCAGCTCCCGGGCCAGCTCCTGCACATTGGCGTAGCGCGCCTTGTTCGGCAGTCGCTGGAGCGCCTCGATCAGCGCGTCGGGGGCGTTCTTGCGCCGCAGCTCGCGGGCCAGTTCGCCCGGACCCGCGGGAAAGGCGCTGCGGCCCAGGATCCTGGCCAGCTCAAGACGCACGGTCTCCAGCGACGCCCGGGAGCCGCCCGGCGTCACCGGTCCGCCCCACACCTCCGGGTCGTCCTCGGCGGTCGGCTCCGGGTCGTGCCACTCCTCGCTCCGCGTGGGATGGCCGGACCTGAGCAGCCCCTGCAGTTCGTGCTTCATCTCGTCGTCACGGTGGACACTCAGCCGGTCACTGCCTCGCTGCATGTCTCCCTCCAGATCGTCGGGGGTGGCCACCGCGTACCCGTGCGCGGGAAGCCGACACCGGTTTTCCGGGACGGGATGACAGCCCGGGCGGCACGCGTCCCGGCCCCTCGGGATCGGCTTCCCGGGCGCGGTGTTTGGGCGTCAGGGACCGGGGCATGCGCGGACCCAGTGCTTCGGACCGGAGGCACGCCCGTGGGAGCGGCGCAGTGCGCCGCCACGTGCGGCGGTCCGGTTCACGCCCGCGCTCCCACGGTGACCGTCCACCCGAGAGGACTGCGAGGGAGCTGCGACGCACCATGCCAACGCGAGCGAGCGCCAGGCACCACCCCCACGACGACGCCCCCGACACCGCGGAAGCCTTCCGCCTGCTCGCCACGCTTCCGCCGGGGCAGCGGCGGAACGAGTTGCGCGACGAGATAGTGGAAGCCTGGCTGCCGATGGCCGAACGGCTGGCCGGCCGGTTCCGCAGCCGCGGCGAGAGCTCCGAGGACCTGCGGCAGGTCGCCGCGCTCGGCCTGGTCAAGGCGGTCGACCGCTACGACCCCGAGCGCGGCAACGCCTTCGAGAGCTACGCCGTGCCGACCATCACCGGTGAGATCAAACGGCACTTCCGCGACCACATGTGGACGGTGCACGTACCGCGCCGGGTGCAGGAGCTGCGCAACCGGGTGCGTTTCGCCTCCCAGGACCTGTCCCGGACGATCTCCGGCCGCGGCCCCACCGTCCCCGAGATCGCCGAGCACGCCCACCTGAGCGAGGAGGAGGTGCGGGTCGGCCTCGAGGCGCTGGAGAGCTTCACCGCCCTCTCGCTCGACGCGGAGCTGTCCGGCAGCGAGGACGGACACTCCCTGGGCGACTGCCTGGGCTCGTCCGACCCGGCCCTGGACACCGTGGTGGACCGCGAGTCCGTGAAGCCGCGGCTGGCGGCGCTGCCCGAACGGGAGCGGGCCATCCTGTACATGCGCTTCTTCGGCGACATGACGCAGAGCCGGATCGCCGAGCAGCTCGGCATCTCGCAGATGCATGTGTCCCGCCTGATCAGCCGATGCTGCGACCGGCTGCGGGAGCAGGTGATGCGGGAGGTCGTGTAGACGCGGCCCGCCGGCGGGGCGCTGCGGCCGGCATCGGTCGGCCCGATGGTCACACCGTCGCCGGTGACCACCACCCCGGCGCCCGTGCCGGTGTCACCCGATAGGGCCGTTGGTGTCCCGCCAATGGGGCCCGGCCGCGCGCGACCCGCGGCCCCAGCGGCTGTGATGGCAGCGAGGGCACGAACCCGTGCCGTCAGCCGCCGCCGGTCCGAGGAGCACCGCTCATGCGCCGTACCGTCCCCCGCGCCCTGCCCGTCGCCATCCTGGCCGGAGTCATGGCGGGCGGCGCGACGTCGGCCGCCCTGGCGAGCCCGGCAGCACAGCCCCGCCCACCGGCCGAGGGCGTCGTCGCCACCACGGCGTGCGCCCCGGCAGGCGCCGCCGCCCCGGGCGCCACGGCGGAGAACTGCGCACGGGCGTCCGCGCCCGGCACGAGCAGACACGGTGCGATGTCCGCGGCCCCGTCCACCGCGGCTCCGCGGACCCCGGGCGCGGGCCCGGCCGCGGGTGCCGTCCGCGACGCGGGGGCGGCGGCGCCGGTGGACACGTCGCGGGATCCGATCCTGCAGGACGCCCTGGCCAACGACCCGTCCCGTCCCCAGGCCGCGCCGAGCCCGCCGGGTGACCCGGGCGCGGGCCAGTTCGCGCAGGCTCCGCCCGGTGACCCGGCCCCCGGCCGGTCCGCGCAGGGTTCGCCCCGCGATCCCGGCCCCGGGCAGGCCCCGCGCGACCCCGCCCGTGACATTCCGTCCTACGACCCTTCCCGGGCCCAGGTCGCGCCCGATCTCAACGGCGGTGCCTCCTACGAGCCCTCCCGTCCGCAGGAGTCACGGGACCCCTCCCGTGACAACGGGACCTGGGATCCCTCCCGGGGGCAGTCCGCCGCCGACGCGGACCGCGACCCGGCGCAGCACGGGGTACAGGCCGGTGCGGGCGGGTCGTTCACCGCCTCACTGCCCGCGCTGATCGGCGGTGGCGCGCTGATTCTGGCGGCGCTCGCCGGGGCGGTCCACCGGGCGTGGCGGCGTGGGAAGGCCGACAGGTGACCGGACCGGCGGATGCGAGCGGCCCCGTGTGATCCTCCCGACCCGGCCGGTGGCCTTGGGGCCGTGTCACCCGGGGTACACGGAGGCCCGAAGGCACGGCCCGCGCCGGGACCCGGCGCGGCGGCACCACAGGGCATCAGGGACTTCGCGGAGGTACCCATGCGGCGGACGGAACCGGAGGGCCACGGCCCCGTCCGCTACGGACCGTCGGCCCTCCCCGACGACGGACTGCCCGTCCTGCCGGAGGTGTCCGCCGCGCTCGCCGGGGCCGCGCGCCGGACCCGGCGCAGACCGATCGGCGGCGGCGCCGAACTGCTGGACGCCGCCTGCGGCTACTGGCTGCGGCGCGGACTGCCCACCACGCCCGGCCGGGTAGCGGCCGCGCCCGGCGCCCCCGCCCTGCTGCTCGCGCTGACCGCCGCGCTCGGCGGTGACGTCCTGGTGCCCCGGCCCTGCGCGGCCTGGTGGGCGCCGTACGCACGCCTGCTGGGCACCCCGGCCTTCCACGTGGCCACGCCGGCCGAGTGCGGCGGGGTCCCCGACCCGTACGCCCTGCTGGAGACGGTCCGCAGAGTCCGCGCCGAGGGCGGCGACCCCCGGCTGCTCGTCCTGTCCGTCGCCGACGACCCCACCGCCACCGTGGCGCCGCCGGAGGTGCTGCACGAGACCGTCGAGGCCGCCACGGCCGAGGGACTGCACCTGGTCAGCGACGAGACCTGGCGCGACACCGTGCACGCACCGCACGAGACAGTGCTGCTCAGTCCCGCCGAGATGCTGCCCGACCGGGTCACCGTCGTCAGCGACCTGGCCGGCGCGTTCCTGCCGGCCGGCTGGCCCGCCGCGATCGCCCGCTTCCCCGCGGGCGCCACCGGCGAGGCACTGCACGCGCGCGTGCTCGACATCCTCACCGCACTCGACGCCCGGGTCGCCGAACCGGTCGCCGCCGCGGCCGCCTACGTCCTCGCCGAACCCGGGCCGGTCACCGCGCGCCGGACGGCCTCGGTACGCCTGCACGCGCGCGTGGCGCGGGCCGTCCACGAGGCCGTGGTCGCCGCCGGCGCGCTCGCCCGGCCGCCGCAGTCCGGCCGCCACCTGTACGCCGACCTCGGCCCGCTGCGCACCGCGCTCGACGCCCACGCGGTGGGCGACGCACAGGAGTTGGAGGACTTCCTCACCGCCCGCCTGGAACTGCCCGTGCCCGGCGGCCACCGCTTCGGCGACGACCTCGGCGCGCTGCGCGTACGGCTGTCCACCACGGAGCTCCTCGGCCGCACCGACGAGGAGCGCGCGGAATGCCTGCTGTCCCCCACGCCGTTGGAACTGCCACACACGCAACGTGCGTTGCTCTCCTTGAGTTCGGTACTCGACGATCTCCGTGACGACGCTCAGCGATGGGAGCCTCCTCGATGACGCAGCAGTCCGAGTCGACCACGTCCACGAGCACCACCCCTCAGGAGACCGACGAACCCGCGGCCTCCTCCCTTCTGACCTCCCGGCCCGCCCCCTTCCCGCCGCTGGCCGAACCCCGGCCGCTGGGGGAGCGGCGGGTCTGGCCGCGCACCTTCCACGACCGCCTCACCGCCCCGCTGCCCGGGCTGAAGGCCTTCGCCCGGTTCGCCCGCGAGGGCGCCCTGCGGCCGGACAAGGAGGCGCTCGCCGACATCCCGCTGCTGCCGTACCGGCCCGCCGAACTGCCCCGCGTGGACACCCGTACCGTCGCCGTCACCTGGGCGGGGCACGCCAGTTGGGTGGTCCGGATCGGCGGGCTGACCGTGCTGACCGACCCGGTGTGGTCCCGCCGCATCATCGGCACCCCGGCCCGGGTGACCCCCGTCGGCGTCGCCTGGGAGGCGCTGCCGCCCGTCGACGCGGTCGTCATCAGCCACAACCACTACGACCACCTGGACGCGCCCACCCTGCGCCGACTCCCGCGCGACACCCCGGTGTTCGCGCCGGCCGGGCTCGGCCGCTGGTTCCAGCGGCGCCGGTTCACCCGGGTCACCGAGCTGGACTGGTGGGAAGCGGCCGAACTGTCCGGTGTCCGCTTCGACTTCGTCCCCGCCCACCACTGGTCCAAGCGCACCCTCACCGACACCTGCCGCAGCCTGTGGGGCGGCTGGGTGCTCACCGACCTCGACGGGCAGCGCGTGTACTTCGCCGGCGACACTGGCTACGGCCACTGGTTCTCCCGCATCGGCCGCCGCTACCCCGGCATCGACCTCGCCCTGCTCCCCATCGGCGCCTACGACCCCCGCTGGTGGCTCAGCGACGTCCACTGCGACCCGGAGGAAGCCGTCCAGGCCGTCCAGGACCTCGGTGCCCGGCACATGGCGCCCATGCACTGGGGCACGTTCGTCCTCTCCGCCGAACCCCTCCTGGAACCCCTGACCCGGGTCCGCAGAGCCTGGCAGGAGGCCGGCTTCCCCCGGGAGTGCCTGTGGGACCTGCCGGTGGGCGCCTCCAGGGTCCTGGAACAGCCCTGAAGCAGCCGTGTGCCGGGCGGCCGGGTACCGTCCGGCCCGCCGCCGCCCCGGTCACTGCGAGCGCTGGGCCGGGATCAGGCGGCGCAGGCGGCGCCAGGCCGAGGGGGCGGCGCCCAGCAGGACGGTCAGTCCGATCGCGGTGGCCACGCCCTCCCAGGGCTCCTCGAACAGGGAGCCGCCGAGGATGCCGATGAGCTGGTACGTCACCGCCCAGGCCAGGCACGCGGGAAGGTTGCCGCGCGAGAAACGGCGCAGCGGCCACTTCGCCAGCAGGCAGGCCAGCATCACCGGTATGCGGCCCGCCGGGACCAGGCGGGACAGGACCAGCACCGCGACCCCGTGCTCGCTCAGCTTCCGCTGCGCCTGCGCGAGCCGGTCCTCCGGGGCGCGCGTACGGATCGCCTCCAGCCACCGCGACCCGTTCCGCGACCCCAGCCCGCGCCGCCCCAGCCAGTACAGCGCCGCGTCCCCGAGGAACGCGGCCAGCGACGCCGTCACGAACACCAGCGCCAGCGAGAACGGCGCCGTCTGGTGCAGCGCGACCACCGCCGCAGAACTGACCAGCGCGCCCGTGGGCACCACCGGTACCAGCGCCCCGATCAGCACCAGCAGGAACAGCGACGGATACCCCAGCGCCTGCTGGGTGGACTCCGGCGGCACCACCGAGGTCACGGCGGCGATCCGTATCACCGGGCGCCCTCCAGGCGCACGCTCTCCCCGTGCCCGAGCCGGTGCACCGCGACCCCCGGCGCACGCTCGGCGGCCAGGCGCGCGAACTCGTCACCCGGCGCATGGAACTCATGGGGGCGCACGGCGTCCATGCCGATCGGCCAGTACGTGCCGTAGTGCACCGGCACCGCGCTCCCCGGCGCCAGCCGGGCCAGCGCCTGCGCCGCCCGCCCCGCGTCCAGATGCTCCGCGCCGAGGTAGGGCCCCCAGCCGCCCACCGGCAGCAGCGCCGCGTCGACCGGCCCGACCTCCTCGGCCATCGTCTCGAACAGGCCGGTGTCCCCGGCGAAGTACGTCCGCGCCTCGCCCTCGACGACGTAGCCCAGCGCAGGTGAGCGGTGCCGCCCCACCGGAAGCCGCCGTCCGTCGTGCCGGGCCGGCACCGCCCGTACGACGACACCGCCGACCTCGACCCGGTCACCGGGCGTCACCTCGGTGATCCGCAGGTGGGCGAGCCGGCGCAGTCCCGCGACCGCCCCGAGCGCGCCCCGGGGCACCAGCAGGCGCGTGCCCGGCTCCAGCCGGGCCAGCGAGGGCACGTGCAGATGGTCGGCGTGCAGGTGGGAGACCAGGGCCACGTCCGCGTGCCAGGCGGAGGGCGGCGGTGGCGCGCCGCGGCGACGCCGCAGGTGCGCGAGCCGGCGGGCGAACAGGGGATCGGTCAGCACGCGCACGTCCGAGTCCTCGACCGTGCAGGTGGCATGACCCCACCAGGTGATCTCCACCGGCACTCCTTTGCCTCCTTCGTGCGACTCCCCCTGAGCCTACGGGCAGGAGTAGGGTCGGCGGCGGAAACCCGGAGGTGAGGGGGACGCCATGGGAGAAGTGCGGGATGCCCCCGGCGGGGGCGCCCCGGCGGCCGTCCGCGTCACGGCGATCGCGAGCCTGACACCCCTGGAGGAGCTGCACGACGAGCCCTTCCTGGTGGACTCCCGCAGCCAGCACGCGATGTGCGCCCGCTGGGCGGCCGAGCACGGCTACGTGGTCGTGCGGGAACTGCTCGTCCGGGGGCTGCGCGCCGACCACAGCGCCCTGTGGGAGGGAGTGCGTCCCGGCCTCGACCTGTTCGTCGCCCCCAGCCGGCGGGTGCTGGAGCGGGCGCTGTCCTCCGTCGAGGAGTTCACCGAGGAGTGCGCGCGACGCGGGGTGCGGGTGGAGACGGTGGGCCAGGCCGAGCCCTCCTACGACGCCCAGATGAAGGCCCGCGTGCACCGCCGCCTCTCCATGCCGACCGCCGGCTACGACGGCCGCTGACCCCCTGCCCCCTGACCCTCTGACCCACCGCTCCGCCCCCACCGCTTTGTGGGTGTTACCACAGGTCACGGTGGTTTGTGCGGGTGTATGACAAGCTGGGGTGCGTCCGTGCGGAGGCACCGGGCGGGGCGGAAGCGGAGGACGTGCCAGGCATGGGTGGCGGGCGGCGGTGGCGGCGGGCCGCCAGTCAGGTCGGGCGCAGTGTCGCGGTGTGGGCCGTCTCCACGGTCACCCTGCTCGTGCTCGCCGGGATCCTGCCCGACTTCCAGTTGCAGTCGCCCGACGGCGACAGCGCCACCACCGTCGCCGTGACCGCCGCGCTCGGAGCGGGCGCCTTCGGCGTCCTGTCGGCCGTGGTGTGGCCGCTGCTCGTGCGGCTGCTGCTGCTCGTGCCCGCGCTGGTCCTCGGGCTGCTCGTGTTCTTCCTCAACGGCTCCCTGCTCCTGCTGGCCCTGCGCGTCACCCCCTCCGGCCAGGCCGAGGCGGCCCCCGAGACCGCCGTCATCGTGGCCGCCGTGATGTCCGCGGTCGCCTCGGCCACCGGCGCCGCCCTCGCCGTGCGCGACGACGACGCCTACCGGCGGCGGCTGCACCGGCTCGCCGACCGCCGCCGCGGACGGCAGCCGCCCTGCTCGTCGACCCCCGGCACTGTTGTCGTCCAGCTCGACGGCGTCGGCCACGACGTCCTGCGGGACGCCGTCGACGAGGGCCTGATGCCGACCGTCGCCCGCTGGCTCGGCGCCGGCGGGGGGAATCCCGGGCCCACTCACCGGCTCACGCCCTGGCGCACCGACTGGTCCAGCCAGACCGGCGCCAGCCAGCTCGGCATCCTGCACGGGTCCAACCACGACGTCCCCGCCTTCCGCTGGTACGAGAAGGACACCGGCGAGGTGATGGTCTGCAACCGTCCCAGCAGCGCCGTCGAACTCCAGCGCCGCGCCGTACGCCGCACCGGCGACGGCGGGCTGCTCACCGCCGACGGGGCCAGCCGCGGCAACCTCTTCGGCGGCGGCGCCGGCGAACTCGCCCTCGTCCTGTCGGTCGCCGTCCGCCGCGACCGCGGCAGCCGCTCCCGCGCGGGGTACTTCGCCTACTTCTCCGACCCCGCCAACGCCGTCCGCACCTTCCTGTCCTTCGTCGCCGAGACCGGCCGCGAGATCGGCCAGTCCCTGCGCGCCCGGCTCCGCGGGGAGCGCCCGCGCGTCTCGCGCGGCGGTCTCTACCCGCTGATCCGCGCCTTCGCGACGGTCGTCGAACGGGACGTCGTCGTCGCCGCGGTGATGGGCGACCTGCTCGCCGGCCGCACCGCCGTCTACGCCGACCTGGTGGCGTACGACGAGGTGGCCCACCACTCCGGGCCGCACAGCCGTGACGCGGCGCAGGTGCTGCGGCGCCTGGACCGCTCGCTGGCGCTGATCGAGAAGGTAGCCGAGCACGCCCCGCGCCCGTACCGGTTCGTCCTCCTGTCCGACCACGGCCAGAGCCCCGGCGAGACCTTCCGCTCCCGCTACGGCCTGACCCTGGGCGACCTCGTCCGGGCCGGCTGCGGGCTGTCCGTGCCGCGCCGGGCCGAACGCACCCACAGCGGTGCCGAGGCGCGGGCAGCGGTACGGGCCGCGCTGGGCCGCCCGGTCGAGGAGAGCGGCGAGGACCGCCGGCCCTCCCGCCGCCCCGAGCCCGTCGTGCTGGCCTCCGGCAACCTGGGCCTCGTCTCCTTCCCGGACGTGCCGCACCGCATGAGCCAGGAGGAGATCGACGCCCGCCACCCCGCGCTGCTGTCCACGCTCGCCGACCATCCGGGCGTCGGCTTCCTGCTCGTGCGCAGCGAGGAGCACGGCGGTGTCGTCCTCGGCCCGCGCGGCGCACGCATACCGCTCGCCGAGCTGGACACCGACCCGGGCCCGCTGGCCGTCTTCGGCCCCGGCGCCGCCGACGCGGTACGCCGCACCCACTCCTTCCCGCACACCGCCGACATCATGGTCAACTCCAGCCACGACCCGGCCGACGGGGAGGTCCTCGCCTTCGAGGAGCAGATCGGCTCCCACGGCGGCCTCGGCGGCGCGCAGGGCCGCCCCTTCCTGCTGTCGCCGCTGGACAGCTCCCCGCCGGTCGCGGAGGGCGAGGAGCTGGTCGGCGCCGAGCACGTCCACCGCGTGCTGCGGCGCTGGCTGCACGAGGCAGCCGGGACCGGGGCACCGCTCACCGCGGAACCGGAGGAGCGGGCCGCCTGACCCCGGGAGCCGCCCGGCCCTCGGTGCCGGCCGGTCAGTAGTGCGTCCAGAAGCCCGACCGGACCCGGCCGAAGTCGCTCATCATCATGACCGCGGATGCCATGCCGCCGCCCGGCTGGTCGCTGAACGACACCACCGTGTCCAGCGAGCCGGTCAGCGTGATCAGCTTCTGGAGGGTGACCTGGTCGTCGCGGAACTCCCGCGCCGGCAGCCGGCTGTGCGCGGCCCGGAGCACCTCGATGTGCTGGCGCAGCCGTTTCGTCGCGGTGTCCCGGTCGCGGTCGTACAGGTCGTCCAGCGCGTGGAAGGTGACCTCACTGGTCCACAGGCCCATCGCGTGCACGGTGACGGTCTCCTCGGCGAGGGTGAGGCCCGTCGCCAGGTCGAGTTCGTGCCGGTGCCCCTCGCGGGCGACGGTGTCGACGTACTGCACGGCCCCGGTGCCCAGCGGATGCGGCGCGCGGCCCGGCGGCACCGTCAGTTCGAGGACGATCCAGTACGTCTCCCCGAACGCCAGGTCGGGCGCGAAGATCCGGATGCCGGTCTCCTCCGTGACGAGGTCCGGGAGGGCCTCGGCGCCGTAGTCCCGCCGGGCGCGCTCGGCCGCCTGGACCGCCTCCCGCAGCACCGCCGCCCGGGCGCGCGGATCGGTCACCAGGTCGTGCCCGTACAGGTGCCGGATCTCCACGTCCGGGGCGATGTCGAGGCGCAGCTGGATGTCGATGGCGGCCAGATGGTCGCGCCGTTCCAGGTCCGCCAGCAGGTCCGTGCCCACCTGCTCGGGCCGGGTGACGAACGTCGAGTGGCCGCCGGCCAGTCCGGCCAGCGCCGCCAGCTCGGGCATCCGGGCGTCGGAGCCGAAGCCGAAGCACGACACGGTGAGGTCGCCGCGCAGCTTGGCCGCGATGTTCGTACGGATCCTGACCCAGTCCCGTTCGCCGGAGGTCGGGTCGCCGTCGGAGAAGAGGTACAGGCAGTTGACCGTGCGCCCGCCGAGCGCGTTCCGGCCGATCTCGTCGATGCCGTACTGCACACCGAGGTTGAGGTCCGTGCCGCCGTCGGCCCTCAGCCCGGCCACCACCCGGGCGAAGTGCTCGCGCGGCAGCTCCCGCTTGGCGGTGGCGGGCAGCACCGTGCGGACGTGGTGGTCGAAGGTGATCACGCCCAGGCAGTCCGACGGGCGCAGCCGGTCGTAGAGGAGCTGAAGGGCCTCCTTGACGCAGTCGAGCTTCTCGCCGTGCATCGAGCCGCTGGTGTCCACGACGAGGACGAAGTTCACGGGCAGGGGCTCGGCGGGCGCGTCCCCGGGGTGCGCCTCGCCCGCCTTGAGGGTGATCTCCAGGAAGTGGGTGGTCGTCTCGTCGGCCCTGAACTCGCCCTGCGCGGCCGCGAGACCGTGGCTGACGCCGACGGCCCGGCCGGGCGGGGGGCCGGGCACCTGCTCGGTGCGGGCCGCCACGAAGTCGTCGAACCGGATCTGCTCCTGCCCGACGATCACGCCCTGCTCGATGAGATCCCGCACGCCGAGGGGCGAACGGGTGCCGAAGGCGCTGTTGCGGCGGATGAAGAGCCCGTCGTGGGGGAGGGGCCGGCCGGTGCGGCGGAACAGGGGCGGCTGGGGGCCACGGCTGATGACGCTGCGCTGCGCGGGGGCATCGTGGTCCCCGCGGTCGGGGGGCGGTGACCCGACCCGCCCGGGGGACTCCGTCGCCCGAGCGTGCACGTCGAGCGAGTCGTACCACCGGCTGTCCGAGTGGACGAGGAAAGGTTCCTCGTCCTCACCCGCAGGCGGACCACTCAGACGGCCCAAGCCGATGTTGCCCGGCTGGCCCTGGGACACCGTCCCCGTCCGCCGCTGGAGCAACCGATCCATGGGCGGGGCGCACGCCGACCGGATCTCCCGGCCCGCTCGCAGCCATTCCCACAGCAGGGCGTCCGGGCTGTCCGGGGTGGGCGGCGTGATCCCGGGGTGCACGACCGCCGTCGGCGACTGGAGCCGGTCCGAGGCCCACCGCAGCTCCGCCACCCAGTCCTCGGCGTACTCCGCGAGCACCGGCCCGGCCGGCAGGCCGATGCGGGCCGCGAAGTCCCGGCACAGCGGAGCGCGCTCGACGTGTACCGCCTGTCCGGACGCGGCCGAGGCACCCTCCCGGGGCAGCTCCACCACCAGCAGCGCCAGGCGGTTCCCATAGCCCCGGGGCACGGGAGAGGCCCCCTCCGGACGCGAGGCCACGGCCGCCGGCTCGCACAGCCGCAGTCCGGCTCCGTGGCGCAGGAGGTACCACAGCGCTCCGCCCGGCGTGGGAAGCGGGCCGTTCGGGATCCCAACGCCCGGGTGAATCAGGAGCACCGCGTCCGGATGCCGGGCGAGCAGCGCGTCGGCCTCCTCCGCCGTGCGGGCCACGGGACGCACCGGGAGCAGACCCGCAGCGTCCGCCGCGTACAGCGCCTCCCGCAGCGGATCCTCCGGTCCGCCGGACGACCCGCCGTCCGCACCCCCGCCCGCGACGGCGGCCGGAGGAAGGAAGACGACCGCCTCCCGCTCCTCCCCGGGCCCGCTCCGCTCACTCCGCATGGACATCCTCCGTGGTACGGGTGGGAAGCGGGCACCGCGCCTCCAGTTCCGTGCGTGTGCGCACCCCACCGCCGAACATTCCCTCGGCCCGCAACCGGCGCAGCCAGGTGTCGAGCTCGCCGCTCAGACCGGTGCTCTCCACCGACAGCCGCGCGGCCCGGTCGCGCCGCTCGGAGTCGCCCGCCAGCAGGAGCAGCTCTATCTTCAGGGCGATGCTGTACGGATCCCGGCCGTCCAGCCTCAGCGCCTCCTCGACATAGCCGTACGCCACGTCGAGGTTGGACCTGACCAGCGCGATCCTGGCCTTCCAGTACCAGAACCCGGGCGACTCGCGGTCCGGCCGGGACGCCTCCAGGGCGCGCTCCGCCTGGTCGGCCTCCCCGCTCTCGACGTGCCGGCGCACCGCCGTGAGCCTGCGCTCCGCGCCGCCCGCCCCCGCGCGGGCCGCCGGGCCGGTGACCACGCGCACCGCGATGAACAGCACGGCCAGCAGGAACAGCAGCAGCATGCCCACGAGGACCAGGAACTGCCGTATCCCCTTGCTTTCGGCGAGGGTGGCGAAGATCCCCAGGATCGCCACGACGAAGGCCAGCACGACCACGGCCCCGAACAGGGCGGTCGCCTGCGCCGACGTGAGCGTCCGGAACATCCGCCTGCGGATGATGTCGCGCACGAGGTCCCGGTAGAGCAGATAGAGGACACCGAGAGCGACCCCGCCAAATCCCGCGATTCCCCCGAGGACTTGGAAGAGTTCGACCATGGAACGGACTGTAGGGCCTCCCCCCGGCGTCCGGCAGGCGATTCGCGCAGCTTCCCCGGCAGGTCGCGGCCCGGTTCGGTGGATGCGTGCGGCGTGGATGTGATCGGATGGCGGTTACGGAACCCCGGCAGCGGGAACCAAGGCGAAAGGTATGGAACCACCGTGGCAACCACGCGCACCGCTCACACCGTCTGGGAAGGCAACCTGCTCGAGGGCAACGGCGTCGTCACCTTCGACTCCTCCGGCATCGGCCAGCAGCCCGTGTCGTGGCCGTCGCGCGCCGAGCAGGCGAACGGCAAGACCAGCCCCGAGGAGCTGATCGCAGCCGCCCACTCCAGCTGCTTCTCCATGGCGCTGTCGCACGGCCTGGCCGGCGCCGGCACCCCGCCCACCACCGTGCGGACGAAGGCCGACGTCACCTTCCAGCCGGGCGAGGGCATCACGGGCATCCACCTCACCGTCGAGGGCACGGTCCCCGGCATCGACAACGACGCGTTCGTCGCCGCCGCCGAGGAGGCCAAGAAGAACTGCCCGGTCAGCCAGGCCCTGACCGGTACGACGATCACCCTGGACGCCAAGCTCGCCTGACGCGAGACGCACGTCCGACGATGCCGCGCCCCTCGTCCGGGGCGCGGCATCGCTGTTCCCGGGTAGAGCGGCACGCGGCGGGTACGCGGCATTGACAACGGCGCACTCAAGTTTTGTGCTGGAGAGCAGGAGGCGCCCGGAAGGGGACGAAGATGGCACGTGCGGTCGGGATCGATCTCGGGACGACGAACTCGGTGGTGGCGCTGCTGGAAGGCGGTGAGCCCACCGTCGTCGCCAACGCCGAGGGCGCGCGCACCACGCCGTCGGTCGTGGCGTTCGCCAAGAACGGCGAGGTGCTCGTCGGCGAGGTGGCCAAGCGGCAGGCGGTGACGAACGTGGAGCGCACCGCACGCTCGGTCAAGCGGCACATGGGCGACGCGAACTGGCGCTTCCCGGACAAGGGGTCCGTCGACGGCACCCGGTTCCGGGCGCAGGAGCTGTCCGCGCGCGTCCTGCAGAAGCTGAAGCGGGACGCGGAGTCCTACCTCGGCGAGGACGTCACGGACGCGGTGATCACCGTGCCCGCGTACTTCGACGACACCCAGCGGCAGGCGACCAAGGAGGCCGGGGAGATCGCCGGCCTGAAGGTCCTCAGGATCATCAACGAGCCGACGGCCGCCGCGCTCGCCTACGGCCTGGACCGTGGCGAGGAGCAGACCGTGCTCGTCTTCGACCTCGGCGGCGGCACCTTCGACGTCTCCCTGCTGGAGATCGGCGACGGTGTCATCGAGGTCAAGGCCACCAACGGCGACACCCACCTCGGCGGCGACGACTGGGACCAGCGGGTCGTCGAGCACCTGGTCAAGCGGTTCAAGGGCCAGTACGGCGTCGACCTCGGCAACGACAAGATGGCCGTGCAGCGGCTGCGCGAGGCTGCCGAGAAGGCCAAGATCGAGCTGTCGTCGTCCACCGAGACGACGATCAACCTGCCCTACATCACGGCCTCCGCCGAGGGCCCGCTGCACATGGACGAGAAGCTGACCCGGGCCCAGTTCCAGGAACTCACCGCCGATCTGCTGGACCGCTGCCGCACACCCTTCCACCAGGCCGTCAAGGACGCGGGCATCAAGCTCTCGGCCGTCGACCACGTGATCCTCGTCGGCGGCTCCACCCGGATGCCGGCCGTGACCGACCTGGTGCGGGAGCTGACCGGCAAGGACCCGCACAAGGGGGTCAACCCCGACGAGGTGGTGGCCGTGGGCGCCGCCCTCCAGGCGGGCGTGATCCGCGGCGACGTCAAGGACGTCCTGCTCCTCGACGTCACCCCGCTGTCCCTCGGCATCGAGACCAAGGGCGGCATCATGACCAAGCTCATCGAGCGCAACACCACGATCCCGACCCGGCGTTCGGAGATCTTCACCACTGCCACCGACAACCAGCCCTCGGTCGGCATCCAGGTCTACCAGGGCGAACGTGAGATCGCCGTGTACAACAAGAAGCTCGGCGTCTTCGACCTCACGGGCCTGCCGCCCGCCCCGCGCGGGGTGCCGCAGATCGAGGTCGCCTTCGACATCGACGCCAACGGGATCATGCACGTCTCGGCCAAGGACCTCGCCACCGGCCGCGAGCAGAAGATGACCGTGACCGGCGGCTCGGCGCTGCCCAAGGACGACATCGACCGCATGATGCGGGAGGCCGAGCAGTACGCCGAGGAGGACCGCAAGCGCCGGGAGACCGCCGAGACCCGCAACCAGGCCGAGCAGCTCGTCTACCAGACAGAGAACTTCCTCCGCGACAACGGCGACCGCGTCCCCGCCGACACCAAATCGGAGGTCGAGGCCGCGGCCGCCGAGGTGAAGGCGCTTCTGGAGCAGCAGGCGGAGACCCCCGCGCTGCGCACGGCCATCGACAAACTGGCCTCGGTCAGCCAGCGGATGGGCCAGGCGATGTACGCCCAGGCCCAGCAGAGCGGCACGCAGGGCACCGAACAGCAGACGGCGCCGTCCGACGAGGACACGGTGGTGGACGCGGAGATCGTCGACGACGAACGCGACACGAAGGGCGGTGCCGCCTAGCGTCTTCCGTTCGCGTCAGGTCGGCCGCCGGGCGGGCTCACAGGTTCTCGCGGTACTTCCGCAGCAGCTCGCGGGTCTGCTCGGCGGTGGCGGCGGCGGCCGTCATACGGTCCAGGACCTCCAGGTGCGCGGAGATCTCCGCGCGGGAGTCCAGGTAGAGGGCGCCGGTCAGGTACTCGGTGTAGACCAGGTCGGGCAGCTCCGGCTCGGCGAAGCGGAACAGCGAGAACGGGGCGTACGTCCCCGCGTGCGGGCCCCGCGCGAACTCGGCGACCTGCACCGTCACCCGGTCCCGCTCGGTGTACAGGAGCAGCTTGTCGAGCTGGTCGCGCATCACCTCGGGGCGGTCGCTCACCGGCCGCCGCAGCACCGTCTCGTCGACGATCACCCACAGGTGCGGCGGATCGGCCCGCTCCAGCAACTGCTGCCGGGCCATCCGCAGCGACACGTGCCGCTCGACCGAATCCGGTCTGCGCTGACCGACCGTCCCCGCCTCCAGCACCGCACGCGCGTAGCCCTCCGTCTGGAGCAGCCCCGGCACGAAGTGCGGCTCGTAGCAGCGGATCAGCCGGGCGGCGCCCTCCAGGCTCACATACAGGCTGAACCACTCCGGCAGCACGTCGTGGAACCGCTGCCACCAGCCCGGCGCGTTGGCCTCCTCGGCCAGCGCGACGAACGCGGCCGCCGCCTCGTCGCCCACCCCGTAGGCGGTCAGCAGTATCTGCACGTACGGGATCTTCAGCGCGACCTCGGCCGTCTCCATCCGCCGCACGGTCGCGGGCGCCACCCGCAGGACGCGCGCCGCCTCCTCGCGTCCCAGTCCGGCCTTCTCCCGCAGTTCCTGGAGTCTTCGGCCGAGCACCACCTGGCCCACGGTGGGCGCGGCCCGCCGCTCACTCACGCCCCGCCTCCCGGCTCTCTCCCGCCCACGACGAGCGAAGGTACTCGACGGTGGCCGGATCGGCGGGCAGGAACGTCTCGATCGCCAGTTCCGCCACCGTCACGTCCATCGGTGTGTTGAAGGTGGAGATGGAGGAGACGAACGACAGCACCCGCCCGTCGTGCTCGATCCGCATCGGCAGCGCGAAGTACGGCACCTGCCCGGCCGGCCGGTCCGCCTCCCGCGCGCCGCGCGGCACCGGGTAGGCCGCCACCTCCTCGTAGAGCTCCAGAAGCGGGGCCGAGCGGTGCAGCGCGAGCTGCCGCTCCATCTGGGCGAGCAGATGCCCGCGCCACTCGCGCAGATTGCGGATGCGTGGCGCCAGACCCTCCGGGTGCAAGGTCAGCCGCATCGCGTTCAGCGGCGCGGCGAGCAGCCGCTCCGGGACACCCTCGAGGAACATCGCGATGCCCCGGTTCGCGCTCACCACGTCGTACGTCGCGTCGACCACCAGCGCCGGATACGGCTCGTACCCCCGGATCAGCCGCTCCAGGCCCTCGCGCAGCGGGCCGAGCGCCGGGTCGTCCAGCGGGGTCTGCCGGTACCTCGGGGCGTAACCGGCGGCCACCAGCAGGGCGTTGCGCTCCCGCACCGGTACCTCCAGGTGCTCCGCGAGGCGCAGCACCATCTCCTCGCTCGGCCGGGACCGCCCGGTCTCGACGAAGCTGATGTGCCGGGCCGAGGAGTCGGCGCGCAGCGCCAGTTCGAGCTGACTGATCCGCCGCCGCTCCCGCCAGGACCGCAGCAGCGGGCCCACGCCCCGGGCTGAGGAGGCGGCGGGGGACGCGGTGGCGCCGGACGCGACAATGGCCATACGCATGACGGTAGTCGAGAAGAGGGCGTACGACCGAGTCGTGGCGGTTGTACCCGGCGGCGTGCGGGGGCCGGCCGGGCGGCGGGTGGGTTTTCAGCCGGGGACGCGGCGGCCCTCCTGTGGCAGTCTGAACAGGAGAGCGGCAACCAGCACGTCCAGCGGAAAGTCCAGGAGAAGTCCAGGAAGGGAGCCGGTCCCATGCCCGTCGCACCGCTGTCGCACAAGGAGGTCGAGGACCGGTTGGCCGAGCTGCCCGGCTGGTCCGTCGAGGGGGACCGCCTCACCCGTTCCTTCCGGCTCGGATCGCACTTCGCGGCGGTGGCGATGGTCGTGCACGTCGCCCAGGTGCAGGAGGAGCTCAACCACCACTCCGACCTCACTCTGGGCTACAACACGGTCTCGCTCGCCGTGTACACCCACAGCGCGGGCGGCGCCGTCACCGAGAAGGATTTCGAACTCGCCCGCCGGGTGCAGGACCTCGCGGCGGGACACGGCGCGAACTGAGCCATGCCGGAACGGGGAGGGGGATCCGCGTGCTGGACTACGACGAGGAAGCCGAGCGCTACGACGCCTCGCGCGGCGGCGAACCGAGAGCGGCGGCCGCCGCGGAGGCGGTCCTCGGCCTCGTACCGGGACGGACGCGCGAACTGCTCGACGTGGGCTGCGGCACCGGCATCGTGACCCGCCGCCTCGCCGCCGGCCGCCCCGGCCTGCGGGTGACCGGCGTCGACCGGGCGCCCGCGATGGCCCGGCACGCCGGGGCACGCCTGCCCGGCGCCGTGGTGCTCGCCGACAGCCGCAGCCTGCCCTTCCCGGACGGCCGGTTCGACGCCGTCACCAGTGTGTGGCTGCTCCATCTGGCGCCAGGCCCCGGGGAGGCGCGGGCGATGGTCGCCGAGTGCGCCCGGGTGATCCGGCCCGGCGGGGTGTACGTCACCACGGTCGACAAGGCCGCCGCGCACAACGTCGGCAGCGACATCGACGCCGTCCTGGCCTCCCGGCCCCGCAGCCCGGCCCGCGACGACGCCGCCCTGGTCGCCGAGTACGCCGCCGCGCACGGTCTCGTCCCGGCCGGGCAGGCCCTCTTCCCGGGCCGCGACCAGGGCCGCAGTCCCCGCCGCACCATCGCCGACCTGCGCCGCGGCTGGTTCGTCACGCTGCCGCCCGGCGAACCCCTCGCCGAGTCCTTCGCCGAGCGGCTGGCGGCCCTGCCCGACCAGGACCGCCGCCGCCCGGACCCGGTCTTCACCCTGCGGGCGTTCCGCAAGGAGGCGTAGGGGAGTGAGGGGGGAAGCGGGTGAGCAGGGGCGCGTGCCGCCGTCCGGCACGCGCCCCTCCCCCCGTCAGGAGACCGTGCAGGCCCGACTGCCGACCGTGAAGGCGGCCGGTCTGCCATTGGTCCCCGACCAGCTCCCCGTGAAGCCGAAGCCCACCGAGGAACCGGCCGCCACGGTGCCGTTCCAGCTCACGTTCCGCGCCGTCACCGACGCTCCCGACTGGGCGTAGTCGGCGTTCCAGAGCTGCGTGACCTTCTGCCCGTTCGGGAAGGACCAGGTGAGCGACCAGCCGTTCCACGCCGTGGAGCCGGTGTTGGTGAGCTGGACGTCGGCCTGGAAGCCGTCGGTCCACTGGTTGGTGACCTGGTACGTCACCGCGCAGGCACCGGCCGGCGGCGGCGTACCACCGCCGGGGTCTCCTCCGCCGGTGTCCCCGCCGCCCGTGTCCCCTCCGCCGGTGCCGACGGTGTCGCCGTAGATCACGCCGCGGCCGTTGGTCGAGACGTACACACGGCCGTAGACCCGGGGGTCGCCGGTGATCGCCGCGCCGGTCCAGCCCCACTGGTGGGCGTCGTCGTTGATCCGGGTCCAGCTCGCGCCCTTGTCGGTGGAGCGGAAGATGCCCCGCACCCCGCCGATCTTCGCGCTCGTGTACAGCGTCTGGTACGACGCGCCGCTCGCCGCCTTGCCGAATCCGATGGTGTCGGCCTGCTCGACGCCCGCCAGCTTGGTGAACGACGTGCCCCCGTTGACCGAGTGCCACAGCCCGTACGCGCCGTCGCTCGCGCCGCCCGCCAGCCAGACGTCGCCCTTCGTGCCCGGCAGCGCCTTGAAGCGCACGCTGTCACCGCTCGGCAGACCCGTGGCCGACGAGGCGGTGAAGGTGGCGCCGCCGTCCGAACTCACGTAGAACTTGCCGGACTTGAAGCCGTAGAAGGTCTTCGGATCCACCCGGTCCGACTCCACGACGGCACCCGCCGGGATCCCGGCCGACGCCGACCACGAGGACCCGAAGCCCGTCGAGTACCGTACGCCCGTCCCCGCCGGGCTCCACACGAACCGGCTGCCGTCCGCGGCGGCCGCGACCGTCCCGCCGCCGCTCACGCCCGACGGGTCCGTGCCGGCGAACCAGTTGGCGCCGTTGTCGGTCGAGAACGCGATGTGCGCGCCCGTGTCCGTGTCGCCCACCCGCACCACCGTGTTCGGGTTGGTCTCGGCGAAGTCCAGACTGGTGCTCGTGGTGAAGGCGGGAGAGGTGAAGATCATCGACGGGACCTTCGTCAGATCCGTGTGCCGGAAGCCGCCGAGGTCGCCCAGCGCGCTGAGCAGCGGTGCTCCGGAGGGCGGGGAGGCCAGGTCGTTCACCGCCGTCTCCTCGAGGCCCTGCACCATCGGGCGCAGGGCGAACTGGCCGCCGCTGTCCCACTTGGTGAGGTTCTCGGTGCCGTAGATCGTCGCGCCCGTGCCGTACATCATCCGGTTCGAGTCGAACGGGTCGATCTCCAGCGCCTCCGTCATCCAGCCCAGTTTCGGGGCCTGTTCGGGCGGTGAGGGGTTGGTGCCGAAGGTCAGCCAGGGCGTGGACGACACGTCCATCGTGTAGCGGTTGGCGCGGTTCGGGTACGACGTGTAGTCCCAGGCCTGCGTCCAGGTCGCGCCGCTGTTGGTGGAGCGGAAGATCTGCGTGTCCGGCCACCAGGAGCTGTAGGCCGTCGCCATCACCGTGCCCGGGTGCTGCCGGTCGAGCGTCAGACCGCTGAACCCGTAGTAGGTGTCGGCCGCCGCGACCGGGCTGATGTTCGTCCAGGTGCCGGTCGCGGTCGCGTACCGCCACAACTGGCCCTTGCCGCCGTCGTACGGTCCGCCCGTGTCGCTGTAGGCGAGGTACAGGTAGCCGTTCTTCGCGTCCAGCACGCCCTTGTGGGCCAGGTACCCGGTCGGCTGCCCCGGCAGCCGCTGCCAGGTCGCGCCCGCGTCCGTGGAGCGGTACACCGCGTTGTCCTTGTCGGCGACCCCGGCGTAGATCGTCTTCGTCGCGTTGCCGGAGGTGCCGGTGGACTCGTCGAAGGTGACCCAGACGACGCCCTGGTTGTCGCTGGCGTAGCCGGACGTGTCACTCGGGTCCTGGGCGTAGTTGCCCGGGTTGGTGAAGCTCGTGACCCGCGACCAGGTCGCCCCCGAGTCCGTCGACCGCCACAGGCCCTTGCCGCTGGGCGCGCCCAGGTACAGCACGCTGTTCTTGTTCGGGTCGATCGCCAGCCGCTCGCCCATCCCGCGGCCCGGCATGTTGCCGCCGAGCTTGAACGGCAGGTCGGCCTTCTTCCAGCTCGCGCCCCGGTCGGTGGAGCGCAGCACGGCGCCGTTGCCCGGGTCCCAGCTGTTGGTGTACGTGCCGACGGCCGCGTAGACCCGGTCGGGGGCGGCGGAGTCGGAGGCGAGGGAGACGACGCCGGTGTGCCCCCAGTCGTCCCAGCCGACCGAGTCGAGCAGCGGGGTCCAGGTCTTCGTCGACTGCTGCCAGCGGTAGGCGCCGCCGATGTCGGTGCGGGCGTAGACCAGGTTCTTCTCACTGCGGTTGAAGACGATGCCGGGGACGAAGCCGCCCCCGTCGATACGGGCGTTCTTCCAGGTGTACGTGTCCGCGGCGACCGCGGCCGGCGCGGCGGGCCGGGCCACCGCGGACGGGGCACCGGCGAGCAGACCGGCGGCGAGGGCGAACACGGCCGTGAGGACACGGCCGGTGCGGGGAGTTCTTCGCACGGTGGGGCTCCTCTCGACGGAGGGCAGGGGGCGGGAAGCGGGGCAGGAGCGGGGAGGACGTGACGACCGGGCGGCTCCCCCCGTGAGGGAGCCGCCCGGTCGGGGTCCCGTCGGCGGATGACGGGCCCCGGTACACGGAGCGTTCAGCGGGGACTTATTCGAGGAGCTCCGCGTACGAACCCATGGCGAGCGCGATGTCCGCCTGCGCCCAGAACCGGTGGTAGGTGAAGACCGGGGCCGTGCCGCCCTTGAGGTAGGACTCGATCTTCGACCAGGCCGGGTCGTTCTTGTAGAAGGAACGGATGGAGCTGAACGTCGACGAGGAGTCGATCTTGTCGCCGTTCGGCATCGTGCCGGTCCAGCCGCTGGGCACGTACACCTTGTCGCCGAAGCGGCTGTAGTCGGTGCGGGTCTCCGGGACGGCGATGCCCAGGCTGTCCTGGTTGTTGTTCCACATGCCGTCCAGCAGCGCCTTCGCCGTCGACTTCGCGTTCGCGTCACCGGACCTGGCGGCGTAGTACGTCAGGGTCTTGGCGTACGAGGCCGCCACACCGACGTCGTTGGTGTAGTCGGCGACGGTGACGTGCAGCGAGTTGTTCGCGCCGGGGGAGGATGCGTTCCAGGTGTCCGGCTGCCCCGACCACTTGAGGGTGGAGGGGATCTGGAAGGTGCCGTTCGGGTTGACCGTGGTCTTGGACAGCGCCCACTTGACCCACTTGTCGAGCACCGCCTTGGCGGTGGCGTCACCCGTCTGCTGGTAGTACTCGGCGACCCGCTCCATCGACCAGGTCTGGAAGCCGAACCACTGGTTGGACGGCGGGTCGTGGTAGACGGGCTGCCAGTCGTAGTACATGCCGTAGAAGGTCGGCGTGCCGGCCGGCGGGGTCGCGTAACGGCCCTGCCAGCTGTTGGTCGCGCCGCCCGCGATGGCGCCCTCGGAGGACTGCAGCCACCGGTAGAACTCCAGCTGGCGCTGGAGCGACTTGCTCCAGTCGGCCACGCCCGTCGACGACTTGGGCTTCAGGTCGGTGTTGCTGCTCAGCGCGTACGCCGCGAGCGGGTTCTGGTAGCCGCCGTGGACGTGGCTGGAGCCGATGCGCCAGGCCCAGCCCGCCGAGGTGTCGGTGGCGCCGCCCCAGGCGTAGTACCAGGAGAGCAGGTAGTGCGAGGCGTCCTTGCCGGTGCCGGCCGGGCAGGAGGAGGCCCCGACACAGTTGCCGATCTTCTTGAAGTACTTGTCGTACATCGAATACCGCAGGTAGTCGCCCATCTTCGCCGCCTTGGCGACGGTGGCCGACACATCGGCGCTCTTGCCCTGCGCCTTGGCCCACACGTCCGCCCAGTACGCGGCCTGGACGGCACGCGCGTCGGCGTCGGGGGCGTCGGTGAACTTCCACTGCTTGGCGTAGGAGGAGTCCCCGGTGAACAGGTCCAGGTAGCCGTTCTTGCCGCCGTACTTGAAGGCGTCGCAGGTGGGCTGCGGCACCGTCTCCCAGACCGACTCCTCGGGGCCGCGCTGGAAGGTGTTGATGTAGGACGGTCCCTTGGCCGTGGGGCCGGCCTCGCACTGGCCTCCCGGCGTGTTGCCGTAGCCGTAGACGTTGTCGACGTCCTCGATCCAGTGCATGCCGTAGATGTCGTCCGTGCCGTACGCGGACTTCAGCTCACCCGCGATCGGATCGGAGCCCACCGACACACCGGTGTCCAGCTTCGCCGGGTACTCGTTGGGCGTGTCGTACTCGGGGGCGTACGTGGCCGGCTTGGAGGCCGTGTAGAAGGAGTTGGTCGGCTGGTCGGCGTGGGTGGGGATCATGTACTTCTCCATGATTCCCCAGGCGCCGTTGAACTTCGACCAGTCGCCCGTCACCTTGCCGTACATGGCCTGCAGCCACAGGAGGTAGCTGTACGCCTCCGACGTGGTCTCGTGACCGTGGTCGGGCGCCTCCACGATCAGCGTCTCCACCGAGTGGTAGGGGATGCCGTCGGGGGAGAAGTACCCGTTCGCCGGGTTGGTGATCTTCCCGTACAGGTCCAGGAAGCGGGCGTCGTACGCCTTCGAGCCCGCCAGCTCCGTCACGGTGACCGTGGCCTTGGTGTAGCCGGTCGCCGAGGCGGTGAAGACCGCCGAGCCGGTGCCCGAGGAGTCCGCGGTGATGGTCACCTTCTGCGCTGTGTTCCAGTTGGACGGCGTGAAGGTGAGCGAGGAGCCGCCGGTCACGGACAGGCCCGTGTTGCCGGAGGTGCGGGTGGTGCTCACCGCCACGTTGGCGCTGGGCTGGTTCGACAGTTTGACGTCGAAGGTGCCCGTCTTGCCCTGCTGGACACCCAGCTGGGTGGGCGAGACGACCACGGCGGGGCCCGAGGCGACCGTGATGCCGACCGGCGTGGAAGCCGCGGAGGCGCCGAGGCTGTCGTAGGCCTTCGCCACCAGGGAATGACTGCCCGCGGTCAGATTCGAGACGGAGAGCGTGTACGGCGCGGTGGTGTCGGTCCCCAGCAGCGTCGTGTCGTCGTAGAACTCGACCTTGGTGATGCTCGCGTTGTCGGCCGCCGCGGCGGTCGCCGCGAGCGGCACCGCGGCACCCTGCGTGTAGACCGCGCCCGGGGCCGGGCTGGTCAGCACCGCCACCGGCGGCTGGTGCGCGCCGGCGCAGGTGGTGCCGTTGACCGCGAAGCTCGTCGGGGCCGCGTTGGTGCCGCTGTAGCTGAACTGGGCACCTGTGTTCACGGCGCCGCCGGCGGCGACCGTCCCGTTGTACGACTCGTTCTTCACGGTGATCGTCTGCCCGGACTGCGACCAGATGCCGTTCCAGCCGTTGCTGAGCTTCTGGTTGCCCGAGTAGCCGTAGGTCAGGGTCCAGCCGTTGATGGTGTCCGTACCGCGGTTGGTGATGGTCAGGTCCGCGGTGAAGCCGGAGCCCCAGTCGTTGGTCTTGTAGTCCACGCTGCACTGCAGGGCCGCCGCGTGCGCGGTGGTCGACCCTGTCGACAGCATGGCGAGCGGAAGCGCGAGGGCCGCCATGGTGGCGGTCCACAGCCGCCGCACGCCGCGGCGTCTGCGTCGGGGAGGCATGTGCTGGTCCCTCCTTGCGGCTCGGGGGAGGTGGGGGAGGATCGTCAAGCCGTGAACCAGTGGGAGCGCTCCCATAGTGCGGACGGCTGTCGAGGGGGTCAAGGTCCTTGAAGAGTCGAAAAGATTCGACGCTGTTCAACAGCCTTTAAAGGGCGCTGAGTTGAGGAAGTTCGACAAAAGTTCGCACTCCCTCTGTCCTTCGCCGTCACTTGCCGCTACCTTCACTCGAACCAGTGGGAGCGATTCCATCAGTCGACGCGGCCGTCACGGCGCGCCAGAGCTGCAAGGAGTCGCTCATGCGACACCCCCCGCGTTCAGTCCTTTTAGGCATCGCCGGTGCGGTCGCGCTCGTCGGGAGCGTGGTCGTGCCTGCGGTCACGGCGCACGGAGCGGCACCCGCGTGCACGGTGGAGTACACCGTCACCAATCAGTGGGACGCCGGCTTCCAGGGCGACGTGAAGATCACCAACAACCAGGCTCCGCTGAGCGGTTGGAGCCTGACCTTCGACTTCGCCGGTGGACAGAAGGTCACCCAGGGCTGGAACGCCAAGTGGTCCCAGTCCGGTACGACGGTGACCGCCGCCAACGAGAGCTACAACGGCTCGCTCGGCACCGGCGCGAGCGTCAGCGCCGGGTTCCTCGGCTCCAAGTCGGGGAGCAACCCCGTGCCGACGGTGTTCAAGCTCAACGGCACGACCTGCAACGTCGACCCCGGGCCGTCCACACCGCCGACGGACCCGCCGCCGACCGGTGACGGCAAGGCGCCCGCGCTGCACGTCTCGGGCACCAAGCTCGTCGACGCCGCCGGGAACAACCGCCGGCTGCTCGGCGTCAACCGCTCCGGCGGCGAGTTCATGTGCGTCCAGGGCTACGGGATCTGGGACGGCCCCGTGGACGACGCCGCGATCAAGGCGATTGCCGACTGGAAGGCGAACGCCGTCCGCATCCCCCTCAACGAGGAGTGCTGGCTGGGTCTTTCCAACATCAAGCCCGAGTACGCGGGCGCCAACTACATCAACGCGGTCAAGGAGCTGGTGGCCCGCGTCGAGGCGCGCGGCATGACGCCGATCGTCGAACTGCACTGGACCTACGGCCAGTACACCGGCAACTCGGCGGGCTGCTCCGACGTGCACGCCACCTGCCAGAAGCCGATGCCCGACGCCCAGTACACGCCCTCGTTCTGGTCCTCGGTCGCCAGTACCTTCAAGGGTGACCAGGCCGTCGTCTTCGACCTGTTCAACGAGCCCTATCCGGACCGGGCGACCACCAACCTCGCCGACGCCTGGAAGTGCTGGCGCGACGGCGGCACCTGTCCGGGCATCGGGTACAAGGTCGCCGGCATGCAGAGCCTCGTCGACGCGATCCGCGGTGCCGGGGCGAAGAACGTCGTCCTCGCCGGCGGTCTCGCGTACTCCAACGACCTCGGCCAGTGGCTCACCTACCGGCCGAGCGACCCGGCGGGCAATCTGGGCGCGTCCTACCACGTCTACAACTTCAACACCTGTTCCAGCGCGAGCTGCTGGAACTCCACCCTCGCCCCGGTCGCGGCCCAGGTGCCGCTGGTGGCCGGGGAGATCGGCGAGAACACCTGCTCGCACGGGTTCATCGACCAGGTCATGAAGTGGTTCGACGACCGTGGCCTGTCCTATCTGGGCTGGACCTGGAACACCTGGGACTGCTCCTCAGGGCCGTCCCTCATCTCCGCCTACGACGGCACACCCACGGCGTTCGGCGCCGGGCTGCGCGACCATCTGCGCGCCCTGAGTCCCTGAGTCCGTCTCCGCGAGCCCCAGTCCGCACGTCCCTGTCCGAAAGTCCGTAACCGCACATCAGTTCGACAGAAGGAGCAAGTCGCACTCATGAGCCGTACCAGAACATCGATACTCGCCGCCATGGCACTGGTGGCCGGCGCCACGGGAACGGCGCTGACCGCCGCACCCGCCAGCGCCGCGGTTCCCTGTACCGTCGACTACAAGGTCAACCAGTGGGACAGCGGCTTCACCGCCGATGTCACCGTCAAGAACAACGGCGCCGCCAAGTCGAGTTGGTCGCTGAAGTGGACCTACGCCGGTAACCAGAAGGTCACCAGCGGCTGGAACGCGAAGATCAGCCAGAGCGGTGCCAACGTCACCGCGGCCAACGAGACCTACAACGGCAGCCTTCCGACGGGTGGTTCCGTCAACTTCGGCTTCCAGGGCTCCTACAGCGGGACCAACGCGATCCCGGCCGCCTTCACCCTCGACGGCGTCACCTGCAACGTCGACAACGGCGGGGGCGACCCGGGCGGCGGTGACCCCGGTGGCGGCGACCCCGGCGGCGGCAACGGAAGCCGCGTCGACAACCCGTACGTCGGCGCCAAGGTGTACGTGAACCCGGAGTGGTCCGCGAAGGCCGCGGCGGAGCCGGGCGGCACCCGCGTCTCCAACCAGCCCACCGGCGTCTGGCTCGACCGCATCGCCGCGATCAACGGCGTGAACGGCGGCATGGGCCTGCGCGCCCACCTCGACGAGGCTCTGAAGCAGAAGGGCAGCGGCCAGGAGGTCATCCAGGTCGTCGTCTACGACCTGCCGGGACGCGACTGCGCGGCCCTCGCCTCCAACGGCGAGCTCGGCCCGACGGAGATCGACAAGTACAAGACCCAGTTCATCGACCCGATCGCGGCCATCCTCGGCGACTCCAAGTACTCCTCGCTGCGGATCGTCACCACCATCGAGATCGACTCGCTGCCGAACCTGGTCACCAACACCAGCGGCCGCGCCACCGCCACACCGCAGTGCGACACCATGAAGGCCAACGGCAACTACATCAAGGGCGTCGGCTACGCACTGGCCAAGCTCGGCAAGATCCCGAACGTCTACAACTACATCGACGCCGGGCACCACGGCTGGATCGGCTGGGACGACAACTTCGGCCCGTCGGCCGACATCTTCAAGCAGGCGGCCACCAGTGAGGGCGCGTCCGTCAACGACGTGGCCGGCTTCATCACCAACACGGCCAACTACAGTGCCCTGAAGGAGAACAACTTCTCGATCACCGACCAGGTCAACGGCGTCTCGGTGCGCCAGTCCAAGTGGGTGGACTGGAACCAGTACGTCGACGAGCTGTCGTTCGCGCAGGCCTTCCGCAACAAGCTCGTCTCGGTCGGCTTCAACTCCAACATCGGCATGCTGATCGACACCTCCAGGAACGGCTGGGGCGGATCGGCACGCCCGGCCGGCCCGGGTGCCAAGACCAGCGTGGACACCTACGTCGACGGCGGGCGCTACGACCGCCGCATCAACCCGGGCAACTGGTGCAACCAGGCGGGCGCCGGTCTCGGCGAGCGTCCGAAGGCGGCGCCGGCGGCGGGCATCGACGCCTACGTGTGGATGAAGCCGCCGGGGGAGTCCGACGGTTCCAGCTCGGCCATCGCGAACGACGAGGGCAAGGGCTTCGACCGCATGTGCGACCCGACCTACGGAGGCAACGCCCGCAACAACAACAGCATGTCCGGCGCGCTGCCGAACGCTCCGGTCTCCGGGCACTGGTTCTCCGCCCAGTTCCAGGAGCTGATGAAGAACGCGTACCCGGCGCTGTAGTGACCCGCTCATGAGCCGGTGATCCGCCGGGGCCGGTCCTTCCGGACGGCCCCGGCGGACGGCGAACGGCTCCTCCCCGCGGCCGGGGGGCACACGCCCCCCGGCCGCCCCTTGCCGTCCGGCCCTGTTCCCCCCTCCCTGTTCCCCACCCGACCTTTTGCGGGCTCGGCAACAGGAGTGGCCCTCTCCCGGTGCGTCGGCGCAGGCTGACCGCACCGGACAAGAGAGGCTGATCGCATGGCGCACCTACCCCACGGACACCCCCACCACCAGGAGGCCCACCCCGGCGGGCACGGCCACCACGGCCACGGACCCACCGACATCGACTGGGCCGTCATGGCTCCACTCCTCGAAGCACAGGCCGAGCTGTTCACGCCCCTGTACGGAACGGTCATGGCGTGGCTGGGGGAGAAGACGCCCGAGCCCGGTCTGATCGTCGACGCCGGCAGCGGGCCCGGCGTGGTCTCCTGCCTCTTCGCCGAGGTGTTCCCGGGCGCGCGGGTCGTCGCGGTGGACGGCTCCGAGCCGCTGCTCGAGCGGGCCCGGGCCCGGGCCGAACGGCTCGGGATGGCCGACCGGCTCGGCACGCTCGCCGGTGAACTCCCCGGCGTGCTGGACGAGTTGGAGTACCCGGCGGATCTGCTGTGGGCCGGCAACAGCCTGCACCACCTGGGCGACCAGCGGGCCGGGCTCGCCGCGTTCGCCGAGCGGCTGGCGCCCGGCGGCACGCTCGCCCTGCTGGAGGGCGGCCTGCCCGCCCGGTTCCTGCCCCGTGACATCGGCATCGGCCGGCCGGGTCTGCAGGCCCGGATCGACGCGGTGCAGGAGGACTGGTTCGCGCGGATGCGGGCCGAACTGCCGGGCTCGGTCGCCGAGACCGAGGACTGGCCGGCGCTGCTGGCGTCCGCGGGCCTGCGGCCCAGCGGCACCCGCAGCTTCCTGGTCGACCTGCCCGCGCCGGTCTCCGACCCGGCCCGCGCCTATGTCGCCGCCGAACTGAGCCGGCTCCGCGAGGCCCTGGAGGGCGGCATCAGCGCCGAGGACCGTGCCACCCTCGACCGGCTCCTCGACCCCGAGGACGAGGCGAGCGTGCATCGCAGGAGCGACGTCTTCCTGCTCAGGGCGTACACGGTGTACACGGCGGTTCGGGCCGCCTGAGCGGTACGGGCCCGGCAGCCGCGCGCTGCCGGGCCCCGGCTCAGTCGGCGTCGACGAACTCCCTCGCCAGCCTCTCGCCCAGGGCGACCGCCGCGCTGTGGCTCTCGATCGGCGAGACCCGGGAGTTCTTGAACAGGATGTAGGTCACGCCGGAGCTCACGCCGCCGGTGGCCGGGTCCGGGTCGATGCCGAGGGCCTTGGCGGTGGCGTACGAGGCCTCGCCGATGATCTCCGAGGGGCCCGTGTCGACGACGACGGCGTACTCGACCCGGTCGCCGTGGATCACGGCCACCACGCCGCCGCCCCTGATGCCGGCTCCGGCGTGGTCCCAGATGGCGCTCGGGCTCGGCACCACCACGTACGGCAGCGACTCCGCCTCCAGCGGCCGGCCGTCGGACTGGTGGAAGGCCGTGTCGTTGTGGAACCAGGGGTCGCTGGTCTCGTTGCAGTGGGTGGTGCGCAGGCCGTCGCAGTCGATGTCCATGTCGGCCTTCCAGAACACCGCGCCGTCCGTGCCGCACACCGGAACCGTGGCCGGAGCCCCTTCGTCGGTGCGGTACTTGCCGTGGGAGATCTGCTGGCAGGTCGTCACCTTGGCGAGCAGCTCGACGGCGTCGACCGAGCCCTCCCTGGTGGGTCGCGGTTCCCCGCCGCCGGAGGCGTGTGCGGGTGCCGTCGCGGTGGTGAGCAGCGCGGCGCTCAGGGCCGCGGCGAGGGGCGGTCTTCGCATGCGCACGAGGGGAGACCCTTCTGTTAGGAAAGTTTCCTTACCTGACGGTGCGTCCCGGCGGCGACGGCGCGCGGCGCGTCCCGGAACCGCCGGGCGGCGGACCGGGACGCACCGCGCCCGGTGCGGGTCAGGCCACGCCGAACGTCGCCGGGTCCGGGCCCAGACGCCGGTCCTCGTTCAGGGCGCTGATCGCCGCGAGGTCCTCGTCGTCCAGGCTGAAGTCGAAGACGTCGATGTTCTCCCGGATCCGGGAGGGGGTCACCGACTTCGGGATCACGATGTTGCCGAGCTGGAGGTGCCAGCGCAGCACGATCTGGGCGGGCGTGCGGTTGTGCTTCTGCGCGATCGCCACGATCGCCGGGACCTCCAGCAGGCCCTTGCCCTGGCCGAGCGGCGACCAGGCCTCGGTGGCGATGCCCTGCTCCGCGTGGTACTCGCGGGCGGCGTGCTGCTGGAGGTGCGGGTGCAGCTCGATCTGGTTGACCGCCGGGATCACCGAGGACTCGGCGATCAGGCGCTCCAGGTGCTCGGGGAGGAAGTTGGAGGTGCCGATGGCCCGGACGCGCCCGTCGGCGAGCAGCTCCTCGAACGCCTTGTAGGAGTCGGTGAACTTCCCCCGGGCCGGCGTCGGCCAGTGGATCAGGTACAGGTCCACGTACTCCAGGCCGAGCTTGGCGAGCGACGCGTCGAAGGCGCGCAGCGTGGAGTCGTACCCGTGGTCGCTGTTCCAGAGCTTGGTGGTGACGAAGACCTCCTCGCGGGGAATCCCGGAGGCGGCGATGGCCTTGCCGGTGCCCTCCTCGTTGCGGTAGATCGCCGCTGTGTCGACGCTTCGGTACCCGGCCTCCAGCGCGGTGGCGACGGCCCGCTCCGCCTCGTCGTCCGGCACCTGCCAGACACCGAAGCCCAGCTGGGGCATCTCGACGCCGTTGTTGAGGATGATCGGGGGGACCTTGCTGCTCACGAGCTTCTCGATCCTTCGTTTGTCGTCCGGTGTTGCACCCATCGTCAACGATCACGGGCGCTGCCGCATTCCTGGTCGGCCGTTCCGGCCGGAACCGGCCCCGTCGGTGCGGGCGCCTCTCAGACCTGGTACAAGGCCTCCACCTCGGCGGCGTACGCGTTCTCGATGGCCCTGCGCTTGAGCTTCAGGGACGGGGTCAGCAGCCCGTGCTCCTCGGTGAACGGCTGGGCCAGGACACGGAAGGTGCGGATCGACTCGGCCTGCGAGACCAGCGTGTTGGCGGCGACCACCGCACGGCGGACCTCGGTCTCCAGATCGGGGTCGTGCACCAGCCGGGCCGCCGGCATCCGCGGCTTTCCGCGCATCTCTAGCCAGTGCTCGACGGCCTCCTGGTCGAGCGTGACCAGCGCGGCGACGAAGGGGCGGTCGTTGCCGACGACGATGCACTGGGCGACCAGCGGGTGGTCGCGCACCCGCTCCTCCAGCAGTCCCGGCGCCACGCTCTTGCCGCCGGAGGTCACCAGGATCTCCTTCTTGCGGCCGGTGATCGTCAGATAGCCGTCCTCGTCGAGGGAGCCGAGGTCGCCGGTGGCCAGCCAGCCGTCGTGCAGCGCCTGGTCGGTGGCCTTCTCGTTGTGGAGGTAGCCCTGGAAGACGTTGCCGCCGCGCAGCCAGATCTCGCCGTCGTCGGCGATGTGCACGGTGGTGCCCGGGATGGGCTGCCCGACCGTGCCGTAGCGGGTGCGCTCGGGCGGGTTGGCGGTGGCCGCCGCGGTGGTCTCGGTCAGCCCGTAGCCCTCGTAGATCTGCACGCCCGCGCCCGCGAAGAACAGGCCGAGCCGGCGGTCCATCGCCGAGCCGCCGGACATCGCGTTGCGGATCCTGCCGCCCATCGCGGCGCGCACCTTGGAGTACACGAACGTGTCGAAGAACTGGTGCTGCATCCGCAGGGCGGCCGAGGGTCCCGGGCCGATGCCCCACGCCTTGGCCTCGACGGCGTCCGCGTACTTCACGGCGACCTCGACGGCCTTCTCGAACGGCCCGTCCCTGCCCTCCTTCTCCGCCTTGCGGCGGGCCGCGCCGAACACCTTCTCGAAGATGTACGGCACCGCCAGGATGAACGTCGGCCGGAACGCCTGGAGGTCGGGCAGCAGCGCGGCGGCGCTGAGCTGGGGCTGGTGGCCGAAACGGACCTTGCCGCGGATCGCGGCGACCTCCACCATCCGGCCGAAGACATGGGCGAGCGGCAGGAACAGCAGCGTCGCCGCCTCGTCGCCCTTCCTGCTGTGGAACACCGGCTCCCAGCGCTCGATGACCGTGTCCGCCTCGTACATGAAGTTGCCGTGCGACAGGACGCAGCCCTTGGGCCGGCCGGTGGTGCCGGAGGTGTAGATGACGGTCGCGACCGAGTCCGGGGTGACCGCCTCCCGGTGCCGGTGCACCACGGCGTCGTCGATGTGCGCGCCCGCGTCGTACAACTGCCGCACGATGCCGGTGTCCAACTGCCACAGCAGGCGCAGCCGCGGGAGCCGGTCGATGACGGTGGCGATCGTCATCGCGTGCTCCTCGTGCTCCACGACCGCCGCGGTGACCTCGGCGTCGTACAGCGTCCAGAAGCACTGCTCCGCCGAGGCGGTGGGGTAGAGCGGCACCACCTGGGCGCCGATCGTCCACAGGGCGAAGTCGAACAGCGTCCACTCGTAGCGGGTACGGGACATGATGGCGACGCGGTCGCCGAAGCGGATGCCCTGGGAGAGCAGCCCCTTGGCGAGGGCCAGCACCTCGTCGCGGAACTCGGCGGAGGTCACGTCCCGCCATCTGCCGAACTCGTCCTTGCGGCCGAGCGCGATGTGGAGCGGGTCGTCCTGGGCATGCTGGAAGACGACGTCGGCCAGTCCGCCCACCGGCGGTGGCAACGTCGACGGAGGGCTGGTGAACTCGCGCAAAGCCCGCTCCCGTTCCTTGTGACGCTCCGCACAGCGCCGTGAAAGCTACCCCAGCGCGGCACGGGGCGGCAGGGCCCGCGAAGGCCTCCGCCGCCCCCGCGGACGACGGAAATGCGCTCACAAGGGGAAGGGTCGGACAGGTTTCCTTACGGATGAGTAAGGTTCGGTGCCGTTATCTCCACCGAATCTGTACTGCCCGCTTACGGCCCTCGGGACGGTCCGCCCCGGGGAGGGGCGCGTTTCAGCCGACTCCCCGCCGGTGGAGTCGGTCGCCGCTGGACAGGATGGCGGTGGCCAGGGCGTCGGCCGCGTGGTGGGGGGTGTCGTGGCGGCGGCCGTGGACGAGGACGAAGTCGACCCCGCCCAGTTCCGGCAGGCCCGCGCGGTCCGGGACGCGTACCAGGCCCGGCGGGATCAGGCCGCGCGAGTGGGCCATCACGCCCAGGCCCGCGCGGGCGGCGGCGATCAGGCCGTTGAGGCTGCCGCTGGTGCAGGCGACGCGCCACGGCCGGCCCTGGCGCTCCAGGGCCTCGAGGGCGAGGGCCCGGGAGATGCCGGGCGGCGGGTAGACGATGAGCGGCACCGGCCGGTCGGGGTCGAGGCGCAGCCGCTCGGCGCCGATCCAGACCATGCGGTCGCGCCAGACCGGTTCGCCGGCCGGGTCCTCGGGGCGCCGCTTGGCCAGCACCAGGTCCAGCTTTCCGGCGGCGAGTAGTTCGTGCAGGATGCCCGACAGCTCCACCGTCAGCTCCAGGTCGACTTCGGGATGCTCCGAGCGGAAGCCCGCCAGGACCTCCGGCAGCCGGGTCAGCACGAAGTCCTCCGACGCGCCGAACCGCAGCCGGCCGCGCACCCGGGCGCCGGTGAAGAACGCCGTCGCCTGCTCGTGCACCTGGAGGATCCTGCGCGCGAAGCCCAGCATCGCCTCGCCGTCCTCGGTCAGCTCCACCGAGTGGGTGTCGCGGGAGAACAGCAGCCTGCCGGTCGCGCCCTCCAGCCGGCGCACATGCTGGCTGACGGTCGACTGGCGCAGCCCGAGCCGCCGCGCGGCCCCCGTGAAGCTGAGGGTCTGGGCGACGGTCAGGAAGGTGCGCAGCTGGGCGGGGTCGTACACGAGGCCACCGTACCGCGGTCATCATGAGATGCGATGACAGTCAGAGCGGTATGACGGATTCCCGATCAGCGCGGTGAGGAGCACGATGGAGAGGGGACCCGTGGTCCCGTAGCGCACGGGCGTGACGGCGTCCGTACCGACCCCAGAGCACGAGCAAGTGGAGCACCGTGAATCGCCTGCGCCGGACGAACCTGCCGATCGACCCGTACATCGTCCTGCTGCTGGCGACGGTGGGCATCGCGGCACTCCTCCCGGCCCGCGGCTCGGCCGCCCATGTGGCCTCGGGCGCCTCGACCGCCGCGATCGCCCTGCTGTTCTTCCTCTACGGCGTTCGTCTCTCCACCCGCGAGGCGCTGGACGGACTGAAGCACTGGCGGCTGCATGTCACGGTCCTGGCCTGCACCTTCGTGCTCTTCCCGCTGCTCGGCCTCGCCGCCGGCGGGCTGGTCCCGGTGCTGCTGAACCAGCCCCTCTACCAGGGCCTGCTCTTCCTCACCCTGGTCCCGTCGACCATCCAGTCGTCGATTGCGTTCACCTCCATCGCCCGCGGCAACGTGCCCGCCGCGATCTGCGCCGGCTCCTTCTCCTCGCTGGTCGGCATCATCCTCACCCCGCTGCTCGCGGCGGTGCTGCTCGGCAGCGGCGGCGGCGGCTTCTCCGGGCACTCGCTGGTCACGATCGTGCTGCAACTGCTCGTGCCGTTCGTCGCCGGGCAGCTCCTCAGGCCGTGGATCGGCGGTTTCGTAACACGGCACAAGAAGGTCCTCGGGCTGGTCGACCGCGGCTCGATCCTGCTCGTCGTCTACACCGCGTTCAGCGAGGGCATGGTGCGCGGCATCTGGCACCAGGTCAGTCCCGTACGGCTCGGCGGGCTGCTCGTCGTCGAGGCCCTGCTGCTCGCCGTGATGCTCGCCCTGACCTGGTACGGCACCCGGGCGCTGGGGTTCTCCCGCGAGGACCGCATCGCCGTGCAGTTCGCGGGCTCGAAGAAGTCGCTGGCCTCCGGACTGCCCATGGCGAGCGTCCTGTTCGGCGCCCATGCCTCGCTCGCCGTGCTGCCGCTGATGCTCTTCCACCAGATGCAGCTCATGGTGTGCGCGGTGATCGCCAAGCGGCGGGCACGCGACCCCGAGGCCCGGGAGGAGACTGCCGGGCGGGCACCGGCCGCGGCGTCACGCACCGCGGTCGGCACGGCGGACCGGCCCCGCTGACACCGCCCGCGCTGACACCTGCCTCGCTTGCGGATGCGACGCCCCCGGGCGGGTCAGCCGTGGGCGGCCGCCTCCCGCAGGGCGATCCGCTCCGCGCCCGCGTACACGTTCATGGAACTGCCCCGCAGGAATCCCACCAGCGTCAGTCCCGTCTCCGCGGCCAGGTCCACCGCCAGGGACGACGGCGCGGAGACGGCCGCCAGGACCGGGATGCCCGCCATGA
This sequence comes from Streptomyces sp. NPDC014889, assembly GCF_043081205.1. NCBI lineage: Bacteria > Bacillati > Actinomycetota > Actinomycetes > Kitasatosporales > Streptomycetaceae > Streptomyces > Streptomyces sp. NPDC014889. The sequence continues at coordinate 46,311 of NZ_JBIBWH010000005.1, forward strand.
CGGCCTTCTGTGCCAGCTCGAAGGACGCGCGTCCGGAGACCAGCAGGATCGTGCGGGACAGGGGCAGGTCGCCGTGCTGGAGGGCGCGGCCGATCAGCTTGTCGACCGCGTTGTGCCGGCCGACGTCCTCCCGTATGTCCAGCAGTTCGCCGTCCTCGTCGAACAGGGCCGCCGCGTGCAGCCCCCCGGTGCGGTCGAAGACGCGCTGGGCGGCCCGCAGCCGGTCGGGCAGGCTCGCCAGCAGTTCGGGACCGATCCGCAGCGGGGGCGTGTCGGAGATCGGCCAGCGGGCCGTCGTACGGACCGCGTCCAGGCTCGCCTTGCCGCACAGGCCGCACGACGAGGTCGTGTACACATTGCGTTCGAGGGTGATGTCGGGCAGGACGACGTCCGGCGCGGTCCTCACATCCACCACGTTGTACGTGTTCCCCCCTCCCCCAAGCTCTCGGCTTCGCTCGAGCAGGGAGGGACCCCCACCCGTCGCCCCTGCGCAGTACACGATGTTCACCAGGTCGGAGGCGGCGCCCAGGACACCCTCGCTCACCAGGAACCCGGCCGCCAGCGCGAAGTCGTCACCCGGAGTGCGCATGGTGATCGCGAGCGGCTTGCCGTTCAGCCGGATCTCCAGCGGCTCCTCGGCGACCAGCGTGTCGGGGCGGGACGAGACGGCTCCGTCCCGGATCCGGATCACCTTGCGTCGTTCCGTGACTCGTCCCATGTCCTGATCAGCCTCGGTTCTCTGCGCTCTCCGGCCGAAGCGGCCCTGACGACCTCCATTGTCCTGCACGTTCGGCGCGGGATCGCGGCACGCCTGCATACTGTCGGCGATGTATTGTCGACCGTTTCGCTCGGGCGGGCAAGGGCCCCTGGTGGGGACGGTGGTTTCCGTCTGACGGAAGCCGACAAGCGGGGCCCGTCAATCCTGTGACTTCACCTGCCGCCTTACCGGTGAGTCACTCATCAGACTGGTGAATTCCCACTACCCACGGCCACGAGGGGGATCTCCCATGAACGGCTCGCGCATCACCGCCGTCGGTCACTACCAGCCCGCCAAGGTGCTCACCAACGAGGACCTGGAGGGCATCGTGGCGACCAGCGACGAGTGGATCAGGAGCCGGGTGGGCATCCGGACGCGGCACATCGCGGGGCCCGACGAGCCGGTCGACGAACTCGCCGCGCACGCCGCCGCCAAGGCGCTCGCGTCGGCCGGGCTCACGCCCGGCGACATCGACCTGGTGCTGGTCGCCACCTCCACGGCCACGGACCGCTCCCCGAACACCGCCGCCCGTGTCGCCGCCCGGCTCGGCGTACCGCGGCCGGCCGCGATGGACGTCAACGTCGTGTGCGCGGGCTTCACCCACGCCCTGGCCACCGCCGACCACACCGTGCGCGCGGGGGCCGCGACCCGCGCCCTGGTCATCGGCGCCGACAAGATGTCCGACGTGGCCGACTGGACCGACCGCACGACCTGCGTGCTCGTCGGCGACGGAGCCGGGGCCGCCGTGGTCGAGGCATGCCGGCCGGGCGAGGAGCCCGGGATCGGGCCGGTGCTGTGGGGCTCGGTGCCCGAGATGGGGCGCGCGGTGCGGATCGAGGGCACGCCGCCGCGGTTCGCGCAGGAGGGGCAGAGCGTCTACCGCTGGGCCACCACGCAGTTGCCGCCGCTTGCCCGGCAGGCCTGCGAGCGGGCCGGACTCGCGCCCGAGGAACTCGCCGCGGTCGTCCTGCACCAGGCCAACCTGCGCATCATCGAGCCGCTCGCCGCGAAGCTGGGAGCCGTCAACGCCGTGGTCGCCCGTGACGTCAGCGAGTCCGGCAACACCTCGGCCGCGAGTGTCCCGCTGGCCCTGTCCAAGCTCATCGAACGGGGCGAGGTGAGCACGGGCGACCCGGTGCTGCTGTTCGGCTTCGGCGGCAATCTGTCCTACGCCGGGCAGGTCGTGCGCTGCCCGTGAGGCGGCCGGTGGAGTCGCGCGCGCGTGCGGGTGCGCCGGGCCGCACGCGCGTGCGTGCGAGCGGACGGCGGTGAAGACGCGTGCTACGCGCGCGCGTGCGCGTGACGCGCCCGACATCCGCTGATCGCGGCGACTGTGCATCGTAGACTGTAGACGAACGGCTCATCGACGCTCTGCCGAGTGTCAAGGACCCGGCCGTCCGCCTGCTGCGCACGCGCCCGGCCGAGGAGGGGACCGCGATGTCGTCGACAGGACTGCCGCAGGGGGCGGTGCCCCGGCTCGAGCGCCCCGGCCCGCTGCGCGAGCGCGTCTACGAGGCCCTGCTGGAGCTCATCATCACCCGCGCCCTCCAGCCGGGCCGGCACCTCGTCGAGAGCGAACTCGCCGGGCACCTCGGCGTCTCCCGGCAGCCGGTGCGCGAGGCGCTCCAGCGCCTCAACACCGAAGGGTGGGTCGATCTGCGGCCCGCCCAGGGCGCGTTCGTGCACGAGCCGACGGAGCAGGAGGCCGACCAGCTCCTCAGTGTGCGCATGCTCCTGGAGGCCGAGGCGGCCCGGCTCGCGGCCGTCAACGCGGACCCCGACGGCGTCGCCGCTCTGGAGGAGCTGGTGGCGCAGGGGTTCGAGGCCGTCGCCGCTGACGACGTGGACACGGCCGTCGCCCTGAACGCCCGCTTCCACGCCAGGGTCGTGGAGCTGGCCGGCAACGCGGTGCTCGCCGAACTCGCCGCCCAGGTCGACCGCCGGGTGCGCTGGTACTACACCCCGGTGGCCCGGCAGCGCGGACGCCAGTCCTGGATCGAGCACCGGGCGCTCATCGAGGCGATCGCCGACCGCGACGAGCAGGGCGCCACCCGCCTGATGCGCGAACACACGGAGCACACCCGCAGGTCGTACCACGGCCGGTCCAGGCCCTGATTGCCACGAGGACCCGGCTCGGACCCTCGCTCGGCGCCGCCAACTTTGTCCTGTCGGTGGGAAAAGTTGGCGGCAATCCATGCGCAACTTCTTCCCAGTTCCGGCAGTCGCTGCTACGTTCCTTTCTCAAGCAGGCGGCCAAGTGGCCGGAATTCCCCTGTGCACAGGCCGAATTGAGGCGGGGAGGGGCACGTGAGACGTATGACGGCACGACCCGCCAACACCCATCAGGCCCGGCTGCTGAAGCTGCTGCGTGACGGGGGACCCAGCTCCCGGGCCCAACTCGGCGACCGCGTCGAGCTGTCCCGGTCGAAGCTGGCCGTGGAGGTGGACCGGCTCCTGGAGACGGGACTCGTCGTCGCCGACGGGCTCGCCGCCTCGCGCGGCGGCCGCCGCTCCCACAACGTCCGGCTCGCCCCCGAACTGCGCTTCCTCGGCGTCGACATCGGCGCGACCTCGGTCGACGTCGCGGTCACCAACGCCGAACTGGAAGTGCTCGGACACCTCAACCAGCCGCTGGACGTACGCGAGGGACCCGTCGCCGTCTTCGAGCAGGTCCTCGCCATGGCCGCGAAGCTGCGGGCCTCGGGGCTCGCGGAGGGCTACGACGGCGCCGGCATCGGCGTCCCCGGTCCCGTCCGCTTCCCGCAGGGCGTCCCCGTGGCACCCCCGATCATGCCGGGCTGGGACGGCTTCCCCGTGCGGGAGGCGCTCAGCCAGGAACTCGGCTGCCCGGTCATGGTCGACAACGACGTGAACCTCATGGCGATGGGGGAGCAGCACGCGGGCGTCGCCCGCTCCGTGGGCGACTTCCTCTGCGTCAAGATCGGCACCGGCATCGGCTGCGGCATCGTCGTCGGCGGCGAGGTCCACCGCGGCACGACCGGCAGCGCGGGCGACATCGGGCACATCCAGGCCGTGCCCGACGGACGCCCGTGCGTCTGCGGCAACCAGGGCTGTCTGGAGGCCCACTTCAGCGGCGCCGCCCTCGCCCGTGACGCGCTGGAGGCGGCCCAGCAGGGCCGGTCGGCCGAGCTCGCGACCCGGCTGGAGGCGAACGGCGCCCTCACCGGCGTCGACGTGGCCGCCGCGGCCGCCGCGGGCGACGCCACCTGCCTCGGTCTGATCCGGGACGGCGGCACCCGCACCGGCCAGGTCATCGCCGGACTCGTCTCCTTCTTCAACCCCGGTCTCGTGGTGATCGGCGGTGGGGTCACCGGCCTCGGCCACACCCTGCTCGCCGCGATCCGCACCCAGGTCTACCGCCAGTCGCTGCCCCTGGCGACCGGCAACCTGCCCATCGTCCTGGGCGAGTTGGGGCCCGCCGCCGGAGTCATTGGCGCGGCCCGGCTCATCAGCGACCACCTGTTCTCGCCGGCCTGACCGGCGCGCACCATCTCGCACCACCGCGCACCGCCCCGCACCACCGGTACACCCCGCAGCACCCGCACACAGCACGGCACCACCACCAGTACGCCCCGCGAACATCAGCCCCGCGCACACCAATCCGTCCCGTGTACATCAGCCACGCGTACGTCAGCCCTGCCCTGAGACCGGCCGAATCCGCCGAGGGGAACCACCATGGCTCCAGAACCACCCCTGCTCAGCATGTCCGGCATCACCAAGTCGTTCCCCGGAGTCCGTGCCCTGGACGGAGTCGACCTGGAGGTACAGGCCGGAGAGGTGCACTGCCTGCTCGGCCAGAACGGCGCCGGGAAGTCCACCCTCATCAAGGTCCTCGCCGGGGCCCACCAGCCCGACGACGGGACGATCGTCTGGCGGGGCGAGCCCACCACCCTGAAGTCCCCGATCGCCGCCATGAGCCTGGGCATCGCCACCATCTACCAGGAACTCGACCTGGTGGGACACCTGTCCGTGGCCGAGAACGTCTTCCTCGGCCACGAACCCACCACCGCCGGCTTCGTCGTCCGCGGCCGCGAGGCCCGTGCCGCCACCGCCGTCCTCCTCAAGCGGCTCGGCCACCCCGAGATCGACCCGGCCCGGCTCGTCGGCGACCTCTCCGCCGCCCAGCAGCAGGTCGTCTCCATGGCCCGGGCCCTCTCCCACGACGTCCGGCTCATCGTCATGGACGAACCGTCCGCCGCCCTCGACCCCGACGAGGTCGACAACCTCTTCCGCATCGTCGGCGACCTCACCGCCGACGGCGTCGCCGTCGTCTACATCTCCCACCGCCTGGAGGAGATCCGCCGCATCGGCGACCGGGTCACCGTCCTCAAGGACGGCCGCGCCGTCGCCGGCGGACTGCCCGCCGAGTCCACCCCGACCCGCGAGATCGTCTCCCTGATGACGGGGCGCAACGTCGAGTACGTCTTCCCGCCGCGCCCGACGGCCGACACCGGGCACCACCCGCCCGTCCTCACCGTCGAAGGACTCGCCCGCGACGGCGAGTTCGCCCCCCTCGACCTCGAACTGCGGCCCGGCGAGATCGTCGGGCTCGCCGGACTCGTCGGCTCCGGCCGCTCCGAGATCCTGGAGACCATCTACGGCGCCCGCAGACCCAGCGCCGGCCGCGTCCTCGTCGACGGCACCCCTCTGCGCCCCGGCAGCGTGCGCTCCGCCGTCCGCGCCGGACTCGGACTCGCGCCCGAGGAACGCAAGGCCCAGGCCCTGCTGATGATGGAGTCCGTCACCCGCAACGTCAGCGTCTCCACGCTGTCCCGCTTCGCCCGCGGCGGCTGGCTCGACCGGCGCGCCGAACGGACCGCGGCCCGGCAGGCCACCCGCGAACTCTCCCTGCGCCCCGACAACCCCGACGCCCCGGTGCGCACCCTCTCCGGCGGCAACCAGCAGAAGGCGGTCCTCGCCCGCTGGCTGCTGCGCGGCTGCCGCGTCCTGCTCCTCGACGAACCCACCCGCGGCGTCGACGTCGGCGCCCGCGCCGAGCTGTACGCGGTGGTGCGCCGCCTCGCCGACGAGGGCCTGGCCGTGCTGCTGGTCTCCAGCGAGGTGCCCGAGGTGCTCGGCCTCGCCGACCGCGTCCTGGTGCTCCGCGAAGGGGCCGTCGTCCACACGGCGCCCGCCCGCGAGCTGGACGAACACCGCGTACTCGACCTGGTGATGGAAGGAAGCCCCGTGTCCACGCAGTCCGTAACCGAGGAAGGGAGCGCGACGTCATGACGCACCCCGCCACCCCGGCCCAGCCGGGCGGACCCGATGCCGGGCCGTCCTCCGCCGCCCGCGCGGACGCCCCGGCCGGCGGCGCCGGCCCGCTGCGCGTCCTGTGGGCCCGCGCCGACGTGCGCACCCTGTCGCTGCTCGGCGTGCTCGCCGTCCTCGTCCTCATCGGCGGCATCACCAAACCCGACGCGTTCCTGGACACCCGCAACCTGCAACTGGTGCTCACCCAGTCGTCCATCATCGGCGTCGTCACCGTCGGGATGACCTTCGTCATCATGAGCGGCGGCATCGACCTGTCCGTCGGCGCGATCGTCGGCCTCGCCTCCGTGTGGGCCACCACCGTCGCCACCCAGGAGTACGGCTTCGCGGGCGTGCTGTTCACCGCGGTGCTCGTCGGCGTCGGGTGCGGTCTCGTCAACGGCGTCCTCATCGCGTACGGCGGCATGGTCCCGTTCATCGCGACCCTCGCCATGCTCGCCTCCGCACGCGGTCTCGCCCTGCAGATCACCGGCGGCAAGACCCAGATGGTCACCATCGACGGCGTCCTGAGCCTCGGTGAACGCGACTCCTACATCCTCGGCGTGCCGCCGCTGGTCCTCATCTTCGCCGCCGTCACCGTCATCGGCTGGCTCGTGCTGAACCGCACCACGTTCGGGCGGCGCACCGTCGCCGTCGGCGGCAACGCCGAGGCGGCACGCCTCGCGGGCATCGACGTCCGCCGCCAGCGCCTCTACCTCTACCTGCTGTCCGGGCTGTGCTGCGGCATCGCGGCCTTCCTGCTGATCGTCCTGACCGGCTCCGGCCAGAACACCAACGGCAACCTGTACGAACTCGACGCCATCGCCGCCGCGATCATCGGCGGGACCCTGCTGAGCGGTGGGCGGGGCACCATCGTCGGCTCCGTCCTCGGCGTCCTGATCTTCATCACGATCAGCAACATCTTCGCCCTGAACAACCTGGAGACCGCTGTCCAGCAGATCGCCAAGGGCGCCATCATCGTCGCCGCCGTCCTCGTCCAGCGGCGCACCGCCTCCACCTCGTAGCCCAGCCGAGCCGCCCGCTCCGTACGCCCTCAACGGAAAGGCCATCGCCATGCCCCAGACACCGAGCCGCAGAGGTCTGCTCTTCGGCGGCGCCGCCGTCGGCGCCACAGCCTTCCTCGCCTCCTGCACCAGCAACGAGCCCAAGAACGACAAGCCCGCGGCGAACGACCAGCCGGCCGCCGACGACCAGCCCGGCAAGGCGGTCACCATCGGCTTCGCTGGCCCCCAGGCCGACCACGGCTGGCTCAACGCGATCAACGAGAACGCCAAGAGCCGCGCCAAGAAGTACTCCGACGTCACCCTGGAGATCACCGAGGGCTCCAACGACACCGCCGCGCAGATCGGGCAGATCGAGACCCTCATCAACAAGAAGGTCGACGTCCTGGTGATCCTGCCCGCCGACGGCAAGGCACTCACCCAGGTCGGACTGAAGGCGATGCGCGCGGGCATCCCCGTCGTCAACCTCGACCGGGTCTTCAACTCCCCGCAGGCGTACCGCTGCTGGATCGGCGGCGACAACTACGGGATGGGCTTCAACGCCGGGCAGTACATCGGCGAGCAGCTCAAGGGCAAGTCGAACGCGAAGGTCGTCGAACTGGCCGGCCTGGACAACCTGGAGCTGACCAAGCAGCGCAGCCAGGGCTTCGACGACGCGCTGAAGAACTACCCCAACATCACCAAGGTGGCGCGCCAGGCGGCCGAGTTCACCGTCGAGTCCGGCCAGTCGAAGATGGCCCAGCTCCTCCAGGCGCAGAAGCACATCGACGCGCTGTGGAACCACGACGACGACCAGGGCGTCGGCGCGCTGCGCGCCATCGAGCAGGCCGGGCGCGACGAGTTCCTCATGGTCGGCGGCGCCGGAGCGCTCTCCGCGTTCGAACAGATCAAACAGGACAAGGGCGTCCTGAAGGCCACCGTGCTGTACCCGCCCACGATGGCCGCGTCCGCCATCGACCTCGCCCGCGCGCTGGGCCAGGGCAAGGGCGTGTCCGGGATGGCGGAGTTCGAGATCCCGGCGTCCATCACCCTGTACTCGGCCGTGGTCGACAAGACCAACGTGGACCAGTACATGCCCACCGGCTTCAAGTGATGGGCGCCGCCAACCCCCCACCTCGCAATCACGGCGTCCGGAACGCCGCTGCGAAAGCTGATGAGAAGGAGTTATCGGTATGGGCCTGAAGGGACAGTCGGAGCAGGCCGAGAGCGAGCCCGCGGCCGGGAAGCCTCCGCTGCGTGTCGGCATGGTCGGATACGCCTTCATGGGCGCCGCCCACTCCCAGGGCTGGCGCACCGTGGGCCGCGTCTTCGACCTGCCGCACCGGCCCGTACTGGCCGTCGTCGCCGGGCGTGACGGGGCGGCCGTGCGGGGCGCGGCCGCCCGGCTCGGCTGGGCCGAGGCCGAGACCGACTGGCGCGCTCTGATCGCCCGCGACGACGTCGACCTCGTCGACATCTGCACCCCGGGCGACAGCCATGCGGAGATCGCCGTGGCCGCCCTGGAGGCGGGCAAGCACGTGCTCTGCGAGAAACCCCTCGCCAACTCGGTCGAGGAGGCGCGGGCGATGACCGAGGCGGCCGAGCGGGCGCGGGCCCGCGGCCAGGTCGCCATGGTCGGCTTCAACTACCGGCGGCTGCCGGCGACCGCCCTGGCCCGCCGCATGGTCGCCGAGGGCCGCCTCGGCACCCTGCGGCACGTACGGGTCAGTTATCTCCAGGACTGGCTCGTCGACCCGGAGTTCCCGCTGACCTGGCGGCTGCGCAAGGACGCGGCGGGCTCCGGCGCGCTCGGCGACCTGGGCGCCCACATCGTCGACCTCGCCCAGTACCTCGCGGGCGAGCCGATCACCGGGGTGTCCGCGGTCACCGAGACCTTCGTCCGGGAGCGCCCGCTGCCGGCCGGCGCGGTGGCCGGGCTCACCGGCGTCGGCGGCGGCGGCCGGGGGGAGGTCACCGTCGACGACGCGGCCCTGTTCACCGCCCGGTTCGGCTCGGGCGCACTCGCCTCCTTCGAGGCGACCCGGTTCGCCTCCGGCCGCAAGAACGCGCTGCGCATCGAGCTCAACGGCTCGCTCGGCTCGCTCGCGTTCGACCTGGAGCGGCTCAACGAGCTCTCGTACCACGACCACACCGAACCCGGGGTGAGCGCGGGCTTCCGGCGGATCCTCGTCACCGAACCCGACCACCCCTACCTCGCGGCCTGGTGGCCGCCGGGCCACGGCCTGGGCTACGAGCACAGCTTCGTCCACCAGGCCCGCGACCTGGTGCTCGCGATCGCCGCGGGCACCGCGCCCGAACCGTCCTTCGCCGACGGGCTCCAGGTCCAGCGCGTCCTGGGCGCCGTCGAGGAGAGCGCGGCGAAGAATTCCCTCTACACGCCCGTCCCGGTCTAGGGAGGCCCGGTCATGCCACGCTCGTTCACCCTGTTCACCGGCCAGTGGGCCGACCTCCCGCTGGAGGAGGTCTGCCGGCTGGCCCGCGACTTCGGCTACGACGGACTCGAACTGGCCTGCTGGGGCGATCACTTCGAGGTCGACAAGGCACTGGCCGACCCCGCCTACCTCGACGGGCGGCGCGCGCTGCTCGACAAGTACGGCCTCAAGTGCTGGGCGATCTCCAACCACCTGGTCGGCCAGGGAGTCTGCGACCACCCGATCGACGAACGCCACCGGGGCATCCTGCCGGCCCGGATCTGGGGCGACGGGGAGCCCGAGGGCGTACGGCGGCGGGCCGCAGCGGAGTTGAAGGACACGGCGCGGGCGGCGGCCGCGTTCGGCGTCGACACCGTCATCGGGTTCACCGGCTCCTCGATCTGGCACCTGGTCGCCATGTTCCCGCCCGTACCGCCCGGCATGATCGAACGCGGCTACGAGGACTTCGCCGAGCGCTGGAACCCGATCCTCGACGTGTTCGACGCCGAGGGCGTCCGCTTCGCCCACGAGGTCCACCCCGGTGAGATCGCCTACGACTACTGGACCACCCGTCAGGCCCTCGAAGCGGTCGACAACCGGCCCGCGTTCGGGCTGAACTTCGACCCGAGCCACTTCGTCTGGCAGGACCTCGACCCGGTCGGATTCCTGTGGGACTTCCGGGACCGGATCTACCACGTGGACTGCAAGGAGGCCCGTAAGCGCCTCGACGGGCGCAACGGCCGCCTCGGCTCCCACCTGCCGTGGGGCGACCCCCGGCGCGGATGGGACTTCGTCTCCGCCGGACACGGTGACGTGCCGTGGGAGGACGTCTTCCGGATGCTGCGGTCCATCGACTACACCGGCCCCGTGTCGGTGGAGTGGGAGGACGCCGGCATGGACCGGCTCCAGGGCGCCCCCGAGGCGCTGCGGCGGCTCAGGGAGTTCGACTTCGACCCGCCGAGCGCGTCGTTCGACGCGGCGTTCGGGAGCGAGTAGCTCCGCCGGTTCGGCGGGGGCGCGAGCGCCGTTCCGGGTGCTGTTCGTCCGCGGCTGCGGGGCCCGTAGTGGCTGGTCGCGCAGTTCCCCGCGCCCCTTTCGGGGCTGCGGGGCGCCCCCCGCTGCCCCGCTTTGTCCTGACACTGGAAAAAGACCAACTTCTCTACTGCGCAAGGACTACCCGACTCCGACAAAGCCAGCTACGGTCCCGGAGTTGTACAGGTCCCGCACATCTCCGGGGTGACGGCGCACCCCGGCGCATCGCAACCGCCCCGTACGACCCCCACCCTCCCGGAGGGATCTTCGTGCACAGGAAACGTCCCAGATTCCGCAAGGCACTCGCACTACTCACCGGCTCACTCCTCGCGGGCAGCTCGCTCGCGCTCGCCGCGCCGCCGGCGAGCGCCACCGGCCCGGATGCCACCAGACCGGCCGCGGCGGCCGCCGAGGACTTCCAGCAGGTCACCCTCGCCAAGGGCGCGGCCGAGGTCGGTGAACCGATGTCGCTGGCCGTGCTGCCGGACCGCAGCGTCCTGCACACCTCCCGCGACGGCACCCTGCGGCTGACCGACGCACAGGGCAACACGTCCGTCGCCGGCAAGCTGGCCGTCTACGACCACGACGAGGAAGGGCTTCAAGGCATCGGGATCGACCCCGACTTCGCCGAGAACCGCTTCGTCTACCTCTACTACGCACCGCCGTTGAACACCCCGCCCGGCGACGCGCCCGAGAACGGCACCGCCGCCGACTTCGCCCCCTTCGACGGCGCCAACCGGCTCTCCCGCTTCGTCCTGAAGCAGGACGGCACCCTCGACCTGGCCAGCGAGAAGAACGTCCTGGAGGTCAAGACCTCCCGCGGCATCTGCTGCCACGTCGGCGGTGACATCGACTTCGACAAGGACGGCAACCTCTACCTGTCGACCGGCGACGACTCCAACCCCTTCGCCTCCGACGGCTACGCCCCCATCGACGAGCGGTCGAACCGCAACCCGGCGTTCGACGCCCAGCGCACCTCGGCCAACACCAACGACCTGCGGGGCAAGATCCTGCGGATCAAGGTCAAGCCGGACGGCTCCTACGACATCCCCGAGGGCAACCTCTTCGCCCCGGGCACCCCGAAGACCCGTCCCGAGATCTACGCGATGGGCTTGCGCAACCCGTTCCGGTTCAGCATCGACAAGCCCACCGGCACCATCTACATCGGCGAGTACGGCCCGGACGCCGGCGCCGCCAGCCCCACCCGCGGCCCCGCCGGCATGGTCGAGTTCAACCGCGTGACCAAGCCCGGCAACTACGGCTGGCCCTACTGCGTCGGCAAGAACGAGGCGTACATCAAGTACGACTTCGCCACCAAGCAGTCCGGTGAGGCCTTCGACTGCTCGGCGCCGAAGAACACCTCGCCGAACAACACCGGCCTGGTCGACCTCCCGCCGGCCCAGCCGGCCTGGATCGACTACGACGGCGGTTCCATACCCGAGTTCGGCAACGGCTCCGAGTCCCCGATGGGCGGCCCGGTCTACCGCTACGACCCCGACCTGAAGTCCGCCGCCAAGTTCCCCGAGGCCTACGACGGGGACTTCTTCGCCGGTGAGTTCGGCCGCCGGTGGATCAAGCGGATCGAGCAGGACGACGACGGCACCGTCAAGTCCATCAACCCCTTCCCCTGGTCCGGCACCCAGGTGATGGACATGGCCTTCGGCCCGGACGGCGCCCTCTACGTCCTGGACTACGGCCTGTCCTGGTTCGGCGGCGACGAGAACTCCGCGCTGTACCGGATCGAGAACGTCACCAACGGGCACGCGCCGACCGTGACCGCCACATCCGACAGGACGTCGGGCAAGGCGCCCCTGAAGGTGTCCTTCTCCGCGGCAGGCAAGGACGCCGACGGCGACGCGCTCACCTACGGCTGGGACTTCGGTGACGGCACCACCGGCACCGGCGAGTCGGCCCAGCACACCTATCGCACCAACGGCACGTACACGGCCACCGTCACCGTGACGGACCCGACGGGCTACACCGCCACCGCCAACGTCCACGTGGTCGTCGGCAACACCGCGCCCACCGTCACCTTCCAGACCCCGGCCGACGGCGCCCTCTTCGAGTTCGGCGACACCATCCCGTTCAAGGTGAAGGTCACCGACCCCGAGGACAAGAAGATCGACTGCTCCAAGGTCACCGTCCGCTACATCCTCGGCCACGACAGCCACGGCCACCCGATCACCTCGGCCAACGGCTGCGAGGGCACCCTCACCGTGCCGGCCGACGCCGACCACGACCCCAACGCCAACATCTTCGGTGTCCTCGACGCCGAGTACACCGACAACGGCGGTGGTGGCCAGGAAGCGCTGACCACCCACGCCCGGATCGTGCTCCAGCCCCGCCAACGGCAGGCCGAGCACTTCAGCAACCAGAGCGGCATCCGCACCTACGACAAGACCGAGGCGCACGGCGGCAAGACCGTCGGCGACATCGACAACGGCGACTGGATCTCGTTCAAGCCGTACAACCTGAGCGGTGCCCAGACGCTCACCGCCCGGGTCTCCTCCGGCGGCGCCGGCGGCTACCTGGAGGTCCGCACCGGAGGTCCGAACGGCACCCTGCACGGCTCCGGGGTCGTCCCGGTGACCGGCGGCTGGGAGACCTTCCAGAGCATCGACATCCCGCTCAGCAAGCTGCCGAAGAAGACCACCGAGCTGTACCTGGTCTTCAAGGGCGGTGACGGAGCGCTCTTCGACGTCGACGACTTCAAGATCTCGGACAAGAAGCCCGCGAAGAACGACAAGCGCGTCCTCGTCTTCTCCAAGACGGCCGGATTCCGGCACGACTCGATCGAGACCGGCGTCCAGGCGCTGAAGGACCTCGGTGGACAGAGCGGCATCACCGTCGACGCCACCGAGGAGGCCAAGCAGTTCACCACCGCCAACCTCGCCCGCTACGACGCCGTCGTCTTCCTCTCCACCACCGGCGACGTCCTCAATGCCGACCAGCAGCAGGCGTTCGAGAAGTACGTCGCCGGAGGCGGCGGCTACATGGGTATCCACGCGGCCGCCGACACCGAGTACGACTGGCCGTTCTACGGCGGCCTGGTCGGCGCCTACTTCGACTCGCACCCGCAGATCCAGCAGGCCACCGTCCTGGTCCCCGAGCACGACCACCCGGCAACCAAGGACCTCGACGACACGTGGGAGCGCACCGACGAGTGGTACAACTACCGCTCCAACCCGCGTGACAGCGCCCGTGTCCTGGCCGCCCTGGACGAGACCTCCTACCAGGGCGGCAACATGAAGGGCGACCACCCGATCGCCTGGTGCCAGGCCTACCAGGGCGGGCGCTCCTTCTACACCGGCCTCGGCCACACGAAGGAGTCCTACGCCGAGGCCGGCTTCCGCAGTCACCTGCTCGGTGGCCTGAAGTACGCCACCGGCCAGGAGAAGGCCGACTGCAACCCGCGCAAGGCCTGACCACCGCCGCCCGCCAAGGGCGCCCGAAGCGGCGGCGGGCGAGAGACGCCGGACTCCCGCCCGCCGCCCCCAACCACCGGGGTCCGCAGACCCCTCCACGGGAACCTGCGCCCCGCCCCGAAGCCGTGCCCCGGCCCGGCACCCCGGCCCAGGCCGGGCCCTGGCTCCCACCGGGGCCCGGCCGGGACGGGACGGGGACGTGATGCCGGTGCCGGACTTCGGTCCGGCCCCGGCCTCGGCTCCCGGCTCCGATCCGGGCCGAGGTCCGATCACGGCCCTCGACCGAGGCCCACCTCGGCCAAGGCCCGGCCCGAACGGGAACGCTGTACCGGTTCCGGCCCGGACCACCGGACCTGAATCCGGCCCCGGGCCTGCGCTCGATTTCGGCCGAGACCGAGGCTCCGACCGGTCGGGGATCCGGTTTCGGAGCTGGACGCCGGCCCCGGCCCCGGCTCCGGTGCCGGTCCGGCGTCAGGCGTCGGTGGCTTTCGGAGGCCGTCCGGCGCTCGATCACTCGTTCGGCATTCGGTTCGCGTACGACAAGGAGGCTGCCCATGTCCGCCGAACCTTCCGTTTCCCCCTCCCGCACCGGCGTCTGGCTGATTGGTGCGAGGGGCTCCGTCGCCACCACCGCCGTCACCGGATGCGCCGCCGTCTCCGCCGGGCTGCATCCCGCCGCCGGGCTCGTCACCGAGACGGAGCCCTTCGCCGCGAGCGGTCTGCCCGCCCTGTCCTCCCTCGTCTTCGGCGGGCACGACACCGTGGACTGCCCGTTGCCCAAACGCGCGGAGACCCTGGCCGCCGGCGGCGTCCTGCCGCACGGTCTGCCGTCCGCCGTCCACAGTGAACTGGCCGCCGCCGACAGCGAGATCAGAACCGGCGGCCCACTGCCCGGAGACACCCGGAGCGAGGACGCCCTCATCGACGCCCTCGCCCGCGACATCCGCGACTTCACCCACCGCAACGGCCTCGCCCGCACCGTCGTCGTCAACGTCGCCTCCACCGAACCGGCCCCCGAGGGCACCTCCCTGCCCGCCAGCTCGCTGTACGCGGCGGCCGCCCTGCGCGCGGGCTGCCCGTACGTCAACTTCACGCCCTCGACCGGGCTGCACCACCCCGCGCTCGCCGCCGAGGCGCACGCCGCCGACCTGCCGTACGCGGGCCGCGACGGCAAGACCGGGCAGACCCTGCTGCGGTCCGTGCTCGGCCCGATGTTCGCGCAGCGGGCGCTGCGGGTGCTGGCCTGGTCCGGAACCAACCTCCTCGGCGGCGGCGACGGCGCCGCCCTCGCCGACCCCGCCGCCGCCGCGGCGAAGAACTCCGGCAAGGAACGGGTCCTCGCGGACACCCTGGGCACGGTCCCCCAGGGAGAGGTGCACATCGACGACGTGCCCGCGCTCGGCGACTGGAAGACCGCCTGGGACCACATCGCCTTCGAGGGCTTTCTCGGCTCCCGGATGACCCTCCAGACCACCTGGCAGGGATGCGACTCGGCGCTCGCCGCACCCCTGGTCCTCGACCTGGCCCGGCTGCTGGCCCGCGCCCACGAACGCGGGCTGACCGGCCCGCGCCCCGAACTCGGCTTCTACTTCAAGGATCCCGACCCGGGCGCCCCCGCCGCGCTGGGGGAGCAGTTCGCCGCGCTCCTGGACTTCGGCCGACGGCTGGGGGACCAGTGACGACCCGCCACGGCCTGGTGGCCGTCGCCCTGGCGGTGACCGCCGCCGCCGTCGTCGCGGCGCGCGGGTCCTCGGCCCGTGGCCGCCCGCGCCGAGGCGCCGGGTCCGCGGATCCGGCCGGCCCGGCGGGGAAGAGCGCCACAGCCACCCCCACGCCCGACGCCGGGCAGGCACAAGGGTCCGATGCCTCGGAACAGGCTCCCCGGCCGGCGCCGGCGGATGCCGATCCCGTCGCGCCCACCCTCGGCACCCCCGCCGACTGGGTCGAACTGCTGCGGCTGCCCGCCCTGTTCACCGTCCCCGGCGACGCCCTCGCCGGGGCCGCGGCAGCGGGGCGCGCCCCCGGGGCCCGTACGCTCCTCGCCGTCGGCTCGTCCCTGTGCCTCTATCAGGCGGGCATGGCGCTCAACGACTGGGCGGACCGCGCCGAGGACGCCGTCGAGCGCCCCCACCGGCCGCTGCCCTCCGGGCGGATCGCCCCCGGCGCCGCGCTCGCCGCGGCCGGCGCGCTCACCGCCCTGGGACTCGCGCTCGCCGCCCGCGCAGGCCGGCCCGCGCTCACCGTCGCCGTACCGCTCGCCGCCACGGTCTGGGCGTACGACCTCGGACTGAAGCGGAACTGGGCGGGCCCGCCCGCGATGGCGGCGGCCCGCAGCCTCGACCTGGTGCTCGGCGCCGCCGCCAGCGGCGGCCGGGTCCGCGACGCCGTACCGTCCGCCGCGGCCCTCGGCGCCCACACTTTGGCCGTCACCGCCGTCTCCCGCCGCGAGACCCAGGGCGGTTCCGCCGCCGTCCCGCTCGCGGCCCTCGCGGTCACCTCCTGCGTCGCGTACGCACTGGCCCCGCCCGCCGTGGCCCTCCGACTCCCGGCGGACCGAGGTGGAGCAGCCCCCCTCGGCCCGCCGGGCCTCACCCCGGCACCGGGCGGTGCGCTCCGCGCGGCCCTCGCGCTCGGCTACGCCGCCACCGTCGCCCGCCCCCTCGCCCACGCCGTCCTCAACCCCTCCCCGCCGCTCACCCAGAGGGCCGTCGGCGGCGGCATCCGCGCCATGATCCCGCTCCAGGCCGCGCTGTCCGCCCGCGCGGGCGGACCGGTCACCGCCCTGTGCACCGCCGCCCTGGCCCCCCTGGCCCGAAGGTTCGCGAGGAAGGTGAGCGTGACATGAGCCCCGGCCCCGCCGCGGACCTCCGCTTCGGCTACGGCACCAACGGCCTCGCCGACCTGCGCCTCGACGACGCCCTCGGCCTGCTCGCCGACCTCGGCTACGACGGCGTAGGTCTGACCCTCGACCACATGCACCTCGACCCGCTCGCCCCCGACCTGGCCGCCCGCACCCGGCGGGTCGCGCAGCGGCTGGACGCGCTCGGCCTGGGCGTGACCGTGGAGACGGGCGCCCGCTATGTGCTCGACCCGCGCCGCAAGCACGGCCCCTCCCTGCTGGACGAGGACCCGGAGGACCGCGCCCGCCGCGTCGACCTGCTGCTGCGGGCCGTACGGGTGGCCGCCGACCTCGGCGCCCACGCCGTGCACTGCTTCAGCGGCATCACCCCGCCCGGCACCGACCGGGACACGGCGTGGAAGCGGCTCGCCGAGTCCCTGGTCCCCGTCCTGGAAGCCGCCACCGCCTCCGGCGTCCCCCTCGCCGTCGAACCCGAACCCGGTCATCTCCTCGCCACCCTCGCCGACTTCCACCATCTGCGCCGCACCCTCGGCGACCCCGCCGACCTGGGCCTCACCCTCGACATCGGCCACTGCCAGTGCCTCGAACCCCTGCCCCCGGCCGAGTGCGTGCGCGCCGCCGCACCCTGGCTGCGGCACGTCCAGATCGAGGACATGCGCCGCGGCGTGCACGAACACCTCCCCTTCGGGGACGGCGAGATCGACTTCCCGCCCGTACTGGCCGCCCTGGCCGCCACCGGCTACCAGGGCCTGACCGTCGTGGAACTGCCCAGGCACTCCCACGCGGGGCCGCACCACGCCGGGCTCTCCCTGCCGTACCTGCGCCGCGCGGCCACCACCGCCCCACGTACGGACGAGCCCCCGGCCCCCGCACCCCCCGCCCCCGAGCATCCGGTCACCCCAGAAGGGAGCACCCGATGACCCACCCGTACGACATCGGCACCGGCACCGCGGGCACCCCCACGGCAGGCACCGCCCCCGCACCGGCCCCGACGGACGAACTACGCGTCCGTACGGACGCCGGTCTCACCCCGCCCGCACGGGCCTGGCTCGGCCAGGCACTCGACGAGGCCGCCGCCCACCCCGGCGCCCACGGCCCGATCTCCGTGTGGGAACTGCGGCTCGCGGAGGCCGGCCGCCGCTGCGGTCCCGCCCACGCCGACGCCGCCCGCGTCCTCATCCTGCACGCGGCCCGCGCCGACCTCGACGCCCTCACCCGGGTCTACCGCCAGGGCACCGCCGACGAACGCCGCGCCGTCCTGCGCGCCCTGCCCCACCTCGTACCAGGACCCGACGCCCTCCCGCTCGTCGAGGACGCCCTGCGCACCAACGACACCCGGCTGGTCGCCACCGCCGTGGGCCCCTACGCCGCCCGGCACCTGGCGCCGCACGCATGGCGGCACGCCGTTCTGAAGTGCCTGTTCACGGGCGTGTCCGTGGACAGCGTCGCCGACCTGGGCCGCCGCGCCCGGGGCGATGCCGAACTCGCCCGCATGCTCGGCGACTACGCCGCCGAACGCACCGCGGCGGGCCGCCAGGTCCCCGAGGACCTGCACCGCGTCCTGGCCCTGACCGAGCCCGGCACTGCGCCGCACGGCCCGGCCGACCCCCACGGCAAGGAGTCCTGATGCGCATCTTCGATCCCCACATCCACATGACGTCCAGGACCACCGACGACTACGAGGCCATGCACGCCGCCGGCGTCCGCGCCCTCGTGGAACCGGCCTTCTGGCTCGGCCAGCCCCGCACCTCCGCCGCCTCCTTCCTCGACTACTTCGACTCGCTGATCGGCTGGGAACCCTTCCGCGCCGCCCAGTACGGCATCGCCCACCACTGCACCATCGCCCTGAACCCCAAGGAGGCCAACGACCCGCGCTGCCTGCCCGTCCTCGACGAACTGCCGCGCTACCTCGTCAAGGACCAGGTCGTCGCCGTGGGCGAGATCGGCTACGACTCGATGACGCCCGAGGAGGACACCGCCCTCTCCACGCAGTTGCAGCTCGCCGCCGACCACGGGCTGCCCGCCCTCGTCCACACCCCGCACCGCGACAAGCTCGCCGGGCTGCGCCGCACCCTCGACGTCGTACGGGAGTCGGCGCTGTCCATGGACCACGTCCTGGTCGACCACCTCAACGAGACCACCGTCAAGGAGGCCAAGGACAGCGGCTGCTGGCTCGGGTTCTCCGTCTACCCCGACACCAAGATGGACGAGGAGCGGATGGTCGCGATCCTGCGCTCCCACGGCCCCGAACGGGTCCTGGTCAACTCCGCGGCCGACTGGGGCAGAAGCGACCCCCTGAAGACCCGCAAGGTGGGCGACCTCATGCTCGCCGAGGGCTTCACCGAGGACGAGGTGGACCGCGTGCTGTGGCGCAACCCCGTGGAGTTCTACGGACTGAGCGGCCGGCTGAGCCTCGACGTGGCCGCGACCGGCGCCACCCACGAGGGCAACAGCATCCTGCGCGGCGGGGAGTGATCCATGCGCTTCCGGCACCCCGACGGCTCCACCGTCCACCTCGCCTACTGCACCAACGTCCACCCCGCCGAGACCCTCGACGGCGTCGTGGCCCAACTGCGCGACCACTGCGAGCCCGTACGCCGCCGCCTGGGCCGCGACCGCCTCGGCATCGGCCTCTGGCTCGCCCGGGACGCCGCCCGCACCCTCGACACCGACCCGTCCGCGCTGCGCGCCCTGCGCGCCGAACTCGACCGGCACGGCCTCGAGGTGGTCACCCTCAACGGCTTCCCGTACCAGGGCTTCGGCGCCGAAGAGGTCAAGTACCGCGTCTACCAACCTGATTGGGCCGACCCCGCACGCCTGGAGCACACCACCGCGCTCGCCCGCATCCTCGCCGGCCTCCTCCCGGACGACGTCGGCGAGGGCAGCATCTCCACCCTGCCCCTGGCCTGGCGCACCGCGTACGACGACACCCGCGCCGGGCAGTCCCGCGCCGCACTGCTGACCCTCGCCGAACGCCTCGACGCCCTCCAGGAGCTGACCGGCCGCTCCATCCGGGTGGGCCTGGAACCCGAACCCGGCTGCGTCGTCGAGACCACCCACGACGCCATCGCCCCGCTCAACGCGATCGGCCACGAACGCGTCGGCATCTGCGTCGACACGTGCCACCTCGCCACCTCCTTCGAGGACCCGCACACCGCCCTGGACGCCCTCACCACGGCCGGCGTGCCCATCGTCAAGTCCCAGCTCTCCGCCGCCCTGCACGCAGGACAGCCGCATCTGCCCGAGGTCCGTGAGGCCCTCGCCGCCTTCGACGAGCCCCGCTTCCTGCACCAGACGCGCACGGTCACCGCCGCCGGCCTGCGCGGCACCGACGACCTCGGCACCGCACTCGGCGGCGACGTCCTGCCGGACTCAGCCCCCTGGCGCGCCCACTTCCACGTACCCCTGCACGCGGCCCCCGCCGAACCCCTCACCTCCACCCTCCCGGTCCTGAAGACCACGCTGACCCGGCTCGTCGGCGGCCCGCGGCCGCTCACCCGCCACCTGGAGGTCGAGACCTACACCTGGCAGGCGCTCCCGACCGAGCTGCGCCCCCGCGACCGCGGCCGGCTCGCCGACGGCATCGCCGCCGAACTCGCCCTCGCCCGCGACCTGCTGACCGACCTCGGCCTGAAGGAACTGCCATGACCCGGCCCCAGGGACCGACACCCCTGCTCGTCCTGGACGTCGTCGGTCTCACCCCGCGCATCCTCGACCACATGCCCCACCTCAAGGCCCTCGGCCAGGCGGGCTCCCGCGCCGCGCTCGGCACCGTCCTGCCCGCCGTCACCTGCGCCGCGCAGTCCACCTTCCTCACCGGCACCATGCCCGCCGAGCACGGAATCGTCGGCAACGGCTGGTACTTCCGCGAACTCGGCGACGTCCTGCTGTGGCGTCAGCACAACGGCCTCGTCGCCGGCGACAAACTGTGGGACGCCGCCCGCCGCGCCCACCCCGGCTACACGGTCGCCAACATCTGCTGGTGGTACGCCATGGGCGCCGACACCGACATCACCGTCACCCCGCGACCCGTCTACTACGCCGACGGCCGCAAGGAACCCGACTGCTACACCCGCCCGCCGGCCCTGCACGACGAACTCACCGCAAAACTCGGCACGTTCCCCCTGTTCCACTTCTGGGGCCCCGGCGCCGACCTCGTCTCCAGCCAGTGGATCATCGACGCCACCCGCCACATCCTGCGCACCCGCCACCCCGACCTGACGCTCTGCTACCTGCCCCACCTCGACTACGACCTGCAACGCTACGGGCCCGACGACCCGCGCTCCCTCCAAGCGGCAGCCGACCTCGACGCCGCCGTGGCCCCGCTCCTGGACGACGCCCGCGCCGAGGGCCGTACCGTCGTCGTGCTGTCCGAGTACGGCATCACCCGCGCCGACCGGCCCGTCGACATCAACCGCGCCCTGCGCCGGGCCGGGCTGCTCGAAGTGCACACCCAGGACGGCATGGAGTACCTCGACCCGATGGCCTCCCGCGCCTTCGCCGTCGCCGACCACCAGATCGCCCACGTCTACGTGCGCCGCCCCGAGGACCTGGACGCGACCCGGGCCGCCCTCGACGGACTGCCCGGCATCGAGCGACTCCTCGACGACGAGGGCAAGAAGGCCCACCACCTCGACCACCCGCGCTCCGGCGAACTCGTCGCCGTGGCCGAGCCGGACGCCTGGTTCACGTACTACTACTGGCTCGACGACGAGCGCGCGCCCGACTTCGCGCAGCTCGTCGAGATCCACCGCAAACCCGGCTACGACCCGGTCGAGCTCTTCATGGATCCGCACGACCCCTATGTGAAGGTCAAGGCCGCGACCGCCGTGGCCCGCAAGAAACTCGGCCTGCGCTACCGCATGGCGGTCGTACCCCTCGACGCCTCACCCATCCGCGGCAGCCACGGCCGCCTGCCCGCGAGCGACGACGACGGTCCGCTCCTCCTGTGCTCCACCCCCCGCGCCGTCGGCGACCGCATCGCGGCCACCGACGTGAAGTCACTCCTGCTCCACCTCGCCGGTCTCGGCCAAGCAGACCCCAAGTCCGAAGAGAGGCACCCGTGAACGACATCCAAGCGACCGACCACGGCACCGACGAACAGCTCCGCCGCAGCCTGGGCATCGGCCGCCGCAGCTTCCTCAGCACCTGCACCGCCGTCGCGGCCGGCGCCATCGCCGCACCCGTCCTCGGCGCGGCCCCCGTGCAGGCGGCCCCCGCCGAGTCGAACGGCAAGGCCAAGGGCCACCTGCTCGTCCCCGAGGACAAGCGCGGCATCATCCTCTACACCGTGCGCGACGCCACGGGCCGCGACCCGTACTCCACCAGCCTGCCCTCCGGCTTCCGCGCCGTGTTCGAGCAGCTCGCCCGATTCGGCTACCGGCAGGTCGAGTTCGCGGGCTACGGGCAGCACGCCAACGCCCCCGGCGGCGCCAACCTGGAGTCCGTCGAGGGCGCCCGGCTGCTGCGCGGCTGGCTGGACGAGTACGGGCTGCGGGCACAGGGCAACCACGGCTTCATCCCGGGCTCCTGGCCGCTGACCACCGGTGACCTGGACACCTTCAAGAAGCACCTGGAGATCGCCAACATCCTCGGCATGCAGCACGTGGGGACCGGCAACGACCCCACCGGCAGCAACTACAAGGCCGACTGGGACGTCGCCGCCGAGAAGTGGCACGCCCTCGGCGAGATCGCCCGCCGCGCCGGGCTCAAGCTCTACACCCACAACCACGACGCCGCCTACGGCTTCCTGCTCGACGGCGGCCCGCTCGACGCGCAGGGCCGCCCGACCCGCAGTTCCGGCATCCGCAAGCTGGAGTACTTCCTGTCCATCACCGACCCCAAGCTGGTCTGGCTGGAGATGGACATCTTCTGGGCGCACGTGGCCCAGTACAAGTTCCGCACCTACACCGACCACGACGGGGCCACCCGGCAGAACATCTTCGACCCGGCCGGGCTGGTCACCCGCCACAACAAGCGCTACCCGCTGTTCCACGCCAAGGACGGTGTCGTCAACAACACCAACGGACAGGGTTACGACATGGTGCCGTTCGGCACCGGCGTCATCGACTACACCACCTTCTTCACCCGGGTCGGCCACCCGAACTACCACCACCCGATGGTCGAGCAGGACAACGCCCCGAGCTCCACCGACCCGGCCCAGTCGCTGGAACACGCGCGGATCGGCTACCGGAACATGGCCGCGCTGCGCCGCAAGTAACGCACGGGAAGGGGCCCTCCCCGCGGCCGTGGGGAGGGCCCCTTCGCCCGTCGCGCGCGGTGTCAGCCCGCCGCCGGTTCCGCGGCCGGCGTGGCGTCGCGGCCGCCGCGCCCCGGCTGCCGCAGCAGCAGCGCCAGGGCCGCGGCCACCATCGACACGCCACCGGCCAGCGCGTAGGCGCCGTAGTAGCCCCACGCGGCGACCACCATGGCGCCGAGCCCGCCGCCGAACAGACCGCTGACCAGCTTGCCGCTGTAGACCAGCCCGTAATTGGTGGCGTTGTAGTTCTCGCCGAAGTAGTCGGGGGTCAGCGCGGCGAACATCGGGTAGAAGGCGCCGCCGCCGAAGCCGGAGAGGAAGGCGAAGAACAGGAACAGCCACTCGTTCTTCATGTGACCGGCCCAGATGACACCGAACTGGGCCAGCCCGAGGACCACGATGACGAACACGAGCGCCGTCTTGCGGCCCCACAGGTCGGACAGCCAGCCCACCACGGCCCGGCCGACGCCGTTGATGACGGCCATGACGCCCATCGAGGACGCGGCGACCAACGGACCGAAGCCGACCTCCTTGGCGAAGGCGACCTGGAAGGAGATACCGAAGATCGACACGCCGGCGGTCATCACGATCGTCACCCACATCAGGGGCAGCATGCCGGTTCTGATGGCCTCCATGGGGGTGTACTGCCGTACCGCCGGCGGGTTCTTGGCCAGGCTCGCGGTGTTCTTGTTCTTCGCGGAGTGCGACAGCGGGTCGATGCCGGCGGGCCACCAGTTCTTCGGCGGGTCCTTGAAGAAGAACGCGCAGACCGCGACCACGACCAGTACGTAGACGCCGATCAGGTCGAGCACCTCGTGGTAGTTCCCGGTGTCGAAGGCGTAGTTGAAGACGAAGATGAACGGCAGCGAGCCGTACGCGAAGCCGCCGTTGACGAATCCGGTCTTCGCGCCGCGCCGTTCCGGGAACCACTTGCCGACCATGTTGATGCAGGTGGCGTAGACCAGCCCGGAGCCGACGCCGCCCACGACGCCGAAGCCGAGCAGGGCGAGCAGCACGTCGTGCAGGTGGGAGAGGGCCAGGAAACCGACGAGGCACATGCCCGAGCCCAGGTACATGGCCCGGCGTGCCGTGAGGATGCCCCGCTCGCGCAGCCACCCGGCGGGGAAGGCGATGCCGGCCTGGAAGAACACCCAGACACTGAGGATCCAGAAGGTGTTGCTCTGGGTCCAGCCGTGCGCCTTCGACAGAGTGTCCTCCGCCGAGCCGTACGCGTACTCGGAGACGCTGATGGCCATCATGCAGACCCACGGCAGGTACACCATGATCTTGCGTGAATGGCCGAGTATGTCCAGGTCCGTCTCACCGAGGCGGTACACACGCCCCCGGGAGTCGGTCACTTCGCGATACGAGCCGTACGCCGTGCGGGTACGTCCCGGGGTGCTTCTGGTGGACAGGGGATCCGCGGTCATGTCTGGCCATCTCCTCGCCGTGTCGGTGGGGATCGGTGACGATGCGCCGGGCTCTGGGGTGCCCGGAGTGTTGCGGAACGGCGCCGGACCGTCTTATTGCATACAGTCGACGAATACTGTATGAAGTTGCCGCATCTCGCCAGAGGTGTCCAGGGGTCGCGCAGCACTTTGGGCGGGCGCGTCACGCCCCCAGGCCCCCTCCTGGGGGCGGATACGCAGGTGAAAGGCACCCCGAAAGCTTGGTATTGTTGTCCATGTCGCCGCGGGGAACACCCCCGGTCAGGCGGCAGACACCTGGTCCGGGTGGCGGAATGGCAGACGCGCTAGCTTGAGGTGCTAGTGCCCTTTATCGGGCGTGGGGGTTCAAGTCCCCCCTCGGACACTCGCAGGGACAAGGGCCCCGACCTTACGGTCGGGGCCCTTGTTTCCGTAGCTGATTGCGATGCCGAGAGCTTCGTAGAGTGAGGCCTTCCCACTCGGATCGGCGCTCTGGAGGCGCTGTGCGACCTCGTGGAGGTTCTTCGCTTTGCCAGGGCGGTTCGTTTGCCGTTCTGGGCTTCGTTGATCCACTGAGTGACGATGGCGGGGCCGGCCCCGGCAGTGAGGGCGGACATGTGGCTCCACGCCCTCCGAGGCCAGCAGCGTCGCACTACTCACCGCGCGATCATGCCAGATGGCGTTCGACCGCTCCTTCATTCCTGTTCACCTTGGCGCGAGCCAGGCGCTAGGACTCGGTTCCGGCCCCGATGAGGAGGACGTTGAAGTGAGCCGGTCCATGACCGCTGCGCAGAGCCGCGGATCGGTAAAGGTCTTGCTCCACGCCCAGGACCGCGCGCACAACCGCGACAAACTGCATTACTGACGCCGCATCCACTGGACGGGAAGGGGCGCAGGGGCGTCCGGTTGGCCGGTGTGCGGCGGCCTGCCCGGACACGTGGCCACGCCCTGACCCAACGACCTGCGGTCGCGGGCCCCGCCTTGTCACGCCGCCTGGTCTGCGTGAATGTTGCCGACGTAGCGCCGCAAGGCGTCCACGCTGTGGAAGACGCGGTAGTCACTCGCCTCCAGGGCGGCCTGCTCGTCCGGGGTGGTTTCCGGGACGAGGACCACGGGGTCGCCCACCTCCTCCTGCAGGCCCTGGGGCCAGAACGCGGTGGCCACGAGGACCAGGCTGCCGGGGACCAGGTTGGTCACCTCGCTGTCCAGTTCAGGCTCGGCGAAGCCCCGCCGCCGCAGGTCCTCCAGCAGCTGGGCCAGGCCGGGCATGTCCTCGTCCGTGGCAGCGGCGGGTACCGGAGCGGCGGCCGACCTGAGGACCGCGGCGTGGGCGGGTGCGGCCAGGCCGACGGGAGACGGTCCCTCGAGCAGTTTGGTGAGGAACCTGTTCGAAGCCTCGGCGAGGAGTTCGCGTCGGGCGGCGAGGAACGAGCGGTAGGCGTCGATGCGCCACAGCTCCGGGTCGGTGGGGATCCACTGAGATTCCAGGGCACCCGGAACCTTCTGAGCGATCTCCGGCAGGTAGTCATCCGGCCGCTTGGCGCTGATCTGCAGGTTCGTGTCCTGGGTGAGGAAGCAGAAGTTGGCGACCGCGTTGACTTCGGCCCTGCTGTAGCCGTGCTTGTAGAGCAGGGTCTTGGGGAAGATGTGGTGCACCTGGAGGGAGCTGAGCTTTCCGAGCATGCCGTCCTTCAGCGGGACCCCGCTTCCCAGGTCCTGTGCCCCGTGGACCCGGGACAGCATGTAGAGCAGCGGGTAGAAACGGGATCCCATGCTGGAACCCTGGAAGTCGTCGGGCCGGACCTCCAGCCGGCCGCTGCGGGCCTGCCGCAGAGTCTCGATCAGCCGGTCGACCCCGCCGGCGTCAACCGCCTCGAGGTCCTGATTGAGGGCGGTTTCCGTGGCGCCGGTGTGCCGGCCCCAGAGGAAGCTGTGGATGAACCAGTAGAAGAGCCGGTCGCGGGTCATGGCGTCGGGGAACTTGCCGGAATGGTGGTGCAGCAGCCGGCTCATGACGGGAAAGGCGGCCCGGCCGTTCAGTACCCGCCCGTGGTCGAGGCCCAGGCGGCCGCCGAGGGCGTTGAGTAGGTAGCTGATGGACTCGATGGTCTGTTTCAGCCCCGTCTGGAACTCCGGCACCTCTACGTCACCCAGCTTAGAGAATTGCGCCTCCCCGGTCAGAACCGCGTTGACGTTGCGGAGCAGCCAGTCCAGCTTGAAGGTGAAACCGGCGTCCGACCAGTTCTTCAGAGCGGTGTTCATGGTCGGGCGGGCGTCGGGCCATGACGCGCAGATCGCTGCCAGCGCGAGGTCGCCCTTGGAGAGCTTGGTACCGCCGGAGTTGACGCGGTTGAAGATCTCCACGACGACATCGATGGTCATGTCCTTTCCGGTGACCTCCTCGATGTGGATGTTGCGGTCCTTGATCTGGGTGATCCGGTTCAGGCGCTCGATGTAGGCCGCCACCAGGGACCCGTCGCTTCCGGCCAGCGCGGTGATGGAGGGGAGCAGCGTGCCAAGCCCGCCCTGGAAAAGGCCGGTGACGTCGACCCACAGAGGGTTGTCCTTCATCTTGGCCGGGGCGTAGAACTCGAAGGTCTCGGTCTCCAGATGGAAGTGCAGCCCGGCCAGTGCCGCCTGGTTGCCCTCGAAGAAGCGCGGTGAGCGTCCCTGGGTGACGCCGTAGAGGGTGGTCACCCGCTGCTGACCGTCGAGCAGCAGTTGTACGGTGCCGTCCTTCTCCGGGCCGCCGCCGCGGGTGCTCGCGCTGTCGGCCTTGGTGCTCCAGGTGAGGAACCCCCCGATCGGATAGCCGCGGTACAGCGACTGGAAGAACGCGCGAACCTGGTCACGGGTCCAGACGTAACCGCGCTGGAACTCCGGAAGGGCGATGTCCCCGGAATCGATCTTGTGCAGGATCTGCGAAATCTGCATGCCGTGCCTTTTCGGTCGGCCCGCCGGTACTCCGTACGGGGCTTGTCTCTCCTGAGTAACGGGCCGAAGTGCCCGGAGGTTGGGGCCGGCGACGGGTGACGGCTGTTCGTACGCTACGGCCTGACTCACCCGCGCCACTTCAGGCGCCGATGCTCCCCGGCATGCCGGCGCTGTCGGAAGGGAGGACGGAGCGGATCACCCTCCGAGCGCCGTGCCGACGACCTCGCCGCCCCAGCCGTCCGGCGTGCGCCACAGGAGGTACACGGCGAAGATGTCGCGGACGGCGTCGGCGGCCCAGTTCTCGGTCGGGGGTTCGCACAGGACGAGGTAGAGGCCGGTGGCCGAGGTCGGCAGCGTGTGATTGATCTCGAGGAGGCGGGTCGCTCCTTCACGCAGGTCCTGGTAGGCCGAACGGCCGGCGCCGAGGACCTCGTACAGGCGCAGGCCCTCGTCCGTGACGCAACTGACGTCGACAACGGGGGAGTCCACCGGCTCGAGGTCCGCCCACAACAGGTCCGACTTCAGGGCGTGGCGGACCGCCTCGTGCTTCTTGCAGGTGCGGTCGGCCGCGGCCCAGGCCTCCAACGTCTGGAGGAGGGCGGACTGCTCGCCGGTTTCGGAAGAGGTGGCGGGCGCGGCGGCCGCTGTTCCGGAGGTGGGCACGGGTTCGGTTTCCTTCTGCTCGGGCTGCCGCTCGGGAGCGATAGCGGTGCTGGGTGCCTTGTCCGGGGCGGTGGGTGTGGCGTCGTCCATGCGGGCGCGGAGGGTACCGCGTGCCTCGAGGAGGCCGTCGGCCCAGCCGGAGCCGGTGAGTCGGTCCCGGAGGGCGGCGATGTCCAGAGCGCCGTCCTTGAGCGCTCGGTGAGTTCCGGCGGCGAGATCGCGCAGGAGACTCAACCGGTGCCTGTCGGGCGATCCGAGGACACGTCCTACGTCCACCCAGTCCGCCTGGTCGCGGCGGAGGACGCGGTTGGCCATGCCCTTCAGTTCGGACAGGCGGGCGCGGGCGTCCTGCGGCTCGCCGTCTGTGACCGACACCAGCTCGTCGAGTACGCCCAGGGCCGCGATGTAGCGGGGCGCCATGGTGGACGAGATCGGCATACGGCCACGCTGGTCGGTGGTGAGCACGGTCTGGTTGGTCTCGTTGGCGAACACCCAGCAGTCCAGCTCGTCGCCGGTGCGGGGCGGGGTGGAGCCGTGCCGGACCGTGAGCATCAACGGACGGTCGAGGGCCGGGGCCAGCGCGGTCACCTTGTAGCGGCCGCCCGGGCCGGGACCGACGACCTTCACCCGGACGTCCGTGCCGATCTCCGGGACGGCGGCCTCATCGCCCGGCCGGGCCTCGGCGGGAGAGGAGCTGGGGATGCCGGCGGGGGCAGGGGAGGGGACGGTGTTCGTGAGGGCCTCCGGGAGCGGTGCGGTGTGCAGCACGGTGAGGGTTTGCGTGCTGCGGGTGAGGGCGATGTAGAGCTGGCGCAGGCCGGCCGGACCGCGGGCGGCGATGGTGGCCGGCTCCAGGACCAGGACGTGGTCGTACTCCATGCCCTTGGCCTGCGCGGCGGCCAGCACCGAAACCGCCTCGCGGCGAGGGCCGGTGAGGTCGTCGCTCTGATCGAGGAGGCGGGTGATCTCGTCCAGCCAGGTGGAGTCGTCGGGGACGATGACGGCGATGGAGCGCAGGTTGTTCCCGTCGTCGCTGGAACCGACAAGGCGCGTCACGTGGGTGACGGTGTCCTCGAGGAGCTTCCACGGCTCGGTCGCCACGGTCCGTACCGCGTCCTCGCCCGCCTCGCGCACCGCCTGTGGGTAGGGCAGATCGGGGGCGACCGCGCGGGCGAGCGGAGCGACGAACTCCATGATCTCCGCGGGTACGCGGTAACTGGTGGTGAGCTCGGAGACGCGCCAGTCGCCGTGGTCGGACAGGAGCGTGCCGAGGAGTTCCCAGCTCGTGTGGGTGTGCGGGCCGGTGGCTTGGGCGAGGTCGCCGAGAACGGTCATCGAGCCCCCGGCCGCGCAGCGGCGGCGCAGGGCGCGTGCCTGCATGGGCGTGAGGTCTTGGGCCTCGTCGACGACGATGTGCCCGTAGCGAGGCGGGACTTCGCCGCTGATGAGGAATTCAAGCTCCTCGAGGCAGACGTGGTCGTCGAGGGTCCAGGGCTCGGCATCGGCGGTGGCGGCGCGGGGCCGGTGCAGGACGGCCTGTTCGTTCTCGTCGAGGATGCCGTCGGCGCAGGACCGGAGCAGGTCGGGAGAGTCGTACAGGCTGCGCAGCGCCTCCCTGGCGCTCGGGGACGCCCAGATCCGTTCGACGAGCCGTTCCACCCGGCGGTTGCGCTCGAACTCCCTGCGGATGGTGGGTGATTGGCCGCGGCGCGGAGCGATGTCCGTGAGCTCGCGCAGGAGGAGGTCGACGAACAGGGTGCGGAAGCGGTCCCGGCGCTGCCGGTACGGGCCGCCGCCGTTCTGGGCGGTGGTGAGGAGGTCGACGACCTGGGAGTGTGGGACGCGCAAGGTCGTACCGGCGGCCGTGACCATGACGGCGGGCTCGTCCCCCTCGAAGGCGGGGGGAGTGGTGAGGTCGTCGACGGCTTCGGGGCGGAACTCGCTCTCGACTCGGTTCCGCAGCACGGCCGCCATTCGCTCGTCCGACTTCACCCGGCGCGCCTGCGCGGTATCGGTGCCAGGCGTGTCGGCGTCCCAGAGACGGGACAGCTGGACGGCGTTGACGTCCCTTGTGCCGAGGGTGGGCAGCACCTGGCCGACATAGTCCAGGAACCGCTGGTGAGGGCCGATGACGAGGATGTCCTGAGCCTTGAAGTGCTCGTTGTTGACCAGCCAGGTGACCCGGTGCAGACCGACCGCGGACTTGCCGGTGCCCGGGCCGCCCTGCACGACGAGAATGTCGGTCGGGGAACCCGTCACCAGGTCCATCTGGTCGCGGCGGATCGTCTCGACGATGTCCCGCATCCGGCCGCTGCGCGAACGCTGCAGCTCGCGCAGCAGCAACTCGTCCGGCTGTAGCGGCTTGCCCCGCCGGACACGCGCCACGTCACCCGGCGTGGGGGCCGGCGGGCGCCGTTCAGGCCGCGAGCCACGGGGATCGGCGACCTCTTCCGGGACCGATTTCGGGACAGATTCGGGGGCGGGCGCCGATGGATCGGCCACGTCCGACTCCTGCGGCCTTTCCACCTCGGCCCGGTCGTCGGCCGGTGGCCGTGGCTTCGGAATCCGCGGAGGAGTGAGGGCGGGAGCCGGAGCGGCGGAGGGACGGTCGGGGGCCGGCCGTGCGACGGCGATCTCGTCGACGTAGCCCTCGACGACACGCCGCGCGCACTGCAGCCGCCGGCGCAGGACCACATCCCCCGGCTTCTCGGGCGGCGCCTTGGTCCACCTGTCCGCCAGCGGGCTGGTCCACAGCAGCACCACCGGCTCCCGCTCCTCGTCCAGCACACTGCGGCGGCCGATGTACCAGGGGCGGGGCTCCTGCCCTGGCTCCTCCGGAGCGTCGACCCGCGCGAAGACCAGCGCCTCGTTGCCGAGTCCCCCGTACGCCTCGGCCCGCGCCTCCGCCGCCTTGCGGACGGCGATGCTGTCCTTGCCGCTCGCCGAGGCCATGGCGGCGGAGCTCCCGCTCATCTCGGCCAGCCGCGCCTCGTAGCAGTCGTACGCGTGGTCCACCGCCTTCTGCTCGAGGGCGATGACTTCCTCGCGTGTGGTGGTGCTCATGTGCGTCCCTCCCCGCGGTGCTCCCCGGCACCGCTACGGGCGAAACGAAACGCCCGTACCCAGTGGAAACATCTATCAGAATCGCCTCGCTGACAAGGCATCAGCCCGTCAGACCCCTCAGCTCGCACAGCGGCTCGCCCACCCCGAGGGTTGTCCGGGCCGGGGGTCGGTCAGTACCCGAGGAGAAGGGCCTTCTGCCGCTGGAACCCTGTCGTCAGTCGCCGAGGGTGAAGGCGAGCATTCCGGCCCGGAGGTCGTCCTCGGTTTGGGTGAGGCCGCCGCGGGGCGAGACCGGCGCTCCGGTCCCGTTCACATCGGGTCCGCTCGAAGCTTTGAGGGCAATTCCGGCCGAAGTGGGCTTCCCTACCGGGAGTTGACGCGGCGATTGTTCAAGGACACAACCTGGGACTCGCGCCAGGGGCGAAAGGCTTGGAGACTCGGTTCCAGTGCGGGAAGCCCGCGGGCAACCTCCGCCGCCACGGGAGACCGGAGGCGACGACGAAGCGGACCCAGTCGGTGAAGGCGGACCGACCGTCGGCGCGGCCACGCGTGGTGTCGGCGGCGGGGAGATCTGACAAGGCCAGGCGGCGACGAGCGCAGGAAGTGCCGGAAGTCCTCTCGCTGCTCCCCCATGGGCAGCGAGGAACGGACGAGCGCTCGTCCACCTGGTTCGCTTCTTCGTTACTCCAGTTCCTCGGTCCGCAGGGTGTCGCCGCGCAAGGCCTTGTCCGCGGCCCGTCCGATGACAGCGGTCGCTCCCGCGTCCACAACCCCTCCGACAATGCCTCCCAGGATCGGGATTCCCTTGGCGAGCGTGATCGCGGCGCGCTTGGTTCCGTACTTCGAGACGAGGAAGAACCCGGCCTTCTTGTTGATCGCCCGGAGCATCGCGATCGGGATTTTCTTGATCACCTGCTCGCCGAGCTTCTGGCCGACCTTCACCCCGAAGGCGGCCAGGACGCTCTGCGCGCTCATCCCGATCGCGAGCATCATCGCGACGGTCCGTGCGTGCGGATCACGGACGTCCCACCCCCGAAGGTGCGCGATGGCACCAGCCATCCGCATGTTGACAACGAAGGATGCGGCCACGTTCGCAGGGATCGTCACGCCCGCGGTGAGCAGGCCTCCGAGCCCGGTGACGAACCCCTGAGTCCCGGCCGCGGCCACGGACTCCTTGATGAGCCGGGCGATGACCGCATCGATGTCGTCCTTCATGTCCTCGGGAGAACGGCGCTCATCGTCATCAGGTGCCTTGTAGTCGGTGCCCTGCCGACGCGAAAGACGGTCCTCGGCCCAGGTCACCGACCCCGTGATCGGCCCCACGCCGTTCACCATGACCTTCTCCGCGAGATCGGCGATCCACCGCCCGGCCTTCTCGACCGCTCCCTCATCAGGAGCCTTCTCCTCGGCCATCACACACCCCCTCCGCGAGCGCCCCACCGATGGGCGTCCCGCACTGTTGCGGGCAGGAGAGGGTTCCGGTCGCAGGCATCCCCGGCAAGACTGCGGGCGGCTGAAGCCGCATCCCCCTCGCTACCGCCCGTCCACCCCTCACGCCACGACGTTTTTCGCCGCGCCGCCTTCACGAGCTGAAGCGACTACACCTTCCCACATAAGTGAAAGCATCGTCAAACTGCCTGCGTCTTGGCTCGGTTCAGGGAAGGTGAGCGGACTGTGTCGGCTACCCTGCCCCGCAGCCGGCCTCCACCAGGAACGGGCTCGGCTGTCCGGTCCACGAGACGTACATGCCGTCCCGGGCCCGGGTACAGGCGACGAACAGCAGGCAGCGTTCTGCGGCGAGGTCGGCCTCGTGCTGTAGTCGGTCGACCTCCTCCGGGGTGATGGCCGAAGGGTTCGGCAGGGCGCGGTCGTTGACGCCGACGACGGCGGTGTAGCGGTACTCGAGCCCCTTGAAGGTGTGCATGGTGCCCACGTTGACCGCGTCGTCGGTGCGGGCGGCTCCCGCGCGGACCCGGCTGGCGGGGACGCCGGCCGCTATGAGGCGGTCCTTGGCCTTCTCGCAGGTCTTGTTGAACCGTGCGCAGATCCCGATCTCCCCGTACGCGGCGCCGCCGTCCACCCACTCACGCACCTGCTCGACCAGGGCGTCGAGTTCGGCCTCCTCCGTCTGAGCCGCGTGGACGCGCGGCCCGGAACCGTGCAGGGCCGAGCTGTACCCGATCAGGGTGTCGTGCCGTCCGCTGTCGGCCAGTTCGGCGTAGGGGCGGCCGAGCAGGAGTCCCGTCGCCCAGCTGAGGATCTCCTGGGTGGAGCGGTAGTTCTTGCGCAGCTTGGTCGAACGGCCGGCGACGTTGATGCCGAGGGACTTCAGCGACACCCGGTTGTCGTAGATCCGCTGGTGCGGATCGCCCGCGATGAACAGGTCGTCGGGCCGCCGCGGGGCGGCCGCGCGGAGCATCCGCCACTGGGCCGGGTGGAGGTCCTGGGCCTCGTCGACGACGACGTGGCGGTAGCACGGCCCCTGCTCAGCCAGCAGATCGGTGGCTTCCACGCAGGTGCCGAGGTAGGTGCGCAGCCCGTCCTCGGCCAGCCGCCGGGTGAACTCCTCCACGGTCCGCCACACCAGCGGCCGGGCGGAGGACGGTAGCGTGCTGCCGCGGCCCCGGCGCTCGCAGCTCTCGTACTCCTTCCGGCTGCGGATGTCCTGGGCGAGGACGACGTGCTTGTACTCCTGGGCGAGGAACTGCGGGGTGCCGGTGAAGCCGGTGGCTTCCGCGGCCCGCTCCCACCGGGCAGTCTCCTCGTACCCGGTGAGCGGCCGACGCGAGGTGCTGACCACGCGTCCGGCGAAGGCGTCGACGGTCATGACGTCGACCCGGTCGCGCAGGTCCGGATCGTCGACGAGCAGGCA
The DNA here is from genome assembly GCF_043081205.1 of Streptomyces sp. NPDC014889. Lineage (NCBI taxonomy): Bacteria > Bacillati > Actinomycetota > Actinomycetes > Kitasatosporales > Streptomycetaceae > Streptomyces > Streptomyces sp. NPDC014889. Next base: position 80,307 of record NZ_JBIBWH010000005.1, read on the forward strand.
GAGCCCTTCGTTGAGGGAGTCCACGAGGGCGTTGGTGAAGGTGGTGAGGAGGATGCGGTCGCCGTCACGCAGGTGCCGCAGCAGGTGCCGCACCCGGTGGAGGGCGACGACGGACTTCCCGGTACCGGGCCCGCCGGTCACCTGGGCGGGGCCGGAGTACGACGGACGGTAGGCGACCTTGTGCTGGGCGGGGTGGAGGAAGATCCGCCAGGCGGCGAACGGCTTGTCGAGGATGTCGCGCAGTTCGTCGGCGTCCGAGACGACGGCGATCCGGGTGCGGGTGTGCGCGATGGCGGTCGCGTAGTCGGTGGTGTCGACGGGCTCCTGCGAAGCCGCGTCGGCCAGCGCTGGCACGACGACCTCCTGCCACGTCTGCTCGACACTCGCGCCGAGGGCCAGGTGCTCCAGCACCTTGTACTGGTCCGGCGGGAAGAACCGCCCGAAGACGTCGAGCTGTTCCAGGCTGGTCAGCACGCGTGCCTGCGCGAGGGTGGTGGCGTCGATGCCGAGCGCGGCCATCTCCCCGTCGGAGACCTTCGCGAAGAGCCGCTGCTCCTCGACGGGGGCGATGCGCCGGTAGGTGGGGGTCAGCTCCTCCAGAGTGGCGATCTCGCGGAGCTCCACAGCGCCGGTGACGGCGTTGATGGTCGCCTTCTGCTTCACCGCCCACTCGGTGGCCTCGTCGTGCGGGCCTACCCGGAGCAGCACGAAGGTGTCCCCCGTCTCGGGCGCGAGGACCACACCGCGGTATCCCTGGGTGATCCGGATGGTCCGGATCTGCCGGTCCCTGGCGCCCTTGAGGGATTCCAGCTTCAGGCCGGGGTCCTTGAAGAGCTGGCCGAGGGTGAGTCGCTCGAACTTCTCCCAGGCGTCGAACACGCCGTTCCTGACGTGCTTCTCGAGCTTCTCAAGCTGCTGGCAGAAGGCTCTGTCGAGGGCGAGGTGCGGCATGACGGGATTTTAGGCCGGGGCGGCGTGGCTGTGGGCCGAGGGCGTCAGTTCACCGGTTGCGGGCCGGGATCTGCCGGTCACTCGCCGCCGAGTTCCCGGCGGAGCATGGCCAGGATCTCCGCGACCTCGACGGCCACTTCGTGACGCGGGCCGTGTACGAGCACGACGTCCTCGTACAGGGCCTCCAAACATGCCCGGCCCTCCTCCGGGTTGCCCTGGCTGAGCAGTAGCATGCCGATGTCACGGCGCAGCTCCACAGCCGCGTCGCTGACGTCGCTCTCGACGGCCCGTTCCACCTCGAGGACCTCCTGCAGCTCCGCCAGCGCCTCGGTCACCTGGCCGAGTTCGCCGCGGCAGCGGGCGGCCTGGGCGCGGCAGTCGCGGGCGGCCTCGCTGGTCGGCCCGTTGATACGGGCGAACGCCTCGGCCAGCGCCTCGAACTCGGGCAGGGCTGCCCGGTGGTCGCCCGCGAGCTGCCGGCTGACCGCCCGGCGCTGCCGCAGCCGGAGGACGGCCTTGTTCTCGGCGCCCAGGGCCCGCGCCAGCGACTCGATCATCTCGCCCGCGACCTCGGCGGCCTGCGTGTAGCGCTCCTCCTCCATGAGGGCGATGTAGTGCTCGTCGACCTCCCGCAGCTGGGCCCGCAGCAGCTCCCGCTCGGGCGGCGAGACCACGTACTCGGCGACCTGGCCGGGCGCCGCCGTGTCCGGGGCGACACGGGGACCGCTCTCAGCCCGGGCACGGGGTGCGTAGGGGCGGCGGTAGAGCCCGGTCGGGTCCGGCGCCCCGGGCGGCCCGGCCTCCCCGAGGGCGGAGGACTCCCTAGGCGCGGGCAGGAAGGGCATCAGCCGTTCGTACACCTCCTGCACGTCCACCGGCCGGCTCTCCGGTGTCTTGCGGAGCAGGTGCAGGACCAGCGCCTCCAGCGCCTCCGGCAGGTCGGCGCGCAGCCGCCGCAGCGGGGTGGGCGCGGCGCGGACGTGCTGGTCCATCAGCTCGAAGTCGCTGCGCGCGCTGAACAGCGGCTTGCCGCAGAGGAGCTCGTGGAGTACGCAGCCGAGGGCGTAGAGGTCGGTGCGCGGGGTGACCCGGGTGCCGCGTACCTGCTCGGGCGACATGTACTGGTGCGTGCCGAGGGGCCGGCCGGAGGCCGTCAGCCTGGTGACGTCGGTCTGCAGGATCGCCGCGACGCCGAAGTCGAGGACCTTCACCGTGCCGTCCCGCGCGACCAGGATGTTGGACGGCTTGAGGTCGCGGTGCACCACGGGTACGTCGTGCGCGTACGACAGCACGGTGGCGACCTGCGCGGCGACCGCCGCCGCCCAGCTGACCGGGAGGGGCCGCTCCTCGTGCACGTACCGGGTGAGGGGGACGCCCTCCACCAGCTCCATGACGAGGAACAGGTGCTCGTACGTGCTGTCGAGGACGGCGTCGTAGACCTGCGGCACGCCCGGGTGCTGGATGCGGGCGGTGATCCGTGCCTCGCGGCGGAAGCGTCGCTCCAGTTCCTCGGCCAGCTGGGGCGTGGCGGCGACGGCCTCCGGCCGGATCCGCTTCACGGCGACGGGCCGGTCAAGGACCGCGTCGTAGCCCCGCCACACATCGCCCATGCCGCCGTTGCCGAGCCGCTCCAGCAACTCGTAGCGGCCCGCGATCGGTCTGTCCGGCACCTGTCCCCGCCCCGCGTCCTGCACTCGCGCTCGTTCGTTCCGCCGAGCCCCGTCGGTCGCGGCCAGTTTCCCCGGAAAGGGATCACTGCGTCCAGCCGTGTCCTACGAGGGCGCGGCGGACGGTCCGTACCGCGCCACCGTGTACTCGGCCCAGACCGTCTTACCGGGGCCGTCCGGGCGGGGTTCACAGCCCCAGCGATCGGCGAGGCCCTCGACCAGGAACAGACCGCGTCCGCCGGTACGGGCGGGGCCGGGGGCAGAGGTGGAAGCGTGCGCGGGGAGTTTGTCGCCCCGCGTGTCGGTGACCTCCAGGCGGACGGTGAGGGATTGGGCGGCGGGCGCGGAGAGGGCGAGGAGGTGGACACGGAAGTCGCGGCCGGCCACATGGCCGTGGGTGACGGCGTTGGTGGCGAGCTCGGAGACGAGCAGGCTCAGCACGTCGTGCCCCTCGCTGCCGTACGGCACGCCCCAGGAGTCGAGCTGCTCCCCGCAGAGCCGACGGGCCAGGCGCGCGCCTCGGGGAGTCGAGCTGAAGCGGAGGGTGAAGCAGGAGTGGACGGGGATCGCCGGTGCGGGTTGTTCCGTTCGGTTCATGCACGCAGCGTGGCTGGGTGTGGCATAGCGTGACCAGGGGTGACGCGCCGACGCGGTGGGGAGTACACGCGGGCGAACACCGTGTACGGGACGGTACGGCCGCGTGAGCGGGAAGTGGGGTGTGCGGTGTTGGACGACAGTGAGAGCGGCGTCGACGCCGAGGTGCCGGGGCAACGGCGTACTGAGGACGAGCCTCCCAGGGGCCTGATCGGCGCGTTCGGGCGGCAGTTGAAGCTACTGCGGACACGGGCGGGCATGGAACGGGCCGAACTCGGCAGACGGGTCGGGTACTCGGCGGACACCATCGCCTCGTACGAGCAGGGACGGCGGGTTCCGCAGCCGCGGTTCATCGACCAGGCGGACGAAGTGCTGGACGCGGGCGGGTTGTTGGTGGCGTTGAAGGGGGAGGTAGCCCGGGCGCGGTATCCGGCCTTCTTCCGGGACATGGCTCGGTTGGAGGAGGAGGCCGTCTCACTCCATGTGTACGGAGCACTCGCAGTGCCTGGTCTGTTGCAGACCGAGGAGTACGCACGTGCGGTCTTCGCCATGCGCAGGCCCCTCCTTGACGAGACGACCGTCGAGCAACGGGTATCCGCTCGCCTCGCCCGACAGGAGATCTTCGCCAGAAGTCCACTTCCGACACTCAGCTTCGTGATCGAGGAGGCGGTTCTGCGCCGTCCACTCGGCGGAGTGTCCACGCACAGAGGGCAACTCGAACAGATCCTTCTCCACGGGCAACGACGGAACGTGGAAATCCAGATCATGTCCACTACCGGTGTTGAACACTGCGGCCTCGGAGGCCCGTTCACCCTGATCGAGACCAGCGACGGACAGCGCATGGCTTACGTTGAAGTCCAGCGGAACAGCCGCCTCTATAGCGAGCGGGAAGAGGTGCGGGATGTTGAGGAACAGTACGGCATCCTCAGGGCGCAAGCCCTGACTCCGCGTGAGTCGATGGCTTTCGTCGAGGGACTTCTGGGAGAGAGATGAACCGCCAGGCAAGGGAGCCCCACTGGTTCAAGAGCAGCCACAGCAGCGGGGAGGGAGGCGAATGCGTCGAGGTCTGCCTCGCGTCGGACGTTGTTCTGGTCAGGGACTCGAAGCGGGCAACAGGGCCGATGCTCAGCGTTGATGCCGATGCCTGGTCCGCCTTCGTGGAGCAGGCCGCGCGCGGATGAGACATGCAGGCGCGTCCTGGGGCACCGGCACCGAGTGGGTGCCGGTGCCCCAAGCCGCTGTCAGAAGTCGTCCAGCCCTTCCTCCCGGCGGATCATCCGCCAGGCCGCGCGGCGCGCACTGCGGTCGAGGTTGGACTTGAAGTCCCGGTCCGCCCCGAAGTACCGCTTGCCGAGCGTGTCGATCGTGGAGACATGGTCCATCATGTTCTCCTCGAACTTCTTGTCGAAGACGACGCCGAAGTTCTCCTCGTCGTTGACGAGGGCGGCGGCCCGGACCTTCGGGTCCTTCTTCGTCGCGTTGAAGGCCGGGAGGACGTCGTCCTCGGTGAACTCCGTGCCGAACTTCGCGTTGAACTTCTCGATCAGCTCGGACAGCAGCGACTTCTCGACATCCTTGCCGCCGCCGACCCCGTCGCCGAACCCTTTGAGCTCGGCGGGGCCTTCGGGCAGCAGGGACTTGTCGTGCTCTCCGGTCTTCTCGACGCGCAGGTGGCTGAGGTCGACTTCGCCTATGTCGACGCCGCCGTCCGCGAGGCGGGGCAGCCGGTTGAGCAGGTAACGCCCGTACAGGTACAGCCGCTCCAGGTCGGCGTCCTGGTAGGGGACGATCTGTGCGAGGAAGCCGTACTTGCGGACGTAGTCGTTGAGGTTGGCCCGGAACTCCTCGGCGGCCTCGACGTCGTCCTCCTCCTCGCTCTCCAGGAGGGCGCTGAAGCGGGTGACGGCAGGGGAGAGGAGCCGGTACAACTCGGCGTGCAGTTTCTCCCACTTGGCCTGGGAGCCGCCGGCCTTCTCCTGCGCCTCGAAGTACGCGGCGACGAACGCGTCCATGTCCTGCTCCGAGATGATCGGCGCAGACATGACCCGACTCTGGGCCGTGTAGAGGAGGTTCGGGTCGGAGGGCAGGGTGTGCGCCTCATCGAAGTACGGGCGGAACGCGTCCTGGATGTCCTCGGCCTCGTTGACGAAGTCCAGGACGGCCAGGTCGGCCTGCGACTTGCGGTCGGCGGTGCGGTTGAGGCGCGAGAGCGTCTGCACGGCGGCGATGCCGGTCAGCGTCTTGTTGACGTACATCGTGGTGAGGAGCGGCTGGTCGAAGCCGGTCTGGTACTTCTCGGCAACGACGAGGATCCGGTACTCCTGCTGCCCCTTGCCACCGGCCTTCGCGGCCTTGTCGTCGGCGCGGGTGTAGCCGAACGCCTTGGGCAGCGCGCTCTCCGGCAGACCGCCGTTTTCCTTGCTCTCGGTGGTCTCCTCGCCGTCGATGGTGAGGGAGCCGGAGAAGGCGACCAGGACGCCGAGGTCCGGATACTTGCTGTCGTAGTCGCGGTCGGCGATGTAGCTGCGGATGGCACGGGCCATCTGCACGGCGGAGTGGCGGGACGCCGTGACCACCATGGCCTTGGCCCGGCCACCGAGCCGGCCGCGGGTGTGGGCGACGAAGTGCTCGACGATCACCTGGGCGTGCTGCGACACCGTGTGCTCGTGCATGAGCGCGAACCGGGCGAGCAGGCTGTTCGCCTTGGAGGGGTCGACCTCCTTCTCGTCGTGGTTGAGGTTCGCGAGCTTCCAGTAGGTGTTGTAGGTGACGTAGTTACGCAGGGGGTCGAGGATGAAGCCCTCCTCGATGGCCTGATGCATGGAGTAGGTGTGGAAGGGGCGGTAGACGCTCTTGCCGTTCTCCACGCCTTCCGTGCCGAAGAGTTCGAGCGTCTTCGCCTTGGGGGTGGCCGTGAAGGCGAAGTAGGAGAGGTTGGCGGCGTGCGAGCGCTCGACCGCCTTCGCCTTCAGTTTGTCCTCCACGGTGACCGTGGTCGCGCCCTCGTCGTCGGAGGCGGCGTCCAGTCCGAGGTCGCGGAGGGCCGACTTCACGGCGGTGGCGGCGTCGCCGGACTGGGAGGAGTGCGCCTCGTCGACGATGATCGCGAAGCGGGTGCCCTTGATCTCGGTCGGGTTGCGCTTGATGTAGTCCAGCAGCGCCGGGAACGAGTGCAGGGTGACCGTGACGATCTTCCCCGTGTCCCGGGAGAGCGCGCGGGCCAGCTGCTCGCTCTTCGCCCCGTGCTTCTCGTCGACCTTCACGACGAGGCCGGCGGTCTGCGAGAAGCTGCCGACGGTCGCCGAGAGCTGAGCGTCCAGGGCGCGGCGGTCGGTGATGACGACGACCTTGTCGAAGACGGGCTCGCCGGGCTTGATACGGCCGTCGGCGAGAGCATCGGGTCGCAGAACGTGCGGATCGCGGCGGGCGTGCAGGTCGCTGAGGCGGTGGGCCAGCCAGCCGATGGTGTTCGACTTACCCGAGCCGGCAGAGGCCATGACCAGGTAGTTCTGGCCGGCGCCGTGGACGGACGCGTGCGCGGTGAGCTTGCGGACCACGTCCCACTGGTGGAAGCGGGGGAAGATCGTCGACTTGGTGGTGCCGCCGCCGGGCGTCTTCTGCTTCTGCTGGTGCACGAAACGCTGGAGGAGGTCGAGCCAGTTGTCCCGCTGCCAGACCTCTTCCCAGAGGTAGGACGTGGCGTACTTGCCGTGGGCGGTGGGCGCAGGGTTGCCGGCCCCGCCGGGTTGGCCGGGACCGTTCGAACCGGTGTTGAACGGCAGGAACCGGGTGCTCTTGCCGCGGAGCTGGGTGGTGACGAAGACCAGGTCCGGGTCGACCGCGAAGTTGGCGATCACGCGACGCGTAAAGATCAGCTCGGTCGGGTCCCGGTCGGTCCGGTACTGCTCCTTGGCCTGCTCGACGCCCTGACCGGTGAGCGGGTTCTTCAGCTCGGCCGTGGCGATGGGGATGCCGTTGAGGAACAGAGTCAGGTCGAGGCGGTGACCCCAGTCGGCCTGCTTGGTGGCGTAGGGGAGTTCCCGGACGGCGGTGAGGCGGTTGGCCCGGTAGCCGTCGAGGACCGAGTCCGCGGAGATGAGGTTGGGCTTGAAGTAGGCGACGCGGAGACGGACCCCGCGGTCCTTCACGCCGTTGCGGAGGACGTGAAGCAGCCCGTCGTCGGCGATGGCCCGGTCGAGGCGCTGCGCGAAACCGCGCTGCGCCTCGTTGGGGTTACCGCCGTAGACGGTGAGGAGTTCGTCCCACTCGTCGGGCTGGGTCGCACCGATGAAGGTGAACAGCTCGTTGGTGTCCAGACCGAGGTCGGCCTGGTAGTCCTCGGGGTTCGCCTCCCGCCAGCCTCGCTTACAGAGGGCGGCGACGATGGCGGAACCGAAGGACGACTCGTCGTGCACGGGGCTCATACGGCGACTCCTTCGGTTACGTTGCGGCCGCTGGCGGTGGATACGTCGAACTGGCCAGTTACGGCGGCGGTGATGAGGGCTTGCCGGCGTTCGGCCTGGAGGGACATCCGTCGGCCGAGTGCTGCCTGGATGGTTCGCACGTCACGCGTGATTGCTTCTGTGTCGGCCACGATGCGGTCTTGGGTTGACAACGAGGGGATCGGAAACCGCATGAACCGAACATTCCCGGCCTCAAGGTGCGGGTGCAGCGCACCTGTCTGTTCACGAAGCAGAGCTTGCCGACCCCAGTGACTGCGGAGTGCGTGCCAGAGATACCGAGGGCGAAGCACGTGCCGGTCGGTCCGGGCAATCAACAGGGCGTGGCAGCTTGCCCCGACGAAATCCTCACCCACAATTCCGACTTCGCCGATTGCGCCAGTTTGAACGATCAGGATGTCTTGGAAACCCAGGCGGATTCGGGGGCGTTCGGCTGCCCAGGCAGGGCTGACGTAATAGGGTCGCCGAGCAAAATCGATTTCGCCATGCTTGATGTGGAGTGACTGGAGATAGGGGACTCCTTCCTCCACGAAGAGGTCTCGGGTTGGGCCGACGTACCCGTTCGTCAACTGACGGAGCACGCGGTTGAGCGGCATCGCTGGCCATTCCACGTGCTGCCCGAGACTCAATGCCTGCAGCCGAGGTCCGCCGGCCCTGATGACGCTCTCGGTGAAGGCGACGGATTCACGCTCCTCAACTAGGTCCTGTTGTGCGCTCGTCGCCGCAGTCATGCGATCGATGCGGGCGATCTCAGAATCGAGGAAGTCTGCGATGCGGCGCTGCTCCTCCAGCGGAGGCACCGGGAGCCGGATGCTGCCGAACTCATCAGGGTTGATCCTCGGTGTGCGGACATTTCCGAGGTCGACGGATCCGATCCCACGAAGTCGCTGAACGACTTCTCCTCGAAACCAAGCAGACCGAAAGAGATGATGAAGATACCTACTTTCGACCAGAGGGCCGGGCCGCAACACCATGTAGTCCGGACTGACCACTCCTTCCTTAGGGCTTTGCCCCATGGCACCCTGGTAGGCGGACATCCGGTTCACCACAATGTCCCCTTCTGTGCAGACCTTGTAATTGCTTAGGTCCTCCGCTCGGGGCAAGTCGTCCGTAAGCTCGGACCGGAGCACGACACCGCGATACTGGGAGACGGAGAGCAGCGGCAAGGTTCTCGCGCCGGCACGCTCGTCGATCTCTCGGAACAGGAACTTCCCAGGGACTTCCTGCATCAGTGCGTCACCTCCCGCAGCAATTCCTGAATTTCTGCCTCCAGCGCCTTCAGCTCCGCGTCGATCTCCGCCAACGGCCGCGGCGGCCCGTACACGTAGAAATGCCGAGTGAATGGAATCTCGTACCCGATCTTCGTTTTGCTGTGGTCGATCCACGCGTCCGGTACGTGCGGGTGGACCTCCCGCGTCAGGTACTCCTCGACGTCCTCGCCCAGCGGAACGTTCTCGTAGTCCCGGAGTTCCGGGTCCGGCTCGGGCTTGCCCTTGACGAGTTGCACTTCGCCCTCTGGGTCCCGTACCCCGATCGCGTCCCGGAGTGCCTTGTTGAACGGCGCTCCCGTCGGCCACGTCGTGCCAGCCGCGACCACCGCGTCCTTGAGGGCGAGCCACGCCTCCTGCTTCGTGGCCCAGCTCCTGACCTGCATCGAGTCGAAGGCGTCGAACATGACCGTGGCCTGCGGAAGCTTCTGGATCACCTTGGACGCCTCCACCGCCGCCAGCGTCTCCTCCGTAATCTCGAACCGCAGCTTCAGTGGGCGTTCCACCGTGATCCGCTGGTACCCGAAGTCCTCGTTCCAGAAGACCTTCACCTTGCCGTGCAGCGGGTGCTCTGCGTCACCCGCCACGGCCAGGGCGTCGCCGTACAGCTTGACCACCGTGGCGATGTGGTCCTTGCTCAGCTCCTTGCGCTTGTCGCCCAGCGACTTCCGCATCTTCTGCCACTGGTCCCGCGCGTCCAGCAGCACGACCTTGCCCTTGTGGTCCGGGCTCTTGCGGTTCGTCAGGATCCAGAAGTACGTCGAGATGCCGGTGTTGTAGAAGAGCTGGTCCGGCAGGGCGACGATGCCCTCGAGCCAGTCGTTCTCCAGGATCCAGCGGCGGATCTCCGACTCACCCGAGCCAGCCGCGCCCGTGAAAAGCGGCGAGCCGTTGAAGACGATCGCGAGGCGTGAGCCGCCCCCGCCGTCCACGTCCACCGGCTTCATCTTCGAGATCATGTGCTGGAGGAACAGCAGCGAGCCGTCGTTGATGCGCGGTAGGCCCGCGCCGAAGCGGCCGGCCTCGCCGAGCTGCTTGTGCTCGGCCTCGACCTCGTCCTTGATCTTCTTCCACTCCACGCCGAACGGCGGGTTGGCCAACATGTAGTCGAAGGTCTTGCGCGCGTGGCCGTCGTCGGAGAAGGAGTTGCCGAAGCGGATGTTCTCCGGGTCCTGGCCCTTGATCATCAGGTCGGACCGGCAGATCGCCCACGACTCCGGGTTGAGCTCCTGCCCGTACACCTCCACCGTGGCGTCCGGGTTCAGCTCCGAGATCAGGTCGTCCATCGCGGAGAGCATGCCGCCCGTGCCGCAGGCCGGGTCGAGGACCGTGCGCACCGCGCCCGGAAGCTGGAGCGCGTCGCCGTCGGGGGCGACGAGCAGCCGCACCATGAGCTGGATGACCTCACGCGGCGTGAAGTGTTCACCGGCCGTCTCGTTGGACTGCTCGGAGAAGCGGCGGATCAGCTCCTCGAAGATGTAGCCCATGTTGTGGTTGGGCACGACCTCGGGGCGCAGGTCCAGGTCGGTGAACTTGCCGATGACCTGGTAGAGCAGCCCCGCGCCGTCCAGCCGCTTGATCTGCTGGGCGAACTCGAAGCGGTCCAGCACACCGCGGGCGTTGTCGGAGAACGCCCCCACGTACACCGCGAGGTTCTTCGCCGCGTTCTGCGGGTCCGCAGCGATCTTCTTCAGGGTGAGCGTGGACGTGTTGTAGAAGGCGTGGCCGGAAGCCTTGCGGAGGAACTTGTCCGCGATGATGTCCTGGCCCTCGAACTGCGCCACGGTCTCCGTGACCTTCTGGCGCGTGGGTTCCAGCACGCACTCCAGTCGCCGCAGCACCGTGAACGGCAGGATGACCTTGCCGTAGTCGGACTGCTTGTAGTCCCCCCGCAGGAGGTCGGCGACGGACCACGCGTGGTTCGCCAACTCCGTGTGCTTGCTGCTGTTCAAGACTTCTTCCGCTTCCCTTCCAGGACCGGTACGGATGACGTGGAGCGCGGCGGGAGGGTGGGGTCCTCGTCCGTCCGCATCATGAGTGGGGGAGTTCAGAAAGTCTCTGGTCCGCTAGGCACGAGCTGCCCGCCCGTGAGGCCGTCGGCCACGAGCCGCGCCGTCTCCTCGGCCAACTCCTCTGCCCTGCGGGCCTGTTCACGCAGTGCGGCAGCTTGCCGGAACGCCTCCCCGTAACGCCGCTGTTCCTCCAGCGGCAGCAGTGGGACGCGTAGCCGGCCCGGGCTGAGGTGCAGCGTGGAGCTGCCGGTCGAGGCGCCGGTCAGGTTGGCCTCCGAGCCGAGGAAGCCGTGCAGGAACCAGGAGTCGAGCCGTGCCGGGTCGGGCCGGAAGAGGTGCACGCCCGGACCGAGCAGCACACCCGCCTCGTTCTCACCCGCGACCCGCGCGACGGGACCCCTGCCGCCGATCAGGCCACGCACCAGCACGTCGCCCACGGCGATCTCCGGCACCTGCTCGGCGGCCTGCGCGTCCTCGACCCGCCCCGTCGGCCCGCTTCCGCGAGCGATGTCGTCGCCGGTGAGGGTAGGCCGGGTAGCCACGCCACCCACCTCCGAATGGCCCTCGCCGTCCGCTTGCCTCGGCGACGCGGGGGCTGTCCGCAGGACCTTCAGCGCGCCGCCCCGGGCCAGGTCGGACACCGTGGCCGAACGCCACTGGCGGGCCTTGCCGCCCGCAGCGTCCCACAGTTCCGTGGCGGCCAGCAGCGCGACCGACCGCGCCGCACCCGTCAACGCATCCCTTGCGACGACGACCTGGTCGGCCAGCTCCCGGGGGTCGATGTCCGCCTGTGAAGCACGCACCTGCCGGGCCGGGGTCACGTCGACCACCTCGTCGAGCAGGTCGACCACGCTCACCGCCCGCGCCACACCGGCCTGCACCTCGAACCCGTCCGGGTCCTCGGCGTACGCCGTCCACGCGGAGACGATCTGCTCGGTTACCCGCGCCCAGTCCACCGAACCCGAACGGGTACCGCCGCGCCCCGGCACCGACGGCTCGCCCACCGTGTCGACGAAGAGCACCGTCTGGTACGCCGGCCGGGTCGGCTCCGGCCGCTGCAGCACCCACACCTGCAGGCCGATGTGCAGCGGGATCCCCGCCCCGGGCGGCAGGGCCGCCACCGCCCGCAGCGCGCCGCTGCGGATCAGCTCGGCGCGGATGCGGCGGCCGGAGGAGCGGGATGCCGTGGCCGGCGGGAGGAGCAGCACGGCGTGGCCGCCCGGTTCGAGGTGGCCCAGCGCGTGCTGGACCCAGGCCAGTTCGGACTCGGCGCGGGGCGGGAAACCGTACGCCCAGCGCGAGTCGTAGGCCAGTTCGTCGTGGCCCCAGTCCCGGTCGCCGTAGGGCGGGTTGCACAGCACGGCGTCGACGGTGAGGTCCGGGAAGGCGTCGGCGCGCAGGCTGTCGCCCGTGCGCACGGTGACGTCCGCACCCTCCTCAGCCGTCAGGGTCAGGCCGACCGCGGTGCGTCGTGCCTGGACGGGAAGGCTGTCCTGCCCGTACAGCTCGCGCGCGCCGCGCGCGGCGGCGGCTGTCAGCAAGGTGCCGCTGCCGCAGGCGGGGTCGAGGACACGGGCCGGGGAGCCCGGGATCAGGCGGGCCAGCAGGTCGGCGAGCGGGGCCGGGGTGCGGTAGGCGCCGCTGGCGGCGCTGTCCTCCAGCTCCCTCTCCGCCAGTACGCCCAGTGCCGTCTGGGCGCTTTCGTCGCGGACGCAGAGCAGCAGGGCGCGCAGGACCGCGGTGTCGGCGGCGGTGAACCGGACGGGTTCCGTGTCCGGCACCACGTCCGCGACCTCGGCCGCCGCGTCGTTCGCCTGCTTCACCAGATCGGCGTCGGACAGCGCGTGCAGAGCAGTGAGGTCGTCGGCGGGGCGGCGGGCCGCCGCCAGGACCAGCAGGAGCAGGTCGGACGTGCCGGCGCCGGGCCGCTCGCGGAGGCGCAGGGTGGTGCGCAGCTCCCCGCTGGGCGTGGCCGCCGTGTGCTGTCCGCGTGAGGCGAGCCAGGCGCGGACCACCTCCAGGTCGTACAGCGGGGAGCTGTCCGTGCCGCCTGAGGGCGCGGGGAAGTCGTCGTGCCGACGTCGCCAGTTGCTGACGGTGGCGCGCGTGACGCCCGCGATGCGGGAGATCTCGGCGGCTGTCACCTGGGCGGATGGTGCGGATGGCTGCGACATGGGTGTGGTCCTGGCTCCGATGGGCGACGTGGTTACACCCTACAGCACAAGTCAACTCCGGGCTGCCGTTGGACAACGCTTTCACGGTCATGTTTACATGTAATCGCTTCCGGCGGGGGACCGTCACCTCCGGCGTGAAGCGTGCCCTTGCCGTACCCCATGTCTTTGAGCGCCCAGTCCAGGGCGCCTCAGAGCCAGGCGACGGCCGATCGACCACCACACAGGGGGAACCCATGCGCCTGACCATGCCGAGCGGCACTCCGGAAGGAATCCCGCTCACCGTCATGCCGTTCCGCGAGGACGCGGTCATCGGCACCATGTCCCTCGCGACGCTGGTACGTCTCGTGCCGTCACCGCGTCAGGAGGAGGACCCGCGCGCCCTCAAGACCGCGTCCGGGCACGATCGGCGCCACGCCGAGCTGCGCGCGACCGTGCAGCGGACGCTGAAGTCCCAGAAGGGCAGGAACATCCCGGACTACGCCGAGTACATCGCCGCCGGCATCCTCGGCAAGCACGGCTCCGCCTGGTCCACGCCCCCGATCACGCTCTGGCACGCGGGCGAGATCGCCGCGATGAGCGACGAGCTGGTCCCCGACTCGGGCCTGCGGACGCTGACCGTCGCCCCGGACGCCATGGTGATCGCCATAGACGGCGAGACCCAGACCACCGCCTGGCACGACATCTACCAGGACCCGGAGTCCCTCGGCCTCACCTACACCGAGCTCAGCCGGCGGGTCCGTATCCCCTTCGAGCTCTATCTGGGGATCTCCCCGGCAGACGCGCGGCAGATCTTCTACGACCGCAACGTCAAGGGCATCGACGTCGCCAAGAACCTGGCCATGTCCATGGACCAGCGCGATCTCGCCACCCGCCTCGCCCACACCGTCGGCGAGAGGCTCGAGGTCGAGTCGGACGGCCGGCGGATGCCGTTCGGCAGGCTGGTCAACGCCGGCAAGCGGCAGCTCACCAGGACCGACAAGGAGGTCGTGACGCTGTCCGCGCTGCGGGCGCTGATCGTCACCACCGTCTTCGGCAGCAAGGGTGTGGAGTACTCGGCGGCCAACGTCCACGAGGGCGACCTGCCGTCCAACACCGACGCCGACGAGGTGGATACGGTCGTCGTCCGTCTGGTGTCCCGGCTGATCGAGGGGCGCTTCCCAAACTTCACCCGGCGCAGCGCGATCACCGCCCCGGCCGTGATGGCAGGCCTCGGCGTCCTGCTGCACCGCGCCACCCCTTGGTGCGACCCCGGCAAGGCCATGAGCTACGAGACGGTCGAGCACCTGCTCGCCGACGTCCGCTGGGAGCGCGAACCCGCCTACTGGGACGGCGTCTGCGCCAGCGTCGGCTCCACCGGCCGGCTCAACTTCAGCGGTGGTGTGAAGGACTCCGCCGGCCGCGTCGCGGGCTCGCTCCTCGACCCGAGCAGCGAGCTGGGCCGGAAGATCCGGGGCCTGCGGAGTTGAACAGGCCTGTGGTGCAAATTCCTTGACGCCGGGACCTTCTCGGCCGACGCCCCTCTCCGGACGGGCCCCACCCGCGGGGGCACGGCCCGCGGCTCCCGCACCCGCGTACTGGTCGCACACCCTGTGCGGCCCCGCTCACCACCACCCGCGACCTGGAAGGCCACCGTGACGATCACCGAGCACACAGAGCTGATCCGTCGCTTCGCCGACGACTTCACCGCCCTGCAGGAGGCCGTCCTCGCCCGCATGAACGGGATCTGCGCTCCGGAGAGCGCCGCGGCCCTGGAACACGCCTCGCTCGCCGGTCCCATCACCGTCGTTCTCGCCCACGCCGATGTCCTCGCCCGCGGGGCCGTCCGGCGTGCGGAACTCTCGGTGCAGCCCCCTGAGCGGCTGCGACGGCTGCGAGCGCACGCGCGCAGGGTGCGACGGGCCCGCTCGCAGGCGGAGGCCGTGTACAAGGAGCAGCGTGCCCGCCGCCTCACCGGCCGCTTTCGGCCGGTGGACACGCTGGAGCTGAGGGTGGCGCGCAGGGTGTCCCCGGCGGCCTTCGCCGAGGCCCTGCGGCAGGAACTCCGCGACAGGGGACTGCCGGACGGCACGCCGCAGGCGCCGGAGAGCGGCCTCGCCCGGTGGGCCTGGGACCGGACGGCAGGCGGCGAACTGCCGGCGCCGGTGCGTGAACTGCGGGACTGCGACGACGACGCCTTCGTCCAGGCCCTTCTGCGCGATGCCCGGGAGGAAGAGAACCCGTACCTCCCGCACGACGCGGTGGTCGAACGCTGGAGCCGCCATGCCCGTGCCGCGCTGGCCTGGGGCCGCTACGCGATCGGCCAGGCCGAACGGGGCGCACTCGCCCGCTCTCTCTCCGTACGGCGCACCCGACTTGACGCTCTGGACGACGCGTACCAGGACACAGCGGTTCTCGCTGCCCGCGCACGTGAAGCCCTGCTCCGGGTCACGGAGCTCCACGACCGGATGCGGGCCTGCGCGACCACAGAGCCCTTCGCGGGGCTCATGGCGCAGTGTCGCGTCGCGGCTCTGGCTCGCTTCGCCGACGCCGAACCCGAGTTGTGGCACAGCGTGCGTGAGCTGACTGTGCGGCACCAGGCGCACTGCTCCGAACAGGCCGACGGCTGCCCGCGCTGTCACGGTGCCCTCCTCGCCGCCGCCCATCCCGCCGACACGGGCGAGGACGGCGACGGTGAACATCCGGCAGCAACGGTTCCGGCCGACGTGGACCGCTACGCCCTGCTCGCCGACCTTCCTGACACCGCCGTCGTGGCCGTCGCCGACGCCGCCGTCGGTGACGAGTCCGCACTGTGCGGCTACGGCTGGGCTGCCGAGGACGGGACCACCGGATACGGCGACTCGCTGGCCTCGAGCAGTGGTGAAGCCGAAGTCATCGGTATCTGCGCGGCCGCCCTCAGTCTCCTCGAGCACCACGAGGAGGCACTCGTGGTCCTCCTGTGCGACAGCACCGAGGCGGTCGACGCCGTCGACACGGCCCTGTGCTCCGCCGACCCGACAGCCGCCCACCGCACCCTCCTCTTCCCGGAGAGCCGGCAGCTGATGGACCACCTGTTGCGCCACCGCCACCGCGTCCAGGTCCGCTGGCTGAAAGGCCACATCGGACACGACCTCAACGAAACCGCCGACGCCTTCGCCCGTCTCGCCCTCCGCCGCGCCAACGGCCGAATTCCTTCCTCCGCCGCGCGGAAGGAGGAGGGGCGGATCCTGCGCTCGCTCGGCTCCGGGGCCGGCCCCCTCTCGGTCGCTGCCTGATCGGGACGGTCGAGAAGTATCGCGCGTTCTTCGGCAGGAGCCGCAGATGAGGACGGGGGCCGCCGCGTCGAAGCATGCGGCGTAGAAGGCGTCGCTCCCGAGAAGATCGGAGGGGAGGGACAGCAGTCATTAGCAGAGCAGTTGGTAATCCCCTGGCTCGCACACATCACCTTCACAGGTAGCCTTTGGTTGCAGGGAACCTGCAGTTGATGTCCGGCTTCCGGCTCACTGTGCAGGCACTGCGACGGGCCGCTTGTGAAAACTTGGTGGGGGATGAGTGGATACGCCTTCGCTTGCCGCGCGGGGTTAAGTCGCGGCGGGCGGTGACGTTCGAGGGCTTCCGGGCCGAGGGGGTCGACGCGCCGGGGGGTGTTGGGCAGCGGCCCGTTGTCCGAGGCGGGCTCGGGTGACGCGGAAGACCGTTCCATGCCCCGGGGCTTTCACGAACAGGGCATCAGAACCTCTCTTTTGGGGACAGAGTGGACCATTCTTATCAGGCGTGGCAGGAAGTGCTGGCCGAGGAGTTCTTCGGACGGCAGCACGCCGGCCACCCGACGCTGTTCTACGTGGACGACGACGTGCAGCAGGAACTCAAGCACGGATACGGCTTGGAGGAGCCCCTCGCCCAGTGCGTGGGCAAGTTCCTGCGGCTGGGGACCGCGGAACCGTACAGCGCGCTGGAGGACTACCGCTGGCGCAAGCGGCAGCAGGACAGGGACGGCGTGCCCGCCTTCCTGCCGCTGCTCGCCTGCTCGGTGATGGCCGCGTCCCGGATGGTGAATGACCGGAACCACCGGGCCACCGCCTACCACGCCCGCTTCTCCGAGCTGCTGACCGGCCACGAGAAGCAACTGGTCAGCCACCACTACGAGCCCGTCTCCCGCATGTGGCAGGTGCTGGCCTCCTGGCAGCACAGCCAGAAGGGCGCGCGGGGCCTCTGCACCATTCCCGCCCCCACCGACCTGCCCTCAAACCGCAGCATGATCGGGTTCGCCCAGTCCCAGGCGCTCCTCAGCGGCGCGGACCGGTCCTTCATGCCGAAGTTCTTCCGGTCGTTGCGGGAACACGGCACGACCTGGCCCCTGCCGGGGGAGACGCTGCTGGCCCAGATCGAGATCCGGGGCATGGAGCAGCACTTCTCCAAGGGCTTCCGCAACGCCCTGCAGGAGGAGGAGTTCCGCCCCTTCCTCGCCAGGTTGATCGGCAACTACGCCGCTTCCTGGGACGGTTCGGACGAGCTGGTGCCCACCGGTGTCACCCGGGCCGAGCTCCTGGTGCGGCTGGACGCGGGGCGTCTCAGCTGGGTGGCGCGCCTGCGGTCCGCGGAGCAGAAGAAGCGCATCGAGCTCGAGGACGGCGTCCTCCTCGAGCAGCTCGGCGACACCGCCTACTACGAGGTGACGGGCCTGCCCGCCCCGAGCGCGCACACCCTCGCGAGGGGCATCCGCCGCGACGGGGACACCCTGGTGCTCAGCCGCCCTTCCTGCTCCGTCCTGGTCCTCGCACGGGACGACGTGCTCGGCGTCTGGGCCGGCACCGACGGCTTCCGCCCGGGAGGGGCACACGTGGTGCTCGCCGCCCCGACCGCTCAGCGGGACGTGCAGCGGCTGCTGGACAAGGCCGCGACCACGGGCCGGAGTGCCGACACCAGCAAGCTGGCCTGGGTACCGCAGGGCTGGTCCCTGCACAAGCCCGTCACCTTCGACGACGCGGTCACCCTGCGCCGGGCGCTCCAGGAAGTCCAGGGCGCGGTCGGCCTCCTGCAGCCCCCGGCCCAGTTCAAGCTGCGTCTCGAGGGCGGACTGAAGCTCGCACCCTCGCTCGATTCCCACTTGTATCTGCGGGGAGGCGAACCCCAGGTGGTCCTCCCGGACGCCACGGAGGGCACGGGCACCCTCCTGGTCGACGGAAAGGAGCGGCCCGAGCTCAGGAAGGCGGCCGCCGCGGGCCGCCCCGTCCCCCTGGCCGTGCTCCGGCTGGAGCCGGGCCGCCACACGGTGAGCTACGCAGGCGTCGAGATCGGCTTCGCCACCGCGGACCAGACCGTCGTCGAGCCGAAGGTGACCAAGGTCTGCGGCTTCACCGTCGTGGACGGCAAGGCCTCGGTGTCGCCCTCCCTCCTCGTCGAGCAGGCCCTGCCGACCGGCATCACCGGCGCCGACTGCACGAGCGCCACCACCCAGGACGCGGCAGCCGTCATGGAGCTGTGCCGTCGAGACGCGGAAGAGGTGTTGTTCGCGGCGGCCGACGGACGGCTGTGGACGTTGGAGGCCCCGGAGCAACCGGACTGGTGGACGGACCATCTCCCCGACACCCCCGCCCCGCTCCGCTTCGAGACAGACTTCCACGGCATCGGCGGCTGGCTCCTGGAGCGCCGGAGCGGACGCTGGAGGGGCCGCCCGGTGAACCCTGGAACGCCGAAGCTGAAGGGCGCCGGCAACCCGCGGGCATGGGCCCGCGCCGTCCTCAACGCCCAGCAGGCGTCCGTCGAGCCCTCGTGGGCCGCGTACGTGCAGGCAGCGAAGGAGCTGGACCGATGAGCACCAACGAGTTCGCTGGGATCCTCCTGCGCTGGCTGAGCGAGAGCCGCAGCGGCAAGGCGTCCGCCCTGCGCGGCGGGGTCTGCAGCCAGGCCCAGGCGTGGGGCATGGAGTTGAAGGAGTACGCCGACTGGGACTGGATGCGCAAGGCCGCCGCCCTCGGCTTCATCGACGTGGACCTGCGTGCCGACCGCTGGTCGGTGGCCCCGCCGGTGCTGACCCGGTTGCCCCACACCGACGGCCTCGCGTTGCTGACCGGTGCGCGTACCGCGCGGATCAGCATGCGCGTCAAGGAGGCGGCCCAGGAGTGGATGGAACTGATCACCGTCCCTCACCGACCGGAGGCCGGTCAGGCCCCGCTGCCCGACACCCTCCTGTTCCAGTACGAGGACCCGCGGACCCTGCAGGAAGCAGCGGAGTTCCTCGGGGCCCGCTACGCTCCCTGCGCCGCCCTCCAGTTGATGGAGTTGCTTCCGCAGGCGGCGCCGGGCCCCGAGTCCGCGCCGCCCGGTGGGAGCACCGCCGACACGCTGGAGAAGTACGAGCTGCGCCTCCAGCGGTTCGTCCCCGTGGCAAGGGACGACGAGGACGGCCTGTACCGGTGGCGCGGAGCCGACTACGCACGCCTGACCCGCGTACGCCGCAACGGCGTCTTCCATGCGGTGGAACGCGAGACGGGCGTCTACCTGGAGCTCGCCCGCCACCGCACCGGCGCGATGCGCTGGCGGCCGGAATCTGGCAAGGGCCGTGCCGGCATGGGCCGACTCCTCGTCGACCGGTACGCGCCCCTGCCCGCCCTGCACGAGCGCGCGGCCGTCCTGTGCAGCGGCTTCCCGCCCTCGGTGGGCAAGCAGACGCAGACCCGTGCGTACGCCAACGTGTCGAGGGCGCTCGCCGAGGCCATCGCGGCCTCGCTGCAGCAGAACCTGGAGACCATGCCGCGACCAGTGGCGGTCACCGGCGGGAGGACCAAATGAGCGGCGAACAGCAGACAGCGGCGGTGACGAACACCGATGTCCAAGACGTCATGGGCACTTTCGACGACCTGCGCAGCGCGCTCTTCCGCTACTACGACACCCCGTTCGGCGTCGACGACCGTTCCGTCATGGAGGAGCGGCGCAACCTCCTGGACCGGGACAACGGGGCCTGGCGCGACCCGCTGATCGAGCTGCGCCCGCAGTACGCCTCCCGGGGCGTCAGCATCGCGGAGTCCTTCGCCGAAGCAGGGGCGCACCCCGACGCGGCCGAATTCGCCCGCTTCACGCTTCCCGGCGGCGTGACCAGTCTCTACCAGCATCAGCACGACGCCCTGGTCGCCGCCTGCGAGGGCAAGGACTTCGTGGTCACCGCGGGCACCGGTTCCGGCAAGACGGAGTCCTTCCTGCTGCCGGTCCTCGCCGACCTGGTCGACGAGTCCGCCCACTGGCAGGGCACCCGTGCGGTGCAGCGGGAATGGTGGCAGGGAGACGGCGACTACGTGCCCAGCCGGCAGAGCGAGCACGGGCACCCCGCCGCCGTGCGCGTGCTGATCCTCTATCCCACCAACGCCCTCGCCGACGACCAGCTGGTCCGGCTCCGGAAGTCGCTGGACAGCCGCGAGGCCCACGCATGGCTGGACCGGAAGCGCAACGGACACCGCTTCTACTTCGGCCGCTACACCGGAGCCACCCCCGTCTCCGGCAGCCGCGACTCCGAGCCGGCGAACTTCCGTCTCCGGCAGTACCTGCGGGAGGTCCAGGAAAGGCAGCGCAAGGCCGACGAGAAGCTCGACGAGGAGCTGCGGCCCTTCATCCCGCGCCTCGGCGAAGCGGAGATGCACGCCCGCTGGGACATGCAGGCCGCGCCGCCGGACATCATGGTCACCAACTACTCGATGCTGAACATCATGCTGCTCCGCAAGCAGGAGGAGCACATCTTCAGCGCCACGAGGAAGTGGCTGGAGGAGACCCCCGGCGCCCGCCTCACCCTGATCCTCGACGAGCTTCACATGTACCGCGGCACGGCCGGCACCGAGGTGGCCTACCTGCTACGCAACCTCCGCCACCGCCTCGGCGTCGACAAGAACCCCGAGAAGCTGCGTGTGCTCGCCGCCTCCGCCTCCCTGGAGGCCGGCCGGGACGACGAGTTCCTCGACGGGTTCTTCGCCCTGCCCGCCTCCCGGCGCGTGATCATCCCCGGAAAGGCGAAGGAGATCCACGGCGAGGGCGACCTGGCCGTACACACCGAACGCCTCGCGCAGGCGGCGAAGGCCCCCGTCACCCAGGACGAAGCCGTCGCCCTGGCCCGGGAGACCGGCCTCGGCCCGGCGCTCCAGCGCGCACTCACTCCAGGCGGCAAGCCTCGTGCTCTGCCCGCCCCCGAACTGGCGACGAACCTCTTCCCGGACGTCCCCGAGGAACAGCGCCAGGACGCTCTCCACGGCGTTCTGCGCCTGCTCGGCTCCTCCCAGGATCCCGAACTTCCCCAGCTTCGCGCGCACTTCTTCTTCCGGAACATCGAGGGCGTCTGGGCCTGCTCAGACCCGAACTGCCCCCACATCCCCGTGGAGCACGGCCCCGAACGCCGGGTCGGCCGGCTCTTCGCCGAACCCACCTCCCGCTGCACCTGCGGCGCCCGCGTACTGGAGCTCCTCTCCTGCCAGGCCTGCGGCGACCTCATGCTCGGCGGGTACGCGAGCCCCAAGGACACCCAGCGGCGCAAGTTCACCGGTGCCCTCCACACCGACTTCCCGGACCTGGATCTGCTCCCCGACGAGGCCAGTGGCGCGCCTACGGCGGCGAACTACGTCGTGTACTGGCCGCGCACCAAGGGCCTCGGCCTGGACGACCGCGGCTGGAACGCGGGCCTGTCCGACGGTGGGCCGCAGGTCGGGTTCGAGTTCCGCCGCAGCGCCTACCAGCCCGCCACCGGCCGCCTGGAGAACCGGGACGTCCAGCACACCGGATGGTCGTTCCACATCTCCGTGCCCCTGGACAAGGAGAGCAAGAAGCCGGCCCACGACCCGGCCCGGCTGCAGGCCTTCCCCACCCGCTGCCCCGCCTGCGGCGACGACTGGGAGATCAAGTACGACAGGGACGGCCGTTTCATCCCGCTGGAATCCCCCGACCGGCTGCGCAACGCGCCGGTCCGGCGGATGCGCACCGGTTTCTACAAGATCAACCAGGTGCTGGTGACCGAAGCCCTCGGCCACCTTCCCGACGGCCGACGCAAGGCGATCGCCTTCTCCGACAGCCGTGACGACGCCTCCGAGCTCGCCAGCGGTCTTGCTCTCCGTCACCACCAGGACCTTCTCCGCCTGCTCAGCGCCCGGGCCGTCGAGAGCCAGGGGGACCCGTTCGGAGACCTTCAGCTGCTGAAGGCCCACTACGCCGGGGAGCCGGTCGATCGTGCGGGTGCCCGTACCGCCATGGAACGCCTGCGGGACCGCAACCCGGCGGACTGGGGGCGCCTGAAGGCGATCCTCGCGGACGACCTCGACGCGAAACCGGAACTCCTGCCCGACCTGGAGCGGAAGTTCTCCGAACTGCCCTCCCTGGACGACCTCGCCTCCGACCTCGAAGGCATGCTGCTGACGTACGGCACCAACCCCGCCGGTCCCGCAGCCTCGCTCCAGCAGACCTCGGCCGGACAGCCCTGGACCGCGCTCTACAACTGGAAGCGGGACCGGGAAGCGGTGGTGGACACCCAGGCACAGGAGGAACTGCTCAACCGCATCCGCTCCCGCCTCCGCCTCGAGACCATCGGAAGCCTCTTCTCCGGCGGCGGCCGTGACTTCGAATCGCTCGGACTCGGCTGGCTCTGCCTGCGCGACGACCGCTCACCCCTGGAGACCGGCCCGGACAGCGATCAGGCCGTGGCGCGTGCCAGCCTGCGGATTCTCGGCTTGATGCGGCGCTTCACCCGGATACGTGCCTCTCTGCAGAGGCCGCCCGCGCCTCTGAAGCGTTTCTGGAAGGGGGTCGCCGAACGCCAGGGCACCGATGTGCAGACGATCGAGGACCGGGTGCTCGGCGTCTGGAAGGACGCCGTCGTCGACTACGTCATCAAGCCGGAGAAGGTGGCGCTGCGCCCCGGCGAGAACAAGACCTGGACGTGCCGCTCCTGCCACCGGCCGCACCTTCACCCGGGCGCGCGACTGTGCACCAAGTGCCTGACCCCGCTGCCCGCCGTGCCCCAGCAGTACAGCGGAGTCCTCGAAGACGACTACTACGCGTGGAAGGCCGCCCACCGTACCGGTGACTTCCCCCTGCGCACCGCGGAGCTGACCGGCCAGACGGACCGGCTGGAGGCCCAGCGTCGGCAGAGCCTCTTCCAGGACGTCTTCCTCGGCGACAACGACGTCCCGCAGGCGGACGGCCTGGAACTGCTCTCCGTGACCACGACCATGGAGGCCGGTGTCGACATCGGCCCCCTCAACACCGTGATCATGGCCAACATGCCGCCCACCCGCTTCAACTACCAGCAGCGGGTGGGGCGCGCGGGCCGACGCAACAGCCCGGTTGCCGTGGCCCTCACCGTCTGCCGTGGCCGCAGTCACGACGAGCACTACTTCGCCCGCCCGGAAGCCATCACCAACGACCCGACGCCGCCGCCCTACCTGGTCCTCGGCATGGTCTCCGTCTTCCGGCGGGTCCTGCTGGGAGAGGTCCTGCGCCAGGCCTTCGAGCCCCTGCAGCCGGAGGGCCGCCGGAAGGGGCCGGACATGACGACCAACGTCCACGGACAGTTCGGCCTCGCCGCCGACTGGCCGACGCATCGCGGTGCCGTCCGCCGCTGGACCGCCGAGCACCTGGACCGTATCAAGGCCGCTGCCGCCGCCCTCCGGGCCGCGACACCGGAGAACATCACCGCCATCGATCCGGTGGCCGCCATCGACGAACTCCTCGGCCAGGTCGACGAGGTGGCAGCCAGAACGGTCGGCCACTCCGACCTCAGCCAGCGTCTGGCAGAAGCGGGTCTCCTGCCCATGTTCGGCTTCCCGACCCGCTCCCGCCTCCTCTACCGGAGCATCCCGCAGAAGACCTTCCCCTGGCCGCCGGCCGACTCCGTCAACCGCGACCTGGCCGTCGCCCTAAGCAAGTTCGCACCGGGCAGCGAGACCCCGCAGGATGGCCGTCTGCTCCGCTCCAGGGGAGTGGTCTCCCTCGTCCCGAGCGGTCGCGGAGTGCAGGCCGCCGAGGACCCGTTCGGACCGGAACAGTTGGTCGCCATGTGCCGGATCTGCTCCCACGTGGACCCGCAGGCCGTCGTCGACCCGGAAACCGGGAGCGCCGGCGCCTGCCCCGCCTGCGGCGCGGAGAGCAAGTACTACAAGGCTGTCCCCTTCCGGGAGCCCGCAGGCTTCCGGGCTGCCCACGAAGCACGGGACTACGACGGCTACCGGGAGCTCGGCTCCAACGCCACCAGCGCACGGACCGCCACCGACCTGGAGAAGACCGCCCCGCGCATCCACCGTGCCGCCGACGACTGGATGGTCGTCCACACCGGCAGCGGCGACCGCTACATCGTCAACACCAACGCCGGAAAGCTCTTCCGGTTCGTCAAGAACACCGGCCCGTGGCGCGGATACGTCGCTCTGGACCACCCCAAGGCGGAAGCTGACCTGGAGATCGCCCTCGGCGCCACCCAGCACACCGACATGCTCTTCATTGGAGCCAAGGGCGCCCTCGACACGATCCGGGGCCTGCGCTTCGACATCTCGAAGTCCCAGCAGATCGACGGCTTCCCCGAGGCCTACCACGGCCGGCGCGCCGCCTGGTACTCGCTGGCGGCCCTGCTGCGCCGTGCCGCCGCCCCGCACCTGGACGTGCAGCCGGAGGAACTCCTCAGCGGCATCCACGGCTCGGACGCTCCGGTGGCCGCTCCCGTCATGGCCTACCTGGCGGACAGCCTCGACAACGGCGCAGGCTTCAGCACCTACCTCGGTTCGGAGGAACACATCGAGGAGTTCCTCCAGGCGGTCGACCGGTACGTGCACGACCTGGAGACCGACCATCATGCGCAGAACTGCCGCAGCTCCTGCTACGCCTGCCTGCGCGACTACTCCAACATGCGCCTCCACCCGCTGTACGACTGGCGGCTCGCCCGCGACCTGACCGACGCCCTGCGCGGCCGGAAACTGCGGATCGACCCGGACGAACACGCCGTCCTGCTGAAGGGTTGGGCGGACGAGGAGCCCGCCGTCAGCCTGAAGGAGACCGCCGCCGGACCCGTGGCGCTCTTCACCTCGGACTTCACCGGCGAGCCCGTCGCGCTCGCCGTCAAGCATCCGCTGGAGTCCGCCACCGACGAGTGCGGGAACGAACGGCTCCAGGCCCTGCGTCACGAGGTCCGTGCTGGAGGCATCACCACCAGGATCGCCTTCGCCGACTCCTACAGCCTGGACCGGACCCCTGCCGCGGTGATCGAGCAGGTGCACATCTTCGCGGAGGAGCTCTGATGACGGCAGAAGTCCCGCTGGGAGCGGGCCAGGACGAGCAGGGCCGCCTGGAGGAGCTGCGGCAGCGCGAGATCGCCCGCCGCCTCGCCCTCCGCCAGGCCCGCACCCAGAGCCGGACCGTTGGGAAAACTCTGCAGGTCGCGGAAGCCGCCGGCGGCCCTGCTCCGGTCGTTCCGTCGCAGAAGCAGCCGGAGTCGAAACCGGTCACGCTCCAACCGGTCCCCGAAGGATTCGCCGACCGGGAGGCCTGGGAACGTGCCCGCTCCTTCGCCGAACTCATGCTGCCCGACGCCTTGAAGACGGATACCGGGACGCCTTCCTCGCAGACGCTGGCGCGGGCCGCGGCCGATGAGGCATCCCGGCAGGACGACCCGGTCTCAGGCGTCTCCCTGCTCGTCATGGCACAGGACCACGGGCTGGACGTCTTCAACGGCCGACTCTACGACCGCGCCCGCGCCCTGCTGGAGGACAAGCCGCTGCCGCTCCTGGGGGAACCGGGCAGCATGTGGCAGATCTATCAGGACGATCGTCGCCTGATGGAGACCAACCTGCCGGCCCCTCGGCAGAGGGCACTCCTGGCGAAGCTTCCCCGGCCGCTTCTCGACGACTACATCGACGAGGAGTGGATCGGCGCGGTCCCCGAGCGCGACGGCACCTCCCGCGCCGCCTACCTCCGCGCCCGCCTGGACCCGGCGTCCCTCACCGACGAGGAGATGGACCTGTTGGCCTGGCCCCTGGAACGCGAGCGCCGGGAGGCAGGCCCGGGAACGGAACCCGGCCGTGACTGGCCGCAGGACTGGCGCCTGCTGGTGAGGCTGCAGGCCAACGACGCCAAGGCCGTCGCCGAGGAGTGGACCGACCTCCTGCCGCCGACGCAGAAGCTCCTCGACGCGCTGCGCGAGGTGCGGCGGACAGGAGAGGTCCCTGAGGACCTCGTCGCCGAGGAGCGGCTGTGGGTTCTCCTGGAGCGGATCCACCCCAGCGTGCGCAGCGCGAGCAACAAGAAGTTCAACGGCTGGATCGGCGTGCGGACCCTGATCAGGGCCGTGCGGCAGATGCACCGTGCCCTCCTTCGCGGCGACGGCGAGACGGCGGAGCAGCGGAGGAAGGCGGCGCTCACCATGGCAGCGAGGCTCCGGCACCACTCGCAGCCGGTGCGCTGGGAGGCCCAAAACATCCAGGCCTACCTGCGCGCCGGCCAGGAGATGACGGAGTCCCTCAAACTCCTGGAGCAGGACGCCGAAGGCCGCCCCCCGGTGCAGGACCAGCTCGGCGGAGGTGCCGTGGCCACGCTGCGGAAGAATCGGAGCTTCCTGGAGGACCGGCCCCTCGGAGAACGTGACCAGCCCCTCAACCCCTATATGGTGCTCGGCGTGCCCGACGGGGCGGACGACTGGAAGAAGGGCTGGCGAGCCCTGAGAAAAGAGCTCGACGACAGCGGCCGCGTCCGGATCAACCGGGCCAAGGACATGATCGAGAAGACCGAGCGCGAGCAGCAGGAAGTACTCCGGTTCGCCGTCCCGCTCGTCCCGCACCGCTGGAAGGACCCCACCGGCACGAGCCACCGGCTGGAACTCCCGCCCGAGCCTCTGCAGAGGCTCACCGGGCCGCCCACGGACAGCGACCGCGCGTGGTCCCGCAGGAAGGCGGCCCGAGAAATAATCACCAGGGCGACAGAACGCCTTTCCCCGGCTGCCGAAGACACCGCAGCCCTTGAAGACCCAGAGAGCAGCACATCGTGAGCAACGGAGCCGGTAAAGGCGACAGTGGTTCTGGCCCCCACAAGGGATCCCGAGAGAAACGCGGGCGTGGGCCGAACAACGGAAGTGTGCGGAAACGCGGTGAGCGCAGGGCGGCTGAAACTGCGCCCTGGCGGTTCACCGAAAGCCTCTTGCCCGAGTTCACTCCGGGGACCCTGGACGCCGCCGCGATCCTGAAGTCGGTCAACGAGACGCTCCTGCCCGTGGTGGAGAAGGAGTTGGAGGCGGCGACGGAGGAACTGGGCGCGGCCCTGGCCGACAAGGAAACTGAGGCCGATCTGGTCTCGGCCCTCCGGGCCGAGCTGATGCGCCGAGTGCTTCCCCAGTTCACCGAAGCAGTACGCAAGGGTGTGCTGGAGAGTATCCGCACGCGCCAGATGCACCTGGCCCAACTGGCCGTCCTGCACCGGCAGGCGCTGGACGCGAAGAGCTTGAAAGCGGTGCTGACCCGCCTCGACCACGAGGCGGCGAAGGCCGGCCTGCAGATCGTTGGTGACACTGGCGATCAGTTGCTGTTCAACGTCGTGGATGACCAGCCAGGTGTGACGAAAAGAGGCCCGGTCACCTACGAAGTCGTCGCGCCGGCCTATGTCGACAAGGAGTCCGGGAAGCTTGTCGAACGCGGCTGGCTGCGGGCAATCGCGGAGGCACCGTTCCCCAAGCCCTCGCCCGAGCCCAGCAAGATGAAACCGGGGCAGAAACGCAGGGCGAACCATGCAGAAGTGGATAAGAAGAAGCCGGAGAAGGATGCTCCTGTACAGCAGGAGAGGAAGAAGTCACACCGGGGTCAGGAATCTGAAAAGCAGCAGCACAGAGGCGATGGGCGGCGAAACGGCGGTTCACGTCCCCGCTCTGGAGGTAACTGGGGCCGCAGGATGAAGCAAAGGGGAACGCAATGACTTTCGGTATCGACTTCGGCACGAGCAACTCCGTGGTGGCCCACTGGAACGGGCACACCACCGAGGTGTTGCCGGTCGACGGCGACAGCGTGCCGGCCCAGTGGCGGATGTCGGAGTTCGAGCAGCTCTTCCCCTCCGTGCTGTCCGTCCGCGACGTGCAGCGCACACTCTGCTTCGGCTGGGAGGCGAAGACCGGCACCAGTGAGCCGCTCGATGCCGTGAAGCGCATGCTCGGCACCCGCTCCGGTGCCGAGAAGGACGGCGACATCGACGGTCTCGAGGCCGCCGTCCAGCTCGAGGAGCACCACGTCTGGGTCGG
This sequence comes from Streptomyces sp. NPDC014889, assembly GCF_043081205.1. NCBI lineage: Bacteria > Bacillati > Actinomycetota > Actinomycetes > Kitasatosporales > Streptomycetaceae > Streptomyces > Streptomyces sp. NPDC014889. The sequence continues at coordinate 108,641 of NZ_JBIBWH010000005.1, forward strand.
CTCGGAGAAGTTCCACAGCACGGTCGCGGCCGCCGCCCTCTTCAGCCGCATGAAGGAAGGTGTCTCCGCCCAGCTGCTCGACCTCTCCGATGCGGTCGTCACCGTCCCCGCCAAGGCGACGGGCGGCGCCCGCTACCGCACCCGTGCCGCGGCAGCGCTCGGCGGAGTGAAGGTCCGGGCCCTGCTCAACGAGCCCACCGCGGCTGCGATCTCGTACGTCCGCGACGTCCCGATTCCCGGCCGTTTCCTCGTCTTCGACTGGGGCGGCGGCACCATCGACGTCACCGTCCTTGAATACGACGACGGCCTCTTCGAGGAGCAGACCTCCCGCGGTATCACCGCCCTCGGAGGCATGGAGTTCGACAACGCGCTGGCCCAGCTGATCCAGCAGAAGATCGGCCTGACCGCGGACCTGCTCACCAAGGCCGAACGACGCCGGTGGCGACGGTCAGTCGAGCTGACGAAGATCGCCTTGTCCTCCGTGCCGGTGGACGGAGCGCTCTTCTTCGACCTCCCGGTCGGCCTCGCCCCCTCGATATCGAAGCGCGAGGTCAGGATCTCCGCGGCCGAGTACACCGAGGCGATCGCCCCGCTCATCACCCGTGCCCTGGAGCCGATCCAGCAGGCGCTGGAAGACCTGGCCATCACCCCGGACGACATCGACTCGGTTCTGATGATCGGCGGAACCTCGCAGATCCCCCAGGTGCGTCACGCCGTGGGCGAGCTGCTCGGCCACGACCGCATCGTCGACAGCGGCCTGTGCCGGCCCATGACCGCCGTCGCCCGAGGCGCGGCCATCTATGCGGCCTCTCTCGACAGCGAACTCGGCGACGACAGCGACTTCTCCCTGGTGACCAGTTACGACCTGGGAACGGCCGTGAGCGCGGGCGAACAGAAGGGCTTCCGCGCCATCATCCGACGCAACGCCACGCTCCCCGCAGAGGGTTCGGCCAACTTCTACCCGGACACGCCGGGCGCTTCCTTCGTGCGCGTGCCGGTGATCGAGGGCGAGGTCGGCTACCCGGCCGACAGCGACCGTGCCTTCCCCCTGGCCAACATCGAGGTGAATCTCCCGACCCGCGAACAGGACACCCGCCGGAACAAGATCGAGATCAAGTTCCGCTACAACGAGAGCGGCATCCTGCGCTTCACCGCCACCCACGCGGAGACCGGCGTGGTGCTCGCCGAGCGTGAGATCGACTCCTTCGGCCCCGACGGCACCCCACTGCAGCACGGCCTCGACGATGAACTGACCCGCCTCTTGGCCCACACCGTCCGCCCGTTCGCCAACGGCTCCCCCAACGTCCGACACCTCTCGGCAGCCGAAACGGCCAACGCCCGACCCGCACCGATCAACATGTCCGTGCGCGTGGTGGAGGCCGACCCTGCTGTAACGGTCAACGGCGAGCCGCAGGGAGTGGTGACGGGGGGACTTTGACCGACCGCTGGACTCTGTTGCGTAATTCCCAGGTGCGCCAATGGCTCGCTCCACTGCTGCGGCAGGAAGGCGACCGATAGACACCGTCCACCCCATCTGCGCAGTTGGCGCGAATAGCGCAGCAGAGTCGCCCTGGGTTGTCGCCGGCGGCGGTGCCCGAGATCGTCCAGAACCCAGAGAATGGTCGGCGCCACCGAAGTGCGCATCCTCACCAGGGAGCAAGACCTCCTGGATGACCACAACGGCGCCCAGTGCGATTGCCGGACTTGATGAACCGCTCTGGGTCTTTCGAAGGCTCCGGTCGGTGATCGGTTCCGGTGCATCCTCCCGCCCCGAGAGTCCGCGGTCCAACGCAACCGCGCACTCTCGGGGCGGCGCGCTCCGGCAGGCGAGCGCACGGTCGGTCAGCCCGTCGCCCGCGATTCCAGCATTCTCCTGGCCTCGGCGACCACCGCTGGGTCGGTGACGAAGTAGGTGTCCTGCTCGGCGGAGGCGCTGGAGGCGCCGAGGGGGATCCATGCGCCCCCGCGCCGGGGTTCGGCGCGGCGTTTCGCGGAGAGGTGGACGGCGGCGACACCGGCGGCGGTCAGGGCCGGGATGTCGGCGGGGCGCACCCCGCCGCCGGCCATGACCTGCACACCGGGCGCGGCCTCGACCATGGCGGCGAGCGCGGCGAGACCCTCTCCGGCGGCCGGAGCGCCGCCGGAGGTGAGCATCCGGGTGAGCCCCAGGGCGGGCAACAGCGCGGCGGTGGCGACCGGGTCCGCGGACAGGTCGATCGCGCGGTGCAGGGTCACTTCGACCGGGCGGCCCGTCTCATGGGCCGCCGCGGCGAGGCGGGTGACGGCGTCGGTGTCGAGGCCGCCGTCGGCGGTGAGCGCGCCGACGACCACGCCGGAGGCGCCGGAGGCGATCACGGACCGCACCTCGGCGACCATCAGGGCGATCTCCTCGGCGTCGTGGACGAAGTCGCCCGGTCGGCAGCGGACCAGGACCTGCACCGGCAGGCCTACGGCGGCGACCGCCTCGACGAGGGCGGCCGACGGGGTCAGACCGCCCAGTTCCAGGCCGGTGCAGAGTTCGACGCGGTCGGCTCCGTGGTCGAGGGCGACACGGGCACCGGCCGGTGAGGTGACGGCGATCTCCAGTGCCGGCCGGATGGTGTGGTCGGTCATTCGTCGTCCCCGGTGAGCGGCTGGTCGGAGGCCGGGATGATACGGGCCGTCAGGTCCGGGTCGGCCATGTCGCGGTCGAAGGGGAACATCGGGCGGCGGATGCGGCGGTGGCCGAGGCGTACCAGGTCCTGGTCGACTCCGCCGGGAGTGAGGGCCATCTTCCAGCCGACCGACATGTCGAACAGCTCGGGCTCCAGGTAGCCGATCTTGACGATCACGATGTCGGCGGAGCGCGGGTCGAGGTCGAGGCCGGTGAAGTCGTGCTCGTGGTGGTACGGCTTGCGCCGCCTGGTGAGGATCGCGTGCACGCTGCCGACCCGGATGACGACCTCGGTCCCGGCGTCCCGGTCGCCGTGCCGGATCGCGTGGACCACGCCGGTGAGGGTGACGGGGCCGGCGTGCCGGTCGTCGACCTCGGCGCCGGCGGTGACGGTGACGGTGGCGCCGACCCCGGCGGCGACGGCGGTCTCGATCGCGGCGGGTCCCGGCACCGAGGCGTAGATGACGGTCGGCCCGTCCTCCTTCTGGAACTCGGGGCGCTCAAGGAGCCGGGTCAGGCCCCAGGTGACGTCACCGGCGCCGCCCGCGGTGGGGTTGTCGCCGGTGTCGCTGATGAAGTACGGCCGCTGGTCGGAGGCGAGGGCCTCGTCGAGGAGTTCGTCGTACGTGCCGGTCGGGGCGACGAAGTCGAAGTCGTGGCGGGCGTTCCAGAAGCCCCGGGCGAGGCGTTCGGCGCCGACCGAGACCGCGGCCGTGTCGTCGCCGGTGACGACCACGACGGCGCGGTTGCGGGGTTCGTCGGCCCAGGCGTAGCCGACCCAGATGGCGGCGTCCGTCACGCCGTCGGCGGCCTCGACCTCGTCGACCGCCGCGTACACGCTCTTCGCGGGTTCGATCCGGGTGGAGGTCTGCTCGCCGGCCAGCAGCACCGGGACCGGGACCCACGCCTTGACCGGGCGGGGGGCGCCGGACGCCAGCAGGTCGACCAGGTTGCGGACGGCACGCTCCTTGGTCTCCATGTGGTCCTCGTGCGGGGCCATCCTGTAACAGGTGATCAGGTCGCTGCGGTGGGCGAGTTCGCGGGAGACGTTGCCGTGCAGGTCCATCGAGGTGGAGACGATCACGTCGGGGCCGACAGTGGCGCGGATCCGCTCAAGGAGCACGGCCTCGGCGTCGTCGATTCCCTCCACGGTCATGGCGCCGTGGATGTCGTACCAGAGGCCGTCCAACCGGGGCAGCGCGGCGAGGCGTTCGATGAGCTCCTCGGTGAGCGCGGTCCAGGCGGCGGCGGTGACGGTGCCGCCGGGCAGCGACTTGCCGACCAGAGCGCCGTGCCATTCGGCGGCCTCACGCAGTTCCTCGCCAGGGGCGAGGAAGGGGTACCGGTCGAAGATCTCGGAGCCGCGCGAGGGGTGGAAGGCGGGGGCCTCGGTGCGGGCGGGGGAGAAGGTGGAGGACTCGATGCCGAGCCCGGCGACGGCGATGACCGGGCGGGCGGCGGGGGTGCGGGTGTGCGACATGGCTCCTCGGACGGGGTGTGGGGCGTGAGGCTCGTTCCGCGGCCCGCCACGAGGGGGCGTGCCGCGGACTTCGGTATCCGGGCGGGTGCGGGGACTGCGGGAGTGGCCCCTGGACAGGCCCCTGGTTTCAGGGCTCGGGGGCGGGGGCCGGGGGATCGCCCGGGAGCCGGGGTGCGGGCCGCGGTTCCCGGGCGGGTACGTCGCCGTGTGAGCGGAGTAATTTAAGCGACTGCCAGGCTTTTTGCAGCGGCGTCAGATCCCTCCGTGGCCCGCGGCGGTGTGCTGCCGGTCGGCGCCGGGGGTGGCGCGGCCGATGTCGCCGAGGGCGCGGGCCAGGGCGCGCTGCAGGGCGAAGAGTCCGGCGCCGACCAGGCCGGCGTCGGCGCCGAGACTGGCCCGCTCGATGGTGAGGTGCTGGGTCACCAGCGGGTGGCAGCTCTCGTAGAGCTTGCTGCGCACCGCGGCGACGAACGGTTCGAGGGTGGAGAGGATGCCGCCGAGGTAGACGGCGTCCGGGTTGAAGAAGTTGACGTTGGCGGCGAGCACCTGGCCGAGGTGGTCGCCCGCCCTGCGGACGGCGCGGGTGGCTTCCGGGTCGGCGTCGGTGGCGAGCCGTACCACGTCCTCGGGGCTGGCGACGTCGAGACCGCGTTCGCGCAGGATGCGGACGAGCGCGGCGCCGGACGCCACCGTCTCCAGGCAGCCGGTGTTGCCGCAGGAGCAGGGGATGTCGGCGCCGCCGTCGATGCGGATGTGGGTGATGTCGCCGGCGGCTCCGGTGGCGCCCCGGTAGAGGCGACCGTCGGCGATGACGCCGGCACCGATTGCCGAGCCGATCTTCACCATGATCGACTGCCGGTGCTCGGCGGGCCTGACGCTCTGCTCGCCGAGCGCCATGCAGTTGGCGTCGTTGTCGACGGCGGCGGGGACCCCGAAGCGCTCCTCCAGCCAAGCGGCGACCGGGAAGCGGTTCCAGCCGAGCATCCGGGACGGCAGGACGACGGCGCCGGAGGCGACGTCCACCGGCCCGGGCAGGGAGAGCCCGACGCCCCGGAGCCGGTCGCGTCCACGCTGCTCGACGAGGGACTCCAGGTGCTCGACGAGCCTCGGCAGGGCGGCCTCGGGACCGTCGGCGACCTCGAACGGGACGTTGGCGACATCACGGACACCGCCGCCCGGGAGCACCACACCGATCCGGGCATGGCGGCCGCCGACGTCGGCGGCGACGGCGTACTCGTCGTTGCTGCCCACCCTGAGGACCCTGCGGGGGCGGCCGCCGGTGGAGGACTGGGTGCCCTCCTCGGCGATGAGCCCGCGCTCGACCAGCTGAGCCACGGTCAGGGAGATGGTGGAGGCGGCCGTGCCGAGGAGTTCCGCGAGTTCGGCGCGGGACGACGCCTGGCCCGAGGCGACGAGTTCGAGGACCCGCGTGGCGAGGGTGGTCGTGCCCTTCGAGGACACGCCCTTGCCGGCCTTGCGGTCCCGTGCACTTATTTCAGTCATGTACGAACTAACTTCCGCAACGGTGGGTGTGACGGAGACAGTACGCCCGATCAGGTGGGCGGGGAACAGCTCCATGAAGAAAGTGGAGAAGTGTTGACGCAGGTGAAATCGCCTCAAATTGACACATAGGCATCGGCTGAGGCGCCTGGAGTGGATGGATGTGACTTTTATCGAGGCCGCAGGACCTTACTTTTTACTAATTCTTGTTTGTTTGTTCGGCGCGTCCGTCGTTGACTGTCGCCGTACACAGCGCCGACCCCGCGGCGCCGACCCGGTCTCCCGGGACGGGTCCTTTCACTCTGAGGAGAGCCATGTTCCTTGCTCATACGGCGGCCGGCCGCCGCTGGGCCCTCGTCGCGGGTGCCGCCGTCACCACCGGCGCGCTGCTCACCGGCTGTTCCGGCGGTGGTACCTCGTCCTCGGGCTCGGCGTCGTCGGACACCATCAACTACGCCCTCCCGGCGAACTTCACGCCGAACTGGATCCTCCCGGTCGGCACCGCCTCGCACCTGAACACCAACAACTCCTCCATATCCCAGGCCGTCTGGGAGCCGCTGATCGCGTACGACGGTTCCACCGGCAAGGTCGGCTGGAACAAGGACAACTCGCTGGCCACCGACGCGAAGTTCGCCGCGGACAGCAAGAGCGTGACGATCACCCTCGGCGATCGTCACTGGAGCGACGGCAAGCAGATCACCTCGCGCGACGTTGAGTTCTGGTTCAATCTGGTCAAGGCCAACAAGGCGGACTGGGCAAGCTACAGCCCGGGCAAGGCGCCGGACAACTGGACCTCCTTCAAGACGATCGACGACACCCACTTCACGATCACCTTCGACAAGGCGTACAACCAGGAGTGGATGCTCGCCAACGAGCTGAGCATGATCCGCACGATGCCGCAGCACGTCTGGGACAAGACCAGCGACTCCGGCGCCGTCTCCGACCTGGACCGCACCGCCGCCGGCGCCAAGAAGGTCTGGACGTACCTCAACAACGCCGCCAAGAAGATCAGCGGCTACGCGACCGACCCGCTGTGGAAGACGGTCAGCGGCCCGTACACCATCAAGTCGTTCTCCACCGCGGGCAAGGTCGAGCTGACCGCCAACGCGAAGTACGACGGCGGCGGCAAGGCCAACATCAAGAACGTCAACCTTCTTCCGTTCACCACCACCGAGGCCGAGGTGAACGCCCTTCGCGCCGGCACCGTCGACTACGGCTACATCAACGCCACCGACCTGAGCCAGGAGTCGTCCTTCAAGGCCAAGGGCTACTCGGTGAAGCCGTGGACCGGCTGGGCGATCACCTACCTGCCGTACAACTTCAACAACCCCACCATGGGCCCGGTGTTCAAGCAGCTGTACGCCCGCCAGGCGATCCAGATGTCGGTGGACCAGACCACCCTCTCCAAGGTGGTCTTCAACGGCACCGCCGTCTCCACCTACGGCCCGATCCCGCAGGGCCAGGAATCGTCCTTCGTCTCCTCGGAGCAGAAGAACAACCCGTACCCCTTCGACACCGCCAAGGCGAAGAAGCTGCTCACCGACCACGGTTGGACCGAGCAGGGCGGCACCATGGTGTGCACCAGCCCCGGCACCGGCGACAACCAGTGCGGCGCGGGCGTCGACAAGGGCACCAAGTTCGAGATGGAGGTGCTGTCCCAGTCCGGCTCCACCGTGACCGACAACATGATGAGCGCGCTGCAGTCGTCGTTCGCGAAGACCGGCATCAAGTTCGGCATCAAGACCGCCCCCGTCAACTCCGTCCTGTCGCAGGCCGGCCAGTGCACCGCCGACCAGTCGAGCTGCAAGTGGCAGCTGTCCTTCTTCGGCACCGCGGGCAGCTGGTACTTCCCCGCCTACCCGAGCGGTGACTCGCTGTTCGCCACCGGCGGCGGCTCCAACTTCGGCAACTACTCCAACGCCGAGGTCGACAAGCTGATCAGCGAGACCACCACGTCCTCCTCGAACGAGGCGGTGCAGAAGTACAGCGCCGCGCTCGCCAAGGACCTCCCCGTGGTCTGGCTGCCGGAGCCCGACTACCAGATCTCCGTGGTCAGGGACGGCCTCGGCGGCTTCGCCCAGGACTCCCTCGCCAACTTCCACCCCGCCATGTGGAAGTGGACCAAGTAAGCCCGGTCGGTGCCCGCGCGGGTCTGCGGAGCCGTCCGGCCACCCGGCCGGGCCGCCCCGGGACCCGCGCGCACCCCTCGCGCGCCGGCGCCACACCGGCACCCGCCACGCCGGCACCCACGTCGCAGTGACGTCCATGTCCAGGTGACGCCCGCGCGCGCCACAGACACGAAGCGACCGGAAAACACATGAGTACTTCCTCGTACCTGATCAGACGTGTCCTCCAGGCCGTCGCGGTGATCGTCATCGTGACGATCGTCGTCTTCGGCCTGCTGCACGCCCTGCCCGGCGGCCCCGCGCGCGGGATCCTCGGGCCGCAGGCCACCGCACAGCAGATCGCCCACTTCAACCACGAACAGGGTCTCGACAAGCCCCTGCCCGTGCAGTACTTCTACTACCTCGGCCAACTGCTGCACGGGGACCTCGGGACCTCGTACACCCTCAACGAGCCGGTCTCCCAGCTCATCACCGAGCGGCTGCCGAAGACCCTGGTCCTCACCGTGCTGTCGGCTCTCGTCGGCCTCGTCCTCGCCATCCCGATGGGCATGTGGCAGGCCGTGCGCCGCAACAAGCCGGTGGACTACGTCATCACCACGCTGAGCTTCATCGCCTACTCCACGCCCGTGTACTTCCTCGGGCTGATCCTGGTGCTGGTCTTCAGCCAGGCGCTGGCGTGGTTCCCGTCGCAGGCTCCGCAGGGCGAGACGCTGGGCCAGGTGTTCTCCGAACCGCAGGCCCTGGTACTGCCGGTGGTCGCGGGCGCGGCCTCCATGGTCGCGGTGTTCAGCCGCTACATGCGGGCGGCCACCCTGGAGAACCTCTCCGAGGACTATGTCCGCACGGCCAGGGCGGGCGGCTCCCGCGGCCGCGCCATCCTGTGGCGGCACGTGTTCCGCAACTCGCTGACGCCCGTGGTCGCCATGCTCGGCTACTACGTGCCGGTGCTCTTCGGCGGCGCCCTGGTCGTCGAGCAGCTCTTCAACTACCCCGGGATGGGGCTGCTGTTCTGGACCGCCGCGCAGTCCTCCGACTACCCGGTCCTGCTGGGCTGCGTCCTGGTGATCGCCGTCGCCACCGTCGTCGGCACCCTGCTCGCCGACATCGTCCAGCGGATCATCGACCCCCGAGTGAAGGCAGGCCGGGCATGAGCGCCGTCATCCAGCCGGACATGGCCCCGTCGAAGGCCGCCGGGCCGCGCGAGACCTCCGGCGCACGACTCGCCGTCCGCCGCTTCCTGCGCAACAAGCTGGCCGTCGTCGGACTCGCCGTCGTGGTCCTCTTCTTCCTGTTCTGCTTCGCCGGCCCGCTGGTGTACTCCACCGACCAGACCCACACCATGCTTCAGCAGGTCAACCTCGCCCCGAGCGGCGCGCACTGGCTCGGCACCGACGCCGTCGGCCACGACGAGCTGGGCCGGCTGATGTACGGCGGCAAGGTCTCCCTGATCGTCGGCCTCGCCGCGGGCGTCCTCGCCACCGTCATCGGCACGCTGTGGGGCGCCGCCGCCGGTTACGCGGGCGGCTGGATCGACGCCGTGATGATGCGGATCGTCGACGCCGGCATCGCCATCCCCGCGCTGTTCATCCTGCTGGTGGTCTCCGCCATCACCACGCCCGGCCTGACCGGTCTCGTCCTCATCCTGGGCCTGGTGTCCTGGCTGGTGCCGTCCCGGCTGGTCCGCGCCGAGACGCTGACCCTGAAGAACCGGGACTACGTGCTGACCCTGCGCGCCATCGGCGGCACGCACGCCCGGGCGATCCTGCGGCACATCCTGCCGAACTCGGTCTCCACCATCATCGTCGCAGCGACCTTCCAGGTCGCCGACGCCATCCTGCTCGTCGCCTACGTCTCCTATCTGGGCATGGGAGTCAGGCCGCCGCAGACCGACTGGGGCGGCATGCTCTCCGCAGGTCTCACCGCCGCCTACTCCGGCTACTGGTGGCTCATCCTGCCGCCCGGCCTGGCCATCATCCTGGTGGTGTGGGCGTTCAACGCGATCGGGGACGGACTCCGCGACGCATTCGATGTGAGGGGACGCGGATGACCGCCACCACCAAGGGCTCCGCCGCCCGCACCGCGGCGTCCGGCCCGATCCTCGAACTCGACGACCTCGGCGTCGTCTTCACCACCGAGACCGGCGACGTACCCGCGGTCAGGGGCGTGTCCCTCCAGGTCCGGCCGGGGGAGACGCTGGCCCTGGTCGGCGAGTCCGGCTCCGGCAAGTCGACCATCGCGCTCGCCGCGATGGGCCTGCTCGCCGGGAACGCCCACGCCACCGGCAGCGCCGTCATCGCCGGCACCCAGATCGTCGGCGCCTCGGAGAACGGCCTCGCGGCGCTGCGCGGCAAGACCGTCTCCATGGTGTTCCAGGAGCCGGCCACCGCGCTCGACCCGCTCACCCGGATCGGGAAGCAGATCGCCGAGGTGATCCGCAACCACCGCGAGGTGTCCGCCAAGGACGCCGCCGCCGAGGCCGTCGAACTGCTGCGCCGGGTCGGCATCCCCGAACCGGAGAAGCGCGCCCACGCCTACCCGTTCCAGCTCTCCGGCGGACAGCGCCAACGGGTCGTGATCGCCATGGCCATCGCCAACGAGCCGGGCCTGCTCATCGCCGACGAGCCGACCACCGCCCTCGACGTGACCGTGCAGGCCGAGATCCTCGACCTGCTGCGCCGGCTCGCCGTCGAGACCGGCACCGGCGTGCTGCTCGTCACCCACAACATGGGCGTCGTCGCCGACTTCGCGGACCGGGTCGCCGTCATGTACCAGGGCGAGATCGTGGAGACCGGATCGGTCGAGGACGTCCTGCTGCGCCCCGCCCACGACTACACCCGGCGCCTGCTGGCCGCCGTGCCCCGGCTGTCCGTCGCCGAGGCCGCGGACGGCACCGGCCGGCTTGCCGCGTCCGTGCCGGCCCAGACGAAGCGTTCCGCGGCCGCGCCGTCGGCCTCGCCTGCCGGGCCCGGCGGCCCCGAGGGCGAAGCGGTGGTCGAACTGCGTGACATCAATGTGGTGTTCGGCCGCGGCAGGGCCGCCGTACGCGCCCTCGACGGAGTGTCGTTCCGGGTCGGGCCGGCCCAGACCCTGGGCCTGGTCGGCGAGTCCGGCTCCGGCAAGTCCACCGCCGCCCGGGTCGCGCTCGGCCTGATCCCGCCCACCTCCGGCACCGTCTCGCTGTTCGGCGCCGACCTCGGCCGCACCCGCGCCCGGGCCCGCCGCGCCCTGCGGGCCGGTATCGGTGTCGTCCTCCAGGACCCGGTGGCCTCCCTCGACGCGCGGATGACCGTCGGCGAGTGCATCGCCGAACCCCTCCGGGTGCACCGTCGCGGCCTGTCCGCCAAGGACCGGCAGGCCAAGGTCGCCGCCGTCCTCGACCGGGTCCGGCTGCCCCGCGAAGTCGCCCGGCGCGCGCCCCGCGAACTCTCCGGCGGACAACGCCAGCGGGTCAGCCTGGCCCGGGCCCTGATCCTGGAGCCCCGGCTGCTGGTCGCCGACGAACCCACCAGCGCGCTCGACGTGAGCGTGCAGGAAGCGGTCCTGGAGGTCATCACCGAACTCCAGGGCGAACTCGGCTTCGCCTGCCTGTTCGTCTCCCACGACCTCGCCGTCGTGCAGCACTTCGCGCAGCGCGTCGTCGTGATGCGCGCCGGCCGCATCGAGGAGCAGGGCTCCACCGGGACGACCCTGCTGCGTCCGGAGACCGACTACACCCGCCGTCTGCTGGCCGCCGTGCCGGTGCCCGACCCGGTGGTGCAGCGGGGGCGCAGGGCCGAACGCCTGGCCACCCTCGCGGCCGGCCGTACGGAGGCCCAGGCGTGACCGGACCGCTCCTCCCTCCCTGCACCCCGCAGGACCCGGCCATTGCCACCGACCTCCGGCCGCTGTTCGCCGGCATCGACATCGGCGGCACCACCACCCAGGTGGTGGTCTGCGCGGACGAACTGACCGTCCTCGACCGTGCGGAGGTCCCCACCCCGGCGCTCGAGGGCGGCCGGGCCATGGTCGGCGCCGCGCTCGACGCGCTCGCCCCGCTGCTGGCCCGCACCCCGGGCCGCCTGGTGGGCGCCGGAATCGGCGCCGCCGGGGTGGTGGACTCCGCGAACGGCCGCATCCTGGTCGCCAGCGACTCCTTCCGCGGCTGGGCCGGCTTCGCCGTCACCGCCGCCGTAGAGGAGGCCCTCGGCGTCCCGGCCTTCCTGGACAACGACGTCAACGCCTTCCTCTACGGGGAGGTCTACGGCGGAGCGGTGCGCGGCGAGGCCGACGTCCTCGGCATGACCCTGGGGACCGGCGTCGGCGGTGCCCTGTGGACCGGCGGCGCCCTGTACGCGGGTCCGCACGGCGCGGCCGGCGAGATCGGGCACATCCCCGGCTTCGGCGACCTGCACTGCTCCTGCGGCGGCCGGGGCCACCTGGAGACACTGGCCTCCGGCCGCTCCATCGGGGCTCGTTACGCCGACCGCACCGGCCGCCGCCTCACCGCCCGCGAAGTCGCCGAGGCCGCCGCCCGTGGCGACGAGGACGCTCTCGCGGTGTACCGCGCCGCGGGAGCGGGCATCGCCCGCGCGATCGTCATCACGGCGGGCGTCGTCGACATCACCACGGTGGTCGTCGGCGGCGGCGTCAGCCGCGCCTGGCCCCTGCTGGAGCCCGTCATCCTGTCCGCCCTCGCCGCCGAGCCCCCGGTCAGCGGCCACCCCGTCCGCCTGGTGCGGGCCGCCCTGGCCTCCGACGCCGTCCCGGTCGGCGCCGCCGCCCGCGCCCGACGCGAACTGGGCACGGAGGTGAGAGCGACGGCGTAGGGACCCCCGGCCCCGAAGCCCGCGGGCCCGGCCAGCGGACCACCTGGCCGGGCGGGTGGACCATGTCGGACACGCGCTCTACCGATACGCGAGCGAGGGCCTCGACCTGACGGTCGGGGTCCTTGTCGCGTTTTCGTGGGGCGCCGGTGAGCGCGTGGCGGCCGCGGGCACGCGCTCGGCGGCTGTCGGGCGACTCGCTTGCGGCGCTTGACGCAAGAGTTATTGACGTGTTCATGGCGGAACCGCCACACTCGCCCCGTACGGCGGGACGCCGTCGGGATCGCCGGTGCGGTGATGCGTCGGCAGGCCAGAAAGGCACACATGACGAGCATGGCTCCTTCCGTCCGCCGCCCCCTCACGGCGTCCACCCTGGTCACGGCGGTGACCGCCCTGGCGATGGCGGTGACCGCCCTGCTGGGCACGGCGCCGCCCGCCGTCGCGTCCACCGGTCCGAGCACGCTCGCGGCCGGCGGGTTCCACGGCGTCAACTGGGCGGACCCGCGCGACAACTACGCCGACGATGCCGTCGTCCCTTCCGGCCTGTCCACCGCCGACAGCTACGCCACCGTCCACGCCAAGGCCACCGCCGTCCTGACTGGTTTCCGGAACAATCTCGGCGCCGACACCGTGCGCCTGCCGATCAATCCGTACTCCGTCGGCACCAGTTGGTGGAACGCCTACACCGGGGCCATTGACGCCGCCACCGCCATGGGCTTCAAGGTCGTCCTCGGCTATTGGGAGGGCCCCAGCCACAAGGACGGCAAGGTCGACGACACCAACGCGTGGAACGCCATGTGGAACACCGTCACCGCCAAGTACGGCGGCAACGGCCTGGTGTACTTCGAGCCGATGAACGAGCCCTTCGGCTACACCGCCTCAGCCTGGGCGAACCTGGCCGCCCAGTGGATCACCGACCGGCCCTCGATCCCCCGCGACCGTGTCTTCGTCAGCGGCTCCGGCTACAACGACAACGTCACCACCGTCTGCGCCGACTCCCGGCTGAGCGGTACCTACCTGTCCCTGCACCACTACGGCTTCTGGGGCACCCACACCTACAACGACTGGGTCACCGACCTCAAGAACCGCATCGGCGGTTGCGCCTCGCGCACCGTCCTGGACGAGTTCGGCTCCCCGATGACCACCGGCCTCGACTACAACAACGCGGGCAGCACCGACAACTTCGTGCGCTACCTGCGCGCCGACACCGACACCGTCCGCGCCCTCGGCATGGGCTCGGTGTACTGGCCCGGCCTGCGCACCGGCGACTCCTACACCCTGCAGACCCTGAGCGGCTCCGGCACCGACCTCACCCTGACCACCACCAACGTCAGCGGAGCCGACCGGGTCAGGTACGGATGGGCAGTGGCCTCCTCCCTGCGCTCCGCGGCCTCCAACCGCTGCCTGGACGTGACCGACCGATCCCACACCGACGGCACCCAGCTCCAGATCTGGGACTGCCTCGGCGGCGCCAACCAGCAGTGGCTCTACACCTCCGGCAAGCAGCTCCAGGTCTACGGCGACAAGTGCCTCGACGCCTACCAGCAGGGCAGGACCCCCGGCACCATCGTGGACATCTACACCTGCAACGGCGGCACCAACCAGCAGTGGAACCTCAACGCCGACGGCACCGTCACCGGAGTCCAGTCCGGCCTCTGCCTGGACGTGATCGGCCAGAAGACCGCCAACGGCACCAAGATCGAGCTCTACACCTGCAACGGCGGCTCCAACCAGCGGTGGACACGCGGCTGACACCAGCCGCGCGGGCCGGTCAGCCGGCCGTCGCCTCGGCCGTCGGGGCGTTCGCGCGGGATGCGTGGAGGCGGGCGTACGCCCCCTGGGCCGCGAGGAGTTGGTCGTGGGTGCCCTGTTCCACGATGCGGCCGGAGTCCATGACGACGATGACGTCGGCGTCGCGGACGGTGGACAGGCGGTGGGCTATCACGAAGCTGGTCCGGCCCGCGCGCAGGGTGTTCATGGCCCGTTGGATCAGCAGCTCGGTGCGGGTGTCCACGGAGCTGGTCGCCTCGTCCAGGATGAGCACGGCGGGCTGGGCGAGGAACGCCCGCGCGACCGTGATCAGTTGCTTCTCACCGGCGCTGACACTGCCGGACTCGTCGTCCAGGACCGTGTCGTAGCCCTGCGACAGGGTGCGGATGAACCGGTCGGCGCAGGTCGCGCGGGCCGCCTCCACGACGTCCGCGCGGGTCGCGCCCGGGGTGCCGTAGGCGATGTTCTCGGCGATCGTGCCCTTGAACAGCCAGGTGTCCTGGAGGACGAGGCCGAAGCGGGAGCGCAGGTCGTCGCGGTTCATCGCGGCGATGTCGGTGCCGTCCAGGAGGATGCGGCCCGAGTCGATCTCGTAGAAGCGCATCAGCAGGTTGGCGACCGTGGTCTTGCCGGCGCCGCTCCGGCCGACGATCGCGACCGTGCTGCCGGGTTCCACCGACAGGGACAGGCCCTCGATGAGCGGCACGTCGGGGGAGTAGCGGAACGACACGTCCTGGAACTCCACCCGGCCCTCGGCGCGCTGCGGCGCGAGCGGGCTGCGCGGTTCGGGCTCCTGCTCCGGCGCGTCGAGCAGCGTGAACACCCGCTGCGCCGAGGCCACTCCGGACTGGAGGCGGCCCGCGACCGAGGCGATCTCCACGATCGGCTGGCTGAACTGCCGCGCGTACAGGATGAACGCCTGCACGTCGCCCAGGGTCAGCGAGCCGTCCACGACCTTCCAGGCACCGACCACGGCGACCGCGACATAGCCGAGGTTGGCGACGAACATCATCACGGGCTCGATCGCGCCGGACGCGAACTGCGCACCGGCACCGGCCCGGTACACGGCCTCGTTGCGCTCGTCGAAGCGCCGCTCGGCCTCCGCCCGCCGGTCGAAGGCCTTCACCAGCGTGTGCCCGGCGCACATCTCCTCGACGTGCGCGGTCAGGCGGCCGCTCGCGGTCCACTGGGCGGCGTAGCGCGGCTGGGCCCGCTTGGCGATCCAGGTGGCGAGCAGCCCCGACACCGGGACGCTCAGCAGCATCACCCCGGCCAGCGAAGGCGAGATGAACAGCATCAGGGACAACATGATGACCAGCGAGAACACCGAGCTGATCAGATCGGTCAGGGTCTGCTGGAGCGTCTGCTGGAGGTTGTCGACGTCGTCCGTGGTGCGGCTGAGCGTCTCGCCGGCCGGTTGCCGGTCGAAGTGACGCAGCGGCAGTCGCGCCAGTTTCTCCTGCGCCCGGTGCCGCAGGTCGTGGATGAGCAGCCGGACCACCGACGCCACCCGCCAGTTCTGGACCAGCATGAACGCCGACGCCAGCACGTACAGGACCAGCAGGATCAGCAGCAGCCGGCCGAGTTCCCCGAAGTCGATGCCCGAAGCCGGTCCGCCCTTCCCGAGGACGCCGTCGGCGATCAGGTCGGTGACGCGGCCCAGCAGGAGCGGGCCGCAGGCGTTGAGGAGGATGCCGACGACACCCGCCGCCAGGGCGACGCCCACGGAGCGGCGGTGCGGGCGCAGCAGGCCGGCGAGCCGGCGCACCGGCCGGTCCGATTCGGGCGCCTGTTCTTCGTGCGCCTCGTCGCGCGCCTCCTCGTGCTCCTCAGGGACGTCCGGCGCCATGAGCGGCTTCCTCTCGGGTGCGCTGCGAGAGCGCGATCTCGCGGTAGGTGGGACTGTCGCGCAGCAGCGCGTCATGGGTGCCGGTGGCGGCGATGCCACCCTGGTCCAGGACGACGATCCGGTCGGCGTCGCGCACGGAGGCCACGCGCTGCGCGACGGTGACCACGGTGGCGCCCGCCGTCCAGGGCACGAGGGCCTCCCGCAGGGCCGCCTCCGTGCTCTGGTCGAGCGCCGAGAAGGAGTCGTCGAAGAGATAGACGGCGGGGCGGCGCAGCAGCGCCCGCGCGATCGCCAGCCGCTGGCGCTGGCCGCCGGAGACGGTGGTGCCGCCCTGGGCGATCTCCGCGTCGAGGCCGCCGAGCCGGGCCACGAAGTCGTCCGCCTGGGCGACCCGCAGCGCCTCCCACAACTCCTCGTCCGTGGCGTCCGGCCGGCCGAAGCGCAGATTGGTCGCCACGGTCCCGGCGAACAGGTAAGGACGCTGCGGCACGTAGCCGACGGCCCCGGCCAGTACCGACGGGTCCAGTTCGCGCACGTCCGTGCCGCCGATCCGCACCTCGCCCGCGGTCGCGTCGACCAGCCGCAGGATCAGGTGCAGCAGCGTGGTCTTGCCGGCGCCGGTACTGCCG
The DNA here is from genome assembly GCF_043081205.1 of Streptomyces sp. NPDC014889. Classification (NCBI taxonomy): domain Bacteria; kingdom Bacillati; phylum Actinomycetota; class Actinomycetes; order Kitasatosporales; family Streptomycetaceae; genus Streptomyces; species Streptomyces sp. NPDC014889. Next base: position 125,450 of record NZ_JBIBWH010000005.1, read on the forward strand.
AGGACCGCGACCCGCTCCCCGGGCCGCAGCGTCAGCGACAGGTCCCGCAGCACGGCGTTCTCGGCGCCCGGGTAGCGGAACTCGGCGCCCACCAGCTCGACCTGCCCGGCGGGAGCCGTCATGGGCCGCGGCGCGGCCGGCGGGACGACATCGGTCCGCGCGTCGAGGACCTCCGCGATCCGCTCCGCGCACACCCGGGCCCGCGGCACGTTCAGGAACACGAACGCGAGCATCACCACGGACATCAGGATGAGCGACAGATAGCTGAGGAAGGCGCTGAGCGAGCCGATCTGCATGCTGCCCGAGTCGATCCGCCGGGCCCCCACCCACAGCAGCGCCAGGGTGAAGAGGTTCATCAGCAGCAGGACCGACGGCAGCATCACCGCGATGAGCCGGCCCACCCCGAGGGACAGGCCGAAGAGTTCCTCGTTGGTGCGGGTGAAGCGCTCGCTCTCGTAGGAGTCGCGGGCGAAGGAACGCACCACGCGCACCCCGGTGATCCGCTCCCGCAGCAGCCGCCCGACACGGTCCAGGGTGAGCTGGAGCCGGGCGTACAGCGCGGCCATACGGGCCAGCAGCAGACCGAAGCAGACGCCCACCACCAGCACCATCGGGACCAGGATCAGGGCCAGCGCCACGTCCTGGCGCAGCGCGAGCACCACACTCCCCAGGCACATCAGAGGGGCCGCCACGAAGATGCCGAGCCCGGACTGCGCGAGGTTCTGCACCTGCTGCACGTCGTTCACCGAGCGGGTCAGCAGGGACGGGGTGCCGAAACGGCCCATCTCGCGGGCGGAGAAGTCCAGCACACGGCGGAAGACCGCGGACCGCAGGTCCCGGCCGAGCGCGGTGGAGGTGCGCGCGCCCAGGGCCGCGGCACCCAGCGCCGCGGCGATCTGCACCAGCGCCACCACCGCCATCGCCGCGCCGATGACGCCGATGCGGTCGCTGTCCTCGCGGACGACCCCTTCGTCGATGAGCGCGGCGCCCAGCGTCGGCAGCAGCAGCGTGCCGAGGATCTGCACCAGGTGCAGCACCACCAGAACGACAACGGACCCGGTATAGGGGCGCAGTCGTGTGCGCATGAGTCTCAACAGCACGGAATGACACCCCGGTTGACGGCGGCCAGGAGCCGCCCGTTGGAACGGAGTCGGCCGCACGCCGACCCGGCCATTCGAACCCACACCGCACCCGGATTTCCCTAGTGTTTCCGTCGGCCGTGACCACCCGCCGGGAATTCCCTAGTAAGTTCGAGAAGCGTTGACATTGACTTCCGCCGCTTGGGAACGTGCCGGTGTCTATCGTCCGGACAGCTTTCTCCCGCCAAGGTCGTCGACCGAGCGCAGCGTTTGGACGGTCTCTTCGCGGTCGAGATGGGGATGACATGCCCAAGCGCGCACTGATCACCGGAATTACCGGCCAGGACGGCTCCTATCTGGCGGAGCACCTGCTGTCGCAGGGGTACCAGGTATGGGGCCTCATCCGTGGCCAGGCCAACCCGCGCAAGTCCCGGGTGAGCCGGCTCGTTTCCGAACTGTCCTTCGTGGACGGCGACCTGATGGACCAGGGCAGCCTGGTCTCGGCGGTCGACAAAGTACAGCCGGACGAGGTGTACAACCTCGGCGCGATCTCGTTCGTGCCGATGTCCTGGCAGCAGGCCGAGCTGGTCACCGAGGTGAACGGCATGGGCGTGCTGCGGGTGCTCGAAGCCATCCGCATGGTGAGCGGACTGAGCATGTCCCGCACCGCGGGCCCCGAGGGCCAGATCCGCTTCTACCAGGCGTCCTCCTCGGAGATGTTCGGCAAGGTCGCCGAGACGCCGCAGCGGGAGACCACGCTCTTCCACCCGCGCAGCCCCTACGGCGCGGCCAAGGCGTACGGCCACTTCATCACCCGCAACTACCGTGAGTCCTTCGGCATGTACGCGGTCTCCGGAATGCTGTTCAACCACGAATCCCCCCGCCGCGGCCAGGAGTTCGTGACCCGCAAGATCTCCCTCGCGGTCGCCCGCATCAAGCTGGGACTCCAGGAGAAGCTGGCCCTCGGCAACATGGACGCGGTCCGTGACTGGGGCTACGCGGGCGACTACGTCCGCGCCATGCACCTGATGCTCCAGCAGGACGCCGGCGACGACTACGTGATCGGCACCGGCGAGATGCACACCGTGCGCGACGCGGTCCGCTACGCCTTCGAGCACGTGGACCTCGACTGGGAGGACTACGTCGTCGTCGACCCCGACCTGGTACGCCCCGCCGAGGTCGAGGTGCTGTGCGCCGACAGCGCCAAGGCGCAGGTGCAGCTGGGCTGGAAGCCGAGTGTCGATTTCCCCGAACTCATGCGAATGATGGTCGACGCCGACCTCGCGATGGTTTCCCGGCAGAACGAACTCGACGACCTTCTGCTGACGCACAGCTGGTAACGGGCGAAAGCCCTCCGACTACTAGGGATTTCCTGCCGGACTTCCGGCCAGACTCGCCTCATGGCATCTCCCGCCGGGGAGAGCCATGTGGCGAGTCGGTGTTCTGCAGCACGGCGCAGAAATTTCGGCGATGCGTGTACGGCCGTCGGCCGTCGGGATGGGTTGAGATGGACAACGAACAGAAGCTCCGGGATTACCTCAAGCTTGCGACCGCCGACCTCCGACGCACGCGGCGGCGCGTGAGCGAGCTGGAGTCGGCCGCCCAGGAACCGATCGCCATCGTCGGCATGACATGCCGCTACCCCGGCGGTGTCAGCAGCCCCGAGGACCTGTGGCGGATGCTCGAGGCCGGCGAGAACGGCGTCACCCCGTTCCCCACCGACCGCGGCTGGGACATGGAGGCGCTCGCCTCCTCGCCGACCTCCCGGGGCGGCTTCCTCCACGACGCGACCGACTTCGACGCGGACTTCTTCGGCATTTCCCCGCGCGAGGCCGTCGCCATGGACCCGCAGCAGCGGGTCGTCCTGGAGTCCGCCTGGGAGGCGTTCGAACGCGCCGGCATCGACCCCACCGCCGTCAAGGGCAGCCGCACCGGCGTCTTCATCGGCGCCATGGCCCAGGACTACCGGGTCGGCCCCGCCGACGGCGCCGAGGGCTTCCAGCTCACCGGCAACACCGGCAGCGTCCTCTCCGGCCGCATCTCGTACACCTTCGGCACGGTGGGTCCCGCCGTCACCGTCGACACCGCCTGCTCCTCCTCCCTGGTCGCCGTCCACCTCGCCACCCAGGCGCTGCGCGCGGGCGAGTGCACCCTCGCCCTCGCGGGCGGCGTCACCGTCATGTCGGGGCCCGGCACCTTCATCGAGATGGGCCGCCAGGGCGGACTGTCCGCCGACGGCCGCTGCCGCTCCTTCGGCGACACCGCCGACGGCACCGGCTGGGCCGAGGGCGTCGGCATCCTCGTCCTGGAACGCCTCTCCGACGCCGTCCGCAACGGCCGCGAGATCCTCGCCGTCGTCCGCGGCACCGCCGTGAACCAGGACGGCGCGTCCAACGGCCTCACCGCCCCCAACGGCCCCTCGCAGCAGGCGGTCATCGAACAGGCCCTGGTCAACGCCCGGCTGTCCGCGGGCGACATCGACGTCGTGGAGGCGCACGGCACCGGCACCACCCTCGGCGACCCCGTCGAGGCGCAGGCGCTGCTCGCCACCTACGGCCGGCACCGCGACGAGGACAAGCCGCTGCTGCTCGGCTCGGTGAAGTCCAACATCAGCCACACGCAGGCCGCCGCCGGTGTCGCCGGTGTCATCAAGATGGTCATGGCGATGCGGCACGGCGTGCTGCCCCGCACCCTCCTCGCCGACGAGCCCACCCGCCACGTCGACTGGACCCAGGGCGCCGTCCGCGTCCTCACCGAGAACACCGACTGGCCCGCCACCGGCGCCCCCAGACGCGCGGCCGTCTCCTCCTTCGGCATCAGCGGCACCAACGCCCACACGATCGTCGAGCAGGCCCCCGAGCCGGAGCCCGCCGACCCCGAGGACGACGCCCCGAGCACCCCCGCCGCCGTCACCGGCGTGGTGCCCGTACTGCTCTCCGGCCGCGGCCCCGAGGTGCTGCGCGCTCAGGCCGCCGCACTGCTCACCACCCTCGGCACCGGCACCCCGCCCGCGCTCCTCGACACCGCCTATTCGCTCGCCACCACGCGCACCGCGTTCGAGCACCGGGCCGTCCTGCTCGCCGCGAGCCTGCCCGAGCTGACCGAGCGGCTGACCGCGATCGCCGACGGCACCGACCCGGCCGCCCTGGCCGGCACCGTCACCGGCACCGCCCGCACCGAGACCCGCCTCGCCGTCCTGTTCACCGGACAGGGCGCGCAGCGCCTCGGCGCCGGCCGTGAACTCGCCGCTCGTTTCCCGGTGTTCGCCACCGCCCTGGACGACGCCCTCGACGCCTTCACGCCCCACCTGGACGTGCCGCTGCGCGAGGTGCTGTGGGGCGAGGACGCCGCCCGCCTCGACCGCACCGAGTACGCGCAGCCCGCCCTGTTCGCGATCGAGGTCGCCCTCTACCGCCTGCTGGAGTCCTTCGAGGTCAAGCCGGACCACCTGGCCGGCCACTCCGTGGGCGAGATCGCCGCGGCGCACGTCGCGGGCGTGCTCTCCCTCGACGACGCGGCCACCCTGGTCGCCGCCCGCGGCCGTCTCATGCAGGCGCTGCCCGAGGGCGGCGCCATGGTCGCCGTGCAGGCGAGCGAGGACGAGGTCGCCCCGCTGCTCGCCGGCCACGAGGACCTGGTGTCCCTCGCCGCCGTCAACGGCCCCTCCGCCGTCGTCCTCTCCGGCGACGAGACCACCGTCACCGAACTGGCGGCCCGCCTCGCGGCCGACGGACGCAGGACGACCAGGCTGCGCGTCTCGCACGCCTTCCACTCGCCGCTCATGGCCCCGATGCTCGACGAGTTCCGCGCCGTCGTCGAAGGCCTCACCCTGCACAGCCCGCTGCTGCCCGTCGTGTCCGACGTGACCGGTGAACCGGCCACCGTCGCCCAGCTCACCTCGCCCGACTACTGGGTCGACCACGTCCGCCACGCCGTCCGGTTCACCGACGGCGTCGACTGGCTCGCCGGGCACGGCGTCACCGCCTTCCTCGAACTCGGCCCCGACAGCGTCCTGTCCGCCATGGCGCAGAACTGCCTGGACGCCGCCGGCTCCGACGCCGTCACCGTGCCCGCGCTGCGCGAGGGCCGCCCCGAGGACCACACCTTCACAGCCGCGCTCGCCGCGCTGCACACCCACGGCACCACGCTGCGCTGGGACGCCTGCTTCACCGGCACCGGAGCCCGCCGCACCGACCTGCCGACGTACACCTTCCAGCGCCGCCGCTACTGGCCGCGCGCCGTCCAGGGCAGCGCCGCCGACCTGCGCTCTGTCGGACTCGGCGCCGCCCACCACCCGCTGCTGTCCGCCGCGGTCTCCCTCGCCGACTCCGAGGGTGCCCTGCTGACCGGCCGTATCTCCCTGCTCAGCCACCCGTGGCTCGCCGACCACACCGTCCGCGGCACCACCCTGCTGCCCGGCACCGCCTTCCTGGAGCTGGCCGTCCGCGCCGGCGACGAGGTCGGCTGCGACCGCGTCGACGAACTCACCCTGGCGGCGCCCCTCGTCCTGCCCGAGCAGGGCGGCGTCCAGGTGCAGCTGTGGATCGGCAACCCGGACGAGTCCGGCCGCCGCAGCGTCACCGTCTACGGCCGTCCCGACGCCGACGAGGACGCCCCCTGGACGTCCCACGCCACCGGTGTGCTCTCCCCCTCCCGGGCGGCCACCGACTTCGACGCCACCGTCTGGCCCCCCGCGGACGCCGAGGCCCTCCCCGTGGACGGCCTGTACGAGCGGCTCGCCGAGGGCGGCTTCGGCTACGGTCCGCTCTTCCAGGGCCTGCGGGCCGCCTGGCGCCGCGGCGAGGAGGTGTTCGCCGAGGTCGTCCTGCCCGAGTCCGGGCACACCGACGCCCAGTCCTTCGGCCTGCACCCCGCGCTCCTCGACTCCGCCCTGCACGCGGCGTCGTTCGTCGACCTCGACGAGCGCGCCGCCGGCGGACTGCCCTTCTCCTGGGAGGGCGTGAGCCTGCACGCGAGCGGCGCCACCACCCTGCGGGTGCGGCTGGCCCCGGCGGCCGGCGACGCCGTCGCGATCGCCGTCGCCGACGACTCGGGGCAGCTCGTCATGTCCGCCGACTCCCTGATCCTGCGCGCGGTCGCGGCCCGCGAGATCGACGCCGCCGCCGCGCTGGTCCGCGACGCCCTGTTCCGTCTCGACTGGGTGTCCGTGACGGCCGCCGCCGCCTCCGGCACCGCCGCCCTCGTCGGCGAGGACACCTTCGGCCTGGGGGCCCTGCCCCAGTTCGGCGACCTCGCCGTCCACCCGGACCTCGCGGCACTCGCCGCCGCCGACGGCGCCGTCCCGGACACCGTCCTGCTGCCGCTCGCCGGCACCGGCCCGGACGCCGACCCGGTCACCGCGGCGCACCGCGCCGCCACCGACGCCCTCGCCGCCGTACAGACCTGGCTGGAGCAGGACGAGCGGTTCGCCGCGTCCCGGCTCGTCCTGGTCACCCGGGGCGCGACCACCGGCCACGACCCGGCCGCCGCCGCGGTCTGGGGCCTGGTGCGCTCCGCCCAGTCCGAGAACCCCGGCCGCTTCTTCCTCGTCGACCTCGACGCCGAGCAGGACACTCCCGCCCTCCCGGCCGCCGCCCTTCTGGGCGATGAGCCGCAGCTTGCGGTGCGGGGCGATGAACTTCGTGCGGCCCGTCTGGTGCGGCGTCCCGCCCCTGCCCCTGCCACTGAGGCGGTCTCCGCGTTCGGTGGGGAGGGTGCGGTGCTGGTGACGGGTGGTACCGGTGGTCTGGGTGCGGTGCTGGCGCGTCATCTGGTGGCTGTGCATGGTGTGCGTGAGCTGGTGCTGGTCAGTCGTCGTGGTGGTGAGGCCGTGGGTGCGGCCGAGTTGGTGGCGGAGCTGGCGGAGTCGGGTGCGCGGGCCACGGTGGTGGCGTGTGATGTGACGGACCGTGTGGCGGTGGCCGGGTTGGTGGCCGCGCATCCGGTGTCGGCGGTGGTGCATTCGGCCGGTGTGCTGGATGACGGCATGGTCGTCTCGCTGACTGCGGAGCGGTTGTCGGCCGTGTTGCGTCCGAAGGTGGACGCGGTGTGGAACCTGCATGAGGCCACGCGCGGTCTGGACTTGGACGCGTTCGTGGTGTTCTCGTCGGTGGCCGGTGTGTTCGGCAATGCGGGTCAGGCCAACTATGCGGCCGGCAACGCTTTCCTGGACGCTCTGATGGAGCATCGGCGTGCGGCCGGTCTGCCGGGTCTGTCGCTGGCCTGGGGCCCCTGGGAGCAGACCGGCGGCATGACCGGCGACCTCTCCGAGGACGACCTGCGCCGCCTGGCCCGCATGGGCACCCCCGCCCTCACCGTCGAGCAGGGCCTCGCCCTCTTCGACGCCGCCCTCGACGGCGACGACGCCGCGCTCACTCCCGTACGCCTGGACCTCTCCGTCCTGCGCGCCGCGGGCGACGTGCCGCCGCTGCTGCGCTCCCTCGTCCGCGGACGCTCCCGCCGTGCCGCCGTCGCCGGGTCCGCCACCGCCGGCGGCCTCGCCCAGCGCCTGGCCCGCCTGGACCGCGAGAGCCGCGACGAACTGGTCCTCGACCTCGTCCGCGGCCAGGTCGCCCTGGTGCTCGGCCACGCCACCGGCGCCGACATCGACGCCGGCCGCGCCTTCCGCGAGCTGGGCTTCGACTCCCTCACCGCCGTCGAGCTGCGCAACCGCCTGAACACGGTCACCGGACTGCGCCTGCCCGCCACCCTCGTCTTCGACTACCCGACGGTCAGCCACCTCGCCTCCTACGTCCTCGACGAGCTCCTCGGCACCGAGGTGGAGGCGGAGGTCGTGCGGCGCGGCACGGCGGCTGTGGCGGACGACCCGATCGTCATCGTGGGCATGGCCTGCCGCTACCCGGGCGGGGTCGCCTCGCCGGAGGACCTGTGGCGCCTGGTCACCGAGGGCACCGACGCCGTCTCCGGCTTTCCCACCAACCGCGGCTGGGACGTGGAGAACCTGTACCACCCGGACCCCGACCACCCCGGCACCGCCTACACCCGTTCTGGCGGATTCCTGCACGAGGCGGGGGAGTTCGACCCCGGCTTCTTCGGGATGAGCCCGCGTGAGGCGCTGGCGACGGACTCGCAGCAGCGGTTGCTGCTCGAGGCGTCGTGGGAGGCGGTCGAGCGGGCCGGGATCGACCCGGTCGGTCTGCGGGGCAGCGCGACCGGTGTGTTCGCCGGTGTGATGTACAGCGACTACAGCGCGATGCTGGCGAGCCCCGAGTTCGAGGGCTTCCAGGGCAGCGGCAGCTCCCCGAGCCTCGCCTCGGGCCGCGTGTCCTACACGCTGGGCCTGGAGGGTCCCGCGGTCACCGTCGACACCGCGTGCTCGTCCTCCCTGGTGGCGATGCACTGGGCGATGCAGGCCCTGCGCTCGGGTGAGATCTCGCTCGCGCTGGCCGGCGGTGTGACCGTGATGTCGACGCCCGCGGTGTTCGTGGACTTCGCGCGTCAGCGGGGTCTGTCGCCCGACGGACGGTGCAAGGCGTTCTCGGACTCGGCCGATGGTGTCGGCTGGTCCGAGGGTGTCGGCATGCTGGTCCTTGAGCGGCAGTCGGACGCGATTCGCAACGGTCACGAGATCCTCGCGGTCGTCCGGGGCTCGGCCGTCAACCAGGACGGCGCCTCCAACGGTCTGACCGCCCCCAACGGCCCGTCCCAGCAGCGGGTGATCCGGCAGGCGCTCGCCAGCGGCGGGCTGTCGGCGGGTGACGTGGATGTCGTCGAGGCGCACGGTACGGGGACGACGCTGGGTGACCCGATCGAGGCGCAGGCGCTCCTTGCCACCTACGGTCGTGACCGTGATCCGGAGCAGCCGCTGCTGCTGGGTTCGGTGAAGTCGAACATCGGTCACACGCAGGCCGCGGCCGGTGTCGCGGGTGTCATCAAGATGGTCATGGCGATGCGGCACGGGGTGCTCCCGCAGACCTTGCACGTGGACGCGCCGTCGTCCCACGTGGACTGGACGGAAGGCGCGGTCGAGCTGCTCACCGAGCAGACCGCCTGGCCGGAGACCGGCCGTCCGCGTCGCGCCGCCGTCTCCTCCTTCGGCATCAGCGGCACCAACGTCCACACCGTCCTGGAGCAGGCGCCCGCCCTCACCGCGCCCGCCCCGGCCGCCCCCGAGCGCACCCCGGGAGCCGTACCGCTGCTGCTGTCCGGCCGCACCCGCGACGCCCTGCGCGCCCAGGCCGCCCGCCTGCTCACCCACCTCCAGAGCCACCCCGAGCCGTCCCTCGCCGACCTCGGCCACTCCCTGGCCACCACCCGGTCCCGCTTCGAGCGCCGTGCCGCGGTGATCGCGCGGGACCGCGAGGGACTGCTCGCCTCCCTCGGCGCCCTCGCCGCCGGCCGTCCCGACCCGGCCGTCGTCGAGGGCGAGGCCGCCGGGCGTGCCCGGGTCGCCGTGATGTTCTCCGGCCAGGGCAGCCAGCGCGCCGCCATGGGCCGTGAACTGTACGAGACCCAGCCCCGGTTCGCCGCCGCGTTCGACGAGGTGTGCGCCGCCCTCGACCCGCTGCTCGACCGGCCGCTGCGCGAGGTCGTGTTCGCCGCCGAGGGCACCGACGAGGCCGCCCTGCTCGACCGCACCGGCTGGACCCAGCCCGCGCTGTTCGCCGTTGAGGTCGCCCTCTACCGCCTCGTCGAGAGCTGGGGCGTCCGCGCCGACTTCGTCACCGGTCACTCCATCGGTGAGATCGCCGCCGCGCACGTCGCCGGGGTGTTCACCCTTCAGGACGCCGCCCGTCTGGTCGCCGCCCGCGCCACCCTCATGGAGGCGCTGCCGGCCGGCGGCGCCATGATCGCCGTCCAGGCCACCGAGGACGAGGTCGCCCCGCTGCTCGGCGAGGGCCTGTCCGTCGCCGCCGTCAACGGCCCGGCCTCCGTGGTCGTCTCCGGCGACGAGGACGCCGCCGTGGAACTCGCCGCCGAGTTCTCCGGCCGAGGGCGCCGCACCAAGCGTCTGCGGGTGAGCCATGCCTTCCACTCGCCGCACATGGACGCCATGCTCGACGCGTTCCGCACGGTCGCCGAGACACTGTCCTACGCCGCTCCCCGCATCCCGCTGGTCTCCGACCTGACGGGCCGCAGGGCCGACGAGGCCGAGGTGCGCACCGCCGACTACTGGGTGCGCCATGTCCGCGAGGCCGTACGGTTCGCCGACTGCGTCCGCACCCTGCGCGACGCCGGCGCCACCCTCTTCCTCGAACTCGGCCCCGACGGACTGCTGACCGCCATGGCCGAGGACACCCTCGGCGACGACCGCGACGAGCACGACACCGTGCTCGTCCCGCTGCTGCGCGGCGACCGCCCCGAGGAGAGCGCCGCCGCCACCGCCGCGGCCCGCCTCCAGATCCACGGCGTCGACCTCGACTGGACCGCGTACCTCGCCGGCACCGGCGCCCGCCGCACCGACTTGCCCACCTACGCCTTCCAGCACGCCCACTACTGGCCGCAACTGCCCTCCGCCACGCCCTCCTCCCCGGCGGGCGATGTGGCCGACCAGAAGCTGTGGGCCGCCGTCGAGCGCGGCGACGCCGCCGAACTCGCCGCCGTCCTCGGCCTCGACGAGGACAGCCTCACCCCGCTCGACTCCCTGCTGCCCGCGCTCAGCTCCTGGCGCCGCGGCAACCAGGAGAAGGCGCTCCTCGACACGCTGCGCTACCGCGTCGAGTGGACGCGGCTGCGCAAGCCCGCCGCGCCCGTCCTCGACGGCACCTGGCTGCTCGTCGCCTCCGACGCCACCGCCGACGACGAGACCGAGCTCCTCGACGGCCTGGCCGAGGCGCTCGGCGCGCACGGCGCCCGCGTCCGCCGCCTCGTCCTGGACGCCGACTGCGCCGACCGGGCCGTCCTCGGCGCCCGCCTCGCCGGCACCGAGGACGTCGACACCACCGCCCATGTGCTGTCCGTGCTGCCGCTCGACGAGCGCCCCACCGACGGCCCCGCCGGCTTCACCCAGGGCCTCGCCCTGACCATCGCCCTCGTCCAGGCCCTCGCCGACACCGGCGCCCGGGGCCGGCTGTGGACCGCCACCCGCGGCGCCGTCTCCACCGGCCCCGCCGACCCGGTCACCCGCCCCGCCCAGGCCACCGCCTGGGGCATGGGCCGCGGTGTCGCCCTGGAGCACCCCCGCCTGTGGGGCGGCCTCGTCGACCTCCCGGCCGACTTCGACCGCGGCGCCGGACAGCGCCTCGCCGAGGTCCTCGCGGTCAAGGACGCCCCCGACGGCGAGGACCAGGTCGCCCTGCGCGCCACCGGTGTGCACGGCCGCCGCCTGGTCCGCCACACCGTCGACGAGCTGCCGTCCGCCGAGCAGTTCACCGCATCCGGAAGCGTCCTGATCACCGGTGGCACCGGCGGTCTCGGCGCCGAGACCGCCCGCTGGCTGGCCCGCTCCGGCGCGGACCACCTCGTCCTCACCAGCCGCCGCGGCCCCGACGCCCCCGGCGCCGCCGAACTCCGCGCCGAACTGGAGCAGTCGGGCGCGAGCGTCTCGATCGTGGCCTGCGACGTCGCCGACCGCGACGCCCTCGCCGCCGTTCTGGACGGTCTGCCCGCCGACCAGCCCCTCACCGGTGTCGTGCACACCGCGGGCGTCGGCCACTACGGCCCGCTGGACGCGCTGACTCCCGCCGAGTTCGCCGGCCTCACCGCCGCGAAGCTGGCGGGCGCCGCCCACCTCGACGACCTCCTCGGCGACCGCGAGCTGGACTTCTTCGTCCTGTTCGGCTCCATCGCCGGCGTCTGGGGCAGCGGCGACCAGAGCGCCTACGGCGCCGCCAACGCCTATCTCGACGCCCTCGCCCTGGCCCGCCGCGCCCGCGGCCTCGCCGCGACCTCCATCGCCTGGGGTCCGTGGGGCGGCACCGGCATGGCCGCCGACGACGCCGTCTCCGGCACCCTGCGACGCCAGGGCCTCGGCCTGCTCGACCCCGCGCCCGCCCTCGCCGAGATGCGCCGCGCCGTCCTCCGCCAGGACGTCGCCGTCGCCGTCGCGGACGTCGACTGGACCCGCTACGCCCCGCTGTTCACCTCCGCCAGGCCCAGCGCCCTCATCGGCGACCTGCCCGAGGTCCGCGCCCTGGCCGCCGAGCACACCCCCGCCGACACCGGCGACGCCTCCGAGATCGTCCAGCGGGTCCGCTCGCTGTCCGAGCCGGAGCAGCTGCGCCTGCTCACCGAGCTGGTGCGCGCCGAGGCGGCGACCGTGCTCGGTCACGCCTCCGCCGACGCCGTGCCGGAGGGCCGTGCCTTCCGCGACATCGGCTTCGACTCGCTGACCGCCGTCGAACTGCGCAAGCACCTCGGCGCCGCCACCGGCCTCTCCCTGCCGAGCACCATGGTGTTCGACTACCCGACCCCGCTGGAGCTGGCCCAGTACCTGCGGGCCGAGATGGTCGGCTCCGTACTGGAGGTCGCGGGCCCCGTCGCCACCGGCGCCGCCGACGACGAGCCCATCGCCATCATCGGCATGAGCTGCCGCTACCCGGGCGGCGTCAGCTCCCCGGAGCAACTGTGGGACCTGGTGCTCTCCGGCACCGACGCGATCACCGACTTCCCCGTCAACCGCGGCTGGAACACCGCCGGGCTCTACGACCCGGACCCCGACCACCCGGGCACGACCTACTCCACGCAGGGCGGCTTCCTGCACGAGGCCGACGAGTTCGACCCCATGTTCTTCGGCATCTCGCCCCGCGAGGCGCTCGTCATGGACCCGCAGCAGCGGCTCCTCCTGGAGACCACCTGGGAGGCGTTCGAGCGCGCCGGACTCACCCCCGACACCCTCCGCGGGAGCCTGACCGGCACGTTCATCGGCTCCAGCTACCAGGAGTACGGAATGGGCGCCGGCGACGGCGCCGAGGGCCACCTGGTCACCGGCACCAGCCCCAGCGTGCTCTCCGGCCGCCTCGCCTACGTCTTCGGCCTTGAGGGCCCGGCGGTCACCGTCGACACCGCCTGCTCGTCCTCGCTGGTCGCGCTGCACCTGGCCTGCCAGGCGCTGCGCAACGGCGAGAGCAACCTCGCGGTCGCGGGCGGCGCCACCGTCATGACCACCCCCAACGCGTTCGTGGCGTTCAGCAGGCAGCGGGCCCTCGCCCAGGACGGCCGCTGCAAGGCGTTCTCCGAGGGCGCCGACGGCATGACCCTCGCCGAGGGCGTCGGCATCGTCCTCGTCGAGCGGCTCTCGGACGCCCGCCGCAACGGCCACCCGGTGCTCGCCGTCATCCGCGGCTCCGCCATCAACCAGGACGGCGCCTCCAACGGCCTCAGCGCCCCCAACGGCCCCTCCCAGCAGCGCGTCATCCGCCAGGCCCTCGCCAACGCCCGCGTCGCCCCCGGGGAGATCGACCTCCTGGAGGCGCACGGCACCGGCACCCCGCTCGGCGACCCGATCGAGGCGCAGGCCCTGTTCGCCACCTACGGCCGCACCCGTACGCCCGAGACCGCGCTGCTGCTCGGCTCGGTGAAGTCGAACATCGGGCACACCCAGTCCGCCGCCGGTGTCGCGAGCATCATCAAGATGGTCATGGCGCTGCGCCACGGTGTGATGCCGCGGACCCTGCACGCCGACGAGCCCTCCAGCCACGTCGACTGGGCCCCCGGCACCGTGCGGCTGCTCGGCGAGAACACCGACTGGCCCGAGACCGGCCGTCCGCGCCGGGCCGCCGTGTCCTCGTTCGGCATCAGTGGTACGAACGCCCACGTCATCCTGGAGCAGGAGACCGAGGCGCCCGACGCCGAGGACGAGCGGCCCGCCGTGGCGCCCGTGCCGGTCGCCGCCGGCGTCGTGCCGTGGGTCCTGTCCGCCCGCGGCGCCGCCGCGCTGCGCGAGCAGGCCGACCGTCTCCTCACCCACCTCGTGACCGCCGTCCCGGCGGCCCGTCCGATAGACATCGGCCTGTCCCTCGCCACCTCCCGCGCTCTCTTCGAGCACCGTGCCGTGGTCGTGCCGCCCGCCGGCGCCGACCCGCTGGAGGCGCTGCGCGCCGTCGCCGCCGACGGGCCCTCGGGCGTCGTCGCCCGCGGTGTCGCCGACGTCGAGGGCCGTACGGTCTTCGTGTTCCCCGGCCAGGGTTCCCAGTGGGTGGGCATGGGCGCGCAACTCCTGGACGAGTCTCCGGTGTTCGCCGAGCGGATCGCCGAGTGCGCCGCCGCGCTCGCCGAGTTCACCGACTGGAACCTCATCGACGTCCTGCGGGGCGTGGAGGGTGCGCCGACGCTGGAGCGCGTCGACGTCGTGCAGCCCGCGTCGTTCGCCGTGATGGTGTCCCTGGCCGCGGTGTGGCGTGCGCAGGGGGTCGAGCCGGACGCGGTGGTCGGTCACTCGCAGGGCGAGATCGCCGCCGCCGTGGTGTCCGGTGCGCTGTCGCTGCGTGACGGCGCCCGGGTGGTGGCGCTGCGCAGCCAGGCCATCGGCCGCAGCCTGGCCGGCCGGGGCGGCATGATGTCGGTGGCCCTGCCGGTCGCCGACGTGGAGGCCCGGCTAGAGGCGTTCGGCGGGCGGGTGTCCGTCGCCGCCGAGAACGGCCCCCGCTCCTCCGTCGTCGCGGGCGAGCCGGAGGCCCTGGACGAGCTGCACGCGCAGCTCACCACCGAGGAGATCCGGGCCCGCCGGATCGCCGTGGACTACGCCTCGCACTCCCATCACGTCGAGGACCTCCACGACGAGATCCTCGAACTGCTGGCGGAGGTTGCTCCGAGGGCGTCGGAGATCCCGTTCTTCTCCACCGTCACCGGCGACTGGCTCGACACCACCGCCATGGACGCCGGCTACTGGTACCGCAGCCTGCGCGGGCGCGTGCTCTTCGCGGACGCCATCCGGGACCTGATCGCCGCCGAGCACCGCGCCTTCGTCGAGGTCAGCTCCCACCCGGTGCTGTCGATGTCCGTCCAGGACATGATCGACGACGCCGGGGTGGCCGGTGTCGCCTCCGGCACCCTGCGCCGCGACAACGGCGGTCTCGACCGCTTCCTGCTGTCCGCCGCCGAGGTGTTCGTCCGCGGCGTGCACGTCGACTGGGCCGCCGTGTTCGAGGGGACCGGTGCGTCCCGCGTCGACCTGCCCACGTACGCCTTCCAGCACGAGAACCTGTGGGTCGTCCCGGCCGTCCAGGAGGCCGTCACCGCGGCCGACCCCGAGGACGCCGCGTTCTGGACCGCCGTCGAGGACGGGGACGTCTCCGCCCTGACCGCGGCACTCGGCACCGACGAGGACTCCGTCGCCGCCGTGCTGCCCGCGCTGTCCTCCTGGCGCCGGGCCCGCCGTGAACGCTCCACCGTCGACTCCTGGCGCTACCGCGTCACCTGGAAGCCCGTCACCAAGCTCCCGCAGCGCACCCTCGACGGCACCTGGCTGCTGGTGTCCGCGGACGGCGTCGACGACACCGACGTCGCGGGGGCGCTGGAGGCGGGCGGCGCCGAGGTGCGCCGTCTCGTCCTCGACGAGAGCTGCACCGACCGCACGGTCCTGCGTGAGCGCCTCACCGACACCGAGGGTCTCACCGGCATCGTCTCCGTCCTCGCCGGAGCGGAGCGGACCGGCGCCGTCCCCGGCACCGGACTCGTCCTCGGGGTCGCCCTCACCGTCGCCCTCGTCCAGGCGCTCGGCGACGCCGGCGTCGAGACCCCGCTGTGGGCGCTGACCCGCGGCGCCGTCTCCACCGGCCGCTCCGACAGGGTCACCGCGCCCGTCCAGGCCCAGGTCACCGGCATCGGCTGGACCGCCGCGCTGGAGTGCCCGGGACGCTGGGGCGGTGTCGTCGACCTGCCCGAGACGCTCGACGCCCGCGCGGGCCGGCGGCTCGCGGCCGTCCTCGCCGGCGCGCTCGGCGACGACGACCAGATCGCCCTGCGCTCCTCCGGCGTCTTCACCCGCCGTATCGTCCGCGCCGACGCCGCCCCCGACGGCTCCGCCCGCGACTGGAAGCCCCGCGGCACCACCCTCGTCACCGGCGGCTCCGGCACCCTCGCGCCGCACCTGGCGCGCTGGCTCGCGGAGCAGGGCGCCGAGCACCTGGTCCTGGTCAGCCGCCGCGGCCCCGAGGCGCCCGGCGCCGCCGAACTCCGCGCCGAGCTGGAGGAACACGGCACCGAGACGACACTCGCCGCCTGCGACATCACCGACCGCGACGCGGTCGCCGCCCTCCTCGAAGGGCTGAAGGCCGAGGGCCGCACCGTCCGCACGGTCGTGCACACCGCGGCCACCATCGAACTGCACACCCTCGACGCCACCACCCTCGACGACTTCGACCGCGTCCTCGCCGCCAAGGTCACCGGCGCGCGGATACTCGACGAACTCCTCGACGACGAGGAGCTGGACGACTTCGTCCTGTACTCCTCCACCGCCGGAATGTGGGGCAGCGGCGCGCACGCCGCGTACGTCGCGGGCAACGCCTATCTGGCCGCCCTCGCCGAGCACCGGCGCGCCCGCGGCCTGAGCGCCATGTCGCTGTCCTGGGGCATCTGGGCCGACGACCTCCAACTCGGCCGCGTCGACCCGCAGATGATCCGCCGCAGCGGCCTGGAGTTCATGGACCCGCAGCTCGCGCTGAGCGGCCTCAAGCGGGCCCTCGACGACGACGAGCACGTCATCGCGGTCGCCGACGTCGACTGGGAGACGTACCACCCCGTCTACACCTCGGCCCGGCCCACCCCGCTGTTCGACGAGGTCCCCGAGGTGCAGCGGCTCACCGCCGCCGCGGCGCAGAGCGCCGGGACCGCCGCCCAGGGCGAGTTCGCCGCCGCGCTGCTGGCCCTGCCCGCCGCCGAGCAGCACCGCAAGCTGCTGGAGACCGTCCGCACCGAGGCCGCCTCCGTGCTCGGCCTGGCCTCCGCCGAGGACCTCACCGACCAGCGCGCCTTCCGCGACATCGGCTTCGACTCGCTGACCGCCGTCGGACTGCGCAACCGGCTCGCGTCCGTCACCGGGCTGACGCTGCCGTCCACGATGGTCTTCGACTACCCGAACCCGGCCGCCCTGGCCGGCTTCCTCCACTCCGAACTGGCCGACGTCCACTCCGCGGGCGCCGTCGCCGTCACCGCCGGTACGCCCGTCGACGACGACCCGATCGCCATCGTCGGCATGAGCTGCCGCTACCCCGGCGGCGTCACCTCCGCCGAGGAGCTGTGGCGGGTCGCGCTGGACGAGGTCGACGCGATCTCCGTCTTCCCGGCCGACCGCGGCTGGGACGCCGAGGCCCTCTACGACCCCGACCCGGACGCGTCCGGCCGCACCTACTCGGTGCAGGGCGGCTTCCTGCGCGACGTCGCCGACTTCGACCCCGGCTTCTTCGGCATCTCGCCGCGCGAGGCCCTGTCGATGGACCCGCAGCAGCGCCTCCTCCTCGAGACGGCCTGGGAGGTCTTCGAGCACGCCGGCATTGACCCCCTCGCCCAGCGCGGCAGCCTCACCGGCACCTTCATCGGCGCCAGCTATCAGGACTACGGCGCCGCCGTGCCCGGCAGCGAGGGCTCCGAAGGCCACATGATCACCGGCTCGCTCCCCAGCGTGCTCTCCGGCCGCGTCTCCTACCTGTTCGGCTTCGAGGGCCCGGCCGTCACCCTCGACACCGCGTGCTCGTCCTCGCTGGTCGCGATCCACCTGGCCTGCCAGTCGCTGCGCAACGGCGAGAGCTCCCTCGCCCTCGCCGGCGGCGCCAGCATCATGTCCACCCCCATGTCGTTCGTCGGCTTCAGCCGCCAGCGGGCCCTTGCCGAGGACGGCCGCTGCAAGGCGTACGCCGAGGGCGCCGACGGCATGACCCTCGCCGAGGGCGTCGGCCTGATCCTGCTGGAACGGCTCTCCGACGCCCGCCGCAACGGCCACGAGGTCCTCGCCGTCATCCGCGGCTCCGCCATCAACCAGGACGGCGCCTCCAACGGCCTGACCGCCCCCAACGGCCCCTCCCAGCAGCGCGTCATCCGCCAGGCCCTCGCCAACGCGGGCGTCGAGGCGGACGACATCGACGTCCTGGAGGGCCACGGCACCGGCACCTCCCTCGGCGACCCCATCGAGGCGCAGGCCCTGTTCGCCACCTACGGCAGGGACCGCGACCCCGAGCGGCCCGTGCTGCTCGGCTCGGTGAAGTCCAACATCGGCCACACCCAGATGGCCTCCGGCGTCGCCAGCGTCATCAAGCTGGTCCACGCCCTCAACGAGGGCGTCGTACCCAAGTCGCTGCACATCGACGAGCCGTCCACCCACGTCGACTGGTCCTCCGGCGCCATCCAGTTGCTCACCGAGCGCACCGAGTGGCCCGAGACCGGCCGTCCGCGCCGCGCCGCCGTGTCGTCCTTCGGCCTCAGCGGCACCAACGCCCACACCGTCCTGGAGCAGGCCCCCGCCGCCGACGCCCCGGCCACCCCAGCGCCGCGGGACGCCCTCGTGCCCGTCCTCGTCTCCGGACGCGGCGAGGCCGCCCTGCGCGCCCAGGCCGGAGCCCTGCTCGACCTGCTGGCCGAGCGCCCCGGCATCCACCCGACCGACCTGGCGTTCTCCCTCGCCACGTCCCGCGCCGCCCTGGAGCACCGTGCCGCGGTCGTCGCCGACCACCACGAAGGACTGGTGCGCGGCCTGACCGCGCTGCGCGACGGACTGCCCGGCGCCGGACTCGTGCAGGGCCGCACCGGCCGCGGACGCACCGCCTTCCTGTTCACCGGACAGGGCAGCCAGCGCCCCGGCATGGGCCGCGAACTGTACGAGCGCCACCCGGTGTTCGCCGACGCCCTGGACGCGGTCCTCGCCCGGATCGACGGCACCACCGAACGCCCCCTGCGCGACGTCCTGTTTGCCGCCGAGGGCACCGAGGGCGCCGCCCTGCTCCACCGCACCGGCTACGCGCAGCCCGCGCTGTTCGCCCTCGAGGTGGCGCTGTTCCGGCTGCTGGAGTCGTGGGGCATCACCCCCGACTACCTGGCCGGCCACTCCGTCGGCGAGATCGCCGCCGCGCACGTCGCCGGCGTCCTCGACCTCGACGACGCGTGCGCCCTCGTGGCCGCCCGCGGCCGGCTCATGCAGGCGCTGCCCGAGGGCGGCGCGATGGTCGCCCTTCAGGCCGCCGAGGACGAGGTGCTGCCGCACCTGGAGGGCCTCGCCGACCGGGTCTCCGTGGCCGCCGTCAACGGGCCACGGTCCGTCGTCGTCGCCGGCGAGGAGGAGCCCGTGCTCGCCGTCGCCGCGCACTTCGCCGAACAGGGGCGCCGCACCAGGCGTCTGCGGGTGAGCCACGCCTTCCACTCGCCGCTCATGGACCCCATGCTGGACGACTTCGCCGCCGTGGCCCGTACCCTCACGTACCACGCGCCGACGATCCCGTTCGTCTCCAACGTGACCGGCACCCTCGCCACGCCCGAGCAGGTGTGCGGCGCCGACTACTGGGTCTCCCACGTCCGCTCCGCCGTCCGCTTCGCCGACGGCGTCGGCTGGCTGTCCACCCAGGGCGGCGTCCAGACCTTCCTGGAGCTCGGCCCCGACGGTGTGCTCAGCGGCATGGCCCGCGAGAGCCTCACCGACGCCTCCCGCACGGCGCTGCTGCCCACGCTGCGCGGCGACCGCCCGGAGGAGCAGGCCCTCGTCACCGCCGTCGCCGCGGCCCACGCCCATGGCTTCGACGTCGACTGGACCGCCTGGTTCGAGGGCAGCGGCGCCCGCCGCGTGGCCCTGCCCACCTACGCGTTCCAGCGCGAGCGGTACTGGCCCGACACCACCGCGGCCGGCACCACCGTCGCCACCCCCGGCTCCGCACTGGACGCCGAGTTCTGGGCCGCGGTGGAACACGCCGACGTCGCCTCCCTCGCCGCCTCCCTCGGCCTGGACGACACGACCGTCACCGCGATGGTCCCGGCGCTCACCGCCTGGCGGCGGCGCCGCGGCGAACAGTCCGCGCTCGACTCCTGGCGCTACCGCGTCACCTGGAAGCCACGCGGCGGCGCCCCCACCGCCGCGCCCACCGGACGCTGGCTCGTCCTGGTACCGGCCGAGCACCGCGACGACGCCACCGCCGCCTGGGCCGCGGACGTCGAGGCCGCCCTCGCCACCGCCACCGTCCGCGTGGAGGTCACCGGCACCGACCGCGCCGCCCTCGCCGCCCGGCTCACCGAGGCCGCCGACGGCGACACCTTCCAGGGCGTGCTCTCGCTGCTGGCGCTCGCGCCCGGCGACGCCGGACACCCCGGCGCCCCCGCCGCGCTCACCCTCACCGCCACCGCCCTCCAGGCGCTCGGCGACGCCCGCATCGACGCCCCGCTGTGGAACATCACCGGGGGAGCCGTCGCCGTCGGCCGCTCCGAGCAGGTCACGGCACCCGAACAAGCCGCCGTGTGGGGCCTGTTCCGGGCCGCCGCCCTCGAACTGCCCGCCCGCGTCGGCGGCAGCGTCGACCTCCCGGACGACCTCGACACCCAGGCCGCCCGACGGCTGCGCGGCATCCTGGCCGCCGCCGACGGCGAGGACGCCGTCGCCGTCCGCGCCGGCGGAGTCTTCCTGCGCCGGCTGGCCCACAGCCCCGCCGCCGACACCGTCCGCCCCGCCTTCGACCCGGCGGCCGGCACCGTCCTGATCACCGGCGGCACCGGCGGCATCGGCGGACACCTCGCCCGCCGCCTCGCCCGCGACGGCGCCGCCCACCTGCTGCTCACCAGCCGCCGCGGCCCCGACGCCCCCGGCGCCGCCGAACTCCGTACCGAACTGGAGGAGCTGGGCGCCCGCGTCACGATCGCCGCGTGCGACGCCGCCGACCGCGACGCGCTCGCCGCGCTCCTCGCGGAGGTGCCCGAGGACGCGCCGCTCACCGCCGTCTTCCACACCGCGGGCGTCGTCGACGACCACGTGGTGGACGAGCTGACCCCGGCGAGCTTCGCCACCGTCCTGCACGCCAAGACGGTCGCCGCCCGCCATCTGCACGACCTCACCGCCGGCCACGACCTCGCCGCGTTCGTCCTGTTCTCCTCGACCGCCGGCCTCATCGGCGCCGCCGGACAGGGCAACTACGCCGCCGCCAACGCCCAGCTCGACGCCCTCGCCGAGCAGCGCCGCGCCCAGGGCCTGCCCGCCCTGTCCGTGGCCTGGGGCCCCTGGGCCGGCTCCGGCATGGTCGCCGACGCCGCCGAGATCGCCGCCCGGGTCCGCCGCGGCGGATTCGAACCGCTCGACCCCGCCTCCGGCGTCGCCGCGCTGCTGCGCGCCGTCGACAACGGCGACTCCACCGTCGCCGTCGCCGACATCGACTGGGAACGCTTCCTGCGCGCCTTCGCGTCGGCCCGCCCGCTGCCGCTCGTCGCCGACCTCCCGGAGACGGCCGGCGCCACCACCCCCGCGGCGACCGGCACCACCGGGTCCGGCCTGCGCCGGCAACTGGCCGAGCTGCCCGCCGAGGAGCGCCCCGGACACGTCCTCGACGTGCTGCGCACCCAGGTGGCGGCCG
This sequence comes from Streptomyces sp. NPDC014889, assembly GCF_043081205.1. Lineage (NCBI taxonomy): Bacteria > Bacillati > Actinomycetota > Actinomycetes > Kitasatosporales > Streptomycetaceae > Streptomyces > Streptomyces sp. NPDC014889. Next base: position 146,961 of record NZ_JBIBWH010000005.1, read on the forward strand.
TCCTCGGCCACACCGACGCCCGCACCGTCGACGACGACCTGGCCTTCCGTGACCTCGGCTTCGACTCGCTCACCGTCCTGGAGCTGCGCAACGCGCTCAACGCCCTCACCGGCCTGAGCCTGCCCGCCTCCCTCGTCTACGACCACCCCACGCCGCGCGAGATGGCGGACTTCCTGCTCGCCGAACTCCTCGGCACCCTCCCGGAGTCCAACGCCCACACCGCCGCCACCCGGGCCGTCGACGACGACCCGATCGCGGTCGTCGGCCTCGCCTGCCGCTTCCCCGGCGGCGTCACCACGCCCGAGGAGCTGTGGCGGCTCCTGACAGAGGGCCGCGACGGCATCACCCGCTTCCCCGACGACCGCAACTGGGACATGGCGGCCCTCGGCGCAGGCGCCTCCGACACGCTGCACGGCGGATTCCTCGCCCAGGTCGCCGACTTCGACGCCCGCTTCTTCGGCATCTCGCCCCGCGAGGCGCTCGCCATGGACCCGCAGCAGCGGCTGCTGCTCGAAACCACCTGGGAGGCCCTGGAGCGGGCCGGCATCGACCCGGCCGCGCTGCGCGGCTCCACCACCGGTGTCTTCGTCGGCACCAACGGCCAGGACTACCCGAACCTGCTGCGCCGCTCGACCTCGGACGTCGCCGGGTACGTCGCCACCGGCAACACCGCCAGCGTCATGTCGGGCCGCCTCTCCTACGCCCTCGGCCTGGAGGGCCCGGCGGTCACCGTCGACACCGCCTGCTCCTCCTCGCTGGTCGCCCTGCACTGGGCGGGCCGCGCGCTGAGCGCCGGCGAGTGCGACCTCGTCGTCGCGGGTGGCGTCTCGGTGATGTCGACCCCCGACTCGTTCGTCGAGTTCAGCACCCAGGGCGGCCTGGCCCCCGACGGCCACTGCAAGCCGTTCTCCGACGACGCCGACGGCACCGCCTGGTCCGAGGGCGTCGGCATCCTGGTCCTGGAACGGCTCTCCGACGCGATCCGCAACGGCCACGAGGTCCGCGGCATCATCCGCGGCACCGCCGTCAACCAGGACGGCGCCTCCAACGGACTGACCGCCCCCAACGGCCCCTCCCAGCAGCGCGTCATCCGCCAGGCCCTCGCCGACGCCCGCCTCGCGCCGTCCGACATCGACGCGGTCGAGGCGCACGGCACCGGCACCACCCTCGGCGACCCGATCGAGGCGCAGGCCCTGCTGAACACCTACGGCCGGGACCGCGACGCCGAGCAGCCGCTGCTCCTCGGCACCGTCAAGTCGAACATCGGCCACACCCAGGCCGCCGCGGGCGTCGCCGGCGTCATCAAGATGCTGCTGGCGATCCAGCACGGCACCCTGCCGCGCACCCTGCACGTCACCAGCCCCACCAGCCACGTCGACTGGAGCAGCGGCGCCGTGGCGCTGCTCACCGAGGAACGCGACTGGCCCGGGACCGGAAGGCCGAGGCGCGCCGGTGTCTCCGCCTTCGGCGTCAGCGGCACCAACGCGCACGTCATCGTGGAGCAGGCTCCCACCGTCGAGCCCGCCCCCGCCGACGAACCCGCCCCCGCCGCCGACGTCACCACCGTCCCGTGGATCGTCTCCGGCCGCAGCCGCGAGGCGCTGAAGGACCAGATCGACCGGCTCACCGCGTACGCCGCCGCCCACCCGGAGCTGTCCCCGCTGGACGTCGGCCGCTCCCTGGCCACCGACCGCACCCTCTTCCCGCACCGCGCCGTGCTGCTCGCGGGTCCCGACGGGGTGCGCGAGACGGCCCGCGCGGTCGCGTCCCGCACCCCCGGCCGCACCGCCTTCCTGTTCTCCGGCCAGGGCGCCCAGCGCGCCCTGATGGGCCGCGAACTGTACGAGCGGTTCCCGGCGTTCGCCGACGCTCTGGACACGGTCCTCGCGCAGTTCGACACCGTGCTGGACTTCTCGCTGCGGGAGGCCCTGTTCGCCGCGCCGGACACGCCCGAGGCCGGGCTCCTGGACCAGACCGGCTGGACCCAGCCCGCGCTGTTCGCCTTCGAGGTCGCCCTCCACCGCCTCCTGGAGTCGTGGGGCCTGACCCCCGACCACGTCGCCGGCCACTCCGTCGGTGAGATCGCCGCGGCGCACGTCGCCGGGGTGTTCTCGCTGGAGGACGCCTGCCGGCTGGTGGCGGCCCGCGCCTCCCTGATGCAGGAACTGCCGCGCGGCGGTGCGATGCTCGCGGTGCGCGCCACCGAGGAGGAGGTGCTCCCGCTTCTGACGAAGCGGGTGTCGATCGCCGCGGTCAACGGGCCGTCGTCGGTGGTCGTCGCCGGTGACGAGGACGAAGTCGCCGCGATCGCCGGGCACTTCGAGGCGCAGGACCGCAGGACCACCCGGCTCAAGGTGAGCCACGCCTTCCACTCGCCGCTCATGGACCCGATGCTCACCGCGTTCGCCCGGGTCGCGGAGTCCCTCACCTACCACGAGCCCCGCATCCCGCTGGTCTCCACCGTGACCGGCGCCCCCGCCGGAGCCGAACTCCTCACCCCCGGCTACTGGGTGCGGCACGTCCGCGAGACCGTCCGGTTCGCCGACGGCGTGCGGGCCCTGCGCGAGGCAGGCGTCACCGCCTTCGTCGAGGTCGGCCCGGACGGCCGGCTCACCGCCGCCGCCCAGCAGACCCTGGACGCGGCCGCCGACGAGGCACCCGCCACCGTCGTCCCGCTCCAGCGCCGCGACCGCGCCGAGGAGACCACCCTCCTGGAGGGCCTGGCCACCCTGCACACCCGGGGCAACGGACCCGACTGGACGGCCTGGTTCGCCGGCACCGGTGGGCACCGCGTCGAGCTGCCGACGTACGCCTTCCAGCGCGAGCGCTACTGGCCCGAGCCCGCCGCGCCCGGCGCCACCGGCACGCCGGACCCCGTCGACGCCGCCTTCTGGGCCGCCGTCGAGCGGGAGGACCTGGAGAGCCTCACGGCCTCCCTCGGCCTGGACGGCGACACCGTCACCACGATGGTGCCCGCGCTGTCCGCCTGGCGCCGCCGCAACGACGCCCGCTCCACCGCCCGCGACTGGCGCTACCACGAGAGCTGGACCGCGCTCGGCACCCCGGCGCACACCGCCCCGGCCGGCCGCGTCCTGGCCCTCGTGCCCGCCGAACACGCCGGAGCCGACTGGGCGGAGGCCCTCGTCGCCGCCCTGGGCGCCGACCCGCTCGTCGTCGACGGCACCCCCGGCGCCCTCGCCCGGGAACTCGCGGACGTCGACCCGGCCGGCTGGACCCTCGTGGTCTCCCTGCTCGCCGCGGGCACCGGCACCCTGCCGGCGCCCGACGCCGCACCGGCCGCCGTCCTGGAGGCCCTGCGGACCGCCGGCGTCGACGCCCCGCTGTGGTGCGTCACCCGCGGCGCCGTCTCCGTCAGCGGGGAGGCACCCGCCGCCGTCGGCCAGGCCGCCCTGTGGGGCATGGGCCGGGTCGCCGCGCTTGAGCACCCCGAGCGCTTCGGCGGCCTCGCCGACCTCGCACCCGACGCCGACGCCGCCACCGCGGCCCTGCTCGCCGCCCACCTGGCCGAGCCCGGCACCGAGGACCAGATCGCCGTCCGCGCCGCCGGACTGTTCGGCCGCCGCCTCGTGCGCACCGCCGTCGCCCCCGGAGACACCGGATGGCGCCCGCACGGCACCGTCCTCCTCGTCGGCGGCACCCGCACCATGGGCGCCCGTGCCGCCCGCTGGCTCGCCCGTGAGGGCGCCGCCCGCCTGGTGCTGACCACCTCGCTCGCCGACGGCGCCACCGACACCGAGGAACTGCGGGCCGAACTCGCCCGGCTCGGCGCCGAGGTCACCGTCGCGCCCTGCGACACCGGCGACCGGGACGCGGCGGCCGCCCTCCTGGACGGTCTGACCGATCTCACCGCGGTCGTGTACGCCGACGACACCCCGGCGGAAGGCCCGGCCGCCGCCCTCGCCCCGGTGGACGCCCTCGCCGAGGCCGTCGCGGGCCGCTCCCTGGACGCCTTCGTGCTCTTCGGCTCCATCGCCGGGGTCTGGGGCGTGCGCGGCCGGTCCGACGAGGCCGCGGGCGGCGCCTACGTGGACGCCCTCGCCCGCGCCCTGCGCGCCGGCGGGACGCCCGCGCTGGCCGTCTCCTGGGGCGCCTGGGCCGAGCTGGCCGACCCGTCGACCACCGCCCATCTGCGGATGAACGGCCTGCCGGTGATGGACGCCGACGCCGCCCTGACCGCCCTCGCCGGTGCCGTCGCCGACGGCTCCGCCGCGGTCACCGTCGCCGACGTCCGCTGGGACACCTTCGCCCCGGCGCACCACGAGGCCAGGACCACCGCGCTGTTCGACGGCCTGCCCGAGGCCAGGACCGCCCTCGCCGACGCGGCCCGCGCCCGTACCGAGGGTGCCGCCGCCTCCGGCGGCTACGGCCAGTGGCTCCTGGAGCAGCCCGCCGCCGACCGGGACGACATCCTGCTCGCCCTCGTCAGCGAGAAGGCCGCCCTGGTCCTCGGCCACGCGGACACCGCGCTCGTCGAACCCGACCTGCCCTTCCGGGACCTCGGCTTCGACTCGCTGACCGCCGTCGACCTGCGCAACCAGCTCACCGCGGCCACCGGCGCCACACTGCCCGCGACCCTGGTCTTCGACCACCCCAACCCCGCGGCGCTCGCCGCCCACCTGCGCACCGAACTCCTCGGCGGCGCCGCGGACACCGCCGCCCCGGTGGCCGCGCCCGTCGCCACCGGCGACGACCCGGTCGTCATCGTCGGCATGGCCTGCCGCTACCCCGGAGGCGTCACCTCGCCCGAGGACCTGTGGCAGCTCCTCCTCGACGAGGCCGACGCCGTCGGCGGCTTCCCGACCGACCGCGGCTGGGACCTCGACGCCCTCGCCGGCGACGGCCCCGGCCGCAGCGCCACCGACCAGGGCGGATTCCTCTACGACGCCACCGACTTCGACCCCGGCCTGTTCGGCATCTCGCCGCGCGAGGCCATGGTGATGGACCCGCAGCAGCGGATCCTGCTCGAAGCGTCCTGGGAGGCCCTGGAGCGGGCCGGCATCGACCCGGCGACCCTGCGGGGCAGCGGCACCACCGGCGTCTTCGTCGGCGGCGGCTCCGGCGACTACCGGCCGCCCGCCGAGTACGGCCAGTGGCAGACCGCCCAGTCCGCCAGCCTCCTGTCCGGCCGGCTCGCCTACACCTTCGGCATCCAGGGCCCCACGGTGTCCGTCGACACCGCCTGCTCGTCCTCCCTGGTCGCCCTGCACCTGGCCGCCCAGGCCGTGCGCTCGGGCGAGTGCTCCATCGCCCTGGCCGGCGGTGTCACCGTGATGGCCACCCCGGTCGGCTTCGTCGAGTTCAGCGCCCAGGGCGCGCTGTCGCCCGACGGCCGCTGCCGCGCCTTCTCCGAAGAGGCCAACGGCACCGGCTGGTCGGAGGGTGTCGGCATGCTCGTCGTCGAGCGCCTGTCCGACGCCCGCCGCAACGGGCACCGGGTGCTCGCCGTGCTGCGCGGGTCCGCCATCAACCAGGACGGCGCCTCCAACGGCCTGACCGCGCCCAGCGGCCCCGCCCAGCAGCGCGTCATCCGCCAGGCCCTGGCCAACGCCCGCCTGGAGAGCGCCGACGTCGACGCCGTCGAGGCGCACGGCACCGGCACCAGGCTCGGCGACCCGATCGAGGCGCAGGCCCTGCTCGCCACCTACGGACAGGACCGCGAGCGGCCCGTCCTGGTCGGCTCCCTCAAGGCCAACATCGGCCACACGCAGGCCGCGTCCGGTGTCGGCGGCGTCATCAAGATGGTGCTCGCCATGCAGCACGGTCTGCTGCCGCGCTCGCTGTACGCCGAGAACCCCTCCTCGCACGTCGACTGGACCGCGGGCAACGCGCGCCTGCTCACCGAGCTGACCCCCTGGCCCGAGGCCGAGCGGGTGCGCCGGGCCGCCGTCTCCTCCTTCGGGGCCAGCGGCACCAACGCGCACCTGATCCTGGAGCAGCCGGAGCCCGTCAAGCAGCCCGCGCAAAACGCCCGCCCCGCCGCCGACGGCTCGCCCGTCCCGGTCCTGCTGTCCGGCCGCTCGCAGAACGCGCTGCGCGCCCAGGCCCGCAAGCTCCTGGCCCACGTGGCAGGACACCCCGAGGAGACCGTCACCGACCTGGCCCGCACCCTGGCCACCACCCGCGCCGTCTTCGAACACCGGGCCGCGGTGACCGCCGCCGACCGGGACGCGCTGCTCGCCGGGCTCACCGCCGTCGCGGAAGGCACCTCCGCCGCGCACGTCGCCGAGCACCACGTGGAGCGCACCGGCAAGCACGCCGTGCTCTTCTCCGGACAGGGCTCCCAGCAGCCCGGCATGGGCCGGGACCTGTACGAGCGGTTCCCGGCGTTCGCCGAGGCGTTCGACGCGGTCCTCGCCCGTCTCGACGGCCACCTCGGCGCCTCGCTGCGGGACATCGTCTGGCACGGCGACCGGGAGACCCTGAACGACACCGGGCACACCCAGCCCGCGCTGTTCGCCTTCGAGGTCGCCCTGTACCGCCTGGTGGAGTCCTGGGGCGTGACGCCGGACTTCGTCGCAGGACACTCCGTCGGCGAGATCGCCGCCGCCCACGTCGCCGGCGTCCTCTCCCTGGACGACGCCTGCCGGCTGGTCGCCGCCCGGGCCCGCCTGATGCAGGAACTGCCGCGCGGCGGCGCCATGGTCGCGGTCGAGGCCACCGAGAAGGAGGTCGCCGCCCACCTCACCGACGCGGTGTCGATCGCCGCGGTCAACGGGCCCACGTCCGTGGTGCTCTCCGGTGCGGAGGACGCGGTGCTCGCCGTGGCCGCCGTCCTCGCCGAGCGGGGCCGCCGCACCACCCGCATCAAGGTCAGCCACGCCTTCCACTCGGCGCTGATGGACCCGATGCTCGCCGAGTTCCGCAAGGTCGCCGAGAGCCTGCGCTACGAGGCACCCCGCATCGCCGTCGTGTCGAACGTGACCGGCGACGTGGCGGCCGCCGAGGACCTGTGCGGCGCCGACTACTGGGTGCGCCACGTGCGCGGCACCGTCCGGTTCGCCGACGGTGTCACCGCGCTGGCCGGCCGGGGCGTCCGCGTCTTCCTCGAACTCGGCCCCGACGCGGTGCTGTCCGCGCTCGCCGAGCAGAGCGCACCGGACAGCGTCGCCGTGCCCGCGCAGCGCCGCAACCGCGATGAGGTGGAGACCCTGGTCGCCGCCCTCGGCCGGCTGCACACGCACGCCGCAGGACCCCGCTGGGACGCCTTCTTCGACGCCGCCCCCGGCTCCTGGCTCGACCTGCCGACCTACGCCTTCCAGCGCGGCCGGTTCTGGCCGGACACCCTGCCCGCCACCGCGCAGGGCGCCGGGTCCGCCGCCGAGGCCGACGGCACCGACAGCGCCTTCTGGGACGCCGTCGCACAGGAGGACTTCGGCTCGCTGGAGTCCGTCCTCGACGTCGAGGGCGACGCCCTGTCCAAGGTGCTGCCGGCGCTGCTCGACTGGCGCCGCCGCACGTCCGAGGAGACACGCCTCGACAGCTGGCGCCACCGCATCGTGTGGAAGCGTCCGGCCGGCGCGGCGATGGCCCACCGCAAGCCGCTCACCGGCACCTGGCTGGCCGTCGTCCCCGAGGGCCTCGGCGAGGACCCGTGGGTGACGACCGCGCTGGACGCCCTCGGCACCCGGGTGGTGCGCGCCGAGACCGGCGACGCCGACCGGGAGGCCATGGCCGCCACCCTGCGCGAGGCCACCCCGGACGGCACCCGCTTCGCCGGCGTCGTCTCCCTGCTCGCCCTGCGCGAGACCGTGCACGGCGACGTGCCCGAGGGCGTCGCCCTCACCGGCACGCTGCTCCAGGCCCTCGGTGACGCCGGGATCGAGGCCCCGCTGTGGTGCGTCACCCGCAGCGCCGTGTCCGCCAACCGCACCGACCGCCCGCGCCGGCCGCTCCAGGCCGCCGTGTGGGGCCTGGGCCGGGTGGCCGCACTGGAGTACCCGCACCGCTGGGGCGGCCTGGTGGACCTGCCCGAGCGCGCCGACGAGCGGGCCGCCGCCGGACTCGCCGCCGTCCTCGCCGGACTCGACGGGGAGGACCAGGTCGCCGTGCGCGGCTCCGCCGTCCTCGCCCGCCGCCTCGTGCCGGCCCCGGACCGCGGGCGGAGCGGCACCTGGGACCCGACCGGCACCGTGCTGATCACCGGCGGCACCGGCGCCCTCGGCGCCCATGTGGCCCGCCGCCTCGCCAAGGACGGCGTCCAGCACCTGGTGCTGCTGAGCCGCCGCGGCCCCGAGGCGCCCGGCGCCACCGCCCTGCGCGACGAACTCCAGGCGCTCGGCACCGGCGTCACCCTCGCCGCCTGCGACGCCTCAGACCGGGACCAGTTGTCCGCGGTGCTCGACGCGATCCCGGCCGACCGGCCGCTGACCGCGGTGATCCACGCGGCGGGCGTGCTCGACGACGGCGTCATCGACCGGCTCACCCCGGAGCGGTACCAGCGGGTCTTCCGCGCGAAGGTGACCTCGGCGCTGCTGCTCGACGAGCTGACCCGCGACCTCGACCTGGCCGCGTTCGTCCTGTTCTCGTCCGCCTCCTCCGCGGTCGGCAACCCCGGCCAGGCCAACTACGCGGCCGCCAACGCGGTCCTGGACGCCCTCGCCGAGACCCGCCGGGCACTGAACCTGCCCGCGACCTCCGTGTCCTGGGGCGCCTGGGGCGGCGGCGGCATGGCCGACGGCCACGGCGCGGACGACGCGGCCCGCCGGGCCGGCGTCGCCGCCATGGACCCGGACCTCGCCGTGGAGTCGCTGCTGCGGCTGGTCACCGGCAAGGAACCGACCGCGGTGGTCGCCGAGGTCGCCCTCGACCGGTTCGCCGCCGCCTTCGGCGGCACCCGGCCCAGCGCCCTGCTGCGGGAGTTCCCCGGCTACCGGGAGACCGTCGCCGCCGCGGCGCCCGAGTCCCCGGAGGGCACCCTCGCCGACCGGCTGGCGGGCATGCCGCCGGCCCGCCGCCTCGACACCGTCGTGGACCTGGTGCGCACCCGTGCCGCGCAGGTCCTCGGCTACCCGGACACCGGCGCCGTCGGCGCCGAACGGTCCTTCCGCGACCTCGGAGTGGACTCACTCGGCGCGGTCGAGCTGCGCAACCAGCTCGGCGCCGCGACCGGCCTGAGCCTGCCCGCGACGCTGGTCTTCGACCACCCGACGCCGCTGGCACTGGGTGAGTTCGTCCTCGCCCGGCTCGTCCCCGACGAGCCGGCCGAGTCCGACGAGGAGACCGAGATCAGGGCCGTACTGGCCTCCGTACCGCTCGACCGGCTGCGGGAGATCGGCGTCCTGGAGCCCCTGCTCCAGCTCGCCGGACGCGGCGGTGGGGCCGGCGACGACGAAGACGACGAGTCCGTCGACTCGATGACAGTGACAGACCTGGTGCGGGCCGCGCTGGGCGGCCAGTCCGACCTGTAGCGCGAAGTGATGGAGCAGAGATGAACGCCCCCGCTGAGAACGTAGTCGAGGCACTGCGCGCCGCGGTCAAGGAGACCGAGCGGCTGCGGCGCCGCAACCGGACGATCGTGGCCGCGGCCCGGGAGCCGATCGCCGTGGTCGGCATGGGCTGCCGGTTCCCCGGCGGCGTCCACTCCCCGCAGGCCCTGTGGGAGATGGTCGCCGGCGGCACCGACGTGATCTCCGAGTTCCCGGACGACCGCGGCTGGGACCTGGAGGCGCTGCGCACCGGCGGCGTCGACGACCGGGACACCTCGGTCAGCCAACGCGGCGGGTTCCTCGACTCGATCGCCGACTTCGACCCCGGCTTCTTCGGGATCTCGCCGCGCGAGGCCGTCACCATGGACCCGCAGCAGCGGCTGCTCCTGGAGACGTCCTGGGAGGCGATCGAGCGCGCCCGCATCGACGCCACCGGGCTGCGCGGCACCCGCACCGGCACGTTCATCGGCACCAACGGGCAGGACTACGCCTACCTGCTGGTGCGGTCCCTCGACGACGCCACCGGCGACGTCGGCACCGGCATCGCCGCCAGCGCCGTCTCCGGCCGGCTGTCGTACACCTTCGGCCTGGAGGGGCCGGCGATCACCGTCGACACCGCCTGCTCCTCCTCGCTGGTCGCGCTGCACCTCGCCGTGCAGTCGCTGCGCAACGGCGAGTGCACCCTCGCGCTCGCCGGCGGCGTCAACGTGATGTCGACGCCGGGCTCCCTGGTCGAGTTCAGCCGGCAGGGCGGCCTCGCCGGCGACGGCCGCTGCAAGGCGTTCGCCGACTCCGCCGACGGCACCGGCTGGTCCGAGGGCGCGGCCGTACTCGTCCTGGAGCGTCTGTCCGACGCGCAGCGCAACGGCCACCCCGTGCTCGCCGTCATCCGGGGCTCCGCCGTCAACCAGGACGGCGCCTCCAACGGCTTCACCGCCCCCAACGGCCCCTCCCAGCAGCGCGTCATCAAGCAGGCCCTCTCCAACGCGGGCCTGAACCCCGCCGACGTCGACGCGGTCGAGGCGCACGGCACCGGCACCCCGCTCGGCGACCCCATCGAGGCGCAGAGCATCCTCGCCACCTACGGCCAGGACCGCGAACAGCCGCTGCTGCTCGGCTCGATCAAGTCGAACATGGGCCACACCCAGGCCGCGTCCGGCGTCGCCGGGATCATGAAGATGGTCATGGCGATGCGCAACGGGGTGCTGCCGAGGACCCTGCACGTCGACCGGCCCTCCACCCACGTCGACTGGACGGCGGGCAAGGTCGAACTGCTCACCGAGAACCGCCCCTGGCCCACCGCGCCCGACCGCCCCCGCCGCTCCGGCGTCTCCTCCTTCGGCGTCAGCGGCACCAACGCGCACGTCATCGTCGAGCAGGCGCCCGACACCCCCGCCGCTCAGCCGGAAGAGGCACCGGCCGCGCCCCGCACCGCCGGCGTCCTGCCCTGGATCCTGTCGGCGCGCTCCGCCGCCGCCCTGCGCGAGCAGGCCGCCGCCCTCCTCGTCCACCTGGACACCCCGGGCGCCCCCGGCGCACTGGACACCGCGTACTCGCTGGCCACCACCCGCGCGGCCCTGGAGCACCGGCTCGCCGTCGTCACCGACGCGGACGGCACCACCGGCCGCGAGGCGCTCACCTCCTGGCTGGCGGGCGACCCCGCCCCGGACGCCCACGAGGGGCAGCCCGTCGGCCGCACCCGCAGCGCCTTCCTGTTCTCCGGGCAGGGCGCCCAGCGCCTCGGCATGGGCCGTGAACTCCACGCCCGTTTCCCGGTGTTCGCCGAAGCCCTGGACCACGTCCTCGACCTGCTCGACGAGGAACTCGGCGCGAGCCTCGGCGACATCGTCTGGGGCGACGAGGAAGCCCCGCTGAACGAGACGGGGTGCACCCAGCCCGCCCTGTTCGCGGTTGAGGTCGCCCTGTACCGCCTGGTGGAGTCCTGGGGCATCACCCCGGACTTCGTGGCCGGTCACTCGGTCGGCGAGATCGCGGCCGCGCATGTGGCGGGGGTGTTCTCGTTGGAGGACGCCTGCCGGCTGGTCGCCGCGCGTGCGGGTCTGATGCAGGCGCTGCCGGGTGGCGGTGCCATGGTCGCCGTGGAGGCGACCGAGGACGAGGTGCTGCCGCTGCTCACCGAGGGTGTCGCCGTGGCGGCGGTCAACGGCCCGACTTCCGTTGTCGTCTCCGGTGAGGAGGGGGCCACTCTCGCGGTCGCGGAGAAGCTTGCCGAGCGGGGTCGCCGCACCAGCCGTCTGCGGGTGAGCCACGCCTTCCACTCGCCGCTGATGGACCCGATGCTGGAGGACTTCCGCGCCGTCGCGGAGACGCTCTCGTACGACGAGCCGCGGATCCCGGTCGTCTCCAACCTGACCGGAACCGTCGCCACCGACGGGCAGTTGACCGACCCGGAGTACTGGGTGCGTCATGTCCGCGAGGCCGTCCGGTTCGCCGACGGCGTCCGCGCCCTCGCCGAGGCCGGCGCCGACGTCCTGCTCGAACTCGGCCCCGACGGCGTGCTCGCCGCCCTGGCCCAGCAGTCCGCCACCGCCGTCACCATCCCGTTCCTGCGCAAGGACCGCCCCGAGGAGCACAGCGCCGTCACCGCGCTGGCCCGGCTGCACACGGCCGGTGTCACCGTCGACTGGGCGGCGTTCCACGACGGCACCGGCGCCCGTACCGCCGAACTGCCCACCTACGCCTTCCAGCACGAGCGCTACTGGCCCAAGGCGACCGCGACCGCCGTCGACGCTACCGGTCTCGGCCTCGCCTCCGCCGACCACCCGCTGCTCGGCGCCGCCATGTCGGTGGCCGGGTCGGACGAACTCCTGCTCACCGGCACCCTGTCGCTCGCCACCCACCCGTGGCTCGCCGACCACAGCGTCGGCGGCACCGTCGTCTTCCCCGGCACCGGATTCCTGGAACTGGCCGTGCGCGCCGCCGACCAGGCCGGCTGCGACCGGGTCGAGGAACTGGCCATCGACACGCCGCTGGTGCTGCCCGCCACGGGTGCCGTGCAGATGCAGATCTCCGTCGGAGCCGCCGACGGGACAGGCTCGCGCGAACTGCGGTTCTTCACCCGGCCAGGCGAGGACTTCGACGCCGAGTGGACCCAGCACGCCACCGGCCGCATCGGCTCGGGTGAACACCTCATCGGCTTCGACACCACCGTGTGGCCGCCGCGTGACGCGGAGGCCGTCGACATCGAGGGGCTGTTCGACCGTTTTGCCTCGGACGGCTTGGAGTACGGCCCGGTCTTCCGTGGACTGCGTGCCGTGTGGCGCCAAGACGACACGGTCTACGCCGAGGTCGATCTGCCCGAGTCCATCGAGGACGCCGACGCCTTCGGACTGCACCCGGCGCTCCTGCACGCCGCCCTGCACGGCACCGTATTCCTGTCCGAGGACAGCAGCCTGTTGCCGTTCGCCTGGGAGGGCGTGTCCCTGCACGCGGACGGGGCGAGCACCCTGCGGGTGCGGATCGTCTCGTGCGGTGAGGACGCGGTGCAGATCGCGGCGGTCGACCCCGCGGGTCAGCCGGTCGTCTCCGTGGAGTCGCTGACGCTGCGCGCCCCGGACGCCGTAGCCGGTGCCGCGCCGCGTCGCGCCGACGCCAACTCGTTGTTCCGCGTGGACTGGACGCCTCGTACGGTCGCCGCCCCGGCCGCTCCGGCCACGTGGGCGGTGCTGGGCGATGACCCATTCGACCTGACGCCCGCGCTCGTGGCGGACTCAGAGGCGGTCGCGGGCGTGCACGCCCCGGCTGCGACACTCCAGGAGTTGGCTGCCCGGGACGGGGCAGTGCCGGACATGGTCGTGCTGACGGTCTGTGGTGATGCCGATCAACGGCCCGATGCTGCTCATGAGTTGGCCCGTGAGGTGCTCGCTCTGATGCAGCGGTGGCTGGCCGAGCCCGCCTTCGCCTCCTCCCGGCTCGTCGTGGTCACCCGCAGCGCTGTCGCCGACGGTGAGCGCGGCCCGCTCGATCTGGCCGCCGCCCCCGTGTGGGGTCTGGTGCGCTCCGCCCAGTCCGAGAACCCGGGCCGGCTGCTGCTCGCCGATGTCGACGACACGGCCGACTCGCTGGCCCGACTGCCGCTGCTGGCAGGGCTGTTCGACGCGGAGGAGCCGCAGGCGGTCGTCCGTGAGGGCACGGTCCGCGTCGGCCGTCTCGCCCGGCTGGAGTCCGGTGACGCCGCCGTTCGGCCGCTGGACCCCGAGGGCACCGTCCTGGTGACCGGTGGTACGGGTGGTCTCGCGTCCGAGCTGGCCCGGCACCTGGTCGCCGAGCACGGCGTCAGGCACCTGCTCCTGACCAGCCGCCGTGGACCCGACGCCCCGGGTGCAGCCGACCTCGTACAGGCGCTGGCCGATCTCGGTGCCGAGGCCACGGTCGCCGCGTGTGACGTCGCCGACCGTGACGCGCTCGCCGGGCTGCTCGCCTCCATTCCGGCCAAGCATCCGCTGACTGCCGTGGTGCACACGGCGGGTGTCCTCGACGACGGCATCGTCGCCTCCCTCACGCCCGACCGCCTTGACAGCGTCATGCGGCCGAAGGTCGACGCCGCCTGGCACCTGCACGACCTCACCCGCGATCTCGACCTGGCCGCGTTCGTCCTGTACTCCTCGACGGCCGGTGTCATGGGGAGCCCCGGGCAGGCCAACTACGCGGCGGGCAACACCTTCCTGGACGCCCTCGCCGCCCACCGCCGGGCCCTCGGCCTGCCCGCCACCTCGCTCGCCTGGGGTGCCTGGGAGCAGGGCGTCGGCATGACCGGCCAGTTGAGCGGTCAGGACGCGCGCCGGATCAGTGACGCCGGCGGGATGCCGCTGCTGTCCGTCGAGCGGGGCCTGGCCCTGTACGACGCCGCCATGCTCGCCGACGAGCCGCTCGTGGTGCCGCTCGGTCCGGGCGGCGGCCCGTTGCCCGCCGGCGCCGGCGTCCCCGCGATCCTGCGCGGACTGGTCCGCACCGGCGGACGCCGGGCCCGTGCGGCCACCGCCGCGGTCGCCCGTGCCGGACTGGCCGAGCGTCTCGCCGTGCTGCCCGAGGAGCAGCGTCGGCCGTTCGTCGTCGATCTGGTGCGCGCCGAGGCAGCCGCGGTGCTCGGGCACGGTTCCGCCGATGCCGTGGACGCCCGCCGCGAATTCCGTGGTCTCGGCTTCGACTCGCTGACCGCGATCGAGCTGCGCAACCGGCTCGGCAGGGCGACCGGTCTCACCCTGCCCGCCACGCTCGTCTTCGACTACCCGACGCCCGATCAGCTCGCCGACCATCTCCTGGACGAACTGCTGGGCGCCGATGCCATCGAGGTCTTCGCCGCCCCTCAGAGCACTGCCGACGTGAACGACGATCCTGTCGTCATCGTCGGCATGGGCTGCCGTTTCCCGGGTGGCGTCGGATCGCCCGAGGAGCTGTGGGACCTCCTGGCGTCCGGTACCGACGCGATCACCGGGTTCCCCGCCGACCGCGAGTGGGAGTCGTCGAGGCTCGTCGGCGGTGTGTCCGCGAAGGGCGGTTTCCTGAGCGACATCGCCGGCTTCGACGCCGGGTTCTTCGGGATCTCGCCGCGCGAGGCCCTGGCCATGGACCCGCAGCAGCGCATCCTGCTCGAAGTCACCTGGGAGGCCGTCGAGCGCGCCGGTGTCGACCCGGCCGGCCTGCGCGGCAGCCGTACGGGTGTCTTCATGGGCGTCAACGGCCAGGACTACTCCAGCCTGGTCATGGGGTCCCGTGACGACGTCGCGGGCCACGCCACCGCCGGTCTCGCGGTCAGCGTGGTCTCCGGCCGCCTCTCCTACGCGCTCGGCCTGGAGGGCCCTGCCCTGTCCGTCGACACGGCCTGCTCCTCGTCGCTGGTGTCCCTGCACCTCGCCGCGCAGGCGCTGCGGTCGGGGGAGTGCAGCATGGCGCTGGTGGGTGGTGTCACCGTGATGACCACCCCGGCCAACTTCGCCGGGTTCTCCCGGATGGGCGGTCTCGCCCAGGACGGCCGCTGCAAGGCGTTCTCCGACTCCGCCGACGGCACCGGCTGGTCCGAGGGCGCGGCGGTGTTCGTGGTGGAGCGCCTCTCCGACGCCCGCCGCGCGGGACACCGCGTGCTCGCCGTGGTGCGTGGCTCCGCCGTCAACCAGGACGGCGCCTCCAACGGCCTCACGGCCCCGAACGGCCCGTCCCAGCAGCGCGTCATCCGCCAGGCGCTGGCCAACGCCGGCCTGAACACGAGTGACGTGGACGCCGTCGAGGCCCATGGCACCGGCACCCCGCTCGGTGACCCGATCGAGGCGCAGGCACTGCTGGCCACCTACGGCAGCGACCGCGATCCGCAGCAGCCGCTGCTGCTCGGCTCGGTGAAGTCGAACATCGGGCACACCCAGGCCGCCGCCGGTGCCGCCGGACTCGTCAAGATGGTCATGGCGATGGGCAAGGGCACGCTCCCGCGCACTCTGCACGTCACCGAGCCGTCGTCGCACGTCGACTGGTCGCTCGGCGCCGTCCGGCTGCTCACCGAGGAGACCGTGTGGCCGGAGACCGGACGGGCGCGCCGGGCCGGTGTGTCGTCGTTCGGCATCAGCGGCACCAACGCCCACGTCATTCTCGAGGGCCCTCCCGAGGAGCCGGTGTCCGCGCCGGCTGCCGACCGGCCGGCGCCCGGCGCGGTCGCCTGGCCCGTCTCGGCGAAGTCCGAGGCCGCGCTCGACGCCCAGGTGGAGCGGCTGCGGGAGTCCGCCGACGCGCTGCCCGCGCTCGACACCGCGTACACCCTGGCCACCGGCCGCGCCGGCTTCGAGCACCGGGCCATCCTGCTCGCCGCCGACGGCACCCTCACCGAGGTCGCCCGGGGTGTCGCCGAACCGCGCCGTACCGCCTTCCTGTTCTCCGGGCAGGGCGCCCAGCGTCTCGGCATGGGCCGTGAACTTCACGCCCATTTCCCGGTGTTCGCCGAGGCGTTCGACTCCGTCGCCGCCCTCCTGGAGAACGAACTCAACGCATCCGTCCGCGAGGTGATGTGGGGCACCGACGAAAGCGCCCTGAACGCCACCGCGTTCACCCAGCCCGCCCTGTTCGCGGTTGAGGTCGCCCTGTACCGCCTGGTGGAGTCCTGGGGCATCACCCCGGACTTCGTGGCCGGTCACTCGGTCGGCGAGATCGCGGCCGCGCATGTGGCGGGGGTGTTCCCGCTGGAGGACGCCTGCCGGCTGGTCGCCGCGCGTGCGGGTCTGATGCAGGCGCTGCCGGGTGGCGGTGCCATGGTCGCCGTGGAAGCGACCGAGGACGAGGTGCTGCCGCTGCTCACCGAGGGTGTCGCCGTGGCGGCGGTCAACGGCCCGACTTCCGTTGTCGTCTCCGGTGAGGAGGGGGCCACTCTCGCGGTCGCGGAGAAGCTTGCCGAGCGGGGTCGCCGCACCAGCCGTCTGCGGGTGAGCCACGCCTTCCACTCGCCGCTGATGGACCCGATGCTGGAGGACTTCCGCGCCGTCGCGGAGACGCTCTCGTACGACGAGCCGCGGATCCCGGTCGTCTCCAACCTGACCGGCGAGGTGGCCGCCGTGGGTACGCACACCCACGCCGACTACTGGGTGCGCCACGTCCGTGAGGCCGTCCGGTTCGCCGACGGGGTCCGCGCGCTCGCCGACCGGGGTGTCACCGCTTTCCTGGAGATCGGCCCCGACGGTGTGCTGTCCGCGCTCGCCGCCGCATCCCTGCCCGACTCCGACGCGGTCGTCGTACCGGCGCTGCGCAAGGACCGCGACGAGACCGTGTCCGTCCTCGGCGGCGTCGCCCGACTGCACGTCGCCGGTGTCGACGTCGACTGGGCGGCCCCCCTGTCCGGCACCGGCGCACGCGTCGTCGAACTGCCCACCTACGCCTTCCAGCACGAGCGTTACTGGCCCAAGCCGGCCCCTGCCGCCCTGGACGCCTCCGGTCTCGGCCTCGCCTCGGCCGACCACCCGCTGCTCGGCGCCGCCATGTCGGTGGCCGGGTCGGACGAACTGCTGCTGACCGGTTCCCTGTCGGCCGCCATGCATCCGTGGCTCGCCGACCACGTGGTCGGCGGCATGATCTTCTTCCCCGGTACCGGGTTCCTGGAGCTGGCCGTGCGCGCCGCCGACCAGGCGGGCTGCGACCGGGTCGAGGAGCTGATGATCGCCGCGCCGCTGGTGCTGCCCGCCACGGGTGGCGTGCAGGTGCAGATCTCCGTCGGCGCGGCCGACGAGGAGGGCTCGCGCGAGCTGCGGTTCTTCACCCGGCCCGGCGAGGACTTCGACGCCGAGTGGACCCAGCACGCCACCGGCCGTATCGGCTCGGGTGAGCAGGTCATCGGCTTCGACACCACCGTGTGGCCGCCGCGTGACGCGGAGGCCGTCGACATCGACGGCATGTTCGAGCGCTACGCCGCCGACGGTCTGGAGTACGGCCCGGTCTTCCGTGGACTGCGTGCCGTGTGGCGCCAGGACGACACGGTCTACGCCGAGGTCGAACTGCCCGACTCCGTCGAGGACGCCGGCGCGTTCGGTCTGCACCCGGCGCTCTTCGACGCCGCCCTGCACTCCACGGTCTTCCTGTCCGCCGAGGGCGACGACCGCAGTCTGCTGCCGTTCGCCTGGGAGGGCGTGTCCCTGCACGCGGACGGCGCGAGCACCCTGCGGGTGCGGATCACCTCCGGCGGTGAGGACGCGGTGCAGATAGCGGCGGTCGACCCGGGAGGCCGGCCGGTCGTCTCCGTGGAGTCGCTGACCCTGCGTGCAGCGGGCCCGGAGCCCGGCGCCGAGTCGCGCCGTGACGACGCCAACTCCCTGCTCCGCGTCGACTGGACCCCTCGTACGGTCGCCGCCCCGGCCGCTCCCGCCACCTGGGCCGTGCTGGGTGAGGACCCGTTCGGCCTGGCGGCCGTGCTCGCCGTCGACTCCGAGGCGGTCGCGGGCGTGCACGCCCCGGCCGCGACGCTCGACGAACTGGCCGCCCGGAGCGGCGCCGCGCCGGACATGGTCGCGGTGACGGTCCGAGGCGACGCCGATCAAGGGCCTGAAGCCGCACATGAGTTGGCCCGTGAGGTGCTCGCTCTGGTGCAGGGGTGGCTGGCCGAGCCCGCTTTCGCCTCCTCCCGGCTCGTCGTGGTCACCCGGAATGCCGTCGCCGACGGTGAGCGCGGCCCGCTCGATCTCGTCGCGGCGCCTGTCTGGGGTCTGGTGCGTTCCGCCCAGTCCGAGAACCCGGGCCGGCTGCTGCTCGCCGATGTCGACGACACGGCCGAGTCCATGGCCCGACTGCCTTTGCTTGCAGGGTTGTTCGACGCGGAGGAACCGCAGGCGCAGGTCCGCAAGGGCACCGTCCGGGTCGGCCGGCTCGCCCGGCTGGAGTCCGGTGCCTCCCTGGTTCCGCCGGCCGGGACGCCGTGGCGGCTGAGCAGCCGCACCAAGGGCAGCCTCGACGGCCTCGCCCTGCTGCCGTACCCGGAGGCGCTGGAACCGCTCACCGGCCGCCAGGTGCGCATCGGCATCCGCGCCGCCGGCCTCAACTTCCGCGATGTCCTCAACGCTCTCGGCATGTATCCCGGTGAGGCGGGTCTGTTCGGCTCCGAGGGGGCGGGCGTCGTCACCGAGGTCGGCCCGGACGTCACCGGGCTCGCCCCCGGCGACCGGGTCATGGGCATGGTGTTCGGCGGGTTCGGTCCGCTAGGTGTCGCCGACGAGCGACTGCTGACCCGGGTCCCCGACGACTGGTCCTGGGAGACCGCGTCGTCCGTGCCGCTGGTGTTCCTGACCGCCTACTACGCGCTCAAGGACCTCGCCGGGCTGAAGGCGGGCGAGAAGGTCCTGATCCACGCCGGTGCCGGTGGCGTCGGCATGGCCGCGATCCAGATCGCCCATCACCTCGGTGCGGAGGTCTTCGCCACGGCCGGCGAGGGCAAGTGGGACGTGCTGCGCTCCCTCGGGGTCACCGACGACCACATCGCCTCCTCGCGCACCCTCGACTTCGAGGCGGCCTTCGCCGAGGTCGCGGGGGACAAGGGCCTCGACGTCGTCCTGAACGCCCTGGCCGGTGAGTTCGTCGACGCGTCGATGCGGCTGCTCGGCACGGGCGGCCGGTTCCTGGAGATGGGCAAGACCGACATCCGGGACGCCGACTCCGCCTCGGACGGCATCACCTACCGGTTCTTCGACCTGGGCATGGTCGATTCCGACCACATCCAGGAGATGCTGCTCGACCTGGTCGGCCTCTTCGAGAGGGACGTGCTGTCCCCGCTGCCGGTCCGCGCCTGGGACGTCCGCCGCTCCCGTGAGGCCTTCCGCTTCATGAGCATGGCCAAGCACATCGGCAAGATCGTGCTGACCATGCCCCGGTCCATGGATCCCGAGGGCACCGTCCTGGTCACCGGTGGTACGGGTGGTCTCGCGTCCGAGCTGGCCCGGCACCTGGTCGCCGAGCACGGCGTCAGGCACCTGCTGCTGACCAGCCGCCGGGGACCCGACGCCCCGGGCGCCTCGGACCTCGTCCAGGCGCTGAGCGAGCTGGGTGCCGAGGCCGTGGTCGCCGCCTGCGACGCCGCCGACCGCGACGCCCTCGCCGGGCTGTTCGCCTCCGTCCCCGCCGAGCACCCGCTGACGGCGGTCGTACACACGGCGGGTGTCCTCGACGACGGCATCCTCGCCTCCCTCACGCCCGACCGCCTCGACACGGTCATGCGGCCGAAGGTCGACGCCGCCTGGCACCTGCACGACCTCACCCGCGACCTCGACCTGGCCGCCTTCGTCCTGTACTCCTCGACCTCCGGCGTCTTCGGCAGCCCCGGCCAGGCCAACTACGCCGCGGGCAACACATTCCTGGACGCCCTCGCCGCCCACCGGCAGTCCCTCGGCCTGCCCGCCACCTCCCTCGCCTGGAACGCCTGGGAGCAGGGCAGCGGCATGACGAGCGGCCTGAGCGACGAGGACATGCGCCGCATCAACGACAACAGCGGCATGCCGCTGCTGTCCGTCGAGCGGGGCCTGGCCCTGTACGACGCGGCCACGCTCGCCGACGAACCGCTCGTCGTGCCCCTGGGCCTCGGCGGTGGCGGCTCGCTGCCCCCGGGCATGAGCGTCCCCGCGATCCTGCGCGGACTGGTCCGCACCGGCGGACGCCGGGCACGGGCCGGCGCCGCCGCAGTCGCCCGCGCCGGACTGGCCGAGCGTCTCGCCGTGCTGCCCGAGGAACAGCGCCTCCCGTTCGTCGTCGACCTGGTGCGTGCCGAGGCCGCGACGGTTCTCGGGCACGGTTCCGCGGACGCCGTGGACGCCCGCCGCGAGTTCCGCGGTCTCGGCTTCGACTCGCTGACCGCGATCGAACTGCGCAACCGGCTCGGCAAGGCCTCAGGGCTCACCCTGACCGCGACGCTCGTCTTCGACTACCCGACGCCCCAGCAGCTCGCCGAGCACCTTCTCGACGAACTGCTCGGCGCCGACGCCGCGGAGGCCTTCACCGCCCCCCAGACCGCCGCCGCCGCGTCCGACGACGACCCTGTGGTCATCGTCGGGATGGGCTGCCGCTTCCCCGGCGGTGTCGGATCGCCGGAGGACCTGTGGGACCTCGTGGCCTCCGGCACCGACGCCATCACCGGCTTCCCCGCCGACCGCGAGTGGGAGTCGTCGATGATCGGCGGCGAGCTCGGAGACCTTTCCGGGCAGGGCGGATTCCTGAGTGACATCGCCGAGTTCGACGCCGACTTCTTCGGCATCGCGCCGCGCGAGGCCCTCGCCATGGACCCGCAGCAGCGCATCCTGCTCGAAGTGACCTGGGAGGCCGTGGAGCGCGCCGGGCTCGACCCGACCGCTCTGCGCGGATCCCGTACCGGTGTCTTCATGGGGGTCAGCGGCCAGGACTACGCCAGCCTGGTCATGCGCTCCCGCGACGACATCGCGAGCCACGCCACCACCGGTCTCGCCGTCAGCGTCGTCTCCGGCCGCCTCGCCTACACGCTCGGCCTCGAGGGCCCCGCCCTCTCCGTCGACACCGCCTGCTCCTCCTCGCTCGTCTCCCTGCACCTCGCCGCCCAGGCACTGCGGGCGGGGGAGTGCAGCATGGCGCTGGCCGGCGGTGTCACCGTCATGACCACCCCCGCCAACTTCGCCGGGTTCTCCAAGATGGGCGGCCTCGCCCACGACGGCCGCTGCAAGGCGTTCTCCGACTCCGCCGACGGCACCGGCTGGTCCGAGGGCGCGGCGGTGCTCGTCCTGGAGCGCCTCTCCGACGCCCGCCGCGCGGGACACCGCGTGCTCGCCGTCGTGCGCGGCACCGCCGTCAACCAGGACGGTGCCTCCAACGGCCTGACCGCGCCCAACGGCCCCTCCCAGCAGCGCGTCATCCGCCAGGCGCTGGCCAACGCCGGCCTGCGCCCCGGCGACGTCGACGCCGTCGAGGCGCACGGCACCGGCACCCCGCTCGGTGACCCGATCGAGGCGCAGGCCCTGCTCGCCACCTACGGCTCCGACCGCGACCCGCAGCAGCCGCTGCTGCTCGGCTCGGTGAAGTCCAACATCGGCCACACCCAGTCCGCGGCCGGTGCCGCCGGACTCGTCAAGATGGTCATGGCGATGCGTAACGGCACGCTCCCGCGCACCCTGCACGTCACCGAGCCGTCGTCGCACGTCGACTGGTCGCTCGGCGCCGTCCGGCTGCTCACCGAGGAGACCGCGTGGCCCCAGACGGGCCGGGTCCGCAGGGCCGGTGTGTCGTCGTTCGGGATCAGCGGCACCAACGCCCACGTCATCCTCGAAGACGCCCCCGAGGCCGCGGCGGACGACCGTCCCGCCGACGACACCGTGACCCCCGCCGTCACCCCGTGGGTCGTCTCGGCCCGCTCCGAGCAGGCGCTCGACGCCCAGGTGGAACGGCTGCGCGCCCATGCCGCCGCACACCCGGAGCTGTCCCGCGCCGATATCGGCCTGTCCCTCGTGACGAGCCGGTCCTCCTTCGAGCACCGGGCCGTCCTGCTGGCCGGCCCCGACGGCGTCACCGAGGCCGCGCGCGCCGAGGCCGGCGCCCGCACACCGGCGTTCCTGTTCTCCGGGCAGGGCGCCCAGCGCCTCGGCATGGGCCGTGAACTGCACGCCCGCTTCCCGGTGTTCGCCGAGGCCCTGGACCGCGTCCTCGACCTGCTCCACGCCGAACTCGGCTTCTCCCTGCGGGAGATCATGTGGGGCGACGACCCGGAGCAGCTCAACCGCACCCGCTGCACCCAGCCCGCGCTGTTCGCGGTCGAGGTCGCCCTGTTCCGCCTGATGGAGTCCTGGGGCATCACCCCCGACTACGTGGCCGGTCACTCGGTCGGTGAGATCGCGGCCGCGCACGTCGCCGGGGTGTTCTCGCTGGAGGACGCCTGCAAGCTGGTCGCCGCACGCGCCCGGCTCATGGACGCGCTGCCCGAGGGCGGCGCCATGGCCGCCGTCGAGGCCACCGAGGACGAGGTCCTGCCGCTGCTCGACGACGGCGTCGCCGTCGCCGCCGTCAACGGCCCGACCTCCGTGGTCGTCTCCGGCCCCGAGGAGGGCGTCGACCAGGTCGTCGCCCTCCTGGAGTCGGACGGCCGTCGCACCACCCGCCTGCGCGTCAGCCACGCGTTCCACTCGCCGCTGATGGACCCCATGCTGGAGGACTTCCGCACCGTCGCCGAGAGCATCACGTACGACGAGCCGCGCATCCCCGTCGTGTCCAACGTGACCGGCGAGGTCGCCTCCTCGGGCACGCACACCCACGCCGACTACTGGGTGCGCCACGTCCGTGAGGCCGTGCGCTTCGCCGACGGGGTCCGCGCGCTCGCCGACCGGGGTGTCACCGCCTTCCTGGAGATCGGCCCCGACGGCGTGCTGTCCGCGCTCGCCGCCGCATCCCTGCCCGACACCGGCACGCTCGTCGTACCGGCGCTGCGCAAGGACCGCGACGAGACTGTCTCCGTCCTCACTGCCCTGGCCCGGCTGCACACGGCCGGCCTCGACGCCGACTGGACCGCCGTTCTCGCCGGCACCGGCGCCCGCACCGTCGAACTGCCCACCTACGCCTTCCAGGGCACCCGCTTCTGGCCGGACACCGCCGCCGCCCCCGGCGACGCGGGCGGACTCGGCCTGGACGCCGGAGGGCACCCGCTGCTCACCGCCGCCACCGCGGTCGCCGGCTCGGAGGAGACGCTGCTCAGCGGACGCCTGTCCGCCGCCGCGCAGCCCTGGCTCACCGGCCGCGCGCACGACGGCAGCACCACCCTGCCCACCGCGGTCCTCGCCGAACTCGCGCTGCACGCCGCAGACGCCTGCGACCGCACCACCGTCGAGAACCTCACCGTCAGCGCGCCCCTGCTGCTCACCGGCAAGCGCCCCCAGCGCCTCCAGGTGCTGGTGGGCGCCCCCGACGGGACCGGCCGGCGCACCCTCACCGTGCACACCCGCGCGGACGGCGACGGCGCCCCGTGGATCGAGCGGGCCTCCGCGGCGCTCACCGACGCGCCCGCCGCCCCCGCCGCGGCCGGCACCGTATGGCCGCCCGCGGACGCCACCCCGGTCGACGAGCTGCCCGAACCCACCGGCGCGGCCGTGCTGCGCGCCGCCTGGCGGCGCGGCGGGGAGCTCTTCGCCGAGGTAGAGATCACCGAACAGGGCCCGGCCGAGCAGGCGTTCGCCCTGCACCCGGCGCTCCTGGACACCGCGGTCCGCGCCGCCGTCGTCCTCGACGGAGACGGCGACGACACCCTCGACGCCGTCGCCTGGGACGGGCTCGTCCTGCACGCCGCGCACCCCGCCCTCCTGCGGGTGCGGCTCACCGCCACCGGCGAGGACACCTGGGCGCTGGAGGCGACCGACCCGCAGGGCGGCCCCGTGCTGTCGGTGGCCTCGCTCACCCTGGGCGCCACCACCGCCGGACACGGCGCCGACGCCCCCGCAGCGGACGACGCCGCACTTCTCAGCCTGGACTGGGTCGCGCCCGCCCCGGCCGCGCGCCCCGGCGACAGCGGCCTCTGGACGGTGCTCGGCGACGGGCTGCCCGGCCTGGACACCGCGCTCGCCGCGGTGGACGGCGTCCTCGCCGGCCGCGCGCGGTCGCTCGCCGAACTGCTCGACAGCGGCGCGCCCCTGCCGTCGCTGATGCTGCTGCCGGTCGAGGGCGGCCCCGCCGCCGGGGACGACCTGCCCGCCGCGGTCCGCGCCGCCACCACGACGGTGCTCGACCTGCTGCGCCGCTGGACCTCCGAACCCCGCACCGCGGACTCCCGCCTCGCGATCGTCACCCGTGGCGCCGTCGCGGCCGGCCGGGAGGACGTGACCGACCTGGCGGCGGCGGCCGTCTGGGGCCTGGTCCGCTCCGCCCAGTCCGAGAACCCGGGCAGCTTCCTGCTCCTGGACCTCGACCCGGCCGACGGCGCCGACGCGACCGACCCCGCCGTCCTGGCCGCGCTGCCCGCCCTGTTCGACGCGGGCGAGACCCAGGCCGCCGTCCGCGGCGGCGCGCTCACCGTCGCCCGCCTCACCCGCACCGGGTCCACGGCCGATGAGTCCGCGGCCACGGCGGCCGCCGACCAGGTCCGCGCCTGGGACCGCGACGGCACCGTACTGATCACCGGTGGCACCGGCGGCCTCGGAGCCGTCCTCGCCTGCCACCTGGTGACCGGTCACGGCATCAAGCACCTGCTGCTGGCAGGCCGCCGCGGACCCGACGCACCCGGCGCCGCCGCCCTGGCCGAGGAACTCTCCGCCCTGGGCGCCGAGGTCACCGTACGGGCCTGCGACGTCTCCGACCGGGCCGCCGTCGACGCGCTGCTCGCCACGCTGCCGCCCGAGCACCCGCTGACCGCGGTCGTGCACACGGCCGGCGTCCTCGACGACGCCACGATCGGCTCGCTCACCGCCGACCGGCTCGACACCGTGCTGCGGCCCAAGGCGGACGCCGCCTGGCACCTGCACGAGGCGACCTCGGCCCTGCCGCTCGCCGGATTCGTCCTGTACTCCTCCGTCGCCGGCGTCACCGGCGGCCCCGGACAGGGCAACTACGCCGCCGCCAACACGTTCCTCGACGCGCTCGCCGCGCACCGCGCGGCCCGGGGCCTGCCCGCCCTGTCGCTCGCCTGGGGACCGTGGGGCCAGGGCGCCGGCATGACCGGGACGCTCACCGACGCCGACATCGAGCGCATGGAACGCTCCGGGATGCCGCCGCTCACCGAACGCCAGGGCCTCGCCCTGTTCGACGCGGCGAACGCCCGGGACGAGGCACTCGCCGTGGCGCTCCGCGTCTCCCGGTCCGCCGCGGCCCCCGACACCGGCGACGTCCCCGCGGTGCTGCGCTCCCTGGTCCGCGCCCGGCGCCGCGCGGCGGCCACGGCCGGCGCCGACGGGCTCGCCCGCCGCCTGTCCGGCCTCGGCGCCGAGCAGCGGCACGAGACCCTCGTCGCCCTGGTCCGCCAGGAGACGGCCGGCGTGCTCGGCCACTCCGGTGCCGACGCGGTCCCCGCCGACCGGGACTTCAGCCGGCTGGGCTTCGACTCGCTGATGGCGGTCGAACTGCGCACCCGGCTCTCCGCGGCCACCAGAGTGCGGCTGCCGTCCACGCTCGTCTTCGACCACCCGACGCCCACCGCCGTCGCCCGGCACCTGGCCGGCTCCCTGGCGGGCGGGGAGCAGGGCGGCACGTCCGCGTCCCCGCTGGCGGCGCTCGACCGGTTGGAGGCGGAACTGTCCGCCGACGGCATGGACGAGGCCACCCGCCGCGGCGTCGCGGGACGGCTGCGGCGGCTGCTGGCCGCCTGGGACGCCACCGGCCCGGCCGGGGACGGACCGGCCGTCGGCGAACGGATCGAGGCGGCGAGCGCCGAGGAGATCTTCGCCTTCATCGACAACGAACTCGGCCGGTCGTCGAACTCCTGACCTGGGCCCACCCCACCTACGCGCGAAACATCTGAGGAAGGTTCACGGACGATGCCGGACGAAAGCAAGCTCGTCGATTACCTGAAGTGGGTCACGGCGGATCTCCACCAGACCCGCAGGCGCCTCCAGGAAGCCGAGTCGGGCCGCCACGAGCCCGTGGCGATCGTCGGCATGGCGTGCCGCTTCCCGGGCGGTGTGCGATCCCCCGAGGACCTCTGGGAGCTGCTCGCCGACGGCCGCGACGCCATCGGCGGCTTCCCGGCCGACCGCGGCTGGGACCTGGAGACGCTCGCCGGTGACGGAGAGGGCGGCAGCAGCACGCAGAAGGGAGGATTCCTGCACGACGTCGCCGACTTCGACCCGGGCTTCTTCGACATCTCGCCCCGCGAGGCGCTGGCCATGGACCCGCAGCAGCGGCTGCTCCTGGAGACCGCCTGGGAGGCCGTCGAGCGTGCCGGGATCGCCCCCGGCAGCCTGCGCGGCAGCCGCACCGGCGTGTTCGTCGGCACCAACTCGCAGGACTACGCCCACCTCGTCCTCGCCTCCGACGACGACATGGGCGGCTACGCGGGCAACGGCCTGGCCGCCAGCGTGATGTCCGGCCGGCTGTCCTTCGCGCTCGGCCTCGAAGGACCCGCCGTCACCCTCGACACCGCGTGCTCCTCGGCCCTGGTCGCCCTGCACCTGGCCGCCCAGTCCGTACGCTCCGGAGAGGCCGACCTCGCGCTGGCCGGCGGCGTCACCGTCATGACCACCTCCTCGAGCTTCGTCGGCTTCAGCCTCCAGGGCGGCCTCGCCGCGGACGGCCGCTGCAAGGCGTTCGCCGACTCCGCCGACGGCACCGGCTGGTCCGAGGGCGTCGGCATGATCCTCGTCGAGCGGCTCTCCGAGGCCCGGCGCAAGGGCCACCCGGTGCTCGCCGTGCTGCGCGGCTCCGCCGTGAACCAGGACGGCGCCTCCAACGGCCTCAGCGCCCCCAACGGGCCCGCCCAGCAGCGCGTCATCCGCGACGCGCTGGCCTCCGCCGGGCTCTCGCCCGCCGACGTCGACGCCGTCGAGGCGCACGGCACCGGCACCACCCTCGGCGACCCCATCGAGGCACAGGCCCTGCTCGCCACCTACGGCCAGGACCGCGACGCGAGCCGCCCGCTGCGCCTCGGCACGGTGAAGTCCAACATCGGCCACACCCAGGCCGCCGCGGGCGCCGCGGGCGTCATCAAGATGGTCCTGGCGCTGCGCCACGGGCTGCTGCCCCGCACCCTGCACGTCGACGCGCCCTCCACGCACGTCGACTGGGACGCCGGCCACGTCAGCCTGCTCACCGAGGCCACCCCCTGGCCCGAGGGCGAGCAGACGCGCCGGGCCGGGGTGTCGTCGTTCGGCATCAGCGGCACCAACGCCCACGTCATCCTCGAAGAGGCCCCCGCGGCCGAGGAGGACACCGACGCCGAGCCGCGGCCCGCGCCGGTCGTCCCGCGCGCCGTGCCCTGGCCCGTGTCGGCCCGTACCGCCGCCGCCCTCGACGCCCAGCTGGAACGGGTACGTCCGCTCGCCGCGTCCGGCGCCGACCCCGTCGCCGTGGGCCACGCGCTGGCCGCCACCCGCACCC
This sequence comes from Streptomyces sp. NPDC014889, assembly GCF_043081205.1. Lineage (NCBI taxonomy): Bacteria > Bacillati > Actinomycetota > Actinomycetes > Kitasatosporales > Streptomycetaceae > Streptomyces > Streptomyces sp. NPDC014889. Next base: position 174,902 of record NZ_JBIBWH010000005.1, read on the forward strand.
CCTTCGAACACCGGGCGCTGCTCGTCGCCGCGGACGGCGGCCTCACCGAGGCCGCCCGCGGCACCGTCCCCTCCGGCGACCGCCCCGGCCTCGCCGTCCTTTTCTCCGGGCAGGGCGCCCAGCGCCTCGGCATGGGCCGTGAACTCCACGCCCGCTTTCCGGTGTTCGCGGCCGCCCTGGACGAGACCCTCGCCCTCCTCGACGGGCGCCTCGGCCACTCGCTGCGCGACGTCATCTGGGGCGAGGACCCGGCGGCCCTCGACGACACCGGCCACACCCAGCCCGCCCTGTTCGCCGTCGAGGTCGCCCTCCACCGCCTGTTCGCCTCCTGGGGGCTGCGCCCCGACCACCTCGCCGGGCACTCCGTCGGAGAGATCGCCGCCGTGCACGTGGCCGGCGCACTGTCCCTGGAGGACGCCTGCACGCTGGTCGCCGCCCGCGCCGGCCTCATGCGGGACCTGCCGGCCGGCGGGGCCATGGCCGCCCTGAGCGCCACCGAGGCCGAGGTGCGGCCGCTCCTTGACGAGCGGGTCTCGCTCGCCGCGGTCAACGGCCCCGAGTCCGTGGTGGTCTCCGGCGACGAGGACGCCGTCCTCGCCGTCGCCGAGCACTTCCGTGAGCAGGGCCGGCGCACCACGCGGCTCTCCGTGAGCCACGCCTTCCACTCGCCGCTCGTCGACCCGATGCTCGACGCGTTCCGGGACGTCGTCGCCGAGCTCACCTTCGGCGAGCCGTCGCTGCCCGTCGTCTCCACCCTCACCGGCGACGTCGTCACCGCGGAGGAACTGGCCACGCCGCACTACTGGGTGTGCCACGCCCGGCAGGCCGTCCGCTTCGCCGACGCCGTGCGCACCCTCGTCGACGAGGGTGCGCGGACCTTCCTCGAACTCGGCCCGGGCGGCGTGCTGTCCGCGCTCGTCGCCGAGAACACCCAGGAGGCCGGGGTCACCGCCGTGCCCGCGCTGCGCAAGGACCAGCCGGAGGAGGCCTCCGCCCTCGCCGCGCTCGGCACCCTGTGGACCCGCGGCGCCAGGACCGACTGGGACGCCGTGTTCGAGGGCGCCCTCCCCGGGCGCCCGGACCCCGTGGACCTGCCGACGTACGCCTTCCAGCGCAGCCGGTACTGGCCGAACGTGCAGGCCCGTTCCGGCGACCCCGCAGGGCTCGGCCTCGGCGCCGCCGCGCACCCGCTGCTCGGCGCCACCGTCGCCCTCGCCGACGCCGACGAGTCCGTCCTCACCGGACGCCTCTCACCGCTGACCCACCCCTGGCTCGCCGAGCACCGCGTCGACGGCCGGATCACCGTACCCGGCACAGCCTTCGTGGAGATCGCGGTCCGCGCGGGCGACGACAACGGCACCCCGCGCCTGGACCGGCTCGACCTGCTCGCCCCGCTGACCCTCGGCGACCGCGACGAGGTCCTGCTCCAGGTGCGCGTCGGCCCCGCGGACGCCTCCGGGCACCGGAGGCTCTCCGTGCACGCCCGCCCGGCGTCCGCGGACGACGCCCCCTGGACCACGTACGCCCGTGGCGTCCTCGCCCCCGACGACGGCGCCGAGTACGCCGAGGACACAGCCACGGACCTCGTGGAGTGGCCGCCCGCCGACGCCCGCCAGGTCCCGGTCGAGGAGCTCCCGTCCGACGGGCGCGCCCTCGGACCGCTGTTCAGCGGCCCGACCGGCGTATGGCGGCACGAGGGCGAGGTGTTCGCCGAGGCCGAGCTGCCCGCGGGACCCGACAGCGGCTTCGGACTGCACCCCGCGCTGCTGTCCACCGCCCTGCGCGCCGCCGCCGCCCTCGACGGCGCCGCGGTCCCCGAGCCGGCCGGCTTCGACGGGCTCACGCTGCACGCCACCGGCGCCACCGCGCTGCGCGTACGGCTGAGCACCACCGGACCCGACACCGTCGCCCTCACCGCCGCCGACCCCGCGGGCAACCTCGTTCTGACCGCCGACACCGTGCGCCTGGGTACCCCTGACGGCACCGCCGGGACCCCGGCCGCCACCGGCCGGGGCGACCTGTTCGCGCTGAAGTGGGCGCCCGTCAAGGCCTCCGGCCGCGCCACCGGCACCCGCTGGGCCGTCGTCGGCTCCGACGAACTCGACCTCGGCTACGCCATGCACCGCGCCGACGAGACCGTCACTGCCTACGCGGAGTCCCTGGGCGGCGCCATCGGCGACAGCGGTGTCGCACCCGACGTGTTCCTGATCCCGCTGGCGGGGGGCCTCCCGGGGGACAAGGACGCCGGAGCGGACGGCGTGCACGCCCTCACCGCCCGGGTCCTCGGCCATCTCCAGGAGTGGCTGTCCGAGCCCCGGCTCGCGGGCACCCGACTCGTCTTCGTCACCCGTCGCGCCGTCGCCCTCGACGACGAGGACGTCCTCGACCCGGCCGCCGCGGCCGTCTGGGGCCTGGTCCGCTCCGCGCAGACCGAGAACCCCGGCAGCCTGCTGCTCATCGACCTCGACGACACGTTCCTGTCCGCCGGCGTGCTGCCCGACATCCTGACGCTCGACGAGCAGCAGCTCGCGGTCCGCGACTACCAGGTGCGTGCCGCCCGGCTCGCCCGGCTGCCGCGCACGGCCGACGGCGCCCCCGCCGCCCACGGCTGGAACCCCGACGGCACCGTCCTGATCACCGGCGGCACCGGCGGTCTCGGCGCCGCGCTCGCCCGCCACCTGGTCACCACCCGGGGCGCCCGGCACCTGCTGCTGGCCGGCCGTCGCGGCCCGCAGGCGCCCGGCGCGGCCGAACTGGTCGCCGAACTTACCGGCCTGGGAGCCCAGGTGACCGTCTCCGCCTGCGACGTCGGCGACCGCGACGCCGTCGACGCGCTCGTCGCGTCGGTGCCGGCCGCGCACCCGCTGACCGCCGTCGTGCACACCGCGGGCGTCCTGGACGACGCCCTGATCGGCTCGCTCACCCCGGAACAACTGGCCGGTGTGCTGCGCCCCAAGGCCGACGCGGCCCTGCACCTGCACGAGGCCACCCTCGGCCAGGACCTCGCCGCCTTCGTGCTGTACTCCTCGATCTCCGGCGTCATCGGCGGCCCCGGCCAGGGCAACTACGCCGCCGCCAACGCCTCCCTCGACGCCCTCGCCCACCGGCGCCGGGCGGCCGGTCTGCCCGGCGTGTCCCTCGCCTGGGGCCCCTGGGGCCGCGGCAGCGGCATGACCAGCCAGGTCAGCGACACCGACCTGGGACGGATGGACCGCGGCGGAACCCCGCCGATGAGCGTCGAGGACGGCCTCGCCCTGTTCGACGCCGCGCTCGCCCGCCCCGAGCCGGTGCTCGTGCCCACCCGGATCAACGTCGCCGGACTCCAGGTCCAGCAGACGCTGCCCGCCCTCTGGCGCGACCTGGTGCCGCGCCCCCGGCGCGCCGCCGCCGCGGACCGCTCGCCCAAGACCGTGCTCGACGGGCTGCGCACGCTCGACACCGCCGGCCGGGAGAAGCTGCTCACCGAACTGGTCGTCGGCTTCACCGCGGGCCTGCTCGGCCACGCCGACCCCGCCGCCGTCGACCCCGAACGCGGCTTCCTGGAGCTGGGCTTCGACTCGCTGGTCTCGGTCAGCCTGCGCAACCAGCTCGGCGAACTCCTCGGACTGCGCCTGCCGACGTCGGTGGTCTTCGACAGCAAGACACCGGTGAAGCTGGCCCGCCACCTCAACGAGGAACTGGGCGACCTGTCCGCTCCCGGCAAGGCGTCCGGCACCGCCGTCGCCGGCACCACCGTGCACCCCGACGACACCCTGGTCGGCCTGTTCCACAACGCGGTGCGCGGCGGCAAGCTCGTCGAGGCGATGCGGATGCTGAAGGCCGTCGCCAACACCCGGCCCACCTTCGAGACGCCCGCCGACCTGGAGGAGCTGTCCGAGGCCGTCACCCTGGCCACCGGCCCGGGCTCCCCGCGGCTGATCTTCGTCAGCGCGCCCGGCGCCACCGGCGGTGTCCACCAGTACGCCCGCATCGCCGCCCACTTCCGCGGCAGCCGCCATGTGTCGGCGCTGCCGCTGATGGGCTTCGCCCCCGGCGAGCTGCTCCCCGCCACCAGTGACGCGGCGGCCCGGATCGTCGCCGAGAGCGTCCTGATGGCGAGCGACGGCGAACCGTTCGTGATGGTCGGCCACTCCACCGGTGGTTCCCTCGCCTACCTCGCGGCCGGAGTCCTGGAGGACACGTGGGGCGTCAAGCCGGAGGCGGTCGTCCTGCTCGACACGGCGTCCATCCGGTACGACCCCTCGGAAGGAAACAACCTCGACCAGACCACCCGCTTCTACCTGGCCGACATCGACTCGCCGTCCGTGACGCTCAACAGCGCCCGGATGTCCGCGATGGCGCACTGGTTCATGCTGATGACGGACATCGACGCGCCCGCGACCACCGCCCCCACCCTGCTCCTGCGCGCCACGCAGGCCAACAACGGCTTCATGCTCGACACCTCCGCGGTGCCCGCCGACGCCGTACGCGACATCGAGGCCGACCACCTGTCCCTGGCCATGGAGCACTCGGCGCTGACCGCCGAGGCCATCGAGAACTGGCTCGCCGAACTTCCGGACGGCGACGCCTGAGCCGGGTCCGGCCGGTCCCGGCCGGTTCCCTCCCGTCCTCCCACCGCGTCCGGGGCGCCGCCCTCTTGCACGGCGTCGCCCCGGACGCGACAGCGGCCCCGCAGCCCGGGACCGGCGCACACCACCACCGCCCCAAGGAGTAGCAGTCCCATGCTCAACCCCACCCCGCCGCCCTCCCTCGACGACGGCGCGCCCTCGGTGCTCCGCCTCAGCCCGCTGCTGCGCGAGCTCCAGCTGCGCGCTCCCGTCACCAAGATCACCACCCCGGCCGGCGACGAGGGCTGGCTGGTGACCCGGCACGCCGAGCTGAAGCAACTGCTGCACGACGAGCGCCTGGCCCGCGCGCACACCGACCCGGCCAACGCGCCCCGCTACGTCAAGAACCCCTTGATGGACCTGCTCATCATGGACGACGTCGAGGCGGCCCGCGCCGCGCACGCCGAGCTGCGCACCCTGCTCACCCCGCAGTTCTCGGCCCGCCGGGTGCTCAACATGATGCCCATGGTGGAGGGGATCGCGGAGCAGATCCTGAACGGCCTCGCCGCCCAGGAGCGCCCCGCCGACCTGCGGGGCAACTTCTCGCTGCCGTACTCGCTGACCGTGCTGTGCGCCCTGATCGGCATCCCGATGCAGGAGCAGGGCCAACTGCTGGCGGTGCTTGGCGAGATGGCCACGCTGAACGACGCGGAGAGCGTCGCCAGGAGCCAGGCGAAGCTGTTCGGGCTGCTGGTCGAGCTGGCCGGCCGCAAGCGGGCCGAGCCCGGCGACGACGTGATCTCCCGGCTGTGTCAGACGGTCCCCGAGGACGAGCGCATCGGCCCCATCGCCGCCAGCCTGCTCTTCGCCGGCCTCGACAGCGTCGCCACCCATGTCGACCTGGGCGTCGTGCTGTTCACGCAGTACCCCGACCAGCTGCGGGAGGCACTCGCCGACGAGAAGCTGATGAAGAGCGGCGTCGAGGAGATCCTGCGGGCCGCGAAGGCCGGCGGCTCCGGTGCCGCGCTGCCGCGCTACGCCACCGACGACATCACCATCGGCGACGTCACCATGCGCACCGGCGACCTGGTGCTGCTCGACTTCACGCTGGTCAACTTCGACGAGGCCGTCTTCGACGAGCCGGAGGTCTTCGACATCCGCCGCGCGCCCAACGAGCACCTGACGTTCGGGCACGGCATGTGGCACTGCATCGGGGCCCCGCTGGCCCGGATGATGCTGAAGACGGCCTACACCCAGCTCTTCACCCGGCTGCCCGGCCTGAGGCTGGCCCGCCCCGTGGAGGAGCTCCAGGTGACGTCGGGCCAGCTCAACGGCGGCCTCACCGAACTCCCCGTCACCTGGTGACACCCGCCCCCCGACATCAGCGGCGGCCCCCACTGCCTGACGAGTGGGGGCCGCCGCTCTTTCCGCTCTTCCGTACGAAAGACCGTACGAAGGGCCGTACGGGTGGAGGTCCTAGTCCTCCACCACCGTGATCGCCATCGACGGGCAGACCACCGCGGCCTCGCGGACCGCGTCCAGGGTGGCCGGGTCCGACGGCTGGCCGAGGACGGTCACCAGGCCGTCGTCGTCCTGGTCGAACACGTCCGACACGGTCAGCACGCACTGTCCGGCACCGACGCAGCGATCGATGTCCACGTTGACGCGCACCATCATTCCTCCAGGGTCGTTCCACCGGGCCGGCCGCCGCGGCGGCCGGCCCGTCGCTCAGCTCCAGGTGACGGGCAGCTCGTGCAGACCGAACAGCACGCCGTCGTACTTCAGGGGCAACTCCTCGACGGGCACGGCCAGTTCGAGGGTCGGGATGCGCTCGAACAGGGTCCGGTAGGCGATCTCCATCTCCATCCGCACCAGGTTCTGCCCGAGACACTGGTGGACGCCGTACCCGAACGCCACGTGGGAGCGCGCGGAACGCTCCGGGTTGAACTCCTCGGGCTTGTCGAAGACGGAACCGTCGTGGTTGGCCGCCGCGATCAGCGGCACGATGCCCTCACCGGCCTTGATCAACTGGCCGCCGATCTCCACGTCCTCCACCGCCACCCGGAAGGACACCAGGTCGGCGACCGAGTAGTAGCGCAGCATCTCCTCCACGATGCGGTCGTCGCCGATCCACTGCGGGTTGGTCAGCAACTGGACGACGCCCAGGCCGATGTTGTTCGCCGTGGTCTCGTGTCCCGCGATGAGCAGCAGCATCGACACCCCGGACAGCTCCTGCCGGGACATGGTGCCGGCCTGGATCAGCCGGCTGATCAGGTCCTCGCCGGGGCGGCGGCCCTTGATCTGGATGAGCCGGTTCAGATAGCGCAGCAGCGCCTTGGAGGCCGCGTCGCGCTCCTCGTCGGTGGAGGAGAGGGTCACCAGGACCCTCGTCTTCGCCTCGAAGAAGTCCCGGTCCGCCTTGGGCACCCCGAGCAGGTCGGAGATGACCAGGGACGGCACGGACAGCGCGAAGTCCGCGATCAGGTCGGCCGAGTCGCCGGCGGCGAGCAGCGCGTCGATCCGCTCGTCCACGATCTGCTGGATCGCCGGACGCAGCTCCCGCACCTTGCGCACGGTGAACTCCGGGATCAGCGTCTTGCGGAACCGGTCGTGCTCCGGGGGATCCAGCGCCACGAACCAGCCCGGGATCTCCGACTGCGAGGGGGCGCCGCCGGTGCGCCTGGCCCTCGGGAAGCCGGGGCGGGAGGGGTCCGCGCTGATCCGGGGATCCGTCAGCACGGCCCGCACGTCCTCGTGCCGCGTCACCAGCCACACCGGGCCGCTGGCGGGCAGTTCGGAGCGGACCAGGCCCTCGCCGGCCCGGTAGTCGGCGTACTCCGGCGGCGGGAACGGGCGTCCCGGCCGCCGCAGCGGGAAGGCGACCGGGCAGCCCGGCGCGTACGTCGTCGTCTCGGCGTCGGCGGTCATCGCTTGACTCCGTAGAAGTCGCGGATCCGGTCGGTGATGAACTCCTGGTCCTGCGCGGTCAGTCCGGTGTGCGTCGGCAGGTAGAACCCGTCCTCGCTGAACCGGGAGGCGTTCAGCGACGGCCAGTCGGCGTCGAAGTAGCCCGGCTGACGGCTCATCGGCTTGAAGAACACCCGGGTCTCGATGCCCTGGTCGGCCAGGTACGCGCACAGCTCCTCGCGCCGCTCGGCCCTCAGGTCGTACATCCACAGCACGTCGCGGGCGGGCATCAGCGTGATGCCGGGCACGTCCCGCAGCGCGTCGTCGTAACGCTTCTCGATGTCGCGGCGGGCCGCGAGGATCGTGTCGAGCTGCTCGGTCTGCGCGAGCGCCACCGCGGCCTGCATGTTCGTCATGCGGTAGTTGTAGGCCAGCTTCTTGTGCAGGAAGCTGTGGTCCCTGGTGAACGCCATCGCCCGCAAGTGGGCCATCTGCTCGGCCAGATGGGCGTCCCGGGTCAGGCACACCCCGCCCTCGCCCGCCGTGATGATCTTGTTGGCGAACAGCGAGAAGCAGGCGATGTCGCCCACCGGCCGCACCCCGTGCGCCTCGGCCGAGTCCTCGACCACCCGCAGGTTGTATTCGTACGCCAGGTTCATGATGGCGTCCATGTCGCACTGCCGGCCGTAGATGTGCACCGGCATGATCACCTTGGTGCGCGAGGTGATCTTCTCCTCGACGCGGGAGACGTCGATGTTCAGGTCGTCGCCGCAGTCCACGAACACCGGGGTGGCCCCCGTGTAGGTGACCGCCCACGCGGAGGCGATCATCGTGAACTCCGGGACGATCACCTCGTCGCCGGGGCCGACGCCCAGCGCCCGCAGCGCCAGCGTCAGCGCGGTGGTGCCCGAGGAGCAGGCGACCCCGTGCGGCATGTCGTTGTAGGCGGCGAACGCCTCCTCGAACCGCCGGACGTAGGGACCCTGCGACGAGATCCAGCCGCCGCCGACGGCCTCCGTCACATACTCGAGCTCGCGGCCCTTCAGCCACGGCATGGAGACCGGATACGTATAGGACATCCTTGACTTCCTCGGTCAGTCGTTCGCCAGGAGGGGGAGGCCGAGCAGCAGGTCCGCGGCGGCGGTACGACCGCCCGCGGCCTTCAGCAGCCCGGCGTAGTGCTCGGCGCGCTCGGTGAAGGACGGCTCGTTCAGGACGCGGGTGACCTTGTCGAGGACGTCGTCCGTGTCCACGGTCTCGGGGCGGTCGACGGTCAGGCTCACGCCGAAGTCCTGGCCGCGCACGGCCTGGTCGTCGCAGTCCACCCACAACGGCCGTACCACCAGCGGCTTTCCGAAGTACAGGCCCTCGTGGTAGCCGTTGCCGCCGGCGTGCGTGAAGAACAGCTTGACGTTCGGGTGCGCCAGCACGTCGAGCTGCGAGGGCACCCAGTTCTCGATCCGCAGGTTCGCCGGCAGCTCCTCGGCCGGCGGCAGCAGGTGCTGCTGCTCGCTCGGCAGCTTCCACAGCACCTGGTGGCCCTCGCCCTCAAGCCGGCGGGCCACCTCCACCAGCGAGGCGACCTGCTCACGGGTGAGCCGGGTGATGGTGCCGAAGCCCATGTAGACCACGGACTTCTGCTCGTTCAGCCAGTCCGAGAGACCGTCGTCGTCCGGCGCCTGCGGCAGCGGCGGCACCAGCGTGCCCACCAGCCGCACCTTCTCGTGCATCGGGAACGGGTAGTCCAGTTCGGCCACCGAGTAGCACAGCACCTGCTCGGCGTGGTCGACGCGCGCCATCATCTGCCGCGCCTCGGGGGAGATGCCCAGCTCGCCGCGGATGCGGTTGTCCTCCTCGACGACCTCCCGCATCTCCTTCGTCATGAACATCCCGAGCGTGCGCACCCGGAACAGCTCGTTCTCCACCCGCTGCGCGATCGTCATCCTGCCCGGCAGGCCCGAGTGCGGCACCGGGAACCCGGACGGCGTGTACGACTTGGCGAACGGCACGTGCGAGGTCAGCACGTTGCTCGGCAGGAACGGCACCCCGAGCACGAACGGGATCTTCTTGGTGATCGCCAGCTCGTACCCGAACTGGCACATGCTCTCGATCACCATCAGGGCGGGCTGGACCTCCTCGACGACCTTCTCCAGGGCCCGGTACTTCTCCACCCGGGTCTCGGGCGCGAAGGAGTGCCGGATCACCGCGCGGTGCGCCTTGAAGCGGGAACGCTGCGTCACCTCGGCGTAGGTCTCGTCGTCCCAGGTGACCGCCGACATCTGCGACACGGTGTCGCCGAGCGAGGCGAACCGCAGCTCACTGTCCACCGAGGACGACTCGATCTGGTCCCGCGCCTTCTCGTCCGTGGCGAACCACAGATCCTCCACACCACGCCGGGACAATTCCTCGGCCAGTACGAGGAGCGGATTGAGAAGACCGCTTTCGGCATAACTGACGAACAGGATCGGCCGCCTGTGCGCGCCCATGGACAACACCCTCCGGAAAGTGGCGGACCACGCGGGCCCGCACGCCTCGCGTCCACCCACCGAATGTCGCCGGATGACCGCTTTCGCAGACGCCGCCGCCTGTCGCGCACGCCGTCACAGGACACCGCCGACCCCGCCGCGCGGAGCGCTGTGCCGCGCGGGAGAAGCGTGCCGCTGACTTCGTCTCACGCCAGGGTCCGGAGAATCCCTAGTCTTCGCCCCGGAGCGGGGTGTTTTCGCGCCGTCCGGGCGCGGCCGGGCTCCGAACGGAGAGATTCCTTAGGGAAAAGTACAGCCTTTGCGCCCCTACGATCCGGCAGGCAGAGGTGTCCACCGGACCGACTTTTTCCGCAGGGGTGAGCGAGGCATGACGATCGGAGCCGACGAGGACCCGGTAGTGGTCGTCGGAATGGCCTGCCGCTTCCCGGGAGGCGTCGAGGGACCCGAGGACCTGTGGGAGCTGGTCCGCGACGGCCGCGACGCCACCGGGCCGTTCCCCGGCGACCGCGGCTGGGACCTGGCCGCCCTGACCGGCGACGGGCCCGGCCGCAGCGTGACCCACCGGGGCGGATTCCTCGCCGCGGCCGCCGACTTCGACGCCGGCTTCTTCGGGATGTCGCCCCGCGAGGCCGTCTCCACCGACCCGCAGCAGCGGCTCGTCCTGGAGACCTCCTGGGAGGCCCTGGAACACGCCGGCATCGACCCGCACACCCTGTACGGCACCCGCACCGGCGTCTTCGTCGGCACGGGCGGCCAGGACTACGCGGCCGTCACCAACGCCTCCTCCGAGGACCTCACCGGACACGCCCTGACCGGACTGTCGCCGAGCATCGCCTCCGGACGGCTCGCCCACTTCCTCGGTCTCGAAGGACCCGCCGTCACCCTCGACACGGCGTCCTCCTCGTCCCTGGTCGCCCTCCACTACGCGCTGCGCTCGCTGCGGTCGGGGGAGTGCGCCACCGCCCTGGCCGGCGGCGTCACCGTGATGTCCACGCCGGTCGGGTTCGTCGCCTACACCCGGCAGGGCGGTCTCGCCGCCGACGGCCGCTGCAAGGTCTTCTCCGACGACGCCGACGGCACCACCTGGGCGGAGGGCGCCGGCATCGTCGTACTGGAGCGCCTGTCCGCCGCCCGCGCCGCCGGGCACCGGGTGCTCGCCGTGCTGCGCGGCTCCGCCGTCAACCAGGACGGCGCCTCCGACGGGCTCACCGCCCCCAGCGGGCCGGCCCAGGAACGTGTCGTCCGCGAGGCCCTCGCCGACGCCGGGCTCTCTCCCGCCGACGTCGACCTCGTCGAGGCCCACGGCACCGGCACCCGGCTCGGCGACCCCGTCGAGGCCAGGGCCCTGATCGCCACCTACGGCCAGGACCGCGACGGCGGCCGGCCGCTGCGCCTCGGCTCCCTGAAGTCGAACCTCGGGCACGCGCAGGCCGCCGCCGGGATCGGCGGACTCATCAAGGCCGTCCAGGCGATGCGCCACGGCCTGATGCCGCGCACTCTGAACGTCTCCGCCCCCACCCGGCACGTCGACTGGTCGGCCGGCGCCGTCGAACTCCTCACCGAGGCCCAGCCCTGGCCCGCCACCGACCGCCCGCGCCGGGCCGCGGTGTCCTCCTTCGGCATCAGCGGCACCAACGCCCACGTCATCGTGGAGGAGGCCCCGGCCGCCGACCCTGCGGCCGACGGCTCGGCCGAGTCCACCACCCGACGCACCGCCGTCGTCGGCGAGTCGACCGCCCGACGCGCGGCCTCCGCCGTCGAGCCCGCGGCCGTCGCCGCCGGGTCCGCCGAGCGGCCCGCTGCACCAGCGGCGGAGCCCGTCGACGCTCCCGCCGCCGCTGTTGCCGCCGGATCCGCCGACCGCGCTGTCGCCGCCGCTTCTGCCGACGGCGTCCCCGCCGCCGAGTCAGCCGCCCAACTCCCCGCCCCAGCCGCCGTCGTGCCCGCTGCCCGGCGTGCCGTCGTCGGCGAGTCCGTGGAGCGGCCCGCTGCCTCCGCCGCCCGGCCCGCCGCTCGCCCCGCCGAGTCGGCGGTCGTGCCCGCCGCCCGGCGTGCCGTCGTCGGCGAGCCCGTGGAGCGGCCCGCTGCTCCCGCCGCCGGGCCCGCCGCTCGCCCCGCCGAGTCGGCGGTCGTGCCCGCCGCCCTGCGTGCCGTCGTCGGCGAGCCCGCCGAGCGGCCCGCCGAGTCCGCGGCCGAGCCTGCCGTCACCGTTGCCGCCCGATCCGCTGCCTCCGCCGCCGCCCCTGCGGCCGAGGCTGCCTCCACCACCGCCGGGCCCGGCGTGCGGCCCGCCGCCGCCAGGCCCGCGGCCGACGCCGTGGTGTGGCCGGTGTCCGGGGCCTGTCCGCAGGCGCTCGACGCGCAGATCGAGCGGCTCACCTCCTTCGTCCGCGCCCGCCCCGGGCTCGATCCGCTGGACGTCGGGCACTCGCTGGCCACGGGCCGGGCCGCGCTGCGGCACCGTGCGGTGCTGACGCCGTCCGGTGACGGTGTCGTGGTGCGTGCCCGTGGTGAGGCCGCCCCCCGTACGACCGCCGTCCTGTTCTCGGGCCAGGGCTCCCAGCGGCTCGGCATGGGGCGTGAACTCGCCACCCGTTTCCCGGTGTTCGCCGAGGCGCTGGAGACCGTGCTGGCCGCACTCGACCCGGAGCTGGAGCGTCCGGTGCGGTCCGTGATGTGGGGCGAGGACCCCGCCGAGCTCGACCGCACCGGATGGACCCAGCCCGCGCTGTTCGCCTTCGAGGTCGCCCTCCACCGGCTCGCCGAGTCCTTCGGGCTGCGCCCCGGCGCGGTCGGCGGCCACTCCGTCGGCGAGATCGCCGCCGCGCGCGTCGCCGGGGTGCTCTCGCTGGAGGACGCCGCCCGCCTGGTCGCCGCCCGCGCCACCCTGATGCAGGCGCTGCCCGCCGGCGGCGCCATGGCCGCCGTCGAGGCGTCCGAGGACGAGGTCCTGCCCCTGCTCGGCGGTGACGTCTCGCTCGCGGCCGTCAACGGCCCCACCGCGGTCGTCGTCTCCGGCGCCGAGGACGCCGTGGAGCGGGTCGCCGCCCGGTTCGCCGCCCGGGGCCGCCGCACCAGCCGCCTCCCGGTCTCGCACGCCTTCCACTCGCCGCTCATGGAGCCGATGCTCGACGCCTTCCGGGACGTCGTCGCCGGGCTCACCTTCCACGAGCCGACGCTGCCGGTCGTGTCCAACCTCACCGGTGAACCGGCAGGCGCCGAGATCGCCACCCCCGACTACTGGGTGCGGCACGTGCGCGGCACCGTCCGCTTCGCCGACGGCGTGACGGCCCTGCGCGAGCACGGCACCGACCTGCTGGTCGAACTGGGCCCCGGCAGCGTCCTCACCGCCCTCGCCCGCACCGTCCTCGGCCCGGACACCATGGTCGAGGCCGTACCCACCCTCCGCAAGGACCAGCCGGAGGAGACGTCCCTCACCGCCGCGCTCGGCCGGCTCCACGTCCTCGGCGTGCCCGTCGACTGGTCCGCCCTCTACACCGGCACCGGAGCCCGCCGCACCGACCTGCCGACGTACGCCTTCCAGCGCGCCCGGCACTGGCCCGCCCCGGCCCGGCCCGGCGCCACCGCCCCCGCGGGCGGCGGCCACCCGCTGCTCGGCCCGGCCGTCGAACTCGCCGACGGCGGCACGGTGTCGGCTGCCGCGCTCGCCGTCGCCACCCACCCCTGGCTCGCCGACCACGCCGTGGCCGGACGCCTCCTGCTGCCCGCCGCCGTGCTCGTCGAACTCGCCGTCCGCGCGGGCGACGACACCGGATGCGACGTGCTGCACGAACTCGCCCTGGTCGAGGCGCCCGTCCTGCACGACGGCGCCACCCTGAACCTCCAGGTCCGGGTCGGCCCCGCCGACGAGACCGGCCGGCGCACCGTCACTGTCCACTCCCGCCCCGGCAGCGCCGCCGCCGAGCCCTGGACCCTGCGGGCCGGCGGCTTCCTCGGCACCGAGCCCGGCACCGCCGCCGCCCCCGACACCTCCTTCGCGGCCGCCTGGCCTCCGCCCGGCGCCGAACCCCTCGACCTCGACGACCACTACGAGCGCCTCGCCGACGACGGCCTCGACCTCGGCCCCGCCTTCCACGGCCTGCGCGCCGCCTGGCGCCACGACGACGCGGTCCTCGCCGAGGTGGAACTCCCCTCCGGCACCACCGACGGCCCCGGCGCCTACGGCATCCACCCCGCGCTCCTCGACGCCGCCCGGCACGCCGCCCTCACCACGACCGGCACCCTCCCCGTCGCCTGGCACGGGGTCCGGCTGCACGCCGTCGGCGCCACCGCCCTGCGGGTGCGGATCAGTACCGCCGACGACGGCACCCTGGCCCTGACCGCCGCCGACGTCACCGGCGCCCCGGTGCTCACCGCGGACGCCGTCGTCGTACGGCAGCTCACCGAGCAGGAGCGCACCGCCCCCCGGCCGCCCACGCGCACCCGGGTCCAGGACACCGCCGCGCCGCGCCGCACCCGGCCCGTCGCCGCCGCGCCCGGCGCCGCCCCCGCCGAACCGGCCCCCGCGCCCGACACCTTCGCGGCCGAACTGGCGGCCCTGGCCCCGGCCGAGCGCGAACGCCGGCTCACCGGCCTGGTGCGCACCCAGGCGGCGGCGGTCCTCGGGCACCCCGGCCCGGACGCGGTCGGACCCCGCGCCGTCTTCAAGGAACTCGGCTTCGACTCGCTGGCCGGCGTGGAACTCGGCGACCGCCTCACCGCGCTGACCGGGCTGCGGCTGTCGGCCACCCTCGTCTTCAACTTCCCCACCCCCGAACTCGCCGCCCGGCGCATCGGGGAACTCCTCGTCGCATCCGCCTCCCCGCCGCAGGGATCGTGCGACGACGAACTCACCAGGTTCGAGGCCATCGTGCGCACCCTGCCGGACGACGACCCCGAACGCCGGGCCGTCGTCGACCGCCTGGACGCACTCGTCGCCTCGCTCCGCCGGAACTCCGCCCCGCGGGAGCACTTCTCCGACGAGGACATCGATTCGGTGCCGGTCGACCGGCTGCTCGACATCATCGATGAAGAGTTCGAAACCACATAGCGGATCTCAGCTTTCGTTCGCGACCCGATGACGAGGACGGACCCGATGCCGGAACCCCAGCAGAACCAGCAGGAAAAAGTTGTCGACTACCTTCGCCGGGTCACCAACGATCTGCGGCGCGCCCGCCGTCGTATAGGCGAGTTGGAATCCCGCGACAACGAGCCCGTCGCGATCGTCGGAATGAGCTGCCGGCTGCCCGGCGGAGTGAGCTCGCCGGAATCCCTGTGGGAACTCGTGGAATCCGGCGGGGACGCCATTTCCGGATTTCCCGCCGACCGCGGCTGGGACATCGAGGCACTCACCGGAAAGGGCGAGGGAAGCAGCTCCACGCACGAGGGCGGATTCCTCTACGAGGCCACCGACTTCGACGCGGGTTTCTTCGGCATATCGCCACGCGAGGCCACCGCCATGGACCCGCAGCAGCGCCTGCTGCTGGAAGTCTCCTGGGAGGCCCTGGAGCGGTCCGGCATCGCCCCCACCTCCCTGCGCGGCAGCTCGACCGGTGTGTTCGTGGGCTCCTACCACTGGGGCGCCCCCTCCGCGGACACCGCCGCCGAACTCCACGGCCACGCCCTCACCGGCACCGCCGCCAGCGTGCTGTCCGGCCGCCTCTCCTACGTCTACGGCCTCGAAGGCCCCGCGGTCACCGTCGACACCGCGTGCTCCTCCTCCCTCGTCGCCCTGCACATGGCGGCCCAGTCGCTGCGCCGGGGCGAGTCCTCGCTCGCCGTCGTCGGCGGCGTCACCATCCTCGCCGAGCCGTCCGTCTTCGTGGAGTTCAGCGCCCAGGGCGGCCTCGCCCCCGACGGCCGCTGCAAGGCGTTCTCCGACGACGCCGACGGCACCGGTTGGGGCGAGGGCGTCGGCGTGCTCGTCGTCGAGCGGCTCTCCGACGCCGTCCGCAACGGCCACCCCGTGCTCGCCGTGCTGCGCGGCTCCGCCGTCAACCAGGACGGCGCCTCCAACGGCCTGACCGCCCCCAGCGGCCGAGCCCAGGAACAGGTCATCCGCCAGGCCCTCGGCAACTGCGGCCTCACCGGCGCCGACGTCGACGCCGTCGAGGCGCACGGCACCGGCACCCGCCTCGGCGACCCCATCGAGGCCCAGGCCCTGCTCGCCACCTACGGCCAGGAGCACGGCCCCGAACAGCCCCTGTGGCTGGGCTCCCTGAAGTCCAACATCGGCCACACCCAGGCCGCCGCGGGCGTCGCGGGCGTCATCAAGATGGTCATGGCGCTGCGCCACGGCGTCCTGCCCCCGACCCTGCACGCCGCATCGCCCTCCAGCCACGTCGACTGGGAGTCGGGCCACGTCCGCCTCCTGGACGAGGCCGTCACCTGGCCGGACACCGGCCGTCCGCGCCGGGCCGCCGTGTCCTCGTTCGGCATCAGCGGCACCAACGCCCACGCCGTCCTCGAACAGGCCCCCGTGCCCGCCGAGGACGCCGGGGCCGAGGACGCCCCGGAGCAGCCGGCCGTCGTGCCGGGCGCCCTGCCGTGGCTGCTCTCCGCCCACTCCGAGCAGGCGCTGCGCGACCAGGCCGCCGCCCTCGTCACCCGCCTCGACGCCGACACCGAGCCGCGCCCCCAGGACGTCGGCCACAGCCTGCTGACCTCACGTGCCCTGCTGGAGCGCCGGGCCGTCGTCGTCGCGGCCGGCCGCGACGACCTGCTCGCCGGCAGCCGCGCGCTGGCCGGGGGCCAGTCCTGGAACGGACTCGTCGAGGGCGCCGCCGACATCGACGGCCGTACGGTCTTCGTCTTCCCCGGCCAGGGTTCCCAGTGGGTGGGCATGGGCGCGCAACTCCTGGACGAGTCGCCGGTGTTCGCCGAGCGGATCGCCGAGTGCGCCGCCGCGCTCGCCGAGTTCACCGACTGGTCGCTGGAGGACGTCCTGCGGGGCGTGGAGGGTGCGCCGACGCTGGAGCGCGTCGACGTGGTCCAGCCCGCGTCGTTCGCGGTGATGGTGTCCCTGGCGGCGGTGTGGCGTGCGCAGGGTGTCGAGCCGGACGCGGTGGTGGGTCACTCGCAGGGTGAGATCGCCGCCGCCGTGGTGTCCGGTGCGCTGTCGCTGCGTGACGGCGCCCGGGTGGTGGCGCTGCGCAGTCAGGCGATCGGCCGCAGCCTGGCCGGCCGGGGCGGCATGATGTCGGTGGCGCTGCCGGTCGCCGATGTGGAAGGCCGGCTCGAGGCGTTCGGCGGGCGGGTGTCCGTCGCCGCCGAGAACGGCCCCCGCTCCTGCGTGGTCTCCGGCGAACCCGGCGCCCTGGACGAGCTGGCCGACCTGCTCACCGCCGAGGACGTGCGCGTGCGCCGCGTCCCCGTGGACTACGCCTCGCACTCCCACCATGTCGAGGACCTGCACGACGAGATCCTCGAACTGCTGGCGGAGGTCGTTCCGAGGGCGTCCGGGATCCCCCTGTTCTCCACGGTCACCGGCGACTGGCTGGACACCACCGCCATGGACGCCGGCTACTGGTACCGCAGCCTGCGCGGCCGGGTCCTGTTCGCCGACGCCGTGCGCGGTCTGCTCGCCGCCGAGCACCGTGCCTTCATCGAGGTCAGCTCCCACCCCGTCCTCGCCATGTCCGTCCAGGACATGATCGACGACGCCGGAGTGGCCGGCGTGGCCTCCGGCACCCTGCGCCGCGACAACGGCGGTCTCGACCGCTTCCTGCTGTCCGCCGCCCAGGTGTTCGTCCGCGGCGTGCACGTCGACTGGGCCCCGCTGTTCGAGGGGACCGGCGCGACCCGCGTCGACCTGCCCACGTACGCCTTCCAGCACGAGCGCTACTGGATCAGCCGTGCCGTCGTGGACCGTTCGGCCACCGCGCCGATGGACGCGGAGTTCTGGGCGGCCGTCGAGCAGGCGGACGTCTCCGCCCTCACCGAGGCGCTCGGCACGGACGAGGAGTCCGTGGCGGCGATCCTGCCCGGCCTCGCCTCCTGGCGCCGCACCCGCGGCGAGCGCTCCACCGTCGACTCCTGGCGCTACCGGGTCACCTGGGAGCCGCTGGCCCAGGTCCCCCGGGCCACCCTCGACGGCACCTGGCTCCTGGTGTCCGCCGCCGCCGGCGGCGGCGACGACACAGACGTGGCCGAGGCGTTGGAGACGGGCGGCGCCCAGGTGCGCCGCCTCGTCCTAGACGACACCTGCACCGACCCCGCCGTCCTGCGCGAGCACCTCACCGACACGGACGGCCTCACCGGCATCGTCTCCGTGCTCGCCGACGCCGAACAGGACTCCGTCCGCCATCCCGGACTGACCCTCGGGCTCGCGCTGTCCGTGTCACTGGCGCAGGCCCTCGGCGAGGCCGGCGTCCACGCCCCGCTGTGGTTCCTGACCCGCGGCGCCTTCTCCACCGGCCCCTCCGACCCCGTCACCCGGCCGCTGCAGAGCCAGGTCGCCGGTCTCGGCTGGACCGTCGCCGTCGAGCACCCCCGCCGCTGGGGCGGCGTGGTCGACCTGCCCGCCGCCCTCGACGCGCGCGCCGCCCAGCGGCTCGTCGCCGCCCTCGCCGGCGTGCTCGGCGACGAGGACCAGCTCGCCGTCCGGCCCGCCGGCGTCCTCGCCCGCCGCATCGTCCGCGCGAGCGGCGACACCCGCCGCAAGGCCCGCTCCTGGAATCCGCGCGGCACCACCCTGATCACCGGCGGCTCCGGCACCCTCGCCCCCGGACTCGCCCGCCATCTGTCCGCCCGGGGCGCCGAGCACCTCGTGCTGCTCAGCCGGCGCGGCGCGGACGCCCCCGGCGCGGCCGAACTCGCCGCCGAACTCCGGGCGGCGGGCACCGAGACCCGGTTCGCGGCCTGCGACATCACCGACCGCGACGCGGTCGCCGCGCTGCTCGAAGGACTGAAGGCCGAGGGCCGCACCGTCCGCACGGTCGTGCACACCGCCGCCGTCATCGAGCTGTCCGCCCTCGCCGACACCACCGTCGACGCGTTCGCCGAGGTCGTGCACGCCAAGGTGACCGGCGCCCGGATCCTCGACGAACTCCTCGACGACGAGGAGCTGGACGACTTCGTCCTGTACTCCTCCACCGCCGGCATGTGGGGCAGCGGCGTGCACGCCGCGTACGTCGCGGGCAACGCCTACCTGTCCGCGCTCGCCGAACAGCGCCGCGCCCGCGGCGCCCGCGCCACCTCCGTCCACTGGGGCAAGTGGCCCGACGACCTCGAACGCGAGTTGGCCGACCCGCACCAGATCCGCCGCAGCGGCCTCGAGTACCTCGACCCGGAGCTGGCGCTGACCGCCCTGACCCGTGTCATGGAGGACGACGAGACCGTCATCGGCCTCATGGACATCGACTGGGGCACGTACCACGACGTCTTCACCGCGGGACGCCCCTCGCACCTGTTCGACCGGATCCCCGAGGTCGCCCGGCTGCTGGCCGACCGGGCCGCGCCCGCCGCGACCGCCACCGCGAGCAGCGGCCTGGCCGCCCGCCTCCAGGGCGTGTCCGCCGCCGAGCAGGACCGGATCGTGCTCGCCCTGGTCCGCGAGGAGACCGCCGCCGTCCTCGGCCACGCCTCCGCCGACACCGTCCCGGAGCGCCGCGCCTTCCGCGACATCGGCTTCGACTCGGTGACCGCCGTCGACCTGCGCAACCGCCTCGTCGCCGCGACCGGGCTCTCCCTGCCGTCCACCATGGTCTTCGACCACCCGAACGCGGTCGCGCTCGCCACGTTCCTCAAGGCCACCGCGCTCGGCACCACCGGCACGTCCGGCGACCGGCCCGCCGCCGCGGTCACCGCCGGAGCCGACGACGACCCGATCGTCATCGTCGGCATGAGCTGCCGCTTCCCCGGCGGCGCGAACACCCCGGAGGAGCTGCTGCGGCTCGCCCTCGACGGCGCCGACGTCATCTCCGAGTTCCCCGCCGAACGCGGCTGGGACGCCCATGGCCTCTACGACCAGGACCCCGACCGGCAGGGCCGCACCTACTCCGTGCACGGCGGGTTCCTGCACGAGGCCGCCGGTTTCGACGCCGGGTTCTTCGGCATCTCGCCCCGCGAGGCGCTCGCCATGGACCCGCAGCAGCGGCTGCTCCTGGAGACCTCCTGGGAGGCCCTGGAGCGGGCCGGCATCGACCCCGAGTCGCTGCGCTCCACCGCCACCGGAGCCTTCTTCGGCGCCAGCTACCAGGACTACTCCAGCAGCGTCCAGAACGGCACCGAGGGCACCGAGGTGCACATGATGACCGGCACCGCGGCCAGCGTGCTGTCCGGCCGTGTCTCCTACCTGCTCGGCCTGGAGGGCCCGGCGGTCACCGTCGACACCGCCTGCTCCTCGTCCCTGGTCGCGATGCACCTGGCCTGCCAGTCCCTGCGCAGCGGCGAGAGCAGCCTCGCCCTGGCCGGCGGCGCCGCCGTCATGGCCACCCCGCACGCGTTCGTCGGCTTCAGCCGGCAGCGCGCGCTGGCCAGGAACGGCCGCTGCAAGCCGTTCGCCGAGGCCGCCGACGGCATGACCCTCGCCGAGGGCGTCGGCGTCGTCCTGCTGGAGAAGCTGTCCGACGCCCGCCGCCACGGCCACCGGGTCCTCGCCGTCGTCCGCGGCTCCGCCATCAACCAGGACGGCGCCTCCAACGGCCTGACCGCCCCCAACGGCGTCTCCCAGCAGCGCGTCATCCGCCAGGCCCTCGCCAACGCCGGACTCGGCGCCGCCGACGTCGACGTGGTCGAGGCGCACGGCACCGGCACCAAGCTCGGCGACCCCATCGAGGCCGGCGCCCTGCTCGCCACCTACGGCCGGGGCCGCGACGGCGGGCAGCCGCTGCTGCTCGGCTCGGTGAAGTCCAACATCGGCCACACCCAGGCCGCCGCGGGCGTCGCCGGCGTCATCAAGATGGTGATGGCCATGCAGGCCGGCGAACTGCCCGGCACCCTGCACATCGACGAGCCCTCCAGCCACGTCGACTGGACCTCCGGCGCCGTCACCCTGCTGCGCGAGCGCACCGCCTGGCCCACCGCGGGGGACCGCCCCCGCCGGGCCGGTGTCTCCTCCTTCGGCATCAGCGGCACCAACGCCCACCTCCTCCTGGAGCAGGCCCCGCCCGCCGAGGAGCCCGCCGCACAGCCCGCCGAAGAGCCCGCCGGGGACGCCGAGAACGGCCCGCTCGTCCCTTGGCTGCTGTCCGCCAAGTCCGCGCAGGCGCTGCGCGAGCAGGCGTCCCGGCTGCTGACCGCGACGGCCGGCGCCACCGCCGCGCCCGCCCGTGTCGGGCACGCCCTGGCCACCACCCGGTCCACGTTCGACCACCGCGCCGTCGTCCTCGGCAGCCGGCCCGAGGACTTCGCCCGCGGCCTGGAGGCCGTGGTGTCCTCGGCGTCCGCCCCCGGCGTCGTCACCGGCACCGCGGGACCCGACTCCGCGGGACCCGTCTTCGTCTACCCGGGCCAGGGCTCCCAGTGGTGGGGGATGGGCCGCGAACTCCTCGCCGGCTCCGAGGTGTTCCGCACCGCCGTCGACGACTGCGCCGCGGCGCTCGCCCCGTACACCGACTGGTCCCTGCACGAGGTGCTGGCCGGCGAGGGCGACCCGGAGCTCCTGGAGCGCGTGGACGTCGTCCAGCCCGCCCTGTTCTCGATGATGGTCGCCCTCACCGCGCTGTGGCGGGCGCACGGCGTCGAACCGGCCGCCGTCGTCGGCCACTCGCAGGGCGAGATCGCCGCCGCCTGCGTCGCCGGGGCGCTCAGCCTGGAGGACGCCGCCCTCGTCGTGGCGCTGCGCAGCCAGACCCTGCCCCAGCTGTCCGGGCTCGGCGGCATGATGTCCGTCTCCGCGCCCGCCGAACGCGTCACCGAACTCCTTCAGCCGTGGGGCGAGGCACTGTCCATCGCCGCCGTCAACGGCCCCTCCTCGGTGATCGTCTCCGGCGACGCCGACGCCCTCGACGAACTCCTCGAAACCTGCCGCGAGCAGAACGTACGGGCCCGCAAGGTGTCCGTGGACTACGCCTCGCACGGCCGGCACGTCGAAGCCGTGCGCGACGAACTCGCCCGCGTCCTCGCCCCCGTCAGCCCCCGCACCCCCGAGGTGCCGTTCTACTCGACCGTCACCGGCGCCCGGCTCGACGAGGCCGCCTTCGACGGCTCCTACTGGTACACCAACCTGCGGCAGACGGTGCTGATGGAGGACGCCACCCGCGCCCTCATCGCCGCCGGACACCGCGTGTTCGTCGAGATCAGCCCCCACCCGGTGCTGGCCGCCCCGATCCAGGAGACGCAGGAGAGCGTCGCCGAGGAAGGGCTGGAGGCGGCCGAGACCGCCGCCGTCCTCGGCACGCTGCGCCGCGACGACGGCGACCGCCGCCGGTTCCTCACCTCGCTCGCCGAGGCGCACACCCACGGCATCGCCGTCGACTGGACCACCGTCTTCGACCGCCCCGCGTACGCGCCGGTCGACCTGCCGACCTACCCGTTCCAGCGGCAGGACTTCTGGCCGGAGCCGAAGGCCGCCGCTCCCGCGGGCACCGCCGACGCCTCCGACACCGCGTTCTGGGAACTGGTCGAGAACCAGGACCTCGACGCGCTCGCCGGTGAACTCGGCCTCCCCGCCGACGACGGGGCCTCCCGGCTCGGCGACGTGCTGCCCGCGCTGTCCGCCTGGCGCACCCGCTCCCTCACCCGCTCCCGCGTGGACGCCCTGCGCTACCACGTGGAGTGGAACCGCGTCGCCGAACCCGGCGCCTCCCGGCCCGCGGGCCGGCTCCTCGCGGTGATCTCGCCGGACCACGCGGGCGCCCCCTGGATCGCCGCCGTCCTCGACGCGCTCGGCCCGGACACCGTCCGCTTCGAGGCCAAGGGCACCGACCGGGCCGCCTGGGCTGCGCAGCTCGCCCAGCTCCGCGAGGACGAGGGGGAGTTCCACGCCGTGGTCTCGCTGCTCGCCGCCGCCGAGGCACTCCACACCGACTACGGATCCGTACCCCTCGGCCTCGCCCAGACCCTCGCCCTCGTCCAGGCCCTCGGCGACGCGGAGCTCACCGCGCCCCTGTGGTGCCTGACCCGGGGCGGTGTCGCCGCCGGCCGCGGCGACATCCTCAGCAGCCCCGAGCAGGGCGCGCTGTGGGGCCTCGGCCGGGTCATCGGCCTCGAACACCCCGACCGGTGGGGCGGTCTGATCGATCTGCCGGAGACGGTCGACACCCGGACCGCCGCCCGGCTCACCGGACTGCTCGCCGACGCGGGCGGCGAGGACCAGCTCGCCATCCGCGGCTCGGGGGTGCTCGCCCGCCGCCTCGCCCACGCCGCCCCGGCCGTTCCCGGCTCGGGGAAGCGTCCGCCGGTCCGCGGCTCCGTCCTCGTCACCGGCGGCACCGGCGGCATCGGCGGCCGGGTCGCCCGCCGCCTCGCCGAACAGGGCGCCGCACACCTGGTGCTGACCAGCAGGCGCGGCGCCGGCGCCCCGGGAGCCGCCGAACTCCGCGGCGAACTGGAGCAGCTGGGCGTGCGCGTGACGATCGCCGCGTGCGACGCCGCCGACCGGGACGCGCTGGCCGCGCTCCTGGCGGGACTGCCCGAGGACGCGCCGCTCACCGCCGTCTTCCACTCCGCCGGGGTGGCCCACGACGACGCCCCGGTCGCCGACCTGACGCTCGAACAGCTCGACGCCCTGATGCGTGCCAAGCTGACCGCCGCCCGGCACCTGCACGAGCTGACCGCCGGCCTCGACCTGGACGCGTTCGTGCTGTTCTCGTCCGGCGCCGCGGTCTGGGGCAGCGGCGGCCAGCCCGGCTACGCGGCGGCCAACGCCTACCTCGACGCCCTCGCCGAGCACCGCAGGTCCCTCGGCCTGACCGCCTCGTCGGTGGCCTGGGGCACCTGGGGCGAGGTCGGCATGGCGACCGACCCGGAGGTCCACGACCGGCTCGTCCGCCAGGGCGTCCTGGCCATGGAACCGGAACACGCGCTGGGCGCGCTCGACCAGATGCTGGAGGACGACGACACCGCGCTCGCCGTCACCCTGATGGACTGGGAGATGTTCGCGCCCGCCTTCACCGCGAACCGCCCCAGCGCCCTGCTGAGCACCGTCCCGGAAGCCGTCGCGGCCCTCACCGACGAGGCTCCGGCCTCCGACGGCTCGGGCGCGGCCGCGCCGCCGCTGCGTGCCCGCCTGGACGGGCTGCCCACCGCCGAGCGCGGCCGGGCCCTCGTCGAGGCCGTCCGCGCCGAGGCGTCCGCGACCCTCGGCCACGACAGCCCCGACGCGGTGCCCGCCTCGCGCGCCTTCCGCGACGTCGGCTTCGACTCCGTCACCGCCGTCGAACTGCGCAACCGGCTCCGCTCCGCCCTCGGGCTGCCGCTGCCGGCCGCCCTGGTCTTCGACTACCCGACTCCCACGGCCCTGGCCCAGCACATCGGTTCGCTGCTCTACGGCACCGCACCCGATGACGCGGACACCGGCCGCGCGGACGACCCCGACGCCCGCATCCGTGAGGCCCTCGCCACCGTCCCGATCGGACGGCTGCGCAAGGCGGGCCTCCTCGACATGGTTCTGAAACTCGCCGAGTCCGACGACACCGAGGACGGCGCCACCGCGGCGGACGACGCGGCGGACCTCCTCGACCTCGACGACATGGACGCCGAAGCCCTGCTGCGGCTGGCCGCCGAGAACTCGGCGAACTGAAAGAGAGCTGGAACACGATGAGCACGTCCCCCAACAAGTACGTCGAGGCGCTGCGGTCGTCCCTGAAGGAGATCGAGCGGCTGCGCAAGCAGAACGAGCAGCTCGTCGCCTCGGCGGCGGAGCCGATCGCCGTCGTCGGCATCGGCTGCCGCTTCCCCGGCGGCGTCGCCTCCCCCGAGGACCTGTGGGAGCTCGTCGCCCAGGGCCGCGACGTCATCGGCCCGTTCCCGACCGACCGCGGCTGGGACCTGGACCGGCTGGCGGGCGGCGGCGAGGGCAGCAGCCTCGCCCAGGTCGGCGGCTTCCTCCAGGACGCCGCCGGGTTCGACCCCGCCTTCTTCGGCATCTCGCCGCGCGAGGCCGTCGCCATGGACCCGCAGCAGCGCATCCTCCTGGAGATCGCCTGGGAGGCCCTGGAACGGGCCGGCATCGACCCCTCCACGCTGCGCGGCAGCCGCACGGGCGTGTTCATGGGCACCACGGGCCAGGACTACGCGGAGGTCATCAAGGCGTCCGACGAGGACGCCGAGGTGTACTCCACCACCGGCCACGCCGCCAGTGTGATCTCCGGCCGGCTCTCCTACTTCCTGGGCGCCGAGGGCCCGGCGGTCACCGTCGACACCGGCTGCTCCTCGTCGCTGGTCTCCCTGCACCTGGCCGTGCAGGCCCTGCGGGGCGGCGAGTGCTCCCTGGCCCTGGCGGGCGGCGCGTCCGTCATGGCGACGCCGCACCCGTTCATCGCGTTCACCTCGCAGAGCGGACTGGCCGCCGACGGCCGCTGCAAGCCGTTCTCCGACGACGCCGACGGCACCGGCTGGGCCGAGGGCGCCGGCCTGTTCGTCCTGATGCGGCTGTCCGACGCCCAGCGCGAGGGCCGCCCGGTCCTCGCCGTGCTGCGCGGCTCCGCCATCAACCAGGACGGCGCCTCCAACGGCCTCACCGCCCCCAACGGCCCGTCCCAGCAGCGCGTCATCCGCGCCGCCCTGGACAGCGCGCACCTGACCGGCGCGGACGTCGACGCGGTCGAGGCGCACGGCACCGGCACCACCCTCGGCGACCCCATCGAGGCGCAGGCGCTGATCGCCACCTACGGCCAGGACCGTGAACGGCCGCTGTGGCTCGGCTCCGTCAAGTCGAACATCGGCCACGCCCAGGCCGCCTCCGGCGCCGCGGGCGTGATCAAGATGATCATGGCGATCCAGCAGGGCGTCCTGCCCCGGAGCCTCCACTCCGAACGGCCGACCAGCAACGTCGACTGGACCGCCGGCTCCGTCGAACTCCTCGACCGCGCCGTCGACTGGCCCGAGACCGGCCGCGCCCGCCGGGCCGGTGTCTCCTCGTTCGGCATCAGCGGCACCAACGCCCACCTCATCCTCGAACAGGCCCCCGCCGAGCCCGAGCGCCCCGCCCCGGACCCCGCCGTACGCCCCGCGCTCGTCCCGTGGACCCTGTCCGGCCGCACCGCCGCCGCGCTCGCGGCCCAGCGCGAGCGCCTCGCCGCCCACCTCGCGAGCCACCCGGGCGCCGACCCGCTCGACATCGGCTTCGCGCTCGCCGACGGACGCGCCACCTTCGAGCACCGCGCCGTCCTGCTCTGCGACGGCGCCGACGCCTCCGGCGCCACCGAGATCGCCCACGGCTCGGTCGACGACGGCGCCTCCGCCGTCCTGTTCTCGGGACAGGGCTCGCAGCGCCTCGGCATGGGCCGCGAACTGCACGCCCGATTCCCGGTGTTCGCCGAGGCCTTCGACGAGATCGCCGCCCTGCTCGACGGTCACACCGACCGCCCGCTGCGCGACGTCGTCTGGGGCTCCGACGCCGGCCTGCTGAACGAGACCGGCTGGACCCAGCCCGCGCTGTTCGCCATCGAGGTCGCCCTCTACCGCCTCGTCTCCTCCCTGGGCGTCACCCCCGACTACGTCGGCGGCCACTCCGTCGGTGAGATCGCCGCCGCCCATGTCGCCGGGGTGCTGTCGCTGGAGGACGCGTGCACGCTGGTCGCCGCCCGCGCCCGCCTGATGCAGGAACTGCCGCGGGGCGGTGCGATGCTCGCGGTGCGCGCCACCGAGGAGGAGGTCGCCCCGCATCTGACGGAGCGGGTCTCCATCGCGGCGGTCAACGGGCCGTCGGCGGTGGTCGTCGCCGGTGACGAGGACGAAGTCGCCGCGATCGCCGCGCACTTCGAGGCGCAGGACCGCAAGACCACCCGGCTCAAGGTGAGCCACGCCTTCCACTCGCCGCTCATGGACCCGATGCTGGAGGAGTTCCGCAGCGTCGCCCGCGGCCTCACCTACCACGAGCCGCGCATCCCGGTCGTCTCCAACCTGACCGGCACCGTCGCCGACCCCGCGGACCTGTGCACCGCCGACTACTGGGTGCGTCACGTCCGCGAGGCGGTCCGCTTCGCCGACGGCGTCACCACCCTCGCCGCCCGAGGCGTCACCACCCTCCTCGAAGTCGGCCCCGACGGCGTGCTGTCCGCGATGGCGCAGGAGTCGCTGCCCGAGGGCACCGCCGCCGTCCCGCTGCTGCGCAAGGACCGCCCCGAGGAGGAGTCCGCCCTCACCGGACTCGCCCGGGTGCACGTCCGCGGCCTCACCGTCCGCTGGGCCCGCCTCTTCGACACCACCGGCGCCCTCCGCGCCGACCTGCCCACCTACCCCTTCCAGAACCAGCGGTTCTGGCCGGCCGCGGGCCGCTCCACCCAGGACGTCACCGCCGCCGGACTCGGCTCCGCCGACCACCCACTGCTCGGCGCGGCCGTCGAACTCGCCGACGACGAAGGGTTCCTGTTCACCAGCAGGCTCTCCGTCCACTCCCACCCCTGGCTCGCCGACCACGGCGTCCAGGGCCGCGCCCTGCTGCCCGGCACCGCCTTCGTCGAACTCGCCATCCGCGCGGGCGACGAGGCCGGCTGCGACCGCGTCGAGGAACTCACCCTCGCCGCCCCGCTGGTGCTCCCCGAGCGCGGCGCCGTCCAGCTCCAGGTCCGGGTGGGCGCCCCCGACCCCGCGGGCCGCCGCACGCTCGGCATCTTCTCCCGCGTCGAGGACGGCTTCGACCTGCCCTGGTCCCAGCACGCCACAGGTGTCCTCACCACCGGCGCCGGCGCCCCGGACGCCGCCTTCGACGCCACCGTCTGGCCGCCCGCCGGCGCCGAGCAGGTCGACCTCGACGGCTGCTACGAGCGCCTGGCCGGCCTCGGCTTCGACTACGGGCCCGCCTTCCGGGGCCTGCGCGCCGCCTGGCGCCGCGGCACCGACGTGTTCGCCGAGGTCGCCGTCCCCGAGAACGCCGGCACCGACCCCGCCGACTTCGGCCTGCACCCCGCGCTCCTGGACGCCGCCCAGCACGCCGCCGCCTACACCGACCTCGGCGCCATCAGCCGGGGCGGACTGCCGTTCGCCTGGCAGGGCGTGCACCTCGCCGCCTCCGGCGCCACCACCGTCCGCGCCCGGATCACCTCCTCGGGCGAGGACACCGTCTCCATCGCCGTGTACGACACCGCGGGCGGCACCGTCCTGTCCGTGGACTCGCTGGTCTCCCGCGCCGTCCCCAAGGACAGCCCCGGCACCGCGGGAGCCGTCCACCGCGACTCCCTCTTCCGGGTCGAGTGGACCCCGCTGCGCAGCCCGTCCGGGCAGCTCCCGGAGACCGTCGCCCTCGTCGGCGCCGACCCGGACGGGCTCGCCGACGCGCTGCGCGCCAACGGCGTCCAGGTCACCGTCCACCCCGACCTGACCGCGCTGGCCGCGGACACCGCCCCGGTGCCCGGGATCGTCCTCACCACCGTGCCAGGGGAGCAGGACACCCCCGCCGCCGACGCCGCCCACTCCACCGCCGCCGCCGTGCTCGGCCTGGCCCAGGACTGGCTGGCGGGGGACCGGTTCGCCGACGCCCGGCTCGTCCTCGTCACCCGCGACGCCACCGCGGGCGGTGACCTGCCGGCCGCCGCGGCCGCCGGTCTGATCCGCACCGCCCGCACCGAGAACCCCGGCCGCTTCGCCCTCCTCGACCTCGCCGCCGACGCGCCCATCGCCCCCGCGGCGCTGGTGGCCGCCCTGACCGCCGCGTACGACGAACCCGACCTCGCCGTACGCGGCTCCGACGTACTCACCGCCCGGCTGGCCCGGGTGCCCGCGCCCGACGCCCCCGCCGACTGGAACCCGGACGGCACGGTCCTGATCACCGGCGGCACCGGCGGACTCGGCGGCGTCCTCGCCCGTCACCTCGTCACCGAACGCGGCGTCCGCCATCTGCTGCTCGCCGGCCGCCGCGGCCCGGCCGCCGACGGCGCCCGCGCCCTCGCCGACGAACTCACCGCACTCGGCGCCTTCGTCGACATCGCCGCGTGCGACGTCGCCGACCGGGAGGCGCTCACCGCGCTCCTCGCCCGGGTGCCCGCCGAGCACCCGCTGAGCGCGGTGGTGCACACCGCCGGCGTGGTCGACGACGGCGTCATCGGCTCCCTCACCGCCGAGCGCCTCGACACCGTGCTGCGGCCCAAGGCCGACGCCGCCTGGCACCTGCACGAGCTCACCCGGGACCTGGACCTGGACGCGTTCGTGCTCTTCTCCTCCGTCGCCGCCACCCTCGGCAGCCCCGGACAGGGCAACTACGCGGCCGGCAACGCCTTCCTGGACGCCCTCGCCGCCCACCGGCACGCCCTCGGCCTGCCCGCCACCTCCCTCGCCTGGGGGCCCTGGACCCAGAGCGTCGGTATGACCAGCACGCTGTCCGACATCGACGTCGAGCGCATCGCCCGCTCCGGCATGCCGCCGCTCACCGTCGAACAGGGCCTCGCCCTCTTCGACGCGGCCCTCACCACCGGCGGCCCCGCCCTCCTGCCGGTCCGCCTCGACCTGGCCGTGCTGCGCACCCAGGGCGAGATCGCGCCGCTGCTGCGCGGACTGATCCGCACCACCGTGCGCCGCGCCGCCGCCCAGGCCTCGGTGACCGCCGACAGCCTCGCCCAGCGACTGGCAGGCCTGGACGCCGCCGCCCGCCGCGAGACCCTCCTCGGCCTGGTCCGCACCCAGATCGCCCAGGTCCTCGGCCACGCCGACGCCGACCAGGTGGAAGCCGCGCGCCAGTTCCAGGACCTCGGCTTCGACTCGCTGACCGCGGTCGAACTGCGCAACGGACTCAACGCCGCCACCGGTCTGCGGCTGCCCGCGACCATGGTGTTCGACTACCCGACGCCGAACGCGCTCGCCGACCACCTGAGCGACGAACTCCTCGGCACCGCCGACGACACACCCCTGCCCACCCCCGCCGGCACCCTCCCGGCCACCACCGACGACCCGATCGTCATCGTCGGCATGGCCTGCCGCTACCCGGGCGGCGTCACCTCGCCCGAGGACCTGTGGCGCCTGGTCAGCGAGGGCGTCGACGCCACCGGCCCGTTCCCCGTGAACCGCGGCTGGGACGTCGACAACCTCTACGACCCGGACCCCGACCGCCCCGGGCACACCTATGTGCGCGCCGGCGGATTCCTGCACGACGCGGGCTCCTTCGACGCCGACTTCTTCGGCATGAGCCCGCGCGAGGCACTCTCCACCGACTCCCAGCAGCGCCTGCTGCTCGAACTGTCCTGGGAGGCCGTCGAGCGGGCCGGCATCGACCCGCTCAGCCTGCGCGGCAGCCGCACCGGCGTCTTCGCCGGCGTCATGTACAACGACTACGGCACCATCCTCACCGGCGACGAGTACGAGGCCTTCCGCGGCAACGGCAGCGCCCCCAGCGTCGCCTCGGGACGCGTCTCGTACACCCTTGGCCTGGAGGGCCCGGCCGTCACCGTCGACACCGCCTGCTCCTCCTCCCTCGTCGGCATGCACCTCGCCGCCCAGGCCCTGCGCACGGGCGAGTGCACGCTCGCCCTGGCCGGCGGTGTCACCGTCATGTCGACACCCAGCACCTTCGTCGACTTCTCCCGCCAGCGCGGCCTCGCCGCCGACGGCCGCTCCAAGGCGTTCGCCGAGGCCGCCGACGGCGTCGCCTGGTCCGAGGGCGTCGGCATGCTCGTCCTGGAGCGGCAGGCCGACGCGATCCGCAACGGCCACGAGATCCTCGCCGTGCTGCGCGGGTCCGCCGTCAACCAGGACGGCGCCTCCAACGGCCTCACCGCCCCCAACGGGCCCTCCCAGCAGCGGGTCATCCGCCAGGCCCTCGCCAGCGGCGGACTGTCCCCCGACGACGTCGACGTCGTCGAGGCGCACGGCACCGGCACCACCCTGGGCGACCCCATCGAGGCCCAGGCGCTCATCGCCACCTACGGCCGCGACCGCGACCCCGAGCGGCCCCTGTGGCTCGGCTCCGTGAAGTCCAACATCGGACACACCCAGGCCGCCGCGGGCGTCGCCGGCGTCATCAAGATGATCATGTCGATGCGGCACGGTGTGCTCCCGCGGACCCTGCACGTGGACGCCCCGTCCTCGCACGTCGACTGGGACGCCGGAGCCGTCGAACTGCTCACCGAGCAGACCGAGTGGCCCGGGACGGACCGGGTGCGGCGTGCCGGTGTCTCCTCCTTCGGCATCAGCGGCACCAACGCCCACGTCATCATCGAGCAGCCGGCCGCCACCCCGGCCCCGGCCGCCCCGCGCGGCCCCGCCGGGGAACTCCCGGCCGCCCCCTGGGCGCTGTCCGCGAAGACCCCCGAGGCGCTGCGCGACCAGGCCGCCCGGCTGCTCGCCCATGTCGAGGCCCACCCCGAGGCCCACCCGGCCGACATCGCGTACTCGCTGCTCACCAGCCGTTCCGTCTTCGACCACCGCGCCGTCGTCGCCGGCGCCGACCGCACCGAGGCGCTGCGCGCCCTCGCGGCCCTCGCCGCCGGCGCCGACGACGGCGCGCTGCTGACCGGCACCGCCCGCGGCGACCGCACCGCGTTCGTGTTCTCCGGCCAGGGCTCCCAGCGGTTGGGCATGGGCCGTGAGCTGTACGGCCGCTACCCGGTGTTTGCGGAGGCGCTGGACGCCGTACTGGCCGTCCTGGACGGCGAGTTGGAGGGTTCGCTGCGGGAGGTGATGTGGGGTGAGGACGCCGGTCCGCTGAACGAGACCGGCTGGACCCAGCCCGCGCTGTTCGCCGTCGAGGTGGCGCTGTACCGTCTGGTGGAGTCGTGGGGCATGCGGCCCGACTTCGTGGCCGGTCACTCCATCGGCGAGATAGCCGCCGCGCACGTCGCCGGGGTGCTCAGCCTGGAGGACGCCTGTCGTCTCGTCGCCGCCCGCGCGACCCTCATGCAGGCGCTGCCCCGGGGCGGCGCCATGATCGCTGTCGAGGCCACCGAGGACGAGGTCCGCCCGCTCCTCACCGACGACGTCTCCCTCGCCGCGGTCAACGGACCGTCGTCCGTGGTCGTCTCCGGCACCGAGGCCGCCGCCCTCGCGGTCGCCGAGCACTTCACCGAGCAGGGACGGCGCACCAGCCGGCTGCGCGTCAGCCACGCCTTCCACTCTCCGCTGATGACGCCGATGCTCGACGAGTTCCGTTCCGTGGCCGAGGGGTTGGTGTTCGCGGCACCGGCGATCCCGGTGGTGTCGAACCTGACCGGTGCCCTCGCCACGGCCGAGGAACTGTGCTCGGCCGACTACTGGGTGCGTCACGTCCGCGAGGCCGTCCGGTTCGCCGACTGCGTCGGCACCCTCGGCGAGCACGGCGTCACCACCTTCGTCGAACTCGGCCCCGACGGCGTGCTGTCCGCCCTGGCACAGCGGTCCGCCACCGAGGGCGCCGTCACCGTGCCGCTGCTGCGCAAGGACCGGGACGAGGAGCAGTCCCTCCTCAGCGCCCTGGGCCGGCTGCACGTCCTCGGCATCGACGCCGACTGGGCGTCCGCGTTCACCGGCGGCGGTGCCGCCCGCGTCGACCTGCCGACCTACGCCTTCCAGCACCGCTGGTACTGGCCCACGGCCCGAGCGGCGCATCCGCACGACATGCGCGCCGCCGGACTCGGCTCCGCCTCCCACCCGCTGCTCGGCGCGGCCGTGGAACTCCCCGCTGGGGAAGGCGTGTTGTTCACGGGTCGGCTGTCCCTCCCGTCGCATCCCTGGCTCGCCGACCACGCGGTCATGGGCACGGTGCTGCTGCCGGGCACGGCTTTCGTCGACCTCGCGATCCGCGCGGGTGACGAGGTCGGTTGCGGTCAGGTCGAGGACCTCACCCTCGCGGCGCCGCTGACCCTGCCGCAGGACGGCGCCGTACTGCTCCAGGTGCGCGTGGCCGGTGCCGACGACGACGGCCGGCGCACCGTCACCGTGCACGCGCGTCCCGAGGACGCCACGGACGGCGTCTGGACGCTGCACGCCACCGGCACACTGTCCGACACCGCCCCCGCAGGCACCGACTTCGACACCAGTGTGTGGCCGCCGGCCGGCGCGGAGGCCGTCGACGCCGAGGACTGCTACGAGCGCTTCGCCGCGCGCGGCTTCGCCTACGGTCCGCTCTTCCAGGGCCTTACGGCGGCCTGGAGGACCGGTGACGCGCTGTATGCCGAGGTCGTGCTGCCCGAGGAGGACAACGAGGACGCGGCCGGCTTCGCCGTGCACCCCGCCCTGCTCGACGCCGCCCTGCACCCCGCGCTGCTCACCGACGACGACGCCGGCCTCCCGTTCTCCTGGGAGGGCGTCAGCCTGCACGCCTCCGGTGCCACCGCGCTGCGCGTCCGCCTCGCCCCGGCGGGGCCGAACGCGCTGTCCGTCACCGCCGCCGACCCGGCCGGCCGGCCCGTGGTCTCCATCGCCCGGCTGCTCGCCCGCC
This sequence comes from Streptomyces sp. NPDC014889, assembly GCF_043081205.1. NCBI lineage: Bacteria > Bacillati > Actinomycetota > Actinomycetes > Kitasatosporales > Streptomycetaceae > Streptomyces > Streptomyces sp. NPDC014889. The sequence continues at coordinate 208,288 of NZ_JBIBWH010000005.1, forward strand.
CGGTCGACGCCGGCCGGTTGACCGGCGACGCCGGACACCTGCGCGACGCGCTCTTCCGCCTCGACTGGACCCCGGTCCCGCTGCCGGAGGGCACGGGCTCAGCGGGCCTCGCCCTGCTGGGCCCGGACACCGACGACCTGGCCGAAGCCCTCGGCGACGGCGCCGTCCGGTATGCGACTCTGGCCGATCTGCTCGCTGCCGACGCGCCGGCTCCCGGTGCCGTGCTGGTTCCGCTGCCGGCCGGTTCCGACGCCGATGACACGCCGGGCTCCGTGCACACGCGGACCGCTGCGGCTCTGGCCCTTCTCCAGGAGTGGCTGACGGAGGACCGGCTCAGCGGTTCCCGTCTGGTGCTTGTCACCCGGGGTGCCGTCGCCACCGACGACGCCCCGGTGACCGACCTTGCCGCCGCCGCTGTGCTGGGTCTGGTGCGTACCGCGCAGACGGAGAACCCCGGCGCCTTCGGGTCGGTCGACCTTGACGGTGCCTCCCACTCCGTTCTCGCTCGCGCGCTGGCCCTTGACGAGCCGCAGCTCGCGCTGCGCGGCGGCCGTGCCCTTGCCGCCCGCCTGACCCGCGCCACCGCCGATCCCGCGGCCGGGGCCGTGTGGTCGTCGGAGGGGACGGTGCTGGTGACGGGCGGTACCGGTGGTCTCGGTGGTCTGGTGGCCCGTCACCTGGTCACCGAGCGTGGGGTGCGGCGTCTGCTGCTGACCAGCCGTTCCGGTCCGGACGCCGCGGGCGCCGGTGAGCTGGTGGCGGAGCTTGAGGGACTGGGTGCCGAGGTCTCGGTCGTGGCGTGTGACGTCGCCGACCGGGACGCGGTGACCGCGCTGGTCGCGGAGCACCCGCTGACCGCGGTCGTGCACACGGCCGGTGTTCTCGACGACGGTGTGCTCGGCTCGCTGACCGGCGAGCGTCTTGCCACGGTGCTGCGGCCCAAGGTGGACGGCGCGTGGAACCTGCACGAGGCGACGCGTGACCTGGACCTGGACGCGTTCGTGGTCTTCTCGTCCGTCGCCGGTGTCTTCGGCGGCGCGGGTCAGGCCAACTACGCGGCCGGCAACGCCTTCCTGGACGCCCTCGCCGCCCACCGCCAGGCCCTCGGCCTGCCCGCCGTCTCCCTCGCCTGGGGTCCCTGGCAGCAGGGTGCGGGCATGACGGCCCGGCTCGACGAGCGTGATGTCCGCCGGGCCGCCGAGTCCGGGATGCCGCTCATCACCGCCGAGCAGGGTCTCGCCCTCCTCGACGCCGCCCTGACCACCGGTGAGGCCGCTCTCGTCACCAGCCGCCTGGACCTCGCCGCCTTCCGCGGCCGTCCGGAGGTCCCGGCCCTGCTGCGCGGGCTGATCCGCACCCCCGTGCGCCGCACCGCCGCGACCGGGGCCGCCGAGGGCGCGGACGCCGGACTCGTCCAGCGGCTCTCCCGGCTCGACCGGGAGCAGCGCCACGAGGTCCTGCTCGACCTGGTCCGCGCGAGCGCCGCTCTGGTCCTCGGCCACGCCGCCGGCTCCGACATCGACGCCGACCGTGCCTTCCGCGACCTCGGCTTCGACTCCCTCACCGCCGTCGAACTCCGCAACCGCCTGCGCACCGCCACCGGTCTGCGCCTGTCGGCCACCATGGTCTTCGACCACCCCACGCTGTCCGCTCTCGCCGACCACCTGCTCACCGAGCTGTTCGGCGCCGAGACCGAGACACCGACCCCGGTCACGCTGCTGCCGCCGGCCGGCGACGACCCGATCGTGATCGTCGGCATGGCCTGCCGCTTCCCCGGCGACGTCACCTCGCCCGAGGACCTGTGGCGCCTGGTCAGCGAGGGCGCCGACGCCATCACCGACTTCCCGGCCAACCGCGGCTGGAACGTGGACGGCCTCTACCACCCGGACCCCGAGCACACCGGCACCTCGTACACCCGTTCCGGTGGATTCCTGCACGACGCGGGCGACTTCGATCCCGGCTTCTTCGGCATGAGCCCCCGCGAGGCGCTCGCGACGGACTCCCAGCAGCGCCTGCTCCTCGAGACCTCCTGGGAGGCGATCGAGCGGGCCGGTATCGACCCGCTGAGCCTCCGTGAGAGCCGCACCGGCGTCTTCGCCGGCGTCATGTACCACGACTACGGCAGCCTCCTGGGCGGCAAGGAGTTCGAGGGCTTCCAGGGCCAGGGCAGCGCGGGCAGCGTCGCCTCCGGCCGGGTCTCGTACACCTTCGGCTTCGAGGGTCCCGCGGTCACGGTCGACACCGCCTGCTCGTCCTCCCTGGTCGCCCTGCACTGGGCCGCCCAGGCGCTGCGGTCCGGTGAGTGCACGCTCGCCCTGGCCGGCGGCGTGACCGTCATGTCGACGCCCAGCACCTTCATCGAGTTCTCCCGCCAGCGGGGGCTCGCCCCCGACGGCCGCTCCAAGGCGTTCGCCGAGTCCGCGGACGGCGTCGGCTGGTCCGAGGGCGTCGGCATGCTCCTCCTCGAGCGCCAGTCCGACGCGATCCGCAACGGCCACGAGATCCTCGCGGTCGTCCGCGGCTCCGCCGTCAACCAGGACGGCGCCTCCAACGGCCTCACCGCCCCCAACGGCCCCTCCCAGCAGCGCGTCATCCGCCAGGCCCTCGCCGGCGGCGGACTCTCGGCCGGCGACGTGGACGCCGTCGAGGCACACGGCACCGGTACGACCCTCGGCGACCCGATCGAGGCCCAGGCCCTGATCGCCACCTACGGCCAGAACCGCACCGACGAGCAGCCCCTGTGGCTCGGCTCGCTGAAGTCGAACATCGGCCACACGCAGGCCGCGGCCGGTGTCGCCGGTGTCATCAAGATGGTCATGGCGATGCGCCACGGCGTGCTGCCCCGCACCCTGCATGTGGATGCCCCGTCGTCCCACGTCGACTGGACCGAAGGCGCCGTCGAACTGCTCACCGAGCAGACCGAGTGGCCCGAGACGGACCGGGTGCGCCGCGCCGGTGTCTCCTCCTTCGGCATCAGCGGTACGAACGCCCACGTCATCCTGGAGCAGCCGGTCGCCGCACCGGCGCCGGAGACGGCCGGCGCGGACGGCGCCGAACCCGCCGTCGTCCCGCTGGTCCTCTCCGCCAAGTCGCCGGAGGCGCTGCGCGACCAGGCCGCCCGCCTGCTCGACACGGTCCGCGAGCCCACGGCGCCGCGCCCGCTCGACCTCGGCCACTCGCTGGCGACCAGCCGTTCCGCCTTCGACCACCGCGCCGTCGTCCTGGCCACCGGCCAGGAGGATGCCCTCCGCGCCCTGACCGCCCTCGCCGACGGCGAGACGGACCCCGCCACGGTCACCGGCCGCACCCGGCCGGGCCGCCGTGCGGCGTTGTTCCCGGGTCAGGGTTCGCAGCGGTTGGGGATGGGTCGTGGGCTGTACGGCCGGTTCCCGGAGTTCGCGGAGGCGCTGGATGCCGTACTGGTGGTGCTCGATGGTGAGTTGGAGGGTTCGCTGCGGGAGGTGATGTGGGGTGAGGACGCCGGTCTGCTGAACGAGACCGGTTGGACTCAGCCCGCGCTTTTCGCGTTTGAGGTGGCCCTCTACCGGCTGGTGGAGTCGTGGGGTGTGAGGCCGGACTTCGTGGCCGGTCACTCGATCGGTGAGATCGCCGCCGCGCATGTGGCCGGGGTGTTCTCGCTGGAGGACGCCGCCCGCCTGGTGGCCGCCCGTGGCCGCCTGATGCAGGCGCTCCCGGCCGGTGGCGCGATGGTCGCCGTCCAGGCCACCGAGGACGAGGTCGTCCCGTACCTCAGCGACGAGGTGTCGATCGCCGCACTCAACGGACCCGCCTCGGTGGTCGTCTCGGGTGTTGAAGGCGCCGTACTGGAGGTCGCGGCACGCTTCGAGGCGGAGGGCCGCAAGGCGACGACGCTTCGGGTGTCGCACGCGTTCCACTCGCCGCTGATGGATCCGATGCTGGACGAGTTCCGCACGGTGGCCGAGGGACTGTCCTTCGCCGCCCCGGTGATCCCGGTGGTGTCGAACCTGACGGGTTCCCTGGCCACGGCCGAGGAGTTGTGCTCGCCCGAGTACTGGGTCCGTCACGTCCGCGAGGCGGTCCGCTTCGCTGACGGGGTGGCCACGCTCGAAGAGCAGGGTGTGACGACCTTCCTGGAACTGGGCCCGGACGGGGTCCTCTCCGCGATGGCCCAGGAGTCGCTGACCGGCGACGAGACCGTCACCGTCCCGGTCCTGCACAAGAACCGCGACGAGGAGACCGCTGCCCTGACCGCCCTCGCCGTGCTGCACACGGCGGGCCTGCGGATCGACTGGAACGCGTTCTTCGCCGGCACCGGCGCCACCCGTGTCGACCTGCCGACCTACGCGTTCCAGCACACCACCTACTGGCCCAGCGGCGCGCACTCCGCCGGGGACGCCGCGGCCGTCGGCCTCACCGCCGCCGGACACCCGCTGCTCAACGGCTCGGTGCAGCTCGCCGAGGGCGAGGGCGTGCTGTTCACCGGCCGCCTCTCCCTCCAGTCGCATCCCTGGCTCGCCGACCACGCCGTCCACGGCACCGTCCTGCTGCCCGGCACCGCCCTGCTCGACCTCGCCTTCCGCGCGGGCGACGAGGCCGGCTGCGACCGCGTCGAGGAACTCACCCTCGCCGCCCCGCTGGTGCTGCCCGAGCGCGGCGCCGTCCAGATCCAGGTCAGGGTCGGCGTGGCCGACGAGACCGGCCGGCGCGCCGTCACCGTCCACTCGCGCCCCGAGGACGCGGCCGACGTGTCGTGGACGCAGCACGCCGGCGGCACCCTGGTGCCGGGCGGCACCCCCGGCGACACCGGCTTCGACGCCACCGTGTGGCCGCCGGCCGGCGCTGAAGCCCTCGACACCGACGGCTGCTACGACCGCTTCACCGCCCTCGGCTTCGGCTACGGCCCCGCCTTCCAGGGTCTGAAGGCCGCCTGGAGAGCCGGGGACGTCCTCTACGCGGAGGTCGTCCTCCCGGAGGCCGGCGCCGCCGACGACGAGTCCGGCTTCGGCCTGCACCCCGCGCTGCTCGACGCCGCCCTGCACGCCTCGCTCGTCGCCCACGACGGCGAGGAGGGCAACGGCGGGCTGCCGTTCGCCTGGGAGGGCGCGGTGCTGCACGCCACCGGCGCCACCGCGCTGCGGGTCCGGCTGACCCCGACCGACGAGGCCGGGCAGTCCGTCTCGATCGCCGTCTGCGACACCGCCGGTCAGCCGGTCGCCTCCGTCGACCGGCTCCTGGTACGGCCCGTCACCGGCGACCAGCTCAACGAGGCCGCCGGCATCGCCCGCGACGCCCTGTTCGCCCTCGGCTGGACCCCGCTCCCGCAGGACGGCGACATCCCGGCAGCCGTCGCGCTCGTCGGCCCGGACACCACCGGGCTCGCCGCGGACCTGACCGCGGCCGGCGCCGCCGTCACGGCCCACCGGGACCTGACCGCCCTCGCGGCGGACGGCACCGACATCCCCGGCACCGTCGTCGTCACCGTCGACGGCACCGCCGCACCGGTCGCCGAGGCCGCGCACACCGTGGCCGCCGACGCCCTCGCCCTCGCCCAGCAGTGGACGGCCGAGGACCGGTTCGCCGGGGCCCGGCTGGTGTTCGCGACCAGCGGCGCCGTCGAGGCGGGCGGCTCCCAGGTCACCGACGTCGCAGCCGCCGCGGTCTGGGGCCTCGTGCGCTCCGCCCAGTCCGAGAGCCCGGACACCTTCGTGCTCGTCGACCGGGAAGCGGCCGACGCCGCCGGCGACGCCGCCGCACGCGGGAGCCTGTTCCTGGCGGCGCTCGGCAGCGGCGAACCGCAGCTCGCGCTCCGCGACGACGTGGTCCTGGCCGGCCGCCTCGCCCGCTTCGACTCCGCCGGCGCCCTCACACTGCCGGCCGAGCGGGCCTGGCGCCTCGACAGCGTCACGCCGGGCAGCATCAACGGCCTCGCCCTCACCCCGTACCCGGAGGCCCTGGAGCCGCTCACCGGCCACCAGGCCCGTATCGAGATCCGCGCCGCCGGCCTCAACTTCCGCGACGTCCTCAAGGCCCTCGGCATGTATCCGGGCGATGCCGGGCAGTTCGGCCACGAGGCCGCCGGTGTGGTCGTCGAGGTCGGCCCGGACGTCACCCATGTCGCCCCCGGCGACCGGGTCATGGGCATGGTCTCCGGCAGCTTCGCCTCGCTCGCCGTGACCGACGCCCGCCGCCTCACCCGCCTCCCGGAGCACTGCACCTGGGAGACCGGCGCCTCCCTGCCGCTGGTGTTCCTCACCGCCTACCACGCGCTGAAGGAACTCGGCGGACTGACAGCGGGGGAGAAGGTCCTCATCCACGCCGGTGCCGGCGGTGTCGGCATGGCGGCGATCCAGATCGCCCGCCACTTCGGCGCGGAGGTCTTCGCGACGGCCGGTGAGGCCAAGATGGACGTGCTGCGCTCCCTCGGGGTCGCCGACGACCACATCGCCTCCTCCCGCACCCTCGACTTCGAGGCGGCCTTCGCCGCCGTCGCGGGCGAGAACGGGCTCGACGTCGTACTGAACTCCCTGGCCGGCGAGTTCGTCGACGCCTCGATGCGGCTGCTCGGCACGGGCGGCCGGTTCCTGGAGATGGGCAAGACCGACATCCGCGAGGACGACTTGGTCCCGGACGGCATCACCTACCAGTCCTTCGACCTCGCCTACGTGGACCCGGAGGCGATCGGCGCCATGGGCCGCGAGCTGACGGAACTGTTCGCCGCCGGACACCTCCACCCGCTGCCGGTCCGTGCCTGGGACATCCGGCACGCCAGTGACGCCTTCCGCCACATGAGCATGGCCAGGCACATCGGCAAGATCGTGCTGACCGTGCCCCGCGCCTGGTCGTCCGAGGGGACGGTGCTGGTGACGGGCGGCACGGGTGGCCTGGGCGGTCTGGTGGCCCGTCACCTCGTCACGGAGCGCGGGGTGCGGCGTCTGCTGCTGACCAGCCGCTCCGGTCCGGACGCCGCGGGCGCACGTGAGCTGGTGGCGGAGCTTGAGGGCCTGGGCGCCGAGGTCTCGGTCGCGGCGTGCGACGTCGCCGACCGGGACGCGGTGGACGCGCTCATCGCGGGGATCCCGGCGGAGCACCCGCTCGCCGCGGTGGTGCACACGGCCGGTGTGCTGGACGACGGTGTGCTCGGTTCCCTCACCGGGGAGCGGCTCGCGGCCGTTCTGCGGCCCAAGGTGGAGGGCGCCTGGAACCTCCACGAGGCCACCCGAGGCCTCGACCTTGACGCGTTCGTGGTGTTCTCGTCCGTCGCCGGTGTCTTCGGCGGCGCGGGGCAGGCCAACTACGCCGCCGGCAACGCCTTCCTGGACGCCCTGACCGCCCACCGCCAGTCCCTCGGACTGCCGGGCCTCTCGCTCGCCTGGGGCGCCTGGGCGCAGGGTGCGGGCATGACGGCCGGGCTCGACGAGCGTGATGTCCGCCGGGCCGCCGAGTCCGGGATGCCGCTCATCACCGTCGAGCAGGGCCTCGCCCTCTTCGACGCCGCACTCACCACCGGCAGCGCCGCCCTCGTACCGGTCCGCCTGGACCTCGCCGTGCTGCGCGCCCGGGGAACCGTCGCACCGCTGATGCGCGGGCTCGTCCGCGCCCCCGCCCGGCGCGCGGCGGCCACCGCCGCCACGGGCGACACCGGGCTCGTCGAGCGGCTCACCCGGCTGCGGCGCGCCGAACGGCGCGACGCCCTGCTCACCCTGGTCCGCGAACAGGCCGCGCTGGTGCTCGGCCACTCCGGCGGCGGCGGCATCGACCCGTCCCGCGCCTTCCGCGACCTCGGCTTCGACTCGCTCACCGCGGTCGAACTCCGCAACCGGCTCGGCGCCGCCACCGGCGTCCGCCTCTCCGCCACAGCAGTCTTCGACTACCCGACCGTCGTCGCCCTCGTCGACCACCTGCTCACCGAACTCCTGGGCCCCGACACCGAGCCGGGAGACGAGGAGGCCGTACCGGCCGAGGCGCTCCCGGACGACGACCCGATCGTGATCGTCGGCATGAGCTGCCGCTTCCCCGGCGGCATCGCCTCGCCCGAGGACCTGTGGCGACTGCTCGGCGAAGGCGCCGACGTCATCTCGGACTTCCCCGTCAACCGCGGCTGGGACGTCGACTCGCTGTACGACCCGGACCCGGCCCACACCGGCACGTCGTACACCCGCTCCGGCGGCTTCCTGCACAACGCCGCCGACTTCGACGCCGACTTCTTCGGCATGAGCCCGCGTGAGGCGATGGCCACCGACTCGCAGCAGCGCCTGCTGCTCGAGTCGACGTGGGAGGCCATCGAGCGGGCCGGCATCGACCCCGTCACCCTGCGGGGCAGCCGCACCGGCGTCTTCGCCGGCGTCATGTACAGCGGCTACGGCACCGCGCTCGACGGCGACGAGTTCGAGGGCTTCCAGGGCCAGGGCAGCGCGCTGAGCGTCGCCTCCGGCCGGGTCTCGTACACGTTCGGCTTCGAGGGCCCGGCGATGACCATCGACACCGCGTGCTCGTCGGCGCTGGTCGCCCTGCACGTCGCGGCGCAGGCGCTGCGGTCGGGCGAGTGCTCGCTCGCGCTGGCCGGCGGTGTCACCGTCATGTCGATCCCGGACACTTTCGTCGAGTTCTCCCGCCAGCGGGGTCTGTCGCCCGACGGACGGTGCAAGCCGTTCTCCGAGTCGGCGGACGGCGTCGGCTGGTCCGAGGGCGTCGGCATGCTCCTGCTCGAGCGGCAGTCCGACGCGATCCGCAACGGCCACCGCGTCCTCGCCGTGGTCCGCGGTTCCGCCGTCAACCAGGACGGCGCCTCCAACGGCCTGACCGCTCCGAACGGTCCGTCGCAGCAGCGCGTCATCCGCCAGGCCCTCGCCAGCGGCGGACTCTCGACCAGTGACGTGGACGCCGTCGAGGCGCACGGAACCGGTACGACCCTTGGCGACCCGATCGAGGCCCAGGCCCTGATCGCCACCTACGGGCAGAACCGCCCGGAGGACCGGCCCCTGCTGCTCGGCTCCGTGAAGTCCAACATCGGGCACACGCAGGCCGCGGCCGGCGCCGCCGGCGTCATCAAGATGGTCATGGCGATGCAGCACGGTGTGCTGCCCCGCAGCCTCAACATCTCCGAGCCGTCCTCGCACGTGGACTGGAGCGCCGGCGCCGTCGAACTGCTCACCGAGCAGACCGCCTGGCCGGAGACGGACCGGGTGCGCCGTGCCGGTGTGTCGTCCTTCGGCATCAGCGGTACGAACGCGCACGTCATCCTGGAGCAGCCCGCCAAGGTGATTCAGGGCACGGTGGTCGGTGCCTCGGCGCCGGAGGCGGACGTGGTGGAGCCCGCGGTGGTGCCGTGGGTGCTGTCCGGCAAGACGCCGGAGGCGCTGCGCGACCAGGCCGCCCGCCTGCTCGCCGCGGTCACCGAGGAGCCGGCACCGCGTCCGGTCGACGTGGCGCTCTCCCTCTCGACCCGGCGTTCGCTGTTCGCCCACCGCGGTGCGGTGCTGGTCGGTGAGCACGAGGAGACGGTGCGCGCGCTGGCCGCCCTCGCCGACGGCGAGCCCCACCCCTCCGTCACCATCGGTACCGCCACGTCGGGCCGTCGTGCGGCGTTGTTCTCGGGTCAGGGTTCGCAGCGGCTCGGGATGGGTCGTGGGCTGTACGGCCGGTTCCCGGTGTTCGCGGAGGCGCTGGATGCCGTACTGGCGGTCCTGGATGGTGAGTTGGGGGGTTCGCTGCGGGAGGTGATGTGGGGTGAGGACGCCGGTCTGCTGAACGAGACGGGTTGGACTCAGCCCGCGCTCTTCGCGATTGAGGTGGCTCTCTACCGGCTGGTGGAGTCGTGGGGTGTGAGGCCGGACTTCGTGGCCGGTCACTCGATCGGTGAGATCGCCGCCGCGCATGTCGCCGGGGTGTTCTCGTTGGAGGACGCCGCCCGCCTGGTGGCCGCCCGTGGCCGCCTGATGCAGGCGCTCCCGGCCGGTGGCGCGATGGTCGCCGTCCAGGCCACCGAGGACGAGGTCGTCCCGCACCTCACCGACGAGGTGTCGATCGCCGCACTCAACGGACCGACGTCCGTGGTCGTGTCCGGTGAGGAAGACGCGGTGCTGGAGCTGGCCGCACGCTTCGAGGCGGAGGGCCGCAAGGCCACCCGGCTTCGGGTGTCCCACGCGTTCCACTCGCCGCTGATGGACCCGATGCTGGACGAGTTCCGCACGGTGGCCGAGGGACTGTCCTACGACGCCCCGGAGATCCCGGTGGTGTCGAACCTGACCGGTTCCCTCGCCACCGCCGAGGAGTTGTGCTCGCCGGAGTACTGGGTGCGTCACGTCCGTGAGGCGGTCCGCTTCGCTGACGGGGTGGCCGCGCTGGAGGCGCAGGGCGTGACCACCTTCCTGGAACTGGGCCCGGACGGGGTCCTCTCCGCGATGGCCCAGGAGTCGCTGACCGGCGACGAGACCGTCACCGTCGCGCTGCTGCGCAAGGACCGCGACGAGGAGACGGCCGCCCTGACGGCCCTCGGCCGACTGCACACCACCGGCACCCGCGTCGACTGGGCCGGATTCCTGGCCCCGGCCGGCGCCCGCACCGTCGACCTGCCGACCTACGCCTTCCAGCACCGGCCGTTCTGGCCCACCGGCAAGCGTGGCGCGACGGACGTCAACTCCGTCGGCATCACCGCCGCGGCCCACCCGCTGCTCAACGCGGTCGTCGAACTCGCCGAGGGCGAGGGCCTGGTCCTCACGGGGCGCCTGTCGCTGAACTCGCACCCGTGGCTCGCCGACCACGCCGTCATGGGCACCGTCCTGCTGCCGGGCACCGCCCTGCTGGAACTGGCGCTCCGCGCGGGCGACGAGGTCGGCTGCGACCACGTCGAGGAACTCACCCTGGCCGCCCCGCTGGTCCTCACGGAACAGGGCGCGGTCCGCACCCAGGTGCGGGTGGGCGCCGAGGACGCCGCCGGACGCCGGACCGTCACGATCCACTCGCGCCCGGAGCGGTCCACCGACGCCCCCTGGACCCAGCACGCCACCGGCGTCCTCGCCACCGGGCTCCCGACGGCCGCCGCCCCGTTCGACGCCACGGCGTGGCCGCCGGCGGACGCCGAGCCCGTCGACCTGACCGGCTTCTACGAGGCACGCGAGGCCGAGGGCTTCGCCTACGGTCACGTGTTCCAGGGCCTGCGGGCCGCCTGGCGCCGCGGCGACGAGGTGTTCGCCGAGATCACGCTGCCGGACGGCACGCAGAAGGAAGCCGAGGGCTTCGGCCTCCACCCGGCGCTGCTCGACGCCGGCCTGCACGCCGCCTGGCTCGCGGCCCCGACCGGTGACGGCACGACCGGCAGCGTCCCGTTCTCCTGGAACGGTGTCTCGCTGGTCGCCTCCGGCGCCTCGTCAGTCCGCGTCCGGCTCGGCCGCGACACCGACGGCACGCTGACGCTGGCCGTCGCCGACACCACCGGCGCCCCCGTGGCCGCCGTCCGGGCGCTCACCATGCGCGCCGTGTCCGCGGAGGCGCTCAGCTCCGCCGCGGCACTCGTCCGCGACTCCCTGTTCCGCCTCGACTGGACCCCGGTCACCCCGGCCGAGTCCGCGGAGCCGACGGCGGAGATCGTGGGCGAGGATCCCTTCGGGCTCGCCGAGAGCCTGCGGGCGGCCGGCACCGGGATCGGCCGGCGCGCGTCCCTGGCGGACGACGCCGAACTGCCCGACCTGCTGCTGCTGTCCGTCACCGCCCAGGAGCACGAGGAGGCGGCCGGCATCCCGGCCGTCACCCACGCCCTCACCCGGGACGTGCTGGAACTGGTGCGGACCCGCCTTGAGGACGAGCGCCACGCCGCCACGAAGTTCGTCTTCGTGACCCGGGGTGCGACCACCGGCCACGACCCGGCCGCCGCCGCGGTCTGGGGCCTGGTGCGCTCCGCCCAGTCCGAGAACCCCGGCTGCTTCGGCCTGATCGACCTCGACGCCGAGACCACCCGTCCGCTCCCGCTCGCCGCCCTTCTGGGCGATGAGCCGCAGCTCGCGGTGCGGGGCGATGAACTTCGTGCGGCCCGTCTGGTCCGTCGCCCTGTTCCTGCCACCGAGGCGGTCTCCGCGTTCGGTGGGGAGGGTGCGGTGCTGGTGACGGGTGGTACCGGTGGTCTGGGTGCGGTGCTGGCGCGTCATCTGGTGGCTGTGCATGGTGTGCGTGAGCTGGTGCTGGTCAGTCGTCGTGGTGGTGAGGTCGTGGGTGCGGCCGAGTTGGTGGCGGAGCTGGCGGAGTCGGGTGCGCGGGCCACGGTGGTGGCGTGTGATGTGACGGACCGTGTGGCGGTGGCCGGGTTGGTGGCCGCGCATCCGGTGTCGGCGGTGGTGCATTCGGCCGGTGTGCTGGATGACGGCATGGTCGTCTCGCTGACTGCGGAGCGGTTGTCGGCCGTGTTGCGTCCGAAGGTGGACGCGGTGTGGAACCTGCATGAGGCCACGCGCGGTCTGGACTTGGACGCGTTCGTGGTGTTCTCGTCGGTGGCCGGTGTGTTCGGCAATGCGGGTCAGGCCAACTACGCGGCCGGCAACGCTTTCCTGGACGCTCTGATGGAGCATCGGCGTGCGGCCGGTCTGCCGGGTCTGTCGCTGGCCTGGGGCCCCTGGGAGCAGACCGGCACCGGCGGCATGACCGGCACGCTCTCCGACGCGGAGCTCGAACGGCTCGCCGCCTCCGGAGTGCCCCCGCTCGCCGTCGAACAGGGTCTGGCCCTCTTCGACGCAGCGCTGTCCACCGATGACGCCGCGCTCGTGCCCGTACGGCTCGACCTGCCCGCCCTGCGCGGTCAGGGCGAGGTGCCGCCGCTGCTCCGTTCGCTGATCCGGGGCCGCTCGCGCCGTGCGGCGGTCGCGGGCTCGGCGACGGCGACCGGTCTGCGCGACCGGCTGGCCGTCCTGGACGCGGTCGAGCGACGGGAAGTGCTCGTGGACCTCGTCCGCGGCCAGGTCGCCCTGGTGCTCGGCCACGCCGACGCCACGGCCGTCCACCCCACGCGCGCCTTCCGGGACCTGGGCTTCGACTCCCTCACCTCGGTCGAACTACGCAACCGCCTGAACACGGTCACCGGACTGCGCCTGCCGGCCACGATGGTGTTCGACTACCCGACCGTCGAGGTCCTGGTCGACTTCCTCCTGGACGAGCTCCTCGGCACCGAGGTCGAAGTGCAGCTCGTGCGGCGCGGCACGGCGGCTGTGGCGGACGACCCGATCGTCATCGTGGGCATGGCCTGCCGCTACCCCGGCGGGGTCGCCTCGCCCGAGGACCTGTGGCGCCTGGTCACCGAGGGCACCGACGCCGTCTCCGGCTTTCCCACCAACCGCGGCTGGGACGTGGAGAACCTGTACCACCCGGACCCCGACCACCCCGGCACCGCCTACACCCGTTCCGGCGGATTCCTGCACGAGGCGGGGGAGTTCGACCCCGGCTTCTTCGGGATGAGCCCGCGTGAGGCGCTGGCGACGGACTCGCAGCAGCGGTTGCTGCTCGAGGCGTCGTGGGAGGCGATCGAGCGGGCCGGGATCGACCCGGTCGGTCTGCGGGGCAGCGCGACCGGTGTGTTCGCCGGTGTGATGTACAGCGACTACAGCGCGATGCTGGCGAGCCCCGAGTTCGAGGGCTTCCAGGGCAGCGGCAGCTCCCCGAGCCTCGCCTCGGGCCGCGTGTCCTACACGCTGGGCCTGGAGGGTCCCGCGGTCACCGTCGACACCGCGTGCTCGTCCTCCCTGGTGGCGATGCACTGGGCGATGCAGGCACTGCGCTCGGGTGAGATCTCGCTCGCGCTGGCCGGCGGTGTGACCGTGATGTCGACGCCCGCGGTGTTCGTGGACTTCGCGCGTCAGCGGGGTCTGTCGCCCGACGGACGGTGCAAGGCGTTCTCGGACTCGGCCGATGGTGTCGGCTGGTCCGAGGGTGTCGGCATGCTGGTCCTTGAGCGGCAGTCGGACGCGATTCGCAACGGTCACGAGATCCTCGCGGTCGTCCGGGGCTCGGCCGTCAACCAGGACGGCGCCTCCAACGGTCTGACTGCCCCCAACGGCCCGTCGCAGCAGCGGGTGATCCGGCAGGCGCTCGCCAGCGGCGGGCTCTCGGTGGGCGATGTCGATGTCGTCGAGGCGCACGGTACGGGGACGACGCTGGGTGACCCGATCGAGGCGCAGGCGTTGCTCGCGACCTACGGTCGTGACCGTGACGCGGAGCAGCCGCTGCTGCTGGGTTCGGTGAAGTCGAACATCGGTCACACGCAGGCCGCGGCCGGTGTCGCGGGTGTCATCAAGATGGTCATGGCGATGCGGCACGGGGTGCTCCCGCGCACCTTGCACGTGGACGCGCCGTCGTCCCACGTGGACTGGACGGAAGGCGCGGTCGAGCTGCTCACCGAGCAGACGGAGTGGCCGGAGACGGACCGGGTGCGCCGTGCCGGTGTGTCGTCCTTCGGTATCAGTGGCACGAACGCGCACGTCATCCTGGAGCAGCCGGCGAAGGTGATTCAGGGCACGGTGGTCGGTGCTTCGGCGCCGGAGGCGGACGTGGTGGAGCCCGTGGTGGTCCCGTGGGTGCTGTCCGCCAAGTCGCCGGAAGCGCTGCGCAGCCAGGCGGCGAAGCTGCTCGCCTCGGTGGAGGCACACCTCGACCGCCCGCTCGTGGACGTCGGTTCCTCCCTGGTCACCGCCCGGTCGCTGTTCGAGCACCGCGCGGTTGTCCTCGCCACCGACGTGGACACCGCGGCCCGCGCCCTGGCGGCCCTCGCTGTGGGCGAGTCCGACCCCGCGGCCGTGTCGGGCCCGGCTCGCACCGGTCGCTCGGCGGCGTTGTTCTCGGGTCAGGGTTCGCAGCGGTTGGGGATGGGTCGTGGGCTGTACGGCCGGTTCCCGGTGTTCGCGGAGGCGCTGGATGCCGTACTGGCCGTCCTGGATGGTGAGTTGGGGGGTTCGCTGGGGGAGGTGATGTGGGGTGAGGACGCCGGTCTGCTGAACGAGACCGGTTGGACTCAGCCCGCGCTTTTCGCGGTTGAGGTGGCTCTCTACCGGCTGGTGGAGTCGTGGGGTGTGAGGCCGGACTTCGTGGCCGGTCACTCGATCGGTGAGATCGCCGCCGCGCATGTGGCCGGGGTGTTCTCGTTGGAGGACGCCGCCCGCCTGGTGGCCGCCCGTGGCCGTCTGATGCAGGCGCTGCCTGCTGGTGGTGCGATGGTCGCCGTCCAGGCCACCGAGGACGAGGTCGCTCCGTACCTCAGCGACGAGGTGTCGGTCGCCGCCGTCAACGGACCTGCGTCCGTGGTGGTTTCCGGTACCGAAGGAGCCGTGCTGGAGGTCGCCGCACGGTTCGAGGCGGAGGGCCGCAAGGCGACGATGCTTCGGGTGTCGCACGCGTTCCACTCGCCGCTGATGGACCCGATGCTGGACGAGTTCCGCACGGTGGCCGAGGGACTGTCCTTCGCCGCCCCGGAGGTTCCGGTGGTGTCGAACCTGACCGGTTCCCTCGCCGCCGCCGAGGAGTTGTGCTCGCCCGAGTACTGGGTCCGTCACGTCCGCGAGGCAGTCCGCTTCGCTGACGGAGTGGCCACGCTCGAAGAGCAGGGTGTGACCACGTTCCTGGAACTGGGTCCGGACGGAGTGCTCTCCGCGATGGCGCAGGAGTCGCTGACCGGCGAAGAGGCCGTCACCGTCCCGGTCCTGCGCAAGGACCGCGACGAGGAGGCCACCGCGGTCGCCGCGCTCGCCCGTCTGCACACCGGGGGACTGCGGGTCGACTGGTCGGCCCTGTTCGCCGGTACCGGCGCGCGCCGCGCGGAACTGCCGACGTACGCCTTCCAGCACCAGTGGTTCTGGCCCGCCGCACCGCTCGGCGGCGGTGACGTCCGTGCCGCCGGTCTCGGCTCCGCCGAGCACCCGCTGCTCGGCGCCGCGGTCGAACTCGCCGCGGGTGAGGGTGTGCTGTTCACCGGCCGGCTGGCACTGCACTCGCACCCCTGGCTCGCCGACCACGCCGTCGAGGGCACCGTCCTGCTGCCGGGCACGGCCCTGCTGGAGATGGTGATCCGCGCCGGCGACGAGGTCGGCAGCGACCGGGTCGAGGAACTGACCATCACCGCGCCGCTGGTCCTGCCGGAGCGGGGCGCCGTCCAGGTCCAGGTCGCCGTCGAGGCGCCCGACGCCGCCGGACGCCGCGTCGTGGGCGTGTACGCACGTTCCGAGGGCACCGGCGACACCGCCTGGTCGCAGCACGCCACCGGTGTGCTGGCCCCCGCCGGCAGTGGTCCTGCCCCCGCCGCCCTCGACACGACCGTGTGGCCGCCCGAGGGCGCCGAGGCCGTCGACGCCGACGGGTGCTACGAGGAGTTCGCCGAGGCCGGATTCGCGTACGGACCCGTCTTCCAGGGTCTGCGCGCGGCCTGGCGCCGCGGCGACGAGTGGTTCGCCGAGGTGGCTCTGCCGGAGGGCACCGAGAACACGGCCGCGGGCTTCGGTCTGCACCCGGCCCTGTTCGACTCCGCGCTGCACGCCCTGCTGCTGACCCCGGCCGCCGACGGCGGCACGGCCGGACTGCCGTTCTCCTGGACGGACGTCTCGCTGCTCGCCTCCGGCGCCACCGTGCTCCGCGTCCGGCTGACGCCGACCGGCGACCGGACGCTGTCCCTCACCGCCGTGGACCCGTCCGGCACACCGGTCGTCTCGGTGGGCTCCCTGGTCACCCGGAGCGTCACCGGACTCGACACCACGGGCGCCGACACGCTGCCGCGCGACGCGCTCTTCGGCGTCGAGTGGACACCGGTCCAGGCATCCGGGTCGGCCCCCGCGACCGTCGCGCTCCTCGACACGGACGGCGACCCGCTCGGACTCGCCGCCGCGCTCACCGGCGCCGGCGCGACCGTGCGTACCTGCACGGACGTCGCCGACCTGGTCGCCGCGACGGTCGCCGCCGACCGGCCCGCGCCGGACGTGGTCGTCCTCGGCGTCGCCTCGCACGACGACGAGCCGGCCTCCGGCGCGGCACACCGGCTCACCGCCCACGCGCTGGACACCGTCCAGAGCCGGCTGTCCGACGACCGGCTCGCGGGCGCCCGCCTCGTCCTCGTGACGCGTGGCGTGGCCGACGTCCGGGACGTCGGCGCCGCGGCCGTCCACGGTCTGGTCCGCTCGGCCCAGACCGAGAACCCCGGCGCCCTCGGCCTCGTCGACCTGGACGGGACCCCCGAGTCCGCCGCCGCCCTCGCCGCGGCGCTCGGCTCCGCCGAACCGCAGCTCGCGCTGCGCGCCGGCCGGCCGCACGCCGCCCGGCTCACCCGCACGGCCCGTCCCGCCGACACTGCCGCGCCCACCGCGTGGCAGGCCGACGGCACGGTCCTGATCACCGGTGGCACCGGCGGCCTCGGCGCCCAGTTCGCCCGGCACCTCGTCGACGCCTACGGGGTCCGCAACCTGCTGCTGGTCAGCAGGCGCGGCGGTGACGCCCCCGGCACCACGGAACTCGTCGCCGAACTCATCGCCCACGGTGCCGACGTGACGGTCCAGGCCTGCGACGTCGCCGACCCGGACGCCGTGACCGCCCTGGTCGCAGGGATCCCGGCGGAACACCCGCTCACCGCGGTCGTGCACACGGCGGGCGTCCTCGACGACGGCGTCGTCGGCTCCCTCACCGGGGAGCGGCTCGCCCGGGTGCTGCGCCCGAAGGCGGACGCGGCCTGGAACCTGCACGAGGCCACCCGCGGCCTGGACCTGGACGCGTTCGTCGTGTTCTCGTCCGTGGCGGGCGTCCTCGGCGGTGCGGGTCAGGCCAACTACGCGGCCGGCAACGCCTTCCTGGACGCGCTCATGGAGCACCGCCGGGCGGCCGGCCTGCCGGGTCTGTCGCTGGCCTGGGGCCCCTGGGACCAGGCGGGCGGCATGACGGAAACCCTCTCGGACGCCGAGGCCGAACGGCTGGCGCGGGCCGGGATGCCGCCCCTCGCGGCCGAGCAGGGCTTCGCCCTCTTCGACGCGGCGCTCGCGGCCGGCACCGGCACAGAGGACACCACCGGCACCGCCCTGGTCGTCCCGGTCCGGCTCGACCTGGCGGCGCTCGCCGCGCGGGGCGAGGTGCCCGCCGTGCTCCGCGGTCTCGTCCGGACCCGCACCCGGCGCACGGTCGCGGGCGGAACCGTCACCGCCGACGGGCTCGTGGCACGCCTGACCGCGCTCACGGCCGAGGAACGCCGGGAGGCGCTCCTCGACCTGGTCCGCACCCAGGCGGCCCTGGTCCTCGGCCACGCCGACGCCGCGTCGGTGGACGCCGCGGCCCAGTTCCGGGACGTCGGATTCGACTCGCTCACCGCGGTCGAACTCCGCAACCGGCTGAGCGCGGCCACCGGACTCCGCCTGACCGCGACGCTGGTCTTCGACTACCCGAACGCGGCCACGCTCGCGAACCACCTGCACGACGAACTCTTCGGCGCCGAGACCCAGTCGGCCCTCCCGGTCAAGCCGCTGCCGACCACGACCGACGACCCGATCGTCATCGTGGGCATGGCCTGCCGCTACCCGGGCGGCGTCGCCTCGCCCGAGGACCTGTGGCGACTGGTCCTCGAAGGCACGGACGCCATCACCGAGTTCCCCACCAACCGCGGCTGGGACATCGAGTCGGTCTACGACCCGGACCCCGAGCACCTCGGCACGTCGTACACCCGTTCCGGCGGATTCCTGCGGAACGCGGGGGAGTTCGACCCCGGCTTCTTCGGGATGAGCCCGCGTGAGGCGCTGGCCACCGACTCGCAGCAGCGGTTGCTCCTTGAGGCGTCGTGGGAGGCGATCGAGCGGGCCGGGATCGACCCGGTCGGTCTGCGGGGCAGCGCGACCGGTGTGTTCGCCGGTGTGATGTACAGCGACTACGGCTCCATCCTCGGCGGCAAGGAGTTCGAGGGCCTCCAGGGCCAGGGCAGCGCGGGCAGCGTCGCCTCCGGCCGGGTCTCGTACACCTTCGGCTTCGAGGGTCCCGCGGTCACGGTCGACACCGCGTGCTCGTCCTCCCTGGTGGCGATGCACCTCGCGGCGCAGGCACTGCGGGCGGGCGAGTGCTCGCTCGCCCTGGCCGGCGGCGTGACGGTCATCTCCACCCCGGGCACCTTCGTCGAGTTCTCCCGCCAGCGGGGTCTGTCGCCCGACGGACGGTGCAAGGCGTTCTCGGACTCGGCCGACGGTGTCGGCTGGTCCGAGGGTGTCGGCATGCTGGTCCTTGAGCGGCAGTCGGACGCGATTCGCAACGGTCACGAGATCCTCGCGGTCGTCCGGGGCTCGGCCGTCAACCAGGACGGCGCCTCCAACGGTCTGACCGCCCCCAACGGCCCGTCGCAGCAGCGGGTGATCCGGCAGGCGCTCGCCAGCGGCGGGCTGTCGGCGGGTGACGTGGATGTCGTCGAGGCGCACGGTACGGGGACGACGCTGGGTGACCCGATCGAGGCGCAGGCGCTCCTTGCCACCTACGGTCGTGACCGTGATCCGGAGCAGCCGCTGCTGCTGGGTTCGGTGAAGTCGAACATCGGTCACACGCAGGCCGCGGCCGGTGTCGCCGGTGTCATCAAGATGGTCATGGCGATGCGGCACGGCGTGCTCCCGCAGACCTTGCACGTGGACGCGCCGTCGTCCCACGTGGATTGGACGGAAGGCGCGGTCGAGCTGCTCACCGAGCAGACGGAGTGGCCGGAGACGGACCGGGTGCGTCGTGCCGGTGTGTCGTCCTTCGGCATCAGCGGTACGAACGCGCACGTCATCCTGGAGCAGCCGGCGAAGGTGATCCAGGGAACAGTGATTGCTGCCTCGGCGCCGGAGGCGGACGTGGTGGAGCCCGTGGTGGTCCCGTGGGTGCTGTCCGCCAAGTCGCCGGAAGCGCTGCGCGACCAGGCCGCCCGCCTGCTCGCCGCGGTCACCGAGAAGCCGGCACCGCGTCCGGTCGACGTGGCCCACTCGCTGCTCGCCACCCGCTCGCTGTTCGCCCACCGCGCGGTGGTGCTCGCCGGTGAGCCCGAGGAGACGGTCCGGGCCCTTACCGCCCTGGCGGCGGGCGCGACCGATCCGACGGCGGTGTCGGGCACGGTGGCGTCCGGCCGCTCGGCGGCGTTGTTCTCGGGTCAGGGTTCGCAGCGGTTGGGGATGGGTCGTGGGCTGTACGGCCGGTTCCCGGTGTTCGCGGAGGCGCTGGATGCCGTACTGGCGGTGCTCGATGGTGAGTTGGGGGGTTCGCTGCGGGAGGTGATGTGGGGTGAGGACGCCGGTCTGCTGAACGAGACGGGTTGGACTCAGCCCGCGCTTTTCGCGGTTGAGGTGGCTCTCTACCGGCTGGTGGAGTCGTGGGGTGTGAGGCCGGACTTCGTGGCCGGCCACTCGATCGGTGAGGTCGCCGCCGCGCATGTGGCCGGGGTGTTCTCGTTGGAGGACGCCGCCCGCCTGGTGGCGGCCCGTGGTCGTCTGATGCAGGCGCTGCCTGCTGGTGGTGCGATGGTCGCGGTGCAGGCCACGGAGGACGAGGTCGTCCCGTACCTCAGCGACGAGGTGTCGATCGCCGCACTCAACGGACCGACGTCCGTGGTCGTTTCGGGTGTTGAAGGTGCCGTACTGGAGGTCGCGGCACGCTTCGAGGTGGAGGGCCGCAAGGCGACGACGCTTCGGGTGTCGCACGCGTTCCACTCGCCGCTGATGGATCCGATGCTGGACGAGTTCCGCACGGTGGCCGAGGGACTGTCCTTCGCCGCCCCGGTGATTCCGGTGGTGTCGAACCTGACGGGTTCCCTGGCCACGGCCGAGGAGTTGTGCTCGCCGGAGTACTGGGTGCGTCACGTCCGTGAGGCGGTCCGCTTCGCTGACGGGGTGGCCACGCTCGAAGAGCAGGGTGTGACGACCTTCCTGGAACTGGGCCCGGACGGAGTGCTCTCCGCGATGGCGCAGGAGACGCTGACCAGCGACGAGACCGTCACGATCCCGGTCCTGCGCAAGGACCGCGACGAGGAGACGACCGCCCTGCTGGGCCGGGCCGGTCTCTACACGCGGGGGATCGGGGGAGGCTGGCAGGACCTGCTGGCCGGTACCGGCGCCACCCGCGTCGACCTGCCGACGTACGCCTTCCAGCACCAGTGGTACTGGCCGACCGGCCGGGCCGCCGCCACCGGTGACGTCCGTGCCGCCGGCCTCGGCTCCGCCGAGCACCCGCTGCTCGGTGCCGCCGTGGAACTCGCGGCCGGGCAGGGCGTGTTGTTCACCGGCCGGCTGTCGCTGACCTCGCACCCGTGGCTGGCCGACCATGTCGTCATGGGCGCCGTCCTGCTGCCGGGTACCGCCCTGCTGGAGATGGCGGTCCGTGCCGGTGACGAGGTCGGCTGCGACCGGGTCGAGGAACTGACCCTCGCCGCGCCGCTGGTCCTGCCCGAGCGGGGCGCGCTTCAGGTGCAGGTCGCCGTCGCCGTGCCGGACGACTCCGGCCGGCGCGTCGTCGGGGTGTACTCGCGCCCCGAAGGCGCCGACGAGTCGGCGTGGACGCAGCACGCAGCCGGTGTCCTGGCGCCCGGCGCCACCGCACCGGACCAGGGCCTCGGCACCGAGGTCTGGCCGCCGCGGGACGCCGAGTCGCTGGACACCGAGGACTGCTACCGGGGCTTCGCCGAGGCCGGATTCGCGTACGGACCGCTGTTCCAGGGTCTGCGCGCGGCCTGGCGCCGTGGCGAGGAACTCTTCGCAGAGGTCGTCCTGCCCGAGCAAGTCAGCGGCGAGGCGGCCGAGTTCGGTCTGCACCCGGCGCTCCTCGACTCCGCGCTGCACGCCACCATGCTGGCCGCCACCGGCGGCGACGAGGGCGACGGTGGAGGTGCCCTGCCGTTCTCGTGGGAGGGCGTCGCGCTGCACGCCTCCGGCGCCTCGGCGCTGCGGGTGCGCCTGGCCCCCGCGGGCGACAACGCGCTGTCGGTGAACGCGGTGGACCCGACCGGTGCGCCGGTGGTCACCGTCGACCGGCTCCTGACCCGCACCGTCACCGGTGACCAGCTCAAGTCCGCGGGCGAGGACCAGAACACGCTGTTCGGCGTCGACTGGATGCCGGTGGCCGACATCGGGGCCGATCGGCCCGCGTCGGTCGTGGTCCTCGGGGCCGACCCGTTCGGCCTCGCCGACGCGCTCACGGGTACCGGCCTCACGGCCGTCACGGCGGCCGACCTCACCGCGCTGACGGCCTCGTCCGAGGCCGCCGTACCGGACACGGTGCTCGTCCCGGTCGCCGGATCCCCGGCCGACGGGGAGGACCTGCCCGGCGCGGTCCGGGAGGCCACCGCGCGGGTGCTCGCGCTCGTGCAGCAGTGGACCGGCGAGGAGGCGCTCGCGGCCTCGCGGTTGGTGTTCGTCACCCGCGGCGCGGTCGCCGTGGACGGCGGCGGGACCGCGGACCTCGCGGCCTCCGCGGTCTGGGGCCTGGTGCGGTCGGCGCAGACGGAGAACCCCGGCTGCTTCGGCCTGCTCGACCTCGATCCGGCCGCGGCGGAGCCGTCCGCCCGGCTCGTCGAGGCCCTGACGGCCGGCGCCGAGGAACCGCAGCTCGCACTGCGCGGTACCGAGGTCGTGGCCGCCCGCCTCGCCCGGCTCGGCACCGGCGCCGCACAGCCGGAGCCCGCCTCCGGTACCGTGGCGGACGGCACATCCGGCACGTTCCGGACCACCGGGACCGTCCTGGTCACCGGCGGCACCGGCGGGCTCGGCCGGCTCCTCGCCCGGCACCTGGTGGCCAGGCACGGCGTACGGAGCCTGCTCCTCGCCAGCCGCAGCGGCCTGGAGGCGGACGGCGCGAGCAAGCTCGTCGCCGAACTCGAGGAGATGGGCGCCGAGGTCACCGTGCGGGCGTGCGACGTCGCCGACCGGAAGGCCGTGGCCGCCCTGGTCGCGTCGGCACCGAAAGCCCGTCCGCTGTCGGCGGTGATCCACACGGCCGGTGTGCTCGACGACGGTGTGGTCGGCTCGCTGACGCCGGAGCGCCTCGCCACGGTGCTGCGGCCCAAGGCGGACGCGGTGTGGCACCTGCACGAGGCGACCCGCGGCCTGGACCTGGACGCGTTCGTCGTCTACTCCTCCGTGGCCGGTGTGTTCGGCGGTGCCGGTCAGGCCAACTACGCGGCGGCCAACACGTTCCTGGACGCCCTGATGGCGCGGCGCCGCGCCGACGGACTGCCCGGCGTGTCCCTCGCGTGGGGCCCGTGGGAGCAGGACAGCGGCATGACGGGCACCCTCTCGGACACCGAGGCCGACCGCCTGGCGCGGTCCGGGATGCCGCCGCTGACGGTCGAGCAGGGCCACGCCCTGTTCGACGCGGTGGTCGCGGGCGACCGGGCGCTGGCGCTGCCGGTCCGGCTGGACCTCGCCGCGCTGCGGGCCCGCGGCGAGGTGCACGCGCTGCTGCGCGGCCTGATCCGGGTGCCCGCGCGGCGGGCCGCGGCCCAGGGCGCGGTGCCGTCCGCGGACACGCTCACCCGGCAGCTCGCCGGGCTGGGCGCGCAGGAGCAGGAGGAGACGCTGCTCAAGCTGGTGCGCGGGCAGGCGGCGACGGTGCTCGGACACCGGGACGGGGCGGCGATCGGCGCGGAGCGTCAGTTCCAGGAGCTGGGCTTCGACTCGCTGACCGCGGTCGAGTTCCGCAACCGCCTCAACGCGGCCACCGGACTGCGGCTGCCCGCCACGCTGCTGTTCGACTACCCGACGCCGGCCGACGTGGTCCGGTACGTGCGCGGACAGCTCGTCACCGACGGTCCCGCGGGCGCCGGTTCGGTGCTCTCGGCGCTCGACGCGCTGGAGAAGGCGATCGCCGGACTCAGCCTCGACGACGCGGACGAGCACCGTCGGGTGACCGGCCGGATCGAGGTCCTCAGGACCAAGTGGGCCGAGCTGGGCCGCACGGACGCGTCCGGCGACGACTCCTCGAAGGAAGAGGACCTGGACGAGGCGTCCGACGAGGACATGTTCGCGCTCCTCGACGACGAACTCGGCCTCAACTGACCGAGCCCGCGGACCGCTTCGGCGGCCCGCGGGCCCCCGCCGCGGGCTGCCCGTACCCGCCGAGAACGCCCGCAAGCCACACCGCCGGCACCGTGGTGCCGGCGCTCACGAAAGGTCCAGGAAAGCGTGACAACCCCTACGTCCACCGAGGAGAGCCTGTGGGCCCGGAGCTTCCACCCGGCCCCCTCCCGCTCCACCCAGCTCTTCTGCTTCCCGCACGCGGGCGGCTCGGCGTCCTTCTACTTCCCCGTGTCCGCCCAGCTGTCCTCCGTTGCCGAGGTGTTCGCGGTGCAGTACCCGGGGCGGCAGGACCGGCGCAAGGAGGTCTCGCCCACGGACATCGCCACCCTCGCCGACCAGCTCTACGACGCCCTCGGCCCCTCCCTCAAGGCACGGCCGACCACGTTCTTCGGGCACAGCATGGGCGCCACCCTGGCCTTCGAGGTGGCCCGCCGCCTCGAGGCCGACGGCGGCGAGCTCGTCCGGCTGTTCGCGTCCGGGCGGCGCGCGCCGTCGACCGTCCGCGACGAGAAGGTGCACCGGCTCTCCGACGAGGGCATCGTGCGGGAGCTGAAGCTCCTCGCCGGCACGGACACCGCGCTGCTCGGCGACGAGGAGATCCTGCGCATGATCCTCCCCGCCATCCGCAGCGACTACGAGGCGATCGAGACCTACCGGTGCGCCCCCGACGTCACCGTCCGCGCCCCGATCACCGTCCTCACGGGCGACAGCGACCCCAAGACGTCGATGGCCGAGGCCGAGGCGTGGCGCGGCCACACGACCGGCGACTTCGACCTCCAGGTCTACCCCGGCGGCCACTTCTACCTGACGGCGGAGGCCCCCGCCGTCATCGCCTCACTCAGGAAGCACCTGACCGGACGGAGTTAGGCGGCCGGAGCCCCGTCCGCGCCCCGGATCCGACCCGTTCGCGCCCGGCCCGTGCGCTGCAATGGAGGACGGAACGGGATTGTGGGAGTCCTGACGGTGCGGCATGCTGATCGGCATGCCGCCGCCGCAGCACTCGTACGCGCCCGACCACGGAGCGGTCCTCGCGGAGGTGCGGAAGGTGCGGCGAGCCGGAGTCGTCCGACTGCGTGATCTCGACGTGCCGGTGCTCGCCGGGGTCGCCCGTGAACTTCCGCGGGAAGGCGGCGGGTTGCAGGGGGGCCCGGTCGAGAAGGTACTGCGGCTCGCCGTCTCCCGGCTGGGCGGGGGCAGCTTGCAGACCGCCGCCGAGTACAGCCTCGGTCTCGCCCAGGGCACCCGGGACTGGCCGTCCGCCGACCGGCGCAGACGGGCCGCCCAGGTGTACGGGGTGAGCGTGGAGCGCTTCCGCAAGTACCACGAACTCATGGTGCTGGGGCAGGTCGCGGAGGAGATCGTGCGGGCCGCCGGGCGCCCCGAGCCGCTCCCCGCCGTCCCGGCCCCGTACGACCCCGTCCGGGCCGCCCACCGGGTCCTGGGCGTCCGGACGCGCCACCGCACCGTCCCCGTCACCGTGCACGTCCACTCCGTCGACCTGCTGCGCGACATCGACGTCGTCCTCTCCCCGTCGAACACGTACTTCGCCCTGCCCGCGCCCTACAAGTCGTCCGTCTCCGCGACCCTGCGCCGGGCGGGGGCGCGCCGGGACCCCGCCGGGGGACTCGTCGAGGACCGGATCCACGACGAGCTGGGGGAGTGGACCGCCCGGCACGGGGCCGCCGGCCGGGCGGTCCTGCCGGGCACCGTCGCCGCCACCTCCGCGGGCGCGCTCGACGCGCAGGGCGTCCGGCGCCTCTACCACGTGGCCGTGGCCGTGCCCCGCCCCGAGAGCAACGACTACGACGTGCAGCCCGCCGACATCACCAGAGGAGTGGCGCGGGTCTTCGCCCTGCTCGCCGAGGAGGCCGGGCGGTACGATCCTCCGCTGCGCTCCGTCTGCCTGCCGCTGTTCGGCGCCGGGCGCGGCGGACTCACCCCGCTCGAGAGCTTCGCGGCCCTGTGGCCCGCGGTCGAGGCCGAACTCGTCCGCGGCGCCGACTGGGACATCCACTTCGTCGTACGGCGCCACGCCGTCGCCGACCTCCTGGAACGGCTGCTGGGGGGACTCGCGGAACGGGAGGGGGACGCGCGCGAGCACGAGAAGCGCACCGGACACGAGAAGCGCACCGGGCCCGAGAGGCGCGCGGAGCCCGGAGAGCGCGTGGCGTACGAGAAGGCCGACGTGGACGGGGAGGGGCGTTGAATCCGGTGGATGCCGCGGGTCCGGTGGGGCCGGGAGATCCGTACGTCGTTCTCGCCGCGGCCGCGGCGGGCTGGGACCGGGTCGCGGGGCGCCTCGGCGAGGACACCCGTGCCCGGCTGGCCGCACTGCTCGCCGTCGTACGCGACCCGGAGCGTGAGGCGCCCGTCCGCGCGGCCGCCGCGGACGAGGCCGCGGGACTGCTGAGGGAACGGTTGCCGGAGGAGTTCGGGACCGCCGCGCAGGCGCGGCTCGTCACGGTCCCCGCCGCCCCCGGCGGCCGGCC
Source organism: Streptomyces sp. NPDC014889 (assembly GCF_043081205.1). Taxonomy (NCBI): domain Bacteria; kingdom Bacillati; phylum Actinomycetota; class Actinomycetes; order Kitasatosporales; family Streptomycetaceae; genus Streptomyces; species Streptomyces sp. NPDC014889. The sequence continues at coordinate 234,773 of NZ_JBIBWH010000005.1, forward strand.
GACGGTGCAGGGCTTCGCGCCCGAGGACCTGGCCGTGCTGCTGATCGACGGGCACCGCATGGTCGGGCCGGTCCTCGGCCCGGTACGCGAACGCCTCCTCGCGGAACCGGCCCTGGACGCCGGGACGGTCCTGCGGCACGGCGGCGACCCCCACGCGCCCGACCTGATCCGGCTGCCGGGCCCGGGCGGGCGCCTGCGGCTGCCGAGCTTCCAGTTCGCCGAGGACACCCTGCCCTGGCTGGTCGTCCTGGAGGTCAACGCGCTGCTGGCCGCCGACCGCGACCCGTGGGGCGCCGCGGACTGGTGGCTGTCGGCCAACTCCTGGCTGGGCACCAGCCCCGCCCGGCTGCTCGGCACAGCGCGCGACCGTCAACTCGTCGACACAGCACGGTTCCTGATGGAGGACGCATGGACGGAGAGTGAGTGACGGTGCCCAACTACCGGCCGCCCGAGGCGCTGACCGGCACCCCCGGCAAGGTGACACTGGCCCGCGGCACCCTGCTGTACCGCGTCCACGGATCCCACCGCGCCGCCGCCGGCTTCAATCCCCGGCCTGCCCACTGCCTCTACGGGGGCGGTCGGTTCGACGGCACCTCCTGCGATCCGTACGGCTATCTGTACGCGGGCCTCAGCGCGGCGGCCGCCGTGTGCGAGACGCTGCTGCGCTCGCTGCCGTTCGACCCCTCGGGCGGGCCCCGGCTGCTGCCGCGCCGCGCGGTCGAGGGACGCCGGCTCAGCATGCTGCGGCTCACCGCCGATCTGTGCGTCCTTCCGCTGATGACCGCGCAGGACCTGGCAGCCGTTCACCAGGACAGCTGGCTGGTGCACACCGAGGCGCACGAGTACCCGTACACCCGCGACTGGGCGCACTGGATCCGCCGCCACACCGAACCGTGGGCGCAGGGCCTCGTGTGGTCGTCCAAGCGGGAGCCCGGGGACCGGACGGTGGTGCTGTTCGGCGACCGCAGCCCGGCCGGGTCGCTGCGCGCGGACGAGACGGACGCCGTGGACTTCGACACGGCCGAAGGGCGGGAGTGGCTCGACTCCGTCCTCGAGCCGTACTACGTGCGCCTCGCGCCCTGACGTCCGCCCCGGCCCCGCCGGGCGCGCCCCTCGGCCCGGCCCTTTGGAACTCATTTCCCCGCAGAGCCCACAGACCCTGAGAGTCCGCACCGTGACCACACAAACCCCGGCCTCGGACGACGCGTTCGTCGCCGAGCTCCGCGCCGAACGCGAGGCGATCCTCGACGCCCTCTCCACGACGGCCTCCGACGCGCCTGAGGCCTCCGCCGGGTGCGCACTGGCCGGTGAGCTCAGCTACCGCCTGCACCTGCTGGCCGGGGACCCGGCGGACCTGGAGCTGGCCGGCGAGGCGTTCTCGCTGGCCTTCCGGACACCCGGGGACGACGGCGACTGGGCGGCCTGGCGCATCGTGTACGGGCACGTCCGGGCGCTCCAGCACGAAGCCGAACCGGCCGAAGGGCTCCTCGACGCGTGCTGGGACCTGCTGACCGAGGGCATGGCCGCCCTGCCCGACGGTGACCCCGACTACGACCTCGTGCGGGAGCTGGGACGCCAGCTGCTCGCCGTCTGCTCCAAGCAGCGGTACCTGCAGGCCGACGAGCCGGTCGAACGGCGCGTCGAACTCCTCGGCGAGGCGCTGCGGTTGCACGAGGAGGCGGCCGGAGACCTGGAACCCGGCAGCCAGGAGGCCGTGGACCTCACGGAGGCACGGGGCTTCCTGCACCTGGAGCTCAGCGAGCTGCGCGCCGGCACGGCGGACGCCGAGGCCGCGGCGTCCCACTACCGTGCCGTCCTCGACGCGGGGCTGCCCGGCAGCGACCTGCCGCTCGTCCGGTTCAGCCTGGGCGTCGCCCTCATGAGCCACGGCAAGGCCGTCGCCGACCGGGGCGAACTGGAGCAGGCACGCGAGGAGTTCGGCTCCGCGCTTCTCGAGGCGCGGCGGCTGACGGGGGAACGGCCGCCCTGGGCCTGGGAGGCCGAGACCCGAAGCGCCCTCATCCGCTGCCTGATCTGGCTGCAATGGAAGGACCAGGCCCAGGCGGCCGCGGCCGAGGTGGAACTGCCCGGGCTGCTGGCCGACCCGGAGAAGGTCGACATGCTCTCCCCGCTGTATCTCGACTGTTTCGGACGGCTGCTGTACGAGCGGGCGAGCGTCCGGGGCGACGGGGCCGGGCAGGACCGGGCGATCGCACTGATACGGCGCGCCGTCGACATCTGGCGGCCGGAGCGGGACGGCGAGGTGACCGTCACGGCCGTCTTCCTCGGGTTCTTCCAGTACACCCGCTACCGGGACGACCCGGACCCGAGGCGGCTGGAGGAGGTCGCCGAGTGCGCGCGTCTGGCCCTGGACGGCGACCAGTCCCCCGCGCTCCGTCAGGCGGCTTCTTTCCTGGGCGGCTGGGCCTGGCTCACGCTGAAGAGCCGGCACGGAGTGGTCCCCGAGACTCCGGACGCCGTCCCGGAGGGGATGCGCCTCGACGACATGCGGGACCTCTACCTCGGCATGCTGGACGACGTGGGTGAGGGGCGCGGCTTTCTGAGCTTCGGTGGCGACGACGACTTCCCCGGCATCTTCAAGGAGTTCGAGGACACGAGCCGGATGGCGGAGGGCTTCGACACGATGTACGCCTCCTACCGCGCCGCCGAGCCGGGCCGTGACCGTGCGGACCACGCCCTCCTCCTGCTGCCGTACACGAGCCTCCTCGACCCGCACGGCACCCATGTCACCGCCCAGCAGAAGGAAGAACTGATCGACTGCGTCCTCTCCCACGGAAAGGACGATCCCGAGTGGCAGCGCAAGGCCCTCGCCGTGGCCGCCCAGAGCCGGCTGCGGCAGGAGCTGGCCGGCTCGGGCAGCGGAATGGACGGCGTGATCGACCTCCTCACGCGCGCGGAGGCCGCGGACGGCGCGCAGGGCGGCGACGGGCTGCTCGGGCACAACATCGACATGGCCCGGTTCACCGCCGTGGCCCACCGGGGGCAGACGGCCGGTGCGGATGACGACACGGAGACGGCCCGCGAGCTGTGGCGGCGACTGCGCGACAGCCCCCATCTGACTGCGTACGAGCGCCGGGTGCTGGCCGCCCAGCAGGCCGGATTCGACGCGCAGACCGCCGCCCGGCGGCGGGACCTGCGGGCCGTGGACGAGCACCTCGCTCAGATGCGTGCCGCGCACGACTCGCTCGACTCCGACGATCCCGCCCGCATCGGGCTCTGGACGCTGGTGGAGAACGCCCGGGCCGCCCGGGACCGGCTGGCCCAGGAGCTGGGAGCCCCACCCGCGCCGCCGCTCACCGGCCGCCCCTCCCTGGCGCAACTGCGGCGGGCGGCGAAGGAGTTGCCGCGCGACCACCGGGCCTGGGTGCTCGGGGACAACGGGATCAACCGCTTCTCGCGGGCCTGCGAGGCCGGGAACACGGCCGACGTCGTCGAGGCCATGGAGCTGATCCGGGAAGCCCACGACATGGTGGACGAGGGCAGCGACAGCAGGCTGCGGTACGCCTACTGCCTCGGCGCGGGTCACTGCGCGCTCTCCGCGACGCGGCTCTCGCCCTCGGCCCGCGCCCGTGACCTCGCCCAGGGGATCGCCCTGCTGGAGTCCGCGCTGCGGACGGCGGGCGGCCCCGAGCACCGCCTCTACGCGGCCACCGGTCTCGCCCTCGGCCGGGCCTACCGCACCCGGGGGGAGCTGCGCCGCGACGACCGGGCCACCGGGCGCCGCACCGGACTCGACGCGCTGCGCGGCCACGCGTGGGCCGCGCTGCTGCAGTCCGGCACCGAGCACGCGGCACAGGCCGCGGTCCAGGCCACCTCGGGCGCCCTCGAAGTGGCCGGCTGGTGCCTGCGCGACAACGCCCTCGAAGAGGCCGTGCAGGCCCTGGACGCCTGCCGCGGCCTCGTCCTGCACGCCGCCACCACCTCCCGCACCGTGCCCGAGCGTCTGATTGCGGCCGGACACGCCGCCCTGGCCGACGAGTGGCGCGCCGCGGGCCTCACGGCCGAGCCGGCCGACCCGCTCACCGCCGTCCAGGCCCCGCTGTCCGTCCCCAGTGCCCTGCGCCGCCGGGTACTCGCCGCCCTCACCGGCGCGGACACCGTCCAGGACCGCCTCCTCGACCCGCCGGCCCCGGACGAGATCGGCTCCGCGCTGCGGACCCTGCGCAAGGACGCCCTCGTCTACCTGGTCCCCGCCACCGACGACACCCCGGGCGCCGCCGTCGTCGTCACCTCGACCGGAGCCGTGCACTCGGTGCCGCTGCCGACGCTGACCGACGACGCGCGGCCACTGCTGGAACACGTGCGCGCCTTCGAGGACGGCGGCGGCCGCAGCCCGGTGGCGGGGGAGTCCGCCGGGCACGGCCGGGACCTGGGGCCCGTGACCGGTCGTACCGCCGCCTCGCCGTCGCTCAGGCAGCGGCTCGACCGGCTGTGCGGGTGGGCGTGGTACGCCGCGATGCGGCCGCTGCTCGACGTGTTCAGCACCCGCACCGGGCGGATCCCGCGGCTGGTGCTCGTGCCGATGGGCCCGCTCGGCCTCGTGCCCTGGCACGCCGCCTGGGAGCAGGCACCCAAGGGGCGGCGTCACTACGCGCTGCACGAGGCGGAGATCTCGTACGCGGCCTCCGCGCGCCTCCTGTGCGACGTGGCCGCCCGGCCGGAGGCCGTGCACTCGGGTGCGGCGCTGGTCGTGGGCAACCCCACCGGTGACCTCCGGTACGCGGGTGAGGAGGCCGACGCGGTGCATCGCGCCTTCTACCCGCGCGGCCGGTTCCTGGGACGGCGCGCGGGCGGCGGCGCGGACGGGCCCGGCACCCCGCAGGAGGTGCTGTCGTGGCTGACCGGCGCGGACGCCGAGGACCCGGACCAGGGGCAGGAGGGCGCCGTACTGCACCTCGCCTGTCACGCCTCCATCGCGCGAGATACCCGGCGCACCGCGTATCTGTCCTTGTACGGCGGGGAGTTGGCCGCCGAGGAGCTCACCGAGGCGGTCGGCGGGGTCGGCCGCCGCAGGCTCGGGCTCGTCCTGCTCGCCTCCTGCCGCAGCCATGTCTCGGGACGCGGCCACAACGAGGCGTACAGCCTTGCCACCGCCTTCCTGGTGGCCGGTGCGCGGTCCGTCGTCGGCTCGCTGTGGCCCGTGCCGGACGAGGCGACGTCCGTGCTGATGTTCCTGACCCACCACTTCCTGCGCACCGGGGGAGAACCGCCCGCCAGGGCGCTGCGCCGGGCCCAGCTGTGGATGCTGGACCCCGCCCGGGAGACGCCCGCCGCGCTGCCCGCCCGACTCGCCGAACGGGTCCGGCACATCGACCCCGACGACCTGAGCGCCTGGGCGGGGTTCACCCATCTCGGCCAGTAGCCGCCCGGCCGGAGTCCGGGACGACCGTGCGCAGGGCGATCGTCCGCGTCGCCCAACGGCCGGGCGCGCCCCGGGTGACCCGGCCCGCCTCGCGGGAGCCCGCCGCCCGCTCGGGTGCGGCGAACCGCAGGACGCCGTCGTCGTCCCGTACGCCGGGCCGCGCATCGCCGGTACGGCTGCCCGTACGGGCCGGGTCCCAGGCCGGCAGCTGGAACGGCGCCGTGTTCAACTCGCCCTCGGCGACGATGAGTTTCAGCCAGTCCCGGACGTGGGCGCCCGGTACGGCGGGCCGGTCCGGCGGGAGGGAGAGCTGCACGGGATCGCCGTCCAGGGCGTATCCGGTGCGGCCGGGCCCGATGAAGTGCCCCGGGAACAGCACGGGGTCGGCGGCGTAGCTGTCGGTGAGGTCGAGCAGCACGCACCACAGCGACCTGCGCGGTGAGCGGTTGTGCAGGCGGATGGAGACCCACGGCTCGCGCGGCCCGGCCGTGTCCTCGGGTCCGTAGGCGCGGACGATCTCGCCGCTGCCGTCCGGCACGAGCGCCCGCCCGTCCGGCGCGTCCCACGGCACGATCTCCACCTGCACCAGGTTGTCCAGCTCCGAGGGCCGGGATGTGAGGTCCCGCAGCCGGTGCCAGCGGGCGAGATGGGTCAGGCAGTCCACCACCCCCCGCGCGTCGCCGTCCGCACCGAACGGCAACGGCCGCACGAACGCGGTGCCGTCCCGTCCCAGCACCCGCGCGGTCCCGCCCTCCACCACCAGCCGCACGTGAAGGTCCGCGCTGTCCTCCAGGCCGTCGACGACCCGCACCAGCGGCGCACGACCGCCCCCGGGCCCGTACGACGCGACGGCCGCCCGCAGCCGGTCCTCCGCACCGGCCCGCCCGGGGCCCTCCACGCTCACCGTCGCGGGTGCCGAGGCCAGCGCGGACAGCGCCACCGGGTACACCCGTTCCGTGTCGGGCACCCATCCCAGCGGGTCCACGAGCGTCCGGGCAGGGTGCACGGCGCGGGCCCTGAGCGCGGGCGCCGGTCCCGTGTCCTGCGCGCCGACCACCGCGAACTCCGTGCCCTGGGCGCCGTCTTTGTCCGGGAGCCCGTGGGTCGTGCCGCAGTCCACCTCCCATCCGTGCGCGCCGTGGCGCAGCACATGCTCACCGGGGACGCCCGCGGCCGCGCCCCCGAGGAACGGCAGATCGGCGGTACCGCCCGCGGTCGCCGGATACAGCACCGGCTGCTGCCGGCCCCCGGAGCGCTGTACCCGGGCGTCGGCGGCGGCCAGCAGTTGGCGGTACGTGGCCTCCGGGCCCGCGGCGCGGACGGCGCCCAGCAGGGCGTGGGTGAACGCGCCGTGCCGCCGGCCGCCGAAGTGCCCCTCGTACGACGGCTGATCGAGCCTGCTCGCGGCCAGCAGCACATGCCGGGCGGGCCCCTGGGGAACCGCGACGTCACGACCGGCGGGCGTCCGCCAGCCGGACAGCGGCGGGGCGAACCGCGCGGTCAGGTCGGAGGCCTCCCCGGCGTTCCGGGTCGCGCCCCCCGCGTAGCAGCAGTCGAGCACCGCCGCCATATGGACGCCGCGTGCCGCGACCGCGTCGAGCAGCGCGCCGAGCCGTTTGTCCGGCAGCGGCCCGTCCGCGCACACCAGCGCCTGGTTCCGCCCCGTCGCCTCGATCAGCAGGTCCGCGCCCGAGGCGGCCTCCTCCGTGCCGTGCCCGGAGAACCAGAACAACGCCGTGTCCCCGGGCCCGGCCGCGCCCAGGAACGTGCGGATGCCGTCCTCCACCGCCGTGACCGTCGCCGCGCCGTCCAGCACGGCCCGGATCCGGGCGGCACCGCCGGTCCGGTCCACCAGGAGCCGCCGGGCCTCGGTGATGTCGTTGACGCAGCCCGTCAGCGGCTCGGCGGTCTTTGCCGGATAGTCGTTGATGCCCACCATGAACGCATAGATCGACCCCATGGCGGGGAGTCTGTCAGCCCCGCCGGCCGATGAGAGGCGTGAACTGGGCGGGAACAGGGCGAATTCGGGAGTCCTGCGGGTCGCCGGGGTGTCAACAGGCCGTCGCGAGTCGCATGATGATGACGGAGTGACTAGTCTCACCTCCCGCCGGTCGCGACGCGCGTCGCGCACACCGGCGCGAGAGCGAGCGCCATCGTTCTACCGGGGGAAAGTCGGGGGATGTCATGAATCATGTTGAGCGGCCCCGGCGCATCGTGCAGACGGGCGGGGCCGGTACGCCGTCCACGTCGTCCGACATGCTGCGCCGCACGGACCAGGGGCTCACCACGGGGGCCGGGACCCGGAGGGTCGTCGGCGCGCCGGGCCCCGCCGCACCGCTGCGGCGCGAACGCCTCGCCCCGCGCCCGCAAGGCCTGCGCGACGCGGTCGGCCGTCTCGACGCCGGCCTGGACGACCACGCCCGCAGGCAGCTCGCCCAGTCGATCGGCGAGGAGTACCGCACGAGCTACGGCGAGATCCCGCTGGGCTTCTTCGCCCGCTGCCACCTCGGCCCGCCCTACGTCGACCACCAGCTCGACCTCTTCGCCGTCATCGTCCGGCACTTCTCCCCGTCCGACACCGTGCCCGACCCGTTCTCGGGCGCCCGGATGCTGGTGCGCTCCGGCGGCTACGCCTACGTCGAGGTCTACTCCGGCGGGCTGCTCCTGCCGGTCCTCGACGACGGGACCGTCGTCCGCCCCTGACACCGGCACTTTCCGCACCGAGCCGTACGGCCCCGGGAGGCGCCGTGCGAGCAGTACGTACGTCCTCACAGAACCGTGTGATCGGAGAAACCGAATGTCCGAGGTGGACGTAGCCCTGCACCACAAGGTGCAGCAGGTCAGCAACCTCGTGGTCAGGCTCAGCGAGCAGGTGGGCTCCGTGTCCGGCCAGGTCTCCGCCGTGCAGGCCGACCAGCAGGAGACCCGCACCGAACTCCAGCAGCTGCGCGACGAGTTCCTCGCCTTCGTCAAGACTGCGCAGCTCACGGCCAACGTCCAGCGCGCCGAGATCCGGGTCGGAGTGATCCAGGACCAGGTGGACCACGAGTTCGGCCACTACAAGACCGTGCGGCGCACCGCGGTCGGCATGCTCCAGGCGTTCGACCTGGGCCTGGTCTCCGAGGACAACGTCCGCATGGTCGGGGACCAGTTGATGCTCCAGACCCCCCGCTACTGGCTGGCCCCCGCCCTGGTCGCCCTCGCCTCCTGGTCGGCCGACGACCGGTCGCTGTGCGAGCGTGCCGTGGAGGAGGCCTTCCGGCGCTCGCCGGACCGTACGTCGCTGTTCTTCGCGCTCGTGCTGCGCCGCCAGAACCGGCAGGAGGCGGCGGTGCGGTGGCTGCGCCACTACCTCCTCGCGCAGGATCCGGCGGCCCTCGGCCGGGAGTTCGCCGTCATCCTGGAGTCCATCGCCCAGGGTGCGTTCGGGCTCGCCGGACGGGAGCTGCTCAACAGCACGCTGGCCCGCTGGCGCGAACGGCTCATGGACAGCGAGGAGGCACAGACCAAGCAGATCACGCGATGGCGCGAGGAGGTCGACTCCCTCGCGCAGCCGTCCGCGGCCGCCGAGTTCCCGCGCCTGGTCCAGATCTGTCCGCAGTGGCAGCAGCTGGACGGCGTCCTGAGCCGGGCCCGCGCCCATCAGGTGGTGCTCGACAAGTACCGCGCCATACTGGACCAGGAGTTCCAGCCGTCGGAGCGGCTGGAGGACGCGGTCGACGACATCCTCGACCGGCTCGTCTCCGAGTACGACGGCGAGGAGCTGCCGCTCCGCCGCGACCTCGCCTTCAACCACGCGGTGATCGACCACGGCGGCGACCTGGACGCGGCCCGCCACGCGGCCGACGCCGACTCGGCCTCGTACGAGGAGACGCTCGACTATCTGACGGTGCAGACCACCGCCGCGCTCAACCCGGCGGCCATCGGCACCTCGCCCGCGACCCAGCGGCTCTCCGTCGCCGCCTGTCAGGAGTGGTTCCTCCAGGCGCACGCCGGATTCACCCGCGACTACCGTGCCGCCATGCCGCAGGACGTCCAGGCGCACTTCGGCACGGCGTACACGGTGACCGCCCAGACCTTCCATCTGCCGCCGTGGACCGGCTCGTTCAGACAGCCCCTGCCCGATCTGGAGCGGTCGCTCAACGCCCACTGGGACCAGCACATGCAGCCCTTCATCGCCTCGTACGCCTATCCGTGGGCGAAGAAGGTGACGCCGCTCGCACTCGTCCTCGTCGGCATCCTGGTGCTCGTCGGTGCGGCCAGCATCCCGGTCGCGCTGGTGATCGCCGCGGTGGTCGGCGGCGTCTGGGGCCTCGTCCTGCGCAACGGCGCCCAGGCCGCGGCCCGCCACCAGGAGAACGCCCGCAGGATCCTGGAGCAGGCCAAGCTGGAGTCCCTGCACCAGCTGCGCGCGGCCTCCGCGGAACTCACCGACTGGAACGAGAAGTTCCGCGCCGCCGACGGTGTCGAGCCGCACTGCCGTGAGCTGATCAAGTCCCTGGTCACGGCGACCCGGGGAGGCTCGCCGTTCGAGGGCCGCACCGTGGCCAAGGAAGGAACCGCCTCATGAGCACCGCCCCGGGTCCGTACCCCGCAGCTCCGCCGCCGCCCCGGCGGCCCCCCGGGGATCCGCAGTGGCTCGCGCCCGGCGCGTCCGGCACGTCGTCGGCCAGGCAGGACGCCTCGGGCGGCGAGTCACCGTGGGCGACCACCCGCAGGCCCTCCGGGGAGCGCGTGACCAGCCGGGTCCGCCAGGTGGTCGAGGGGCTGCCCGACTGGGAGCCGCTTCCGCCCGGCGAGACCGTCGTCCGCAGGCCCGGGGGCACGGGATGACCGCGTACTGGGGGCACGGCGGCCCGTACGAGACCTGGGTGGAGTTCCTGCGCCGGTGGGCCGCCGAGGAGGCCGTGCATCCCGGGACGCTGCCGGCGCTGGCCCAGGAGCACTTCCCGGGCGAGACCTGGGAGCGGCTCGTGCTCCACCTCGGCGCCGCCCTCGACACCCGTCTGAGGGCCTGGGCCGAGCGGCTCGTCCAGGCGATGCTCGCCGCCCCGGACGAGTTCTCGGCGGGCCGGGCGCTGGCCCAGGCGAGGACGGAGTTGCAGGCGGTACGGGCCCTGGCGGGGCATCCGGGGCTGCCCGAGTCGACGCGTACCCGCATGGCCGAGGTGGTCGACGCCCAGATCACCGATCTGCAGGACCAGTTGGAGCGGAACCTGGACCGGCTCGCGGCCCAGGGTTCCGACCCGCGATGGGTCGACCAGCGCCGGCGCACCCTCCGGGACAACCCGCTCACGGTCCTGCTCGCCGCTCGGCCACCCGCCTCCGGCGCGGACGCGCCCACCGGGGCCGCCCCGGTCGCCGACCCGTGGGCCCATGCCCCGGCGACCCGTCCGCGCCGCCGCGTGATCACCGACTGACTCCGCCCCTCCGCTCGACCGCCCGCAGAACCCGTCCGTCCCGCGACCGAAGGCACGCATGTCGAACTACTCGGAAAGCCTGGCCCACCTAGACAGCTACATCTCCGCCCGGGTGCCGGTGATCGGCATGCGGACCATCGAGCAGCAGCGTGCTCTGCGCCTGCTGCGGGAGGCGGCCGTGCAGCCGCGCCGCAGCAGCATGCCCTTCTGGATCTACACACGCGCCACCGGCCTGCGCGATCTGCGCACCAACGCGCCGGTGCAGGACGACCGGTCGCTGACCGGTGCCATGGACTACGCGGCCGCCCAGTTCAGCAGCCGGCCCAACTCCACCGTCGTCCTCGTCGACCCCGACCACCTGGAGGACGACACCCATGTCACCCGGCACATCGCCGAACTCGCCCGGCTCGCCGACAACAACATGGGCAGCATCGTCCTGATCACGGACTCGCCCATCTGGAGCGGGCTGCAGCGGCTCGGCATGAGCCTGCACCTCGACCTGCCGGACGCCGACGAGATGTACGGCACCCTCGCCGGCTTCCTGTCGGACCACCGCGGGCACATCCCCATCGAATGGGACGAGAACGACGCCCGGCGGGCGGCCGAGTTCCTCAGCGGGGTCACCGAGGCCGAGTGCATCAACCTGATGGCCACCATCGCGGCCAAGGGCTCGATCCTGAAGGGCGACGTCCTCGGGCTCGCGCAGTCCAAGGACCGCATCTTCAGCAACCTCACCGGACTGGAACGTGTCCAGCTCAAGGAGGGCGACTACACGGTCGGCGGGCTGGCCAGCCTGCGGCAGTGGCTGAAGCGCAAGCACGACATGATGCACGCCGACCTGCGGGACACGGCGCTGCGACCGCCCCGCGGGGTGCTTCTGGTGGGCGTGCCGGGCTGCGGGAAGTCCCTCTCCGCCAAGGCCATCGCCCACGAGTGGCAACTGCCCCTCTACCGGCTCGACATGGCCAGCATCCACGGCAAGTTCCTCGGCGAGTCCGAGGGCCGCTTCCGGGAGGCCCTGGCGCAGGCCGACCGGGTGGCGCCCTGCATCCTGTGGATCGACGAGATCGAGAAGGGCCTCGCGGGCCGGGACGACATGTCCGGCGTGCCCCAGCGGATCATCGGCCAGTTCCTGTTCTGGCTGCAGGAGTCACGGTCGAGGGCCTTCGTCGTGGCCACCGCCAACGACATCCGCAGCCTCCCGCCCGAGCTGCTGCGCAAGGGCCGGTTCGACGAGCTGTTCTTCGTCGACCTGCCCGACGGCCAGGACCGCAAGGAGATCATCGAGCTGTACTACCGCCGCTATCTGAAGACCTCCCCGGAGCCGGAGCAGGTGGACCGGCTCGTCGACCTCTCCGAGGGCTTCGCGGGCTCCGACATCGAGTCCACGCTGCACGATGTGGGCGAGGAGGCCTACCGCAGCGGCGGTGCCGACCGGCTCAAGCCCTCCTTCCTGCTCGACGCCTTCGCCAACACGGTGCCGCTGAGCCGCGTCAACCCCGAGCAGATCGAGGAGATCCGGGCCTGGGGCCGGGAACGCGCGGTACCGGCGGGCCGCTCCGCGACGGCCACCGCTCCCGGTGGTACCACGCCGTCGCGGCGGATCGTGTTCATGGACGAGTGACCTCCGGCCGGACCGGGCCTACCGCGCCGGCGGATCGAGGCGGTACTCGGTGCGGCTGCTCAGGACCGAACCCGGGCGCAGCACCGTGCTCGGGTACTCCGGGTGGTTCGGCGAGTCGGGCAGGTGCTGGGTCTCCAGGCAGACGGCCGCGTACCGCTCATGGCGGCGGCCCGTCGCGTCCTTGAGCGTCCCGTCGAGCTGGTTGCCGGTGTACACCTGGAGGCCCGGTTCGGTGGTCCACACCTCCAGGGCCCGCCCGCTGCCCGGATCCTCCAGCCGGGCCGCACGCCGCAGGGCCTCCCCGTCCGACGGCGGGCGCAGCACCCAGCAGTGGTCGTAGCCGCCGGCCGCCCGCAGTTGCGGATCGGGTTCGTGCAGGCGGGCGCCGACGGTGTGCGGGCGGGCGAAGTCGAAGGGTGTGCCCGCGGTTTCCGCGCTGGGCCCGTGCGGGATGCCCTCGTCGGTCAGCGGCAGGTACCGGTCCGCGTCCAGTCGGAGCACGTGGTCGGTCACCGTGGGGGCGCCCGACAGGTTGAAGTAGGCGTGGTTGGTGAGGTTGACCACGGTCGGCCGGTCGGTGACGGCCCGGTAGTCCAGGGAGAGGGTTCCCCGGGCGTCCAGGACATAGGTGGCCGTGACGTCCAGGGTGCCGGGGAAGCCCATGTCGCCGTCGGGGCTGCGCAGGGTGAGGCGTACCCCCGCGAAGTCGTCGCCCGTTACGGGCGCGGCGGCCCAGATCCGCCGGTCGAAGCCGTCCGGGCCGCCGTGCAGGGCGTGGCCCCGGTCGTTCACCGGCACCCGGTGCGCCCGGCCGTCCAGGGTGAAGCGGCCGTCGGCGATCCGGTTGGCGTACCGCCCCACCAGGGCCCCGAGGTACGGGCTCGGGCCGGCGTAGTCATCGGTGCCGGTCAGCGACAGGACGACCGAGCGGGCGACTCCGTCACGGTCCGGCACCTCCAGGGCGTGCAGGATGCCGCCGTAGGTGAGTACCTCCGCGCGCACGCCGCGGCCTGAGTCCAGGTGCCAGCGCTCCACCGGAGTGCCGTCGGGCGTGGTGCCGAAGGGGGAGCAGCGCAGGGCGGGTCGTGGCATGAAGGTCCTCGGGGGAAGGGGAGAGGAGGGCGGGCCGGTTCAGCGCTGGCGGCCCAGCGTCGACTCGCGCACCACCAGGTCGTGGCCCGGCCGCAGCCGGCGCGGCTCGGCGTCGGCGGAGCCGGTCAGCCGGGAGATGACGCAGCTGACGGCCTGGCGGGCGATGGCCTGCTTGTCGGGGGAGACGGTGGTCAGGGTGATCGCCCCGAAGCGGCCCTCCTCGATGTCGTCGAACCCCACCACCGCGACGTCCTGCGGGACGCGCAGCCCGCGCTCGCCGAGCACCCTCATGGCGCCGATCGCCTGGAGGTCGTTGTAGGCGAAGACCGCGTCGGGCCGCACTCCGCGGTCCAGCAGGAGGGCCATGGCCTGTGCGCCGTCCGCCCGGCCGTAGCCGTCGGTGGGCGCCACCAGCGAGTCGTCGTGCGGCAGCCCGGCCGCGGCCAGTTCCTCCCGCCAGCCCTGGAGGCGCAGATGGGCGGGCTGGCGGGCGCTCTCCGCCCGCGCGCCGAGGAAGGCGATCCGCTGCCGGCCCATCCCGACCAGGTGGCGGACCGCGCTGCGCGCCGCGGCGACGTTGTCGATCGCGATGTGGTCGTAGGGGGCGTCGTACTCCCGCTCGCCGAGCAGCACGAGCGGCGAGGTGTCGGTGCGGCCGCGCAGGTCCGGGTTCTCCAGCTCTATCGGAGAGAGGATCAAGCCGTCGATGACATGGGTGCGGAAGCCCTGGCAGACGAGCATCTCCTTCTCCCGCAGGCCGGCGGTGTGGTCGAGGAGCACGGTGTAGTGGTGGCGTGCGGCGGCGTCGATGACCGCGCTGGCCAGCTCGGCGAAGTACGGGTTGCCGAGTTCGGGGACGGCCAGCGCGATGATCCCGGTGCGGCCCTTGCGCAGATGGCGCGCGGTGAGATTGGGGCGGTAGCCGAGCTCGTCGATCGCCTGCTGCACCCGGGCCCGCATGGCGGGGGTGACGTGCGGATAGTCGTTGACGACGTTCGAGACGGTCTTGATGGACACTCCCGCTCGCTGCGCGACGTCCTTGAGGCTGACGCCCAAGGCGTTCCCTCCTTGTCGGGCCGGGCGCAGGACAGCGACGTGTCCTGCTGCGCGGCGTCTGTCATCAGGTGCGGCGTGCCCGCGCCAGGTACCGCTGGGCCACGACCACCACGATGAGGAAGCCGCCGCTGACCACGGACTGGTAGGACGAATTGAGCGAGCCTATCTGGTTGATCAGGTTCTGGATGACCGCGAGCAGCAGCACTCCCCACAGGGTGCCGCTCACCGAGCCGGCGCCGCCTATCAGCAGGGTGCCGCCGATGACGACCGCGGCGATGGCGTCCAGCTCCATGCCCACGCCGATGATCGTGACCCCGGACGACAGCCGGGCGGCGTTGAGCGCGCCGGCGAACCCGGCAAGGAGGCCGCTGAGCGTGTAGACCAGGACCCGGGTGCGGGCCACCGGCAGTCCCATCAGGGTCGCGGCGTCGGGGCTGCCGCCGACCGCGAACAGCGACTGGCCGAACGAGGTGCGCTGCAGCACCACCCCGCCCGCGGCGAACAGCGCCAGCGCGAGGAGCACCGGATACCCGAAGCCGCCCACCGTGCCCTGGCCGAGTTCGGCGAAGGCCGAGCCGTGCGGCACCAGATAGGTGGTGGCGCCCTCGTCGGTGAGGGCGAGCAGCAGACCGCGGGCCCCGAGCAGGGTGGCCAGGGTGACGATGAAGGGGGCCATGCCGGCCCGTGCGATCAGCAGCCCGTTCAGGGTGCCGATCGCCCCGCAGACGGCCAGCGGCAGCAGCAGCGCGGCCCAGATGCCGTACTGGGAGGCCCAGGCGGCCAGTACGCCGCCGAGCGCGAACACCGAGCCGACCGAGAGGTCGATGCCGCCGGTGATGATCACCAGGGTCATGCCGAGGGCGACGACGGCGACGAAGGACGCCTGTACGGCGATGTTCTGGGCGTTGTCGAGCGTGCCGAAGGACGGGAAGACGAACGAGGAGACCAGGACGACCGCCACCAGGACGGCGAGGGCGCCGTGCCGTTGCAGGAGTTCCGCGATCCGCTCCTGGCCGGTGGCCGGGGAGGGGGACGCGGCCGTCGGACGGAGGGCGGCCGGCGACTGCCGGGTGCTGGTGAGTGACTTCATCGGGACCGACGCTCCCGTGCGACGTAGACGGCGACGAGGATGATGACGGCCTGGGCGATCTGCGTGGTGGAGTCCGGCAGATCGTGCTTGACCAGGGTGGCCCGCAGGAGCTGCATCAGCAGCGCCCCGGTGACGGTGCCCAGCACCCGCACCGAGCCGCCGGTCAGCGGTGTGCCGCCGACGACCACCGCGGTGATCGCGGACAGTTCCATCAGGTTGCCGAGCGCGGAGGGGTCGCTCGCGGTCAGCCGGGCGGTGGCCAGGACGCCGGCGAGCGCCGCCAGGACGCCGCACAGCACGTAGACGCCGATCAGGACCCGCTTGACCGGGAGCCCGGAGAGTCCGGCGGCGGCCCGGTTGCCGCCCACCGCGACCAGTTGCCGGCCGAAGGTGGTGCGGTGCACGACGCCGGCCACCGCCAGCGCCAGCACGCCCGCGGTCAGTACGACCACGGGGATGCCGAGCACCTCTCCGCTGCCCAGCGCCAGCAGGTCCGGGTTGACGATCTGCTTGAGCTGTCCGTCGGCCATCACCAGGGCCAGGCCCCGGCCGCCGACGAACAGGGCAAGGGTGGCCACGATGGGTTGCAGGCCCACCACGGCGACCAGGGTGCCGTTGACCGCGCCCACGAAGACCCCGGCCAGCAGCGCCACGAGCAGTGCCGGGACCAGGCCGTAGCCGAGATAGAGCGGCAGCAGCGCGGCGGCCAGCGCCATCGCGGACCCCACGGACAGGTCCACGCCCTCGGTGCCGATGACGAGCGCCATGCCGAGCGCCACGATGACGACCGGGGAGACCTGCACGAGCTGCGTCCGCAGGTTGGCGACGGTCAGGAAGTGCTCGGTGAACGCGGCGTTGAAGGCGAGCAGCACCAGCACCGCCGTGTAGACGCCGTACTTCTGGAACCAGGCCGGTGCGGCGAGCCGGACCGCCTTCCGTCCCAGTGCCGGCGACAACTGGGTCATTCCTGCTCCTCGTCCGTGTGCGGTGCCGTGTGCGGCTCTTCGGCGCCGGGCCCGGAAGCGGGCCCGGCCGTGGCCTCGGGGGTGTGCGTGTGCGCGGCCAGCGCGTCCAGCAGTTCGGCCTCGCTGACCAGGTCGCCGGCCAGCTCTCCGGCCACCGCGCCGCCGCGCAGCACCACCAGCCGGTCCGCGCCCTCCACCAGTTCCTCGACGTCGGAGGAGATCAGCAGCACCGCGAGCCCCTCCCGCGCCAGTTCGTCGATGAGGGCCTGCACCTCGGCCTTGGCGCCGACGTCGATCCCGCGGGTGGGCTCGTCCAGCAGCAGCACCTTGGGTTCCAGGCACAGCCAGCGCGCCAGCAGCACCTTCTGCTGGTTGCCGCCCGAGAGCTCCTCGACCTTCTGCTCGGGTCCCGAGGCCTTGATCCGCAGCCGCTTCATGAAGATCTCGACGATGCGGTCCTGCTGCCTGCGGGAGACGACACCGGCCCGGGACAGGCGGGGCATGGCGGCCAGGACGATGTTCTCCCGCACCGACAGACCGGGCACGATGCCCTCGGCCTTGCGGTCCTCGGAGAGCAGGCTGATACCGGCCCGGATCGCCGCGGCGGGGGACAGGCGGCGCAGCGGCCTGCCCGCCACCGAGACCGTGCCGGAGTCCAGCGGCAGCGCACCGACCAGTGCCTTGGCGGTCTCGGTGCGCCCGGACCCCAGCAGGCCGCCCAGGCCCAGGACCTCTCCGGGGCGCAGTTCCAGCGACACCTCGTCCAGCAGGTGACGGCGGCTCAGACTCTCGGCGGTGAGGACCGGTTCACGGGCGGCGTCGTGCTCAGCGCCGAAGCCGGTGACGCCGTGCCGGCGGACCTCGGCGACCTCCCGGCCGAGCATCATCGAGACGAGCTGCATCCGGTCCAGTTCCGCGAGCGGGCCGCTGTGCACCAGCCGTCCGTCGCGGAGCACGGTGACCCGGTCGCAGACGCGGTACAGCTCGTCCATCCGGTGGCTGACGTAGAGGATGGCGATGTCCCGGCTGTGCAGTTCCTCGACGACCCGGAAGAGCGTCTCCACCTCGCGCGGCTCCAGTGCGGACGTCGGTTCGTCCATCACCACCACTTGGGCCCGCACCGAGACCGCGCGGGCCAGCGCCACCATCTGCTGGGTGCCCACGCCCAGGCTGTTCAGGGGGCGGCGCACGTCGGCGGTGACCCCGAAGCCGGCCAGCAGTTCGGCCGCCTCCCGGTGCATCCGCGGGAAGTCGATCAGGCGCAGGCGGTTCTTGGGTTCGCGGCCCAGGAAGATGTTCCGCGCCACGCTCATCATCGGGACGAGGTTGACCTCCTGGTAGATGGTGGACACGCCGGCCTGCTGCGCCTCGTGCGGCCGGGCGAAGGAGACCGGCCGCCCGCCCAGGCGCAGCTCCCCGGAGTCGGGGCGGTGCACGCCGGTGAGGACCTTGATCAGGGTGGACTTGCCGGCGCCGTTCTCGCCGACCAGGGCGTGGATCTCACCGCGGCGCAGCGTCAGGGAGACGTCGTCGAGCGCCACCACGCCGGCGAAGCGCTTGCCGACGCCGACGGCCTCCAGCACCGTCGGGGGCGCGGCGCCGTCCGCGTCCGGGTGCGGTGCGGCGACTGCCGCTTCGGGGGGTGCCATGGGCTCAGGCCTTCCGTGGGTCGGTGAGTGGGGAGCGGGCCGCCCGGGTCCGGGGGGCCGGGCGGCCCGAGGGCGTCTCAGTAGGCTCCGGACAGGGAGTCCTTGGCGTTGGACGCGTCGTAGGCGCGGTCGGAGATGATCACGTTCTCCGGGATGGACTCGCCGCCGAAGAACTTCTGCGCGGTGGCGAAGGCCAGCGGACCGAACCGCGGGTTGGACTCGATGACCCCGTTGTACTGGCCGTCGGCGAGGGCCTGCACCGCGTTGCGGGTGCCGTCGATGGAGATGATCTTGACGTCCTTGCCGGGCTTCTTGCCGGCCCCCTTGAGCGCGGTGACGGCGCCCAGGCCCATCTCGTCGTTCTCCGCGTACACGGCGGTGATGTCCGGCTTGGACTGGATGAGCTGCTCCATCACCTGCTGGCCCTTGTCACGGGCGAACTCGCCGGTCTGCTGGGCCACGATCTCCAGGCCCGGTGCCTTGGCCTTGAGCTGGTCGACGAAGCCCTTGGTGCGGTCGGTGGTGACGTTGTTCCCGGACGCGCCCAGCAGGATCGCGACCTTACCCTTGCCGCCGGTCGCCTGGATCATCGCGTCCGCCGCCCGCTTGCCCTGCTCGACGAAGTCCGAGCCGAGGAAGGCCACATAGTCCTTGCAGGCGGTGGCGTTGAGCTTGCGGTCGACGGTGATCACGGGCACGTGCTTGGCGGCGGCGGCCTGCAACGCCGGTTCCAGGCCGTCGGAGTTCAGCGGCGCCACGATGAGGAGCTGCGCGCCCTGCGCCAGCATGTCCTTGATGTCGCTGATCTGCTTGGACAGTTGGGACTGGGCGTTGGTGGTGAGCAGTTTCTTGACGCCCAGCTTGGCGGCCTCGTCCTTGATGGACTGGGTCTCGGCGATCCGGAAGGGGTTGGCCTCCTTCTCGGACTGCGAGAAGCCGACGACCGCGTCCTTCAGGTCGATCTTGCCGGCGCCGTAGGCCTCCAGGGTGCAGCCCGATCCCGAGGAGTCGGCGGACGGCGACTGCACCACCTGGGCGCCCTGGCTGGTGTCGGAGGAGGCCGCGCCGGTGCCCTCCTCCTTGGAGCAGCCGGCGGCGAGGGCCGCGGCGGCGGCGAGGCACACGGCGGCCACGAGACGGGATCTGCGAGGGCTGGTCATGGTTGTTGCACTCCTTGCGTGGTGGGGCGACTGCTCTGGCACGGCGCGGCCGACGAGGTCGTCCGGTCGCCGCTGGGGCCGCGGGTGGAATGCGGCGTCGTGCGCGTTCTCGGCAAGGGGGGCCGGGAGGCCCCCGGGGTGGACCGGGGGCCTCCCGCCGCCGTCACCGCCTGGCGGGTGCGGTGGGTTCGCCGGCCGCCAGCGAGGCCACCTCGGCGCCGCTCAGGGCGCGGTCGTAGGCGTGGACGTCGGCGATCGCACCGGTCCAGTGGTCGACCGGGCCGCCGTTGTACTTGCCGCGGCCGATCAGCAGGTTCCCGGTGGGCACCTCCCCGTTGCAGGCACGGGTGGAGCCGGCCTCGGTGCCGTCCACGTAGATCCGCAGCGCGCCGTCCCGGTGGCTGTAGCTGCCGACCAGGTGGTACCACTTTCCGGCCTGCGGCTCGCCGATGCTGTTCGCCAGCGCCCGGGAGCCGGAGAAGCTGAACGCGAACCGCTTGTCGGCCTGGGAGTACTGGAGGTAGAAGACGCTGCTTTTGTCGCCGTCGACGGACACCGCGGTGCTGAAGTGCCCCTTGTCGTCGAGCCGGACCCAGGCGGCCACCGAGTAGTCGCCCTTCTCGGTGTCCAGGACGGGCGCTCCGGCGTCGATGTAACCGGTGCTGCCGTCCAGTTGCACCGCGCCGCCGTTCGGCCCGGTGGTCCAGCTCGCGCCGCCCTTGAGGGTGCCGTCGTGGTGGCCGGCGACGTCCGTGGCGGTCGTGCCGGACTGCTGGTGCAGCGGCCACCAGGAGACTCCGGCCGGACCCGGGGTGCCCTTCGGGACGTTCACGCCGCCCGCGGCGGAACCCGCCGCGATCACCTGCTGGTTGATCTCCCGCACGGGTCCGGGCTGCACCTTGACCACCTTGCGGTCGTAGGTGAGCAGGCCGTTGAGCTCGCCCTCCACGTCCGTCACCTGGGTGTAGACCGAGCCGGAGAGCCCGCAGGAGGCCCGCTGGACGAGCTTCCTGGTGTTCTCCACGTACGCCTTGGTCAGCTCCTCGGTGCTGGTGGCGGCGTCACCGTAGTCCTGGCCGCCGGCGGTCCCGAGGATGTGGCCGGGAACGACGTACGAGTAGCCGCCGTGCTCGCCGTCCACGGAGGCCCGGGTGGCGTCCGGGGCGGGGTTGGCGGGCCCGTGGTAGTCGTGGAAGTCGATGATGTCACCGCGACCCGAATCTCCCTTGGAGGCACAGCAGTTGACGCCGGAGTGGGCGTCGACCAGGCGGGACGGGTCCTGCTTCTTGACCGCGTCCGCGAGCTCACCGGTGGCGGCCTTGCTCCATTCGCCCCAGCCCTCGTTCATCATCGTCCACATGACGATCGACGGGCTGCTGATGTGCTGGTCGACGATCGTGTGCACCTGGTCGGTGAACGTCCGGGTCTCCGGAGTGCCCGCCGCGGCCGTCATGCGGCTCGGCATGTCCTGCCACACCATCAGGCCGAGCCGGTCGGCCCAGTAGTACCAGCGGGCGGGCTCCACCTTGATGTGCTTGCGCACCGCGTTGAAGCCCAGGTTCTTGTGCTCCACCAGGTCGTACTTCAGGGCCTCGTCGGTCGGCGCGGTGTACAGGCCGTCCGGCCAGAACCCCTGGTCCAGGGTGGCCATCACGAAGGTGGGCTTGCCGTTGAGCACGATCTTGTTGACGCCGCCGACCGGGGCGACCTCGATCGACCGCATGCCGAAGTAGGAGCCGACCTCGTCCTTTCCGGCCCGTCCGCCGTCCACGGTCACCTTGAGGTTGTACAGGTACGGGTCGTCCGGGCTCCACAGGTGCGGCTTGCTGATCGGCAGGCGCAGCGGGGTACCGGGCCGCCCGGTGACCGATGCCACGGCCTTGTTGCCGGTGTAGGCGGTCGCGGTGACCTTCGCCGTCGGCGCGGTCCCGGCGGTGGGACGCACGGTGACGGACAGCGACTTGTCCGCCAGGTCCGGGGTGAGCACCAGCGAGTCGACGCTCGTCTCGGGGACCGGCTCCATCCAGACGGTCTGCCAGATGCCGGAGGTCGGGGTGTACCAGATGCCGCTCGGATCGGTGGACTGCTTGCCGAGCGCGTACCGGTCGTCCGTGGTGTCCTTGACCTTCACCAGCAGGGTCTGCGTCCCGCGTCCCACGAGCGCGTCGGTGACGTCGGCGCCGAACTCCTCGTAGCCGCCGGTGTGATGGGCGACCTGACGGCCGTTGACGTAGACCCAGGCCTCGTAGTCCACCGCGCCGAAGTTCAGGCGCAGCCGGTTGCCCGATCCCACCTTCCAGCCGTTCGGCACGGTGAAGGTGCGCTGGTACAGCGACCAGTCGTGGTGCCTGGCGACGCCGGACAGGCCCGACTCCATCGGGTACGGCACCAGGATGCTGCCGGAGAGCTTCCCGGTGGGCAGCGCGGCGCCCTGCTCGGTGGCCTGGAACTGCCAGGTGCCGTTGAGGTTCTGCCAGTTCTTGCGGGTCAACTGCGGCCGCGGGTACTCGGGCAGGGCGTTCTTGGCGGAGACGTCCTTGGCCCACTTGGTGGCGAAGTACCAGGTGGAGTTGTTCTGCGCCACCACGGAGAAGGGCCCGAGCTCGCCCCCGGCGGTGGTGATGCCGCCCTTTCCGTCGTAGCTGATCCGCACGTCGGCGTTGAGCGAGACGGGGGTGTCGTCCTTGCCGGGTGTGATGACGAGCCTGGAGGCGTTCTTGGGGTCCTTGGCCACCGTGGCGGACCACAGGGTGCCTCCGGACACCAGCGCGAGGTGCTTGGCCGCGTCGGCCGGGACCGACTTCACGGCGGAGGGCAGCTCGATCGTGGCGGTCTTCCCGGTCGCGCCGACGGTGCCCTTGGCGTCGGCGGGGGAGAAGCCGGCCGGCAGGTGCAGCGCCGAGTCGGGGAGCGGCTGCCGGGCAAAGCCGGGACCGGACCACTCGGTGTGCAGATAGGCGCCGCCGTTGCCCTGGTTGTAGTCGACCGCCAGGTCGTGCAGACCGGCTGTGAGCGTGATCGCCTCGGACGTGGTCTGGACGTCCCAGTCGGTGGTCCAGTGGTCGATCACACTGGCCCCGTCGAGGGACATCCGGAAGCCGTTGTCGCCCTTGATGTAGAAGGTGTAGACGCCGTCCGCGGGCACCTGGAGCCGGCCCGTCCAGCGCACCGCGACGTTGTCCGTGGTCCCGGCGTAGGCGCGCAGCGCGGGCAGCAGGTCGTCGACGTGGAGGGAGTGGTCGATCCTGGTGCCGGTGTACGACGCGAAGTCCAGCGCGGAGGCGCTGGACATCCGGTAGTAGTCGCCTCGCAGACCGAGGTCGGTGGCCTCGGCCGGGGGACGGGACGCCGCGGCCGGTGCGGCACTGACCTGGGCCGGCACCAGCAGCGCGGCGCCCAGCAACAGCGGCAGCAACGCAGCGAGTCGGCCGAGGAAGGGTATTCGGAGTCTGCCTGGGCTCATGCTCACCCTTTCCGTAACGGAAATTCTCCACGCCTGAACCTGCGCCGAAGGGGACGCTCGCGCCGGGCGGCACAGGGGAAGCGCGGCGGAGGCGTTCTTGTATAACGTTGGAAAAGTCGGCGCGGGAGCATGAAAGCAGGGCCCTCACAACCCTGTCCAGACCCCGGACCCAACCGATCCGGACCTACCCGCTGGGGCGGGGAAGACTGCCAAGTCAGCGGGGATCACAGGCCGTTCGAGGTCTGGACACGACCGCTCGCGCGTGCTGTCATTCCTGTCGGCGGACATCTCTGCAACGTTATAAGGCGCGCTGACGTCGCGTCCGTGCGGCGCCTTGGCCGTTCCGCACGCGCCGGCCGTCCCCGACCCCCCCAGTGACCGCCACCACCCTGTGCCTGCGGGGGCGGGTGCGGCCCGGCGTCTTTGGCGGCGTACTGGCCTGGCGGGTCCGCTTTCTGTGAGGCCCGGGTCCGGGCGGTGACAGCGGCAGCACCATGGCGCCCGCTCAACCGCCCCCATGCCTGGGGCGGTTGGGTTGATCTTCGCCCCGAACTCCGCAAGACCTGACGGACATGACCCTGCGGCGGCTGCCGATACCGTGGCGGTTTCGGCATGGCTGCTTCAGCAGGCCGTCGCGAACGTGCGGTGTGCCCAGTCGGCGAAGCTGCTCCAGTGAACCTCCGGGTGAGCGGCATGCAGTGCGGGGATGTCGACGCGGTAGCCGGGTCCGTTCAGGAACGTCCACATCGCGTGCATGTCCGGGTCGGCGATCGCCGTCAAAGGCACTTGCTCGTGGCGAACCTCCCGTCCCAGCGTCGCGCCGAGCGCGGCCGCCATCTGCGTGGGAGTGGGCGCGTCGCTTGCCAGCTCGATGCGCCGTCCGACGTAGCGGGCAGGGTTGAGCAGCACTTCCGCCGCGAACGCTCCGAGGTCGGGGCGGGCAAGCTGCTGCAACGGCCGATCGGGCGGCAGCGGCAGGTCGAGAACGCCGCTGCGGACGCGCTCCGTTCCGCCGAGAGCGTTGTCGAAGAAATACGTCGGCCCCAGGATCGTATGGGGCACATCACCGGCGGCCAGCTCGGCTTCGATGCGTGCCTTGCTCTCGAAGTGCGGAACCCCACTTTTCTGGTCGGCGCCGGCGACCGAGCTGAACACGAGATGCGCCACGCCCGCCTCCCCGGCAGCGGCCAGGATGGCCCGTCCCTGGCCCACCTCCGCCTCGACGCCGGCCTCGAAGGGGGTGGTGAACGCGAAGACCCCCGCCACCCCGCTCATCGCGGCGGCGAGCGACCCGCGATCGGTCAAGGATCCCGCCATCACTTCGACACCCTGGTCGGCCAGTTCCCGCGCCGCTCTCCGCGCCGGGTCGCGCACCAGCGCGCGGACCCGGGCCCGGCGGCTCAGCAGCGCGTCGGTCACCGCCCTGCCCTGTCCTCCGGTTGCCGCAAGCACCAGGACCGGCTCATCGACCATCGAAGAGTCCCCTTCCGTGTGGGCGGACGCGGCAACGGATCGCCGGCGCCGGCCCCAACGGTAACCATCCGTCCCGCACGACACGCCCAGCGTCGCGTCCCTTGATCCGCCTGCGTCGCGGTAGTGCTCGCGGTGGCCGGCCATCACGACCAATACCCTCTGGCGAATCCAAAAATCAGATCACTCAAACCGGAAACATCTGTTCGACAGGTTTCCGGCCGCGCCCCAGGATGTCTCGTGCGGTAGCACAGTCGACGCGACACCGGAATGGACTACCGCCTGAGTGGAGGCTGGAATGCCGAGTGAAGAAACTGAAGTAGTCGTCGTCGGGGCGGGCCAGGCGGGCGTCGCGGTGAGTGAGCACCTGGGAGCCCACGGCATACCGCACGTCGTCCTGGAGCGGCACCGCATCGCCGAGCGGTGGCGTTCGGAGCGGTGGGATTCCCTGGTCGCGAACGGGCCCGCATGGCACGACCGGTTCCCGGGACTGGAGTTCTCCGACGTCGACCCCGACGGCTTCGCTTCGAAGGAGCAGGTCGCGGACTACCTCGTCGCATACGCCGAGAAGATCGGCGCCCCGGTCCGGTGCGGTGTCGAGGTGACCTCGGTGCGCAAGCGGGCCGGCCGGCCCGGTTTCCGGGTCGAGACGTCGGAGGGTTCCATCGACGCACGCTTCGTCGTCGCGGCGACCGGACCCTTCCAGCGGCCCGTGATCCCGCCCATCGTCCCGGACGGTGCCGTTCCCGTGCAGCTCCACTCCAGCGGGTACCGCAACCCGGAGCAGCTGCCCGAGGGTGCGGTCCTCGTGGTCGGGGCCGGCTCCTCGGGGGTCCAGATCGCCGACGAGCTGCGCCGCTCCGGTCGCCGGGTCTTCCTCTCCGTCGGTCCGCACGACCGTCCTCCCCGCCAGTACCGCGGACGTGACTTCTGCTGGTGGCTCGGTGTGCTCGGGATCTGGGACGCTCAGACGCCTCCCCAGGGTGCCGAACACGTCACCATCGCGGTCAGCGGCGCCCGCGGCGGCCACACCGTGGACTTCCGCGCCCTGGCCGGCACCGGCATCGAGCTCGTCGGCATGACCGCGTCGTACGAGGACGGCGTGCTGCGCTTCGCGCCGGACCTCGCCCCGAACATCGCGCTCGGCGACGACAAGTACCTCGCGTTCCTGAAGGCGGCGGACGAGTACATCGAGCGCAATGGGCTCGACCTCCCCGAGGAGCCGGAGGCCCACGTCCTCGGGCCGGACCCGGAGTGCGTGACCAGTCCGCTCCTGGAGCTCGACCTGGCCGGGGCCGGCGTCACCTCGATCGTCTGGGCGACGGGCTTCGCCACCGACTACGACTGGCTCGAGGTCGACGCGTTCAACGAGAAGGGCAGGCCGGACCACCGGCGCGGAGTGTCCTGCGAGCCCGGCGTCTACTTCCTGGGCCTGCCCTGGCTGTCCCGCCGCGGGTCCAGCTTCATCTGGGGTGTGTGGCACGACGCCAGGTACGTCGCCGACCACATCGTGACCCAGCGGGGCTACCTCGCGTACGGCACCACCGACCGGCCCGGCGCCGCCCCGGCGATCCAGAACGACTGAGGAGCAGATCATGACGTCCACGAGTGAGGGCCGCCGGGTGAAGGCCCCGATCGTCGCCGGCGGACACACCCGGATCCGTCCGTTCAACACGCGCGACACGTATCCCGAGCAGAACCTCGACAACGACCTCTGCCAGGCCGTCGTCGCCGGCAACACGGTGTACGTCCGGGGCCAGATCGGCCAGGACCTCGACACCAGCGAGTCCGTCGGCATCGGCGACGCCGAGGCCCAGGCCGAGCAGGCCATGGCCAACATCAGGATGCTGCTCGAAGAAGCGGGCAGCCGCATGGAGCACCTGGTCAAGCTGACCATCTACCTGACCGACCCGCGCTACCGCGAGGCGGTGTACCGCACCGTGGGCCGCTGGACCAAGGGCGTGCACCCCATCTCCACCGGCCTGGTGGTCTCCGCCCTCGCCCGCCCGGAGTGGCTGTGCGAGATCGACGCGATCGCCGTGATCCCCGAGGAGGACCGGGCATGACCATGTCCCTGGTGGTACGCGACGGCGAGCGGTTCGGCATCGTGGCCGGCTCGTCGAGTCCGGCGGTCTCCGCCCGGGTCGCCCATCTGCGGCCCGGGGTCGGCGCGGCGGCCTCGCAGAACGTCACCGACCCCACGCTCGGCACGAGCCTGCTGGACGGGCTGGCGGAGCATGGCGACGCGGAACGCGCCCTGGCCGACGTCACCGGCGCGGCGCGGAACGCGAAGACCATCGAGTACCGGCAGCTGACCGTGCTCGGCCGCTCCGGTGCCGGGTTCGCCTACAGCGGCGCGCGGACGCTCGGCACGCACGCCTCGGCCACCGCGGACGGCGCGGTGGCGGCCGGCAACATGCTCTCCGGCGAGCACATCCCCCGCGTGATCCTCGACGCGTACCTCGCGGCCGGCGGGGAGCTGGAGGAGCGTCTGCTCACCGCCCTGAAGGCCGGCGTCGCGGCCGGCGGCGAGGAGGGGCCGCTGTACTCCGCGGGCCTGGCGGTCGTCGCGGACGTGGGCTGGCGGGTGACCGACCTGCGGGTGGACTGGGCCGGCGATCCCGTGGACCGGCTCGGCGAACTCCTCGACGTCTGGCTGCCGCAGCGGGACGACTACGTGCGGCGCGGACTCGACCCCGCCTCCGCTCCCTCGTACGGCGTCCCGGGCGACCTGTGATGGGCGCGCTGAAGGAGGCGGCCCGGCAGGCGGTCGACCGTCATGCCGAGGAGCTGATCGGCCTCTCCGAGCGGCTGCACGCCGACCCGGAGACCGCCTGGGAGGAACACCGGGCCGCTGCCGCCGTACCGGAACTGCTGGACCGCACCGGTTTCGACGTCACCTCGTCCTACCTGGGTCTCGAGACGGCGTTCCTCGCCCGGTTCGGCAGTGGGCCCGTCCGGATCGCGCTGTGCGCCGAGTACGACGCGCTGCCGGGCCTCGGTCACGCGTGCGGGCACAACCTCATCGCGGCGAGCTCGGTGGGGGCCGCACTCGGCCTGGCCGCCGTCGCCGACGAGGCGGGCATCACCGTCGAGGTCTACGGCACCCCGGCCGAGGAAGGCGGCGGCGGCAAGATCGAGATGCTCGACCGGGGTGCCTTCGCCGGGGTGGACCTCGCGATGATGGTGCACCCGGCGCCGGTCGACGTCGCCGAGGCCCGCCCGTTCGCGGTCAGCCACTCCAAGATCTCGTACACCGGGAAGTCCGCCCACGCCGCGGCCTACCCGGAGGCCGGGGTCAACGCGGCCGACGCCTTCACCGTCGCCCAGGTTGCGATCGGCCTGCTCCGCCAGCAGCTGCCCGCGTCGGCCAGGGTGCACGGGGTGGTGACCCACGCCGGGGACGCCCCGAACGCCATCCCGGAGCGCTCGACCGGCCGGTGGTACGTGCGCGCGGAGACGCTCGCCGAACTGGCCGAGCTGGAACCACGGGTCATGCGGGCCTTCGAGGCCGGTGCCCTCGCGACCGGCTGCGAGCTTCGGATCGAGCCGGAGAGCAGGCCGTACGCGGAGTTCCGCACGGACGAGGCCGCCCTCGGGCACTACCGTGCGAACGCCCTCGCCCTGGGCCGGGAGTTCGCGCCGCCCGGCCAGGCCGCGCGGATGAACCGTGCCTCCACCGACATGGGCAACGTCTCGCAGGTGGTGCCGGCCATCCACCCCTACATCGGCATCGGATCCCTGCCCGCCACCAACCACCAGCACGAGTTCGCCGCGTACTGCGTGGGCGGGACGGCGCAGCGGGCCCTGCTCGACGGGGCGATCGCGTTGGCCTGGACCGGCGTGGACCGAAGCGCGTCGGCCGGGGGAGCGGCGGCGTGACGGGGACGGCCGCCGCCGCGGCCGCGCGGACCGGTCGCGTGCTGTGGAAGCACCTGGGTGACGTTCCGACCGGGTCCGGTCCGGCAGTGGTCACCACCGGGCGGTTCTACGGGGTGCACCGCCGCCATCAGCGGCTGCTCGCGGCCACCCGGTGTCGCGCCGACGCCCTCGGCAAGGCGGCCGGCGCGGTGACCTCCGCCCGCCACCCGCTCCGTCCGCTCGCCCCGGACTGCCTTCCCGCGACGCTCGACGTGTCGTTCACCGGCCCCCTCGATCCCCGACGACCCGGAGGACACCGATGCCCTTGACCGCAGACCCCCAACGCACCGCACCGGCGGACGACAGGTACCGCACGGAGCACGACATGCTCGGCGACGTCGAGGTGCCGGCGGACGCCCACTACGGTGCCCACACCGTTCGAGCGGTGGTCAACTTCCCCCTCACCGGGGAGACCCTGGCCGCCCGGCCGCACCTGATCGGCGCCCTGGCAGCGGTGAAGCACGCCGCGGCCCTCGCCAACTCCGAAGTCGGCGCCCTGGACGGCACACTCGCCTCGGCGATCGCGGAGGCCTGCGCCGAGATCCGCGACGGCGCGCTGCGGGGCCAGTTCGTCGTCGACCTCATCCAGGGCGGCGCGGGCACCTCGACCAACATGAACGCCAACGAGGTGATCGCCAACCGCGCCCTGGAACTGCTCGGACACTCCCGCGGCCAGTACGCGCTCCTGCACCCCCTCGACCACGTCAACCTCGGACAGAGCACCAACGACGTCTATCCGACCGCGGTGAAACTGGCACTGGACGCGCACATCGCCGAACTGCTCGTCGCCCTGGCCGGCCTGCGCGAGGCCTTCGCCGCCAAGGCCGCCGAGTTCGCCGACGTGCTGAAGCTGGGCCGCACCCAGCTGCAGGACGCCGTACCCATGACGCTGGGCCAGGAGTTCGGGGCGTTCGCCGTCACCCTCGCCGAGGACGAACAGCGGCTCGCCGAGGCCAGGGTGCTGCTGCACGAACTCAACCTCGGCGGCACGGCGATCGGCACCGGGCTCAACGCCCGCCCGGGCTACCGGGAGCGCGCGATGGAGCACCTGCGCCGGCTGACGGGGATCCCGACGCTTCAGTCCTCGCCCGACCTGATCGAGGCCACCCAGGACGTCGGCGTCTTCGTCCAGCTGTCCGGCGTGCTCAAGCGCATCGCCGTGAAACTCTCCAAGATCTGCAACGACCTGCGTCTGCTGTCCTCGGGACCGCAGGCCGGACTCGGCGAGATCAACCTCCCCGCACGGCAGGCCGGATCATCGATCATGCCGGGCAAGGTCAACCCGGTGATCCCCGAGGCGGTCAACCAGATCGCGTTCGAGGTCATCGGCAACGACGTGACCGTCACCCTGGCCGCCGAGGGCGGACAGCTCCAGCTCAACGCCTTCGAGCCGGTCATCTTCCGGAGTCTGAGCGCCGGCCTCGCCCACCTCACCGCGGGGATCGCCGTCCTCACCGAGCACTGCGTGCGGGGCATCACCGCCAACCGGAACCGGCTCGCGCAGACCGTCGCCACCTCCACCGGGCTGGTCACCGCGCTCAGCCCCGCACTCGGCTACGAGACCGCCTGCGCCATCGCGCTGGAGGCCCACCACACCGGCAGACCCGCGCTCGACCTCGTACGCGAGCGCGAGCTGCTGACCGAGGCGGAACTCCGCGACCTCACCAGCCCCGCCTCCCTCACCGGCCTGCCCGTGCTCTGAGGACACGGCGCCGGCAGCACCCGCACAGCTCCGGCTTCTCCACCCACCCCCCAAGGAGGCGCGCATGCGCACCTATAACAGCGCCGACACGACGACCGACGTCGAGGCGGCCACCGACGTGGTCGCATTGCGCAGGAGCGTCATCGCGGGAGCCATCGGCGTGTTCGTGCACTGGTTCGACTGGGCGGCCTACGCCTATCTCGCCGGCACCGTCGCGACCGTGTTCTTCCCGGACCAGAACCGCACGACCGGACTACTCGCCGTGTTCGGTGTGTTCGCCGTGTCGTTCGGCATCCGGCCGATCGGTGCCCTGGTGTTCGGACCGCTCGGCGACCGGATCGGCCGCAAGCGCACCCTGTCGCTGGTCATCTTCATGATGTCCGGCGCGACACTGACGATCGGCCTGCTGCCCGGCTACGCGTCGATCGGCATCGCCGCCCCGGTGCTCATGCTGGTCCTGCGCCTGATCCAGGGCTTCGCCGCGGGCGGCGAGTTCGGCAGCGCGGCGAGCTTCCTCGCCGAGAGCGCGCCCCGGCGCCGTCGCGGATTCGGCGTGAGCTGGCTGGAGGCCGGTTCCCTGCTGGGCTTCCTCGCCGGCTCGTTCGTCTTCCTGCTGCTGTCCGCGGGGCTCGACGAAAACCAGCTGACCTCCTGGGGCTGGCGCATTCCCTTCCTCGTCTCCGCGCCGCTGGGCGTCATCGGCTTCGTCATCCGCAACAAGATCGAGGACACCCCCGAGTACCGGATGCTCGAAGCCAGCGGCTCCGTCCCGCGCAGCCCCGTGCGGGAGCTGCTGCGCACCCACAAGCGGCAGATGCTCCAGGCGGCCGGCCTGATGGCTGCCATGCACGTGCCGTTCTACGCCGTGCTGACCTACCTCGTCACCTACGAGACCGACCACCTGGGCCACTCGGCCGACAGCGCCGCCCTGCTGTCCACGGTGATCTCGCTGCTGGGGCTGGTGCTCGTGCCGCTGTTCGGCATGCTGTCCGACCGGGTGGGACGCAAGCCGGTGTTCATAGGGGCGACGGCGACCCTGCTGGTCGTCTCCACCCCGGCCTTCCTCCTGATGCGGACCGGGCTCGCCGGGACCTGGATCGCCGGCCTGCTGCTCGGCGTGATCCTGGCGGCGATCCTCGGCACGTACGCGGTGTGGTCGGCGGAGACCTTCCCCACCCGTACGCGGCAGAGCGGCCTGTCCATCTCCTACAACATCACCGCCGCCCTGTTTGCCGGCACCGTGCCGTACCTGATGACCGTGCTCATCTCCGCGACCGGCAGCACCCTGGTGCCCGGTCCGTACCTGATGGTGTTCGCCCTCGCCGGTCTGATCGCCGCCCTCACCCTGCGGGAGACCGCCGGCTGCGCCCTGCTGCACCCCGAGGACGTGTCCGAGGGCGCGGCCCGCGAGGCCACGGTGGACAGTGCCGCATAGGGTCGGCACCGACACCGATCACCAGGCGCAAGGGCCACGTATGACGGCACCAGTGGGCTTCACGCTCGTTCAGCTCCGCTACTTCCTCGTCGCGGCCGAACGCGGTTCGATGACAGAGGCGGCGGCGGAGCTGCACATCGCGCAGTCCGCCGTGTCGGCGGCCGTCCACAACCTGGAGCGGGACCTCCAGGTGCAGCTGTTCATCCGCCGACGGGGCCGGGGGCTGACCCTCACACCCGCCGGGGAGAGGCTCCAGCAGCAGGCGCGGGATCTGCTGGCCCGCGCCCGCGAGGTCGAACGGGAGGCCCGGGGAGACGGTGAGACCCTCTCCGGGCCGGTGGCCGTCGGCTGTTTCGTGACCCTGGCCCCCTCCTACCTTCCGCCCCTGTTCAGCGAGTGCTCCAGACGCTGTCCGGGCATCGAGATCGAGGTGGTGGAGGCGGAGACGGACCAGCTCGTCCACGCCCTGGCGGCCGGACGCATCGACTTCGCCCTCACCTACGGCCTCGGTCTGTCGGCCGAGCCGGAGCTGCGCAGCGAGACGATCGCCCTCGCTCCGGCCTACGTCATCGTCGCCGCCGATCATCCGCTGGCCGGTCAGGACAGTGTGGAGCTGGCCGAACTGTCCGCCGAACCGCTCGTCCTGCTGGACCTTCCCCACAGCCGCGACTACTTCCGTTCGCTGGTGGCCGCCACCGGCACCGCGCCCGACATCCGCTATCGCACCCAGAGCTACGAGACCGTGCGCTCCCTGGTGGCCCGCGGACTCGGCTACTCCGTGCTCAACCAGCGGCCGGCGACCAGCCAGACCTACGGCGGCGGCGAGGTCGTGGAACTTCAGCTCCGGGACGGCGGCCCCCCGCTCGAGGTCAAGATCGCCTCGGTGGACGGCATGACCCAGACCGCCCGCGCCCGAGCGGTGATGGACCTGCTGCGGGAGATTGCCGCCCGGTCGACCGAGGCCTGAGCCTCCAGGCCTCGGCGAACCGGGCTCTACAGTTCGGCGCAGCCCGTCATCGCCCGGGTATGGGCCAGGATCAGCTCACGGGCCCGCTCGGGGCGCAGCGCCGCGTTGCGGCTGACGATGTGCAGGCCGTAGCCGTCCTCCAGGGCCACAAGGCCGTGCGCCAGATCGTGCGCGGACGCGGCGAGGGAGAACACACCGGTCGCGGCGCCGACTTCGAGGGCCGTCGTGTAGAGGGCGACCTCCCGGGCGAACAGGGAGGTCATCAGCTCGGCGTGGCCCGGGCTGCGGCCGGCGCGCCGGTGCAGTTCGTACAGCAGCCCGTGGACCGGGTCTTCCGTCATGCTCGGCAGACCGCTGTGCAGTAGCGCCCGCAGCCGTGCCGCGGGATCCGCGGCGGGTGCCTCGTCGTAGGCCCGCTGCCGAGAGGCCAGGTAGCCCTCGACCGCGCCCCGGTGCACCTCCAGTACGAGGTCGTCGAGCTCCGGGTAGTAGTACAGGACCGAGCCCTGGGAGACGCCCGCCGCGTCCGCGATGTCCTTGATGCGCAGGCCTTCGAGGCCGCGCTCGGCGATGGCCCGTCCGGCGGCGGTGACGAGGGCCTGTCGGCGTGCCGTCTGGTTGCGTGGTCTGCCCGCTTTCCCCATGGTGGTCAATTCTCTGACACCCATCTCAGTTTTCGCAAGAACTTCCAGTCGGAAGCATTGACGGCCGGTTCACCTATTGTTTGAATCTCGACTCAAAGAACTCGGCGCGGGCACACGCTGCCGGGCCGCCCCTCTCTCGCGCACGCCGTCCCGCGCCCGCCGTCCACCGACAGCACCCCGGAACGGCCCGGGCCGCACACGGTCCGCACGGGCACCGGTTCGCCCACGTCCCACGACGCAATCGAAGGCCACAGCATGCAGACGTACGCCCACTGGCGGCAGCGCGCCGCCGACCTCACGCCACGCACGCGCCTGTTCATCGACGGAGCGTGGACCGACCCCGCCGACGACCAGTGGATCCCGACCGTGAACCCCGCGACCGGCAAGACCACGGCCCACGTCGCGGCCGGCTCCGCCGCCGACGTCGACCGGGCGGTGACCGCGGCCCGCGCCTCCTTCGAGGACGGCCGCTGGTCGCGCACCGCACCCGCGGAGCGCAAGCGGGTCCTGCTCGCGCTGGCCCGCCTCATCGAGGAGAACAGCGAGGAGCTCGCCCTCTGCGACACCCTCGACATGGGCAAGCCCATCGCGGAGTCCCACGGCACCGACGTGCCCGGCGCGGCCGGCGTCTTCGCCTGGTACGCCGAGGCCGTCGACAAGCTCTACGACGAGGTCGCCCCAACCCCGCCCGGCAGCCTCGCCCTCGTGCGGCGCGCCCCGCTGGGCGTCGTGGGCGCGGTGGTGCCCTGGAACTTCCCTCTGGACATCGCCAGTTGGAAGCTGGCGCCCGCCCTCGCCGCGGGCAACAGCGTCGTGCTCAAGCCGGCCGAGCAGTCCCCGCTGTCGGCGCTGCTGCTGGCCGAACTCGCCTCGCGTGCGGGCCTTCCCGACGGCGTGCTGAACGTCGTCCCCGGACCCGGGGAGACGACCGGGCGCGCCCTCGGTCTCCACCCGGACGTGGACACCCTGGTGTTCACCGGCTCCACCGCCGTGGCCCGCCGGTTCCTCGCCTACTCCGCCGAGTCGAACATGAAGCAGGTGTGGCCCGAGGCCGGCGGCAAGAGCCCCAACGTGGTGTTCGCCGACGCCGACCTGGAGGCCGCCGCGGAACGGACCGCCTGGGGCTTCGTCTACAACTCGGGGCAGGTGTGCTCCGCCAACACCCGGCTGCTGGTCGAGGCGTCGATCGCCGAGGAGTTCACGGCCGCGGTCGCCGGACACGCCCGCGCCTGGCTGCCGGGCGACCCGCTCGACCCCGCGACCCGGCTCGGACCGCTCGTCGACGCCGCCCAGGTGGAACGCATCCTGCGGGCCCTGGAGTCATCGGGCGGCACGCTCGTGTGCGGCGGCACGCGACCCGACCGCGACGGCGCCTACCTCGACCCCACCGTCGTCACCGGCCTCGGACCCGACGCCCCGCTCGTCCGCGAGGAACTGTTCGGCCCCGTGCTGACCGTGCTGCCCTTCCACGACGAGGCCGAGGCCGTCCGTCTCGCCAACGACTCCGCCTACGGACTGGCCGCGTCCGTGTGGACCCGGGACCTCGGCCGGGCCCACCGCGTCGCCGACGCCCTGCGGGCGGGCACGGTCTCCGTCAACACCGTCGACGCGCTCAGCCCGTTCACGCCCTTCGGCGGGTTCAAGCAGTCCGGCCACGGCCGCGACCTCTCCCTGCACTCCTTCGACAAGTACACCGGCCTGAAGACGACCTGGATCACCCACGGCTGACCGGCCCGGCGACGTTGCCCCGGCCACCCCACCCACCACCGGTACCGAGCAAAGGACGCACCCTCATGACCCG
Source organism: Streptomyces sp. NPDC014889 (assembly GCF_043081205.1). NCBI lineage: Bacteria > Bacillati > Actinomycetota > Actinomycetes > Kitasatosporales > Streptomycetaceae > Streptomyces > Streptomyces sp. NPDC014889. The sequence continues at coordinate 269,615 of NZ_JBIBWH010000005.1, forward strand.
CAACCCTGCGGACCTCATCCAGCTTGACCGCGCCCACATCATCCACCCCTACCTGCCGGGCAGCGCCACGGAACGCGTCGTCATGACCTCCGGCGCAGGCTGCCGCCTCACCGACTCCGAGGGCCGCGGCTACCTCGACGCCACCGGCGGCCTCTGGCTCGCCCAGGTCGGGCACGGCCGCACGGAACTGGCCGACGTCGCCCACGAGCAGATGAAGAAGCTGGAGTACTTCACCAGCTTCTGGGAGTTCTCCAACGAGCGCGCCATCGAACTCGCCGCACGCCTGGCCTCCCTCGCCCCCGACTCCCTGAACCACGTCTACTTCACCTCGGGCGGCTCCGAGGGCAACGAGGCGGCCATCAAGATGGCCCGCTACTACCACCACCGGCGCGGGGAGAGCAGCCGGACCTGGATCCTGGCGCGCAGCAAGGCCTACCACGGCATCGGCTACGGCGGCGGCTCGGCCACCGGCTTCCCCGTCTACCACGAGGGCTTCGCCCCGATGATGCCGCACGTCTCGCACCTCACGCCCCCGTGGCCGTACCGCTCCGAGCTCTACGGCGACCGGCCGCTGAGCCCCGAGCAGGTCACCGACTTCCTCGTCCGCGAACTGGAGGAGCGCATCGCGGAGATCGGCCCGCACAACATCGCCGCGATGATCGGCGAACCCATCATGGGCGTCGGCGGCATGCTCGTCCCGCCGGCCGACTACTGGCCCCGGGTGCGCGAGGTCCTCGACCGGCACGGCATCCTGCTGATCTTCGACGAGGTGGTCACCGCCTACGGCCGCGTCGGCGAGTGGTTCGCCGCCCAGTACTTCGGCGTCACCCCGGACATCATCGTCACGGCCAAGGGCATCACCTCCGGCTACGTCCCGCTCGGCGCCCTCCTGGTCGGCGACCACGTCGCCGAGGTCCTGCTGCGCGACCACGGCTTCCCGATGGGCTACACCTACAACGGGCACCCCGTCGCCACCGCGGTCGCCACCGCCAACCTCGACATCATCGAGAAGGAGGGCCTCCTCGCCCGCGCGACGAGCCTTGGCGCCTTCCTCCACGGCGAACTCCAGGCCCAGCTCGGCGAGTTGCCGATCGTCGGTGAGATCCGTTCCGTCGGCATGATGCTCGCCGTCGAACTCGTCCAGGACCGCGCCACCCGCGCACCCCTGCCCCTGAACCCCGACCGGATGCCCCACGACGTCATCCGCCGCGAGACCGGCGTGATCGTCCGCGACTCCGCGCACAGCCTGGTGCTGTCCCCGCCGCTCATCATGACCGAGGCCGAGGCCAAGGAAGCGGCCTCCGCGCTGCGGGGCGTCCTGGAGCGCACCGAGCCCACCGGCGAGATCCGCGCCGCCTGACGCCCACGGGGGAGGCCCGGCCCCGACCGGGCGTCCCCCGCACAAGCACCAGCACCACCCGACACGGACCCCATGCCGTCACGGCGCGCACGCGCCCCCTCGCAGTTGCCCCTCTCCCTCCTAGGAACTGCCCGTGTCCTCCCATCTCTCGACGACCCCGCCCCGCGCGTCCCAGCCCCCGACCGGCAGCCTGCAACGCAGCCTCAAGCGTTTCGACATCACCGCCATGGCCATCGCCGCGGTGATCTCCTTCGACACCGTCGGGCAGATCGCCACCGGCGGCGGCCAGGCCGCCACCTGGACGGCGGCCATGGCGCTCCTCTTCCTCATCCCCTACGCCCTGCTGTTCGCCGAGACAGGTGCCGCGTTCCCCCAGGAAGGCGGCCCGTACGTATGGGCCAAGCTTGCCCTCGGCCGTCCGGCGGCCGCCCTGACGACCCTCATGTACTGGGTCACCAACCCCATCTGGCTGGGCGGTTCACTGGTCTTCCTCGCCGCGCAGACCTGGGACGGATTCGTCTTCCACCTGGGGTCGGGCACGGTGGCGGACTACACCTTCAAGCTGCTGTTCGTCTGGATCGCCATCCTCACGGCCGTCGTCTCCCTGCGCCGCGGCAAATGGATCACCACGGCGGGCGCGGCGATGAAGGTCCTGGCGCTCGCCCTGTTCACCCTCACGGCGGTGCTCTACGGGCTGCGGCACGGCTTCCACGGCCTGACCGAAACCCGCTTCACCCCGACGACCGCCGGTTTCCTCGCCCTCGTGCCGATCCTGCTGTTCGCCTACGTCGGTTTCGAGGCGCCCAACGCCGCCGGCGAGGAGATGCACGACCCGCAGCGCGACGTGCCCGCCGCACTCGGACGCTCCGCGACCGTCGCCGCCTGCTGCTATCTGCTGCCGGTCCTCGCCCTCCTGGCCGTCGTGCCCAAGCAGCAGGTCACCGGCATCGGCGGCTTCATGGAGGGCGCCCGCCTCGTCTTCGGCGTCTACGGCGGCGCGGCCGGCCCCCTGCTGAAGCTCACCGCCGTCATGTTCGTCTTCGCCCTGCTCACCCAGGGCAGCGCCTGGATGATCGTCAGCGACCGCATGCAGGCCATGGCCGCCGCCGACGGAGGCTTCTTCACGCGCGCGCTCGGCGCCTTCCACCCGCGGCTCGGCACGCCGGTGCGCACCAACCTGCTCTCCGGAGCCGTGGCCACGGTGTTCATGATCGCCGCCATGCGGCTCGCGAACGGCGACGCGGCCGACGTGTTCGCGGTGGTGCTCACCGTCGCGGTCACCACCCTGCTGCTGTCCTACCTGGTCGTCATCCCCGCCCTCGTCCTGCTGCGGACCCGCCGGCCGGAGGTCCCGAGGCCCTACCGCGTCCCCTTCGGCGACCGGGGCTTCATGCTCTGTGCGGTACTCGTCTACGCCTGGATCCTGGTCGGGTCGTGGTCGGCGCTCTTCCCCGGAGTCCTGGAACGGCTCTTCGGCATCGACTACGTCTTCCACGACGTCTGGGGCGTGTCCCGCGCCTCGTTCGAGGCCTTCACCCTCGGCACCGTCGCCCTCCTGCTGATCGTCGGCGCCATCGGCGTGGTGGTGGCCCGCCGCGAGAACACCGCGAGGGGCGCGGCTGGTTCCTAGCACCCGCGCATCCGATTGCCGCTCACGCGTGCGGCGAGCCACCGAGGGGGTGACTCGCCGCACGCCGGCGCCGGTCCGGGCCGGTCATCCGTTGCCGGTCAGGGGAACTGGACCACCTTGGACGGCACCGTGCTCGTTCCCGAGGTGGGCGCGCCCGTGTTGTTGACGACGTGGGCGTACTGGCCCTGGCCGCCGAGGGAGATCACCAGGATGTCGTGCAGCTTGATGCCGGACTTGACCGGCACCTGGAATCCGTGCGCCTGGACGATCGACGGGTCGGACGTGAAGTTGCAGTAGCTGCCCAGACCCCAGGCCTCGTGCGTGTTGACCGAGTCGGCGACCTTGTAGGCCGCGTAGCCGACGATGCCGTCGTGGGTGATGGCGGCGGCGTTCGGGACGTCGTAGGCCTTCTCGTTCTGGAAGAAGATCGTCCGGCCGCGCTCTCCGTTCCAGTACACGTCGTACTTGTTGTAGTGCTCGACGAACAGGCCCGTGGCGAGCACGTCGTTGCCGTTGACCCACAGGCCGTAGTCGGCCCGGTTGGTGTTCCAGCCGACGCCGCTGCCGTGGTCCGCGCGCCACAGCCAGGTGTGGTCGATGATGACGTTGTTGCTGTTGACCACGATCGAGTTGGTCGCGAGACCGGGGCCCGCGCCGCCGATGCGGACGAACACGTCCTGCACCGTGGTCGGGTTGGCGGAGTGGTCGGCGGACGAGCCGGGCTGGCCGACCCGCAGGAGCGTGTCCGAGTTGGCGGTGCCCGCGTCGATCAGGAACCCGGCGAGCCGTACGCCGTCGACGTCCGCGACGTGCATCGCGTCGACGCCGTTGTCGGGCACGAGGGTGGCGAGACCCAGCCCCAGCACGACGGTGTTCGCACGGGTGACGTCGATGGTCCGGTCGAGGTGGTAGACACCGGGCGTGAACAGCAGGTTGAGGCCCTGGGACAGCGCCTGGTTGATGGTGGCGGCGGTCGCGCCCGGCTTGACGACGTAGAACTGGTCGAGCGGGAGGGAGCTGCCCGCGTTGGCCGGCCAGGACACACCGCGGGCATTGGTGCGCTTGGCGGGCACGAACACCTTGTAGGTGCTGCCGTCGAGGTACAGGAACGGCTTCTCGCGCGAGATCGGCGTGGTGTCGAGCGTGGTGTACGAGCCGGTGGCGAAGTCGGTCCCCGGCGCGCCCTGCACACCGGTGAACGTCATGTTCCACACGCCGTTGGTCCAGCCGCCCACCGAACTGTCGCGGGTGTACCACTGCTGCTGCGAGTACGGGCCGACGGTGCCGTCGATCTTCGAGTCGGCGATGTACCCGCCGGAGGCCCAGCCGTACCCGTTCGGGGCGAGGTTGAGGCCGCCCTGGACGTGGATGCGGCGGAACGGGGCCGCCTGTGCGACGGCCCACCGGTCGTCGCCGTGCGACGGCCTGATGGCGAGGTTCTCCGCCGAACGCCAGAAGTTCTGGGTGGCGTTGCCGTTGAACCAGCCCGCGTCGACGGTGATGTCCCCGTTGATCCGGGTGTCGTCGGGGTTGAGGCCGAGCCCGGAGATCGAGGTGTAGAAGCCGATCTGGGCGTTGATCCCGTTGTAGGTGCCCGGCTTGAGCAGGAACTGGTAGCGGCCGCTGCCGAACTGGTTGGACTCCTGCTGGGCGAAGACCTGGTCGAACCTCTGCTGCAGGTTGGGGGTGGAGGGGTCGACGACGATGACGTTCGGCCCCAGGTCGCCGCCGCCCTGGACGGGCGGGGTGCCGCCGCCGGACGAATCGGTGTGGACGGCGACCTCCCAGAGGGAGTAGCCGTAGCCGGTCGAGCGGACCGTCCCGTAGATGCGCAGGTAGCGGCCCGAGCCGCTGACGTCGTAGGAGGCGGTGCCGCCGGTCGCGCCGGTGACGGTCTTCAGCGTGGTCCAGCTCTGGCCGTTGGCGGAGGCCTGGATCTGGAACTCCTTGGCGTAGGCGGTCTCCCAGGTCAGGTCCACCTTGCACAGGTTCTGGACCGAGCCGAGGTCGACCTGCACCCACTGCGGGTCCGAGAAGGCGCTGGACCAGCGGGTGCCCGGGTCGCCGTCGAAGGCGGCGGAGGCCGGAGTGCCCGCGTTCTCCGTGGAGGAGGCCGACGCGGGCCTGCCCAGGGCGGCGTTGCCGGTGCCGCAGGCGGCCGCGAGGCCGGCGCTCCGGTCGGCCGACGGCGTGGCGGCCTTGCCCTGGGGCAGCGGGGTCCCGGCCGCGGCGGCGGCCGGCAGGTCGGTGGCGGGAAGGGCGACGAGCGCTGCCACTGCGGCGAGCGCGACACCCAAGGATCTGAGTCTCATACGGGTCCCTGCGGATGCGATGGGCGAGTGTTCGCGAGGAGGGCGGGGCTGTGTCACGGCTGCGCAAGCTCAACTACACGCCGACGCAGCTTAGTTCACATCTTGATTTAACTGATGAGGCAGAGGGGTCGGCAAGCCCCCGGACGCGGGAATCTTTTCAAGCGTTGATGGGACCGGTGCCCGCCGCAGGTGGGGTGGTGTTCAGGAAGTGAGGACGGGTGGGAGGGCGCTGATCCTTCTGCGGCATGCCTTGACACCCGCGCGTCAAGCACTCAACACTCCGAAGGCGGGAGAGCGCTTGCCCGCCGCCGGCGACGTGCGTGACGCACCGTCAGGTCCGTGCCCGCTCGCCCTTCTTCACCCCCCACTTCTCACCCCCTGTGTTCAGGAGGTCTCCATGCCACGGAGATCGAAAGCCCTGTCAGGAATGCTGATCGCCGGAGCACTGCTCATGACGTCCCTCGGTGTGGCCGGCGTCGCCACCAGTGCAGGTCCGCCCGCCCCCGGCAGCGAGGCGGCGACGTCTTTCGCGGCCGGCCACTCCGGGCACGCCATGGCCGCGTCGACCGCCTTCTCGGTCGAGGACCCGGACGGCGACGGCTACATCCCGGCGAACCCGCCGGTCACCGGCGTCACCCCGTCCACCGCGAACCCGCCCCACCGCTACTTCCACGAGTTCCAGGCCAACTGCTCGGTCACCCACACCAGGCCCGACGACCCGATCGTCTATCCGCAGCAGCCGGGCAAGTCGCACGACCACACCTTCATGGGCAACACCACGACCGACGCGAACAGCACCACCGCGTCACTGGACGCGGGCGGCACCGCCTGCAAGGCGCCCGGCGACCGGTCGGGCTACTGGGTGCCGACCGTCCACAACGGCGACCGGGCGGTGCTGCCGGTCGGCCCGCAGACGATCTACTACAAGACGGGCGTCACCGACTACACCAGTGTGCGGCCCTTCCCCAAGGGGCTGCGCTTCGTGGTGGGCAACCCGCTGCAGAGCGCCCAGGAGTTCCGAAACAGCCCCGGTTTCGTCGAGGGCTGGGAGTGCGGCGACAGCTACTTCAACGTCGACTTCCCGGCGAGCTGTCCCAACAGGCCCGACGTGCAGCTCAACATCCGCTTTCAGGCGCCCAGTTGCTGGGACGGCAAGTACCTCGACACCCCTGACCACCGCAGCCACATGGCGTATCCGGTGGTCAGGCCCGGCACCAACGACAACATGTGCCCGGCCGACCATCCCGTCGCGCTGCCGATGATCGAGTTCAAGATGGCGTTCCCGGTCAACGGCGACATGTCCCGGGTGAGGCTGTCGAGCGGGGCCGCCTGGTCCTTCCACTACGACTTCTTCAACGCCTGGGACGCGCCCACGCTGGCGGCCATGGTCGACCACTGCATCGTCGGCGGCCTCCAGTGCGACGCCCGCGGCTACGACGAGACGCACCCCGAGGCGGGAGCGGCGCTGGGCGCGGACTACCGGCTTCCCTGACCCGCACCCCGAACGCGCGCCACTCCGCGAAGCAGGGTGGCCCGGCCGGACCCACCCCACGACGGCCGGGCCACCCGTTCTCCCCCCACCCTCCCGCGCATCGGAGACCCCCCATGCCACGAAGTCGCACCCGCCGTCTGACCGCTCCGCTCACCGCGGGCCTCCTCACCCTCGGCGCCCTCACCGCCCTGCCCGCCACGCAGGCCCACGCGGCCGGCAGCGTCGTGAAGGTGACCGGCGCCAAGGGCAACTGGCAGCTCACCGTGGACGGGAAGCCGTACCAGCTCAAGGGCCTGACCTGGGGCCCGTCCCCCACCTTGGCCGACACCTATCTGCCGGACCTGAAGTCCTTGGGCGTCAACACCATCCGCACCTGGGGCACGGACGCGAGCAGCAAGCCGCTCTTCGACTCCGCGGCCGCGCACGGCATCAAGGTCGTCGCCGGATTCTGGCTCCAGCCCGGCGGCGGTCCCGGCAGCGGCGGCTGCGTCGACTACGTCACGGACACCACGTACAAGAACAACATGCTCAACGAGTTCGCGAACTGGGTGCAGACCTACAAGGACAACGCGGGCGTGCTCATGTGGGACGTGGGCAACGAGTCCGTCCTCGGCCTGCAGAACTGCTACGGCGGCGACCAGTTGGAGCGGCAGCGCGACGCCTACACGAGATTCGTCAACGAGGTCGTCCGCAGGATCCACGGCATCGACCCGAACCACCCGGTCACCTCCACCGACGCCTGGGTCGGCGCCTGGCCCTACTTCAAGCGCAACGCGCCCGACCTCGACCTGTATGCCGTCAACTCCTACAACGGCGTCTGCGGCATCAGGTCCGCCTGGGAACAGGGCGGTTACGACAAGCCGTACATCGTGACCGAGTCAGGACCGGCCGGCGAGTGGGAAGTGCCGAACGACGCCAACGGGGTCCCGGCGGAGCCCAACGACCAGGCCAAGGCCGCGGGCTACACCAAGGCGTGGGGCTGCGTCACCGGCCACAGCGGGGTCGCGCTCGGCGCCACGCTGTTCCACTACGGCACGGAGTACGACTTCGGCGGCATCTGGTTCAACCTGCTGCCCGCCGGACAGAAACGGCTGTCCTACTACGCGGTGAAGAAGGCCTACGGTGGCGACACCTCCCGCGACAACACCCCGCCGGTGCTGTCCGAGATCGGCGTCCAGGGCGACCCGGGCGCGGTACAGGCAGGACGGGACGTGACACTCGACGTCCAGGCTACCGACCCCGATGGCGACGCGGTCACGTACGAGGTACTGGACAACAGCATGTACCTCGACGGCAGCGGCCAGCTCAACTCCCTGCGCTTCACCAGCGAGGGCGCGGGCCGGCTGAGGTTCACGGCGCCCGACCGCCCCGGCGTCTGGAAGATCTACGTCAAGGCGACCGACGGCCATGGAAACGTCGGCGTCCAGTCGCGCTCGATCAGGGTGATCCCGCCGCTGATCGACGGCACGAACGTGGCCCTGCACAGGACGGCCACCGCCTCCTCGTACCAGCCGTCCGGCGGGGACTGCCCGTGCACGGCCGCCAACGCCGTCGACGGCCGCATGGACACCCGCTGGGCCGGCGACTGGAGCGACCCTCAGTGGATCCAGGTCGACCTGGGCGCCCCCACCACCTTCCGGCACATCCAACTCGTCTGGGAAACCGCCTACGCCAAGGCATACGCCATCCAGACGTCCGACGACGGCCAGAACTGGCAGACCCTGCGCCGGGTCACCGACGGCAACGGCGGCGTCGACGACCTCGACATCACCGGCACGGGCCGCTATGTCCGCATCAACTGCACGGAGCGGGGAACCGGTTGGGGCTACTCGCTGTACGAGCTGGGCGTGTACGCCTGACCACGAGAACCGACCGCACCCTCGCCACCAGGACCGTCCTGACGTACAGGCGGCCTATAGTGGGCCGTATGAGCCGTTGGCGGGACCTGACCGGGGGGAAGTCCGGGGAGGACTATGCCGCGCGGTTCGCCGCTCTCGCCCGTAGCGGGAAGGACGTCCACGGTGAGGCGCGGTTCTGCGCCGCGCTAGTGCCTGCCGGGGCGCGGGTGCTGGACGCCGGGTGCGGTACCGGGCGGGTCATGATCCGGCTCGCTGAGCTCGGGTACGACTGCGTCGGGGTGGATCTCGACGCGTCGATGCTGGCGGTGGCCCGGAAGCAGGCGCCCGGGCTGCCCTGGGTACAGGCCGATCTGGCCGCGTTCGAGTCGGAGCGGCTCGGTATCGCGGCGGACTTCGATCTCGTCGTCGCCGCGGGCAACATCTTCCCGTTGCTCGCGGCCGGCACCGAGGCCGCGGTGGTCCAGCGACTGGCCGCCGCCCTGCGGCCCGGCGGTCTGCTGGTCGCCGGCTTCGGCCTGGACGAGGCCCACCTGCCCGTGCCGCCCGGCATCACGCTCGCCGAGTACGACGACCACTGCGCCGCGGCCGGCCTCACCCTCGTCGACCGCTTCGCCACCTGGGACGCCGATCCGTACGACGGCGGCGGCTACGCGGTCAGCGTCCACCGCCGGTGACGAGGGCCCGGCGGCTGTCGCAGCCGGGAACACCTGGTGAGCAGGGCGCGGCATCGCGCTGGCCGATGTGACCGGCGTCCAGCACGGCTTCTGGATCACGCTGGGCACCCTGTCGGTGCTGCGTTCCAACGCCCTCAGCACCGGGCAGAACGTTTTTCGCGCCCTCGGCGGCACCCTGGTCGGCTCGATCGTGGGCGCCGGTCTGCTCCAGCTCATCGGACACGACACGGGCGTGCTGTGGATCCTGCTGCCCGTCGCGGTGATGGCGGCGGGCGTCGTCCCGGCCGCGATCTCGTTCGCCGCCGGGCAGGCGGCCTTCACGCTGACCCTGGTCATCCTGTTCGACATCGCCCGGCCGGCGGACCTGTCGGTCGTCCTGTTCCGTATCGAGGACATCGCGCTCGGCTGTGCGGTGAGCCTGGTCGTCGGCCTGCTCTTCTGGCCGCGCGGCGCGTCCGCCGCCCTCGCCAGGGCGTTGGCAGAGGCGTATGTCGACAGCGCGCGCTATGTGCTCGGGGCAGTGGGTTATGCGGTGTCGTGCTGCACTTTCAGGCCCGAGACCATCGAAATCCCGCAGGAGGGCCGCCGAGCGGCGGCCGCGGCGCGCCGACTGGACGACGCCTTCAGGACCTACCTGTCCGAGCGCGGAACGAAGGACGTCCCGTTGTGCGAGACGACGACTCTGGTCAACGGTGTCGTAGGGCTCCGTCTGGCCGCCGACGCGGTCCTGGAGCTGTGGCGGCGGGCCCCGGGCGGCCGGCCGCTCGAGGACCGCGCCGCCGCGCAGAGGGAACTGCTGGTCATGGCGGACCGGATCTTCCGGTGGTACGAGGGTCTGGCCGGGGGGCTGGAGAGCGAAGGGCCGGTGCCGGAGCCGCTGGACTCCGACCGCGAGCACAACGCCCGGCTGGTCGAGGCGGTCCGCCGGGACCTGCGGGATGCGGACGGGCGGGCGACAGGGACCGGCGTCCGCATCATCTGGACCGACGACCATCTGGAAGCAGTGCGGCGGCTTCAACCGCTCATCGTGGCGGCAGCCGATCACGCCGACGCGCGCGAGGCCGTGACTGGATGAGTTTGACTCCGCAGGTGCTCACGCCTTGGACACTGCCTATTCCGCGTTCTCGCCGGGTACTGGGACTTGAGGAGGGCCGGACCCGCGACGGGCGTGTCCCTGGTTCGTCCGCCACGCCCTGCGGGCCAGGCTGCACAGATGCACGCCGTACTGCACGCACTGTCCATCACCGGGTCCATGACCTGGGAGATCACCTGGGCCCTGATCCTGGGCTTCGCCCTGTCCGCGGTCGTCCAGGCCGTGGTCCGCAAGTCCACCGTCGTCGCACTGCTCGGCGACGACCGCCCCCGCACCCTCGCCGTCGCAGCCGGGCTGGGGGTGGCGTCCTCGTCCTGCTCCTACGCCGCCGTGGCACTGGCCCGCTCCCTCTTCCGCAAGGGCGCCGACTTCACCGCGGCGATGGCCTTCGAGATCGCCTCCACCAACCTCGTCGTCGAGCTCGGCGTCATCCTCGCGCTGCTGATGGGCTGGCAGTTCACCGCCGCCGAGTTCGTCGGCGGCCCCGTCATGATCGTCCTGCTGGCCGTCCTCTTCCGGCTGTTCCTGCGCGAGAGGCTGCTGCGCCGGGCCCGTGAGCAGGCGGAACGCGGACTGGCCGGGTCGATGGAGGGTCACGCGGCGATGGACATGTCCGTACGGCGCGAGGGGTCCTTCGTCCGGCGTCTGGTCTCCGGCGAGGGCTGGACCGCCGTCAGCCACGTCTTCGTCATGGAGTGGGCGGCGATCCTGCGCGACCTGGTCGTCGGTCTGCTCATCGCCGGTGCCGTCGCCGCCTGGGTCCCGGACTCGTTCTGGCGCGCCTTCTTCTTCGACGGCCACCCGCTCGCCGCCAAGCTGTGGGGCCCCGTCATCGGCCCGCTGGTGGCGATCGCCTCGTTCGTGTGCTCGATCGGCAACGTGCCGCTGGCGGTGGTGCTGTGGAAGGGCGGCATCAGCTTCGGCGGCGTGGTGGCGTTCATCTTCGCCGACCTGCTGATCCTGCCGATCCTCAACATCTACCGGAAGTACTACGGCGCCCGGACGGCGGCCTTCCTGCTGGGCACCTTCTACCTCGCGATGGTCGTCGCCGGCTATGTGGTCGAATTCGTCTTCGGCGGCCTCGGCCTGATCCCCGACCAGGCCCGCGCGAGGCTCCCCGCGGAAGGCGTCAGCTGGAACTACACCACCTGGCTCAACATCGTCTTCCTCCTTCTCGCCGCGCTGCTTCTGCTCCGGTTCCGGCGCACCGGCGGGCCGGCCATGCTGCGGATGATGGGCGGCTCCCCGGACACCGGCCACGACCGGACGGGCCCGTCCGTGCCATGACGGCGCGGACGGGCCCGGTGCGGTGGGTGCGGGCGGGTCACGCCACGCCGCTCTCCCACCACCAGGAGCCGGAGCCGTACGAGGGGTACTGGACGCGGCTGTCGCAGTGCTGCCACGAGTTCGTGTACGCCTCCAGGCCCGAGAAGCCGCAGGTCTCGGCGATCCGGTAGGTCTGCAGCGTGCTGTGGCCCGAGACCACGATGTCGGCGGCGACGCCGTACAGGTGCATGCTGTTGGACGCGCCGCCCGAGGCCGCGTTGTGCGCGATGCTGCGGAAGCCGGAGTTGATCGTGATCGGGCTGTTGCCCGCCTTCTTGCGCACCGCCTCCAGCTTGTACATCAGCCGGCGGACGTTCTCCTTGACGGTCGCGGCCGCGACCTTGCCGTTGTTGAAGCCGGCGCCGTCCTTGGAGTAGAACTCGCTGAAGTTGAAGTGGGCGGTCGAACCGTCGCTCGCCTCAAGGCTGTTGAGGGCGCTCTGGGTCTGCGGGCCCACGACGCCGTCCGCACCGAGGCCGAAGGCGGACTGGAAGCGCTGGACGGCTGCGGCCGTGGCCGGGCCGAAGGCGCCGTCCCAGGCGACGTACGTCTGGGAGGCGCTGCCCGCGGCCCAGCCGCCGACGCGGATCTGGAGTTCCACCACGTCGGCGCCGGAGGCGCCCTGCTGGAGGGTGCGGCTCCAGCCGTAGGCCGAGGCCGAGCCCGCCGTGGCGACGCCGGTGACCGCGGCCACGCCGAGCGCGGCCGTCACGCCCGCCGCGCTCCGGAACAGGGTACGGCGGTCGATGCTTCGCTGCGGCCGTGATGCCGGGTTCATGGAAGTCTCCTCCCTTGGTGACTACAGGTGATTGCAGGTGACTCGGTGACTGCTGGTGACGACGCGCCGGAGGTCAGGCGACCAGGGCCTGCCAGGTGTTGGCACCGACGATGCCGTCCACGGCGAGGCCGTGCGAGGACTGGAACGAACGCACCGCGGTGTCGGTCGCCGGCCCGAACGCGCCGTCGACCGTCAACGAAGCGCCATGAGCCTTGAGCTGGCTCTGCACCGCCTGGACCGCGGCCCCCGAGGAACCCTGCTGCACGGTGACGATGAGGGCCTGCCAGGTGGCGGGTCCGACGACGCCGTCCACGGAGAGGCCGTGCGAGGACTGGAACGAACGCACCGCGGAGTCGGTCCCGGCCCCGAACGCGCCGTCCACCGCCAGCGCGGAGCCGTGCGCGTTGAGCAGGTACTGGACGGACTTGACCCGCTCACCGGAGGCCCCCTGCTTCACCGTGGGCCAACTGGCCGTCGGCGGAGGGTTGTAGCCGCCGCCCTTGGCGAAGGCCTGGAGGTCGGCGAGGGTGCCGTTGAAGGTGTCCTGGTCACCGGGGAAGGTTCCGGAGTCGGCGTACTGCCAGATCGTCTGGGCCGACCAGCCGGCGGGCAGCGTGCCCGGGCTGGAGGAGTAACGGGCGATCCACAGCGGGTTGGTGGCCCCGAAGCTGCTGTTGTTGCCGGTGCAGGTGGTCCACCAGTCGGTGGTGGTGTAGATCGTCGGGTAGCGCCCCACCTTGGCGCGCACCTGGTTGCTGAAGTCCCGGATCCAGGTGACCATCGCGCTCTGGCTCAGCCCGTAGCAGGTGGCCCCGTACGGGTTGTACTCGATGTCCAGGGCGGGCGGCAGCGTCTTTCCGTCGGCGGACCAGCCGCCGCCGTGGCTCACGAACCAGTCCGCCTGCACGGCGCCGCTGGAGTTGCCGGGCAGCGCGAAGTGGTAGGCGCCGCGGATCAGTCCGACGTTGGACGCGCCGGTGTACTGCTGGGAGAAGTAGGGGCTCGTGTACGTGGTGCCTTCGGTGGCCTTGACGTAGGCGAAGGCGGCGCCCTTGTTCTTGACGGACGTCCAGTCGACGTTGCCCTGGTGACCGCTGACGTCGAGTCCGGCGGGACCCGTGCTGACGGCGAGCGGGGCTGCCAGCGATCCCGCGCCCAGGCGCTGGAGCCCTGATCCGGCGTGGTCCTGCTCCGGGTGCGTCATCCGCACCGGGGTCCCGGAGGAGGTCCCCGGGTCGCCGGCGGCCGTCGCCGAGGCGGTGCCCGGCAGGACCAGCAGGGTCAGGGCGGCGGCCAGCAGCCCGGCCGCACGGGCGAACGTCCGGCGGCCGCCGGTGGGGGTGGTGCCTGGTCTGAACCGCGAGGGGGTGGCGGAAGGCATGGTGCTCCCAGAGGTGTGGAGGGACACTGCGATGCGCTTGTGCCGGGGTGGCCGTGGGTCGCGGCCATCGACGGTCGGGAATGGGGCGTCGGAGCTGTGGGCGGCGGTAGGGCGTGCGCCGGTCGCGGTGGGGGTCAGCAGGGGCCGGGCACGCCGTCAACTCCTCGGCGTGCGGGTTGGGTTGACGCGCGTAAACGTAAGGGATGTATTGACATGCTCGCAACATCTTCGTGGTTGCGAAAAATTGAATCAGGTACGGCGGATCGTGAGCGGCGCGCGCGGAAACCGGGCAGGAAGTGCCGTACGGAAGCCGGTTGGCGGTGAATTGTTCACCTGCGGCTCGACCGCGGGTCACCGGGACGATCCGGTGCATTGGGCGATCGGCCACACGCTGACCGTCGACATTCCCCTTACCGCAAGGAGCAGGTGTGATGCGCTTCGGATCCCCGTCCCGCCGGGCCTCGGTCCTCGGAGTGGCCCTCGCCGTCACCGGGGCAGGCGTTGCCGCACTGGCGCCGGCCGCCGCGGCCGCACCCGGTGCTCCCGGCACCCGTCCGTCGTTCTGCGGCCACGACAACCGGAGCACGCCGTTCTCGCGGTACCTCTGCGCCCGGCCCGGCGACCTGCTCGACGTCCGCATCGGCGACGTGCACCCGACCCAGCCCTCGCTCGGCTACGACGAGGTGTACTACAAGCTCGGCCGCTACACCCTCGGCAAGGACGCGGTCAACAAGAAGTTCGACGACTGGTGCGAGGCCGACGGCCGGTCGGCCGCCGCAACCGTCCAGTCCGGCGCACGACTTGACGACCCGTCGTCGTTCACGTGCGAACTCCCGGTCGGCGCGGAGACGGCGGACGGCGTCGCCGCCATGAAGACCGTCGTCATCGGCCCCGGCGGCGAACCGTTCCTCACCGACGGGCACCACACGCTCACCTCCTTCTACGAGGCCCCCGACGGCGGGCCCGACCTGCACGTCCGGCTGCGGGTGCAGGCCAACCTGAGCAACCTGCCCCGCCAGGCCTTCTGGGACGAGATGAAGGCGCACAAATGGGTGTACCTGCGCGACCCCGAGGGCCGCCAGGTCACGGTGAACAAGCTGCCCACCGGCGTGGGCCTGGCCAACTTCACCGACGACAGGTACCGCAGCCTGCTCTACTTCGGCCGCGACATCGGATACGCGCAGAACGGGCTCCCGTTCCAGGAGTTCTACTGGGGCAGCTGGGTCCGCGACGCCAGGCCGGTCGACCTGGCCGGCTGGAACCCGGACGACCTCGACACCTACCTTGCCACCGTCAGGTCCCTGACCGAGACGATGACGGCGCTGCCCAAGGACGCCCTCGTCGACAGCGGCTTCACCGCGGCCGAACTCGGCGCGCTGGACCGGTGGAACGACGGCAGCGCGGCCACCAAGGGCGAGTTCGGCAAGCTGAGCAAGCCGTACTCCGACACCAAGCCCGGCAAGCTCGCCTACACGCTGGAGTACAAGCGGCTGCACGGCCTGGGCTGACGCGCGGCGGTGGCGGGTGGGCGGGTGGCGGTGTGCGGTGGCGGCGCCCCGCCGCGGCCCCCGCGTGATCCGTGTACGCCCGTGCCGATACGCCGACGAGGGCCCCGACCTCGGCGGTCGGGACCCTCGTCAGGTGTTGCCGCTCGGCTCAGAGGTGGTTGCCGGGGGTCACCGTGAACGACGCGGGACCGGCGGGCAGGTTCACCGTGTACTGGCGCAGGTAGGTGTCCAGGAACGGGGAACGGGCACCGGGGGTGGCGGTGTCGCGGGCCGGGTCGTCCAGGGCCAGCCTGAGCTGCGCACCCTTGACGTCGATCGTCTGGCCGGACGGCGTGGCACGCCACGAGCCGGTCTGGATGGAGCCGATCTCCACGGCCAGGACGTGACCCGCGGCCAGCGTCCAGTCGGTCGCCTTCAGATCGACGCTCATCCGGCCCGAACGCAGCACGGAGACCTGCTCGTCGAACATGACGGCCTTGCCGTTCGGGGCGACGTCGTACAGCTTGAGCATGACGTTGCCCTCACCCTTGGCGGTCAGGGAGAGCTGCGGAGTGCCGGTGAGGCGCACCGACTGTCCGACCGGCTTGGACCACACGAAGAAGCTCGACGTGACCTTGCCGTCCTTCTGCTGCTTCGCAAGACCCCGGGCAAGGCCCTGCGGCGCGGCCGGCTCGGTGGCGGGAGCGTTCTCCATGTCCCACTGGCCGCCGGACGGCTTGCCGAGTGTCTGCGGGACCGCCTCGCCGGAGGCGGCCAGGGCCGCGCGGCCCGAGGCGCCGCCGTCGTCCAGGTACGAGCCGTTGCCGAGCGGGAGCGTGACGGACCGCTTCACGACCGGCCAGGTGTTCTGGGCGCGCCAGGCGCCGGTGGAGTCCTCGACGACGTAGGCCGGGTACTTGACCTTCGGCTTGATGCCCTTGAGGTACTCGTCGTAGTAGGAGAGGGTCTCGTCGTACCAGCCCTCCCGGCCCATGGACAGACGCCCGTCGCTGGTGCGGTCGCCGCCGCGGACGTGTTCCCACTGGCCGAGCCAACCGCGCTCGGGGCCCACGTGGTTGTCGAGGTACTCCTGCATCTCCTCGGGCTTGGTGTTGTTCTCGATGAAGCCCTGGGTGACGAACAGCGGGGTCTTGGTGCCCTTGGCCATCTTCGCCAGGTCACGGTCCCGCCAGTGCTTGTCCCACTGGTCGGCGATCTTGTACCCGGCCGAGTTCTGGGTGAGGCACTCCGGGTGCGTCTTCTCCCACTGGGCGTTGGCCAGGTAGTGCGCGTCGTCGTCCGCCATCTGGGGAAGCGTGGCGATGGAGTTGTAGGCGTTGGCGGTGCCGGTGACGTTCGGGCGGGGCACCCCGTTGGAGTAGATGTACTGGTACATGTCCCACACCGGCTCCTGGGCGACGACGGCCTTGAGGGCCTTCTGGCTCAGGTTGTTGCCGATCAGGCCCGTGACGGCGTCGTACGACTTGCCGTACATGCCGACCGCGCCCGTGCTCCACGACTGCTTCGCCGCCCAGTCGATCGCCGCCTTGACGTCGGCCTGTTCGCCGGGGCCGCCCCAGTCCAGGCACCCGGTGGAGCCGCCGAAGCCGCGCAGGTCCACCATGACGAAGGCGTAACCCTTGGCGAACAGGTCGGTGCCCTCGATGAAGTCCTGGAAGCGGGACGAGGGGCCGGTGTGCTTCCAGCCCTCGGGGTCGGTCTGCCCGGAGTGCCCGAAGTAGGGGCCGACCGACAGGATGACGGGCACCTTCTTGCCCGGGGCCAGTCCCTCGGGCAGCAGGACGTCGGCGTGCAGCTCGGTGCCGGAGCCGTCCGAGGACGGGAAGTAGTGCTGCGTCCAGAGGGAGCCCTTCGGGACGCGGTCGTTCTCCTCATGGGTGACGGGGTCGGTCGCGGTGGCGACCGCCCCCGTCCGGGTCTGTTCCGCGGCCGGCTGGGCCGCGGCGCCGGGCGCCGCGGTGGCGGGGCCGGCGAGCGTGGCGGTCAGCGCGAAGGTGGTGACGAGTGCCGAGGCGGCCGTGACGGCCGTGCGACGTCTGTTCACTTGCTGCTCCCGGAGTGTCAGGTACGGGGCGGTGCAGGTGGTGCGGTCGAGCACGGCCCCTGACCCTCCGTCAGGGCGACAAGGGGTGGTCGCACCCATGCGGAAAGCGGGATGCGGGCGCGGGTCGAGGCCGTCGGCGTCGGACTCTATGATCATCATTGAAACGAGTCAACGGGTCGGCGGCTTCTGTGTGTTGCGGATACGGCGCGGTCCCGTTCGGCGGCCTGTGGGGTGCCGGGGCGCTGGGCGTCAGATAGAGATGGATTCCGCCGCAATCATGTGCATGTCAGTCAAAGGGTGGCATGACGGCGAGTCGATCCTGCTGCCCGGCGCTCACCGTTCGCCGGGACGGGTGGCCTAGTGCCGCGGCAGGTGACGTTTGCCCGTCAAGGAGCGGCGTCCGGTGCGTGCTCTCGGTGCGCCGGCCGGAAGTCCTCGTACTGGATGTACTTGGGTTTTCGGCCGGTGCGGCGAGAGTGCGTGCCGGGCGTCGCGACGGGGCAAGCGTTGCCTGCCGCGGCACTAGAAGGGCGCCGGACGCACGACGCGGCGGCCGGGCAGATGCTCGGCCGCCGCGCTCCGGACGTCGGTCACTCGTTCTCGAAGACGGCCTTGCTCACCTCGGCCGGGTTCTCGAACTTCTTCCTCCCGAGATGCGAGATGCGTTCCGTGATGTCCTTGGACGCGTGGTTGTCCCGGGCGACCTTCTCGAGTTGCTTGGTGTCGGCCGGATACTCCGCGCCGGACAGCGCTTTCTGCAGATCCGTGGGGCTGATACTCGCCATGGCTCCTCCAAGGCCATGAGACGGTCTGTCTCCGGTTGGGGCGCTTCGGAGAGCGCCGCACCCCGAGTACCCGCATGGCGGGGCCAAGACGCCGTCCCCGGCCGCAGCCGGCCCCGCGGCCGTCCACAGGTGCTGTGAGCAAGGGCACAGGAGCGACAAGTCCCCCCGGGCGGGGCCGTGTTGTCCTTCCCGGTCGGCCGGGAGCGAGCTGCGCCACAGCAGCCGGGAAACGCGTCTGCAACGATGGTCCGCGCCGCACCACGGCCCGCCCGGGACTCCCCGGGGGCTACCCGTGGGTACGGCAGTCCGCCAGAGCCGACGGAGCGACCGCGCAGCGCAGCACGGTGTTCCCGTGCTCCCGCCGATTCCCCGCGCGAGTCCCGCGGGGCTCGTCCCCGAGTAGCACTGTGCCTTCTTCTCCCGCCGTTTCCGTGCCCCCTCCTGCCGTGCCCGCCGCCGGTCCGCCGGCGACCGCGTCCACCTCGCCGTGGCGGTCCCTGAGATACCGCAGCATGCGGTGGTGGTCCGTGGCGAACTTCGTCTCGAACGCCGGTACGTGGATGCAGCTCACGGTGCAGAACCTGCTGGTCCTCAAGATCACCGGGTCCGCCGCGGCCACGGGCCTGTCGATCTCGGTCCAGGCCGCGCCCGCGCTGCTCGTGAGCCTCGCGGGCGGCGCCGCCGTGGACCGCCTGCCGCGCAAGCTGACCGCCGCCGTCAGCCAGGCGCTGCTCGGCTGTGTCGCATTCGTGACGGCCGTCCTCGTCGCGTTCGGGCACCTGAACCTGCCCGTCCTGATGGTGCTGGCCGCCGTCACCGGCCTCATCGCCACGGTCGACGCTCCCGCCTGCGCCCTGCTCGGCAATGACCTCGTGTCCACGGAGGACGTGCCGTCCGCCATCGGAGTGGGCTCGCTCGTCCACAGCGCGGGCCGGCTGGCGGGGACCGCGCTCGCCGGTGTGACGGTCGCCTTCCTCGGCACCGCTGCCGCCTACGGCGCCAATGCCCTGTCCTTCCTCTTCGTCGCCTCGGTCATCCCGTTCCTGCGGCCGGTCAGGAACGCCACCCGGCGGGTGGCGGGCAGCTCGGGACCCGGCCGCCCGGTCCGGCGGGCCCGCCCGGCCGGGGGCCAGGACATGACCGTCCGGCAGGGCGTGGCCTACTTCCTGCGCCGCCCCCGGCTGGTCGCGCTCGCCGGCGTGACCGGCGTCAGCGCGGTGTTCGGCCGGAACTACGGCCTCACCCTGGCCGTGCTGGTCACCGGCCCGCTGGCCGGCGGCGCCGGAGCGTTCGGCACGGTCTCCACCGTGCTGGCCGTCGGCGGGATCCTCGGCGCGGTCCTCGGGGCCAGGCTGCGCCGCCCCTCGGTCCGGATCGTCGGCACCCTGGCCGCCGCGGGCGGTCTGCTCCAGGCCGTGGCGGCGCTCTCGCCCTCGCTGGCCGTGCTGCTTGTCCTGGTCCTGCCCATGGCCGTGGTGGAGTCCGTCTCCGACACCGCAGGAACGACCGTCCTGCAGACCGATCCGCCCGCCCACCTGCGGGGACGCGTGCTCGGAGTGTGGAGCACGATCAGTACCGCCTGGGGTCTCGGCGGCCCGCCCGCCCTGGGGCTCCTCATGCAGTTCGCCGGGGCGCGCGGAGCCCTCGTCTCCGGTGGCCTGATCATCGCCGGTTCGGTCGGGGCCGGCATGGCGCTCCGTCGCCGCCGTGGCGCCGCGCCGCTGGTCCTGCGCACGGAGGGGCGCGGCGTGGCCGGACAGCCGGAGCTGAGCACGGCCGCGTAAGGCCACGAGGACGACGCCAGGACGACACCGTGACGGCCTCCGGGGTGCTTTCACCCCGGAGGCCGTCGGCGTCTGTGCTGCGGCCGGACGTCATGGATCCAAGCTTGTATCTATGCCTGCTATGGTTGAGATATGCCCGCCACCCCTCCCACTGCCCGCACCGCTTCCTCCACCGCCCGGGTTCCGGCCGCGGAGCGTGCGTACGACCTGACCAAGGAGCTCATCATCGGCGGGCGGCTCCCCGGCGGGAGTCTGATCAGCGAGGGCGAGATCGCCGAGCGCGCGTCACTCAGCCGCACCCCCGTCCGCGAGGCCTTCCTCCGCCTCCAGGCAGAGGGACTGCTGCAGCTCTTCCCCAAGCGCGGAGCCGTGGTGGTACCGGTCGGACCGGGCGAGGCCGAGGACGTCCTGGAACTGCGCGAGGCGCTGGAAAGCAGCGCGGTACGCCGTATCGCCCGCCGCGCCGAGCCGCTCACCGACCTGGTGCGCCGGCTGTCCGGCCTGATCGACGTCCAGCGGGAGCACGCCGGCCGGGCCGACGTCGCGGCCTTCGCGGAGGCGGACGAGGCGTTCCACCACGCCGTCGTGGCGGCCTCCGGCAACGACCTCGCCGAACGCTTCTACGAGACGCTGCGCGACCGCCAGCGGCGCATGGCCGTGCAGCTCCTGCAGCCGCAGCCCGGGCGCCTCGCCCCGCTGATCGGCGAGCACGTCCGGCTCGTGGAGCGGATCGCCGACCGCGACGCCGCCGGGTTCGCCGACACCCTGCGGGCCCACCTGGACGCCCACCGCGGCGCGACCGGCCGCTGACCCCGCCGGGGTCGGCCCCCAGCGCCATCCCACCGGAACCTCGGGCGGGACCAGCACATTGAGCCAAGCCGAGCAAGGAGCAGCACCGCCATGAGTACCACCCGGTGGCCGACCGGCCGTCCCGCCGTACCGTCCGGCAGGGGCAGGCCGTGGCTCCCGGCGGCGGCTGCCATGTTCTGCTCCGGCTGGGGCGGCAACCAGTTCACCCCGCTGCTGCTGATGTACCGCCGCCTCGGTGGCTACTCCGCGGTCACCGTCGACGCCTTTCTCGCCGCCTACGTCCTCGGGCTCGTGCCCGGGCTGCTGGTGGGCGGGGCCGCCTCGGACCGCCACGGCCGCCGTCCCCTGATGACCGTCGCGACCGCGGCGTCGCTCGCGGCCAGCGCCGTCCTGTGCGGGGGAGCGGCCGGACAGATCCCCGTCTACGTGGGCCGCTTCCTCAGCGGCCTGGCCGTCGGCATCGCGATGGCGGTCGGCACGAGCTGGGTCAAGGAGCTCTCCCAGGCGCCGCACGACCCGGCGGCCGACGCCGGCGCGGGGGCGCGGCGCGCCTCCCTCTCGCTGACCCTCGGCTTCGGCCTCGGCGCCGGGGTGGCCGGCGCGCTGGCCCAGTGGGGCCCCTGGCCGATGATCACCCCGTACCTGGTGCACGTCCTGGTCACCGTGCCCACCCTGTTCCTGCTGGCCCGCGCCGTGGAGACGCGGTCGCGGGCCACCGCCGTCCGCAGCCTGTGGGCCGACCTCAAGGTCCCCGCCGCCGGACACCGCCGCTTCCTGCGCGTGGTGCTTCCGATGGCCCCGTGGGTGTTCGGCTCGGCCGCCGTCGCCTACGCGGTCACCCCCCAACTGGTCGGCGACCGGATCGGGAACTGGGCCCTTGCCTACGCCACCCTGCTGACCGTCTGCACCCTCGGCACCGGGGCGCTGGTCCAGCCCTTCGCCAAGCGCCTGGACTCGCTCGACTCGGCACGGGGCATCATCGTCTCGATGATCCTCATGGCCTGCGGCATGGCCGTCTGCGCGGGGGACGCGGCCGTGCGCTCGCCCTGGCTCGGCCTCGGCGGAGCCGTCCTGCTGGGGGCCGCCTACGGCATCGGGGTCGTCTCGGGCCTGCTGGAGATCCAGCGGATCGTCACGCCCGACGACATGGCCGGCATCACCGGCGTCTACTACGCCCTGTGCTACTCGGGCTTCCTGCTGCCCGCCATCCTGGCGGCTCTGTCCGCGCTGGCGTCCTACACCGTGATGCTCGCCGTCCTCACGGTCCTCGCCCTGACCAGCCTCACCGTAATCACCACAGCCTCGCGCCGCCCCGCCGCGGCCGTGATCCCCGCCGAGCCCCGGCGGGCCGAGACCCCGGTGGGCTGACCCGGGCGGCGGCGCTCCCACCGGTGTGCTGCCAGGGGTGACCGCACTCGCACCGGCCCTGCCGAGCCCCGGCCCGCTGACATGGGCGGCGGCCCTCCCACCGGTCCGTTGACTTGGGTGACCGCGCTCCGGCCGACCCCCGCCCGAGCGACCCACCGCCGCCTTCGCCACGGCGGGTCTCGCCGAGCCTTGGGGGCCGGGACCCCGCGGCTGCGCCGAGACCCCGGCCCGCCGGCATGGGCGACCGTGGTCCCACCGGCCCTACCCGGGCGGGCCACCGCCGCGTTCGGACCGGGACCGGCCCCGCCGAGCCCCGGCCCACAGAGCCCCCGGTCGGCTGGACGGAGCCCCGGCCCGCTGACATGGGCGGCGGCGTCCCTGCCGGTTCGTTGACGCCGGTGATCGCGCTCCTGTTGGCCCGTGCCGAGCGGGCGGGCCACCGCCGTCTTCGCCGAGGCCGGCCCCGCCGAGCCCCGGCGGGCCGAGACTCCGTTCCGCGGAGCCGAGCCCCCGGTCCGTTGACGCATGCAGCAGCACTCCCACCGGTGCGCTGACAGTGACGGTGCTCCCACCGGCCCCCGCCCGAGCCGCCCACTGCGCCTTCGCCGCGGCCGGGACCGGCCCCGCCGAGCCCCGGCCCGCAGAACCCCCGGTCGGCTGACCCGAGCCCCGGCCCGCTGACACGGACGACCGCTCTCCCGCCGACCACCTCGTCGGGCCGCACCTCGGCGCACGGGTACCGGCGCGTTCAGCGGGAAGCCGGCGCGCGCCCGCTCGCACCAGGATCTCGCCGGCGAGACGCCGACCGCCTTGGCCGGGCAGGTGGCCGCCCCCGCCGGGACGTGCGGAGATGGTGGTCCCGTCCGGGACACCCGGCCGCCCCGGCCCAGCGCCCCGGGCTGTTTTCGGACGCCCCGGGACTCGTAACGGGGCGTCAAGTATCAGCGTGAGTACCCTTTCACCGCCGCCCGCAACCAATTCGCATGCAACTGTGCAGTCCGCGTGTGTGTTTCGCTAGGCTTCCCGGCATACCGGCAGATCAGGGGTAACGGAGTGTCGGAACGGCAGCGCACCGAGAGGACCACCATCGTGGATGGACGCGATCGGCTGGGGAAGCCCCTGTACGAGCGCGAGAACGAGGTGACAGCCGCCGGGAAAGCGGTGGACGCGATCTGTGCGAGCGGGGGGAACGGCGAAGGCCGGCGGGGCGGGCTGCTGTTCTTCAGCGCCGCCGCCGGACTGGGCAAGACGACCGTACTGGCCGAGATCCGCCGCATGGCCGCCGCCCGAGGCTGCACCGTGCTGTCCGCCCGGGGCAGCGAGCAGGAGCACACCGTACCCTTCCACGTCGTACGCCAGTTGCTCCAGCCGGTCCTCGCGGCCTGCTCCGAGTCCGAGCGCCGCGAGATCTTCGGCGGGTGGTACGAGATCGCCGGACCGGCCGTCGGCCTGTTCGCCCAGAAGACCGATATCGCGGGCCCGGACCCGCAGGGCGTCCGGGACGGCCTGGACTGGGTCGTCACCCAGGTGGCCGTGCGCCGCGCACCGCTCGTGATCGTCCTCGACGACGCCCACTGGGGCGACCTGGAGTCGCTCGCCTGGCTCGCCGCCTTCGCGGTGAGGGCGCGGGAACTCCCCGTGCTGGTGGTCATCGGCTACCGCCCGGACGAAGTGCCCGCCGAGGCGCGGACGTTCCGCGAACTGGTCGACGGCCGCGGCGCACGCCCGATCCCGCTGCACGCCCTCAGCCCGGAGGCGGTGGCCGAACTGGTGCGGGGCTCGCTCGGGGCGGAGGCCGACGACGCCTTCTGCCGCGAGTGCTGGGTGGTCACCGGCGGCAACCCGTACGAGGCCGTCGAGTTGATCGCCAGGGTCCAGGACCGTGGCCTCGCCCCGGACGCGGAGTCGGCCTCCCTGCTGGGCGAACTCGCCGCGAGCGCACGGGGCACCGGTCTGATCAAGCGCCTGGAGAGGCTCGGCCACGCCGCCGTCCGGCTCGCCTGGGCCGCCGCGGTGCTCGGCACCGAGATCTCCGCGGAACTGGCCGCGACCGTGGCCGGACTGCCCCCGGCCGAGGCCCAGGCCGCCGTGGACCGGCTGCGTGTCGCCCGCATCCTCACCGGCACCCGCACCCTCGAGTTCATCCACCCGCTCATCGCCACCGCCGTGTACCAGGCCATCCCGCCCACCACGCGCACCGCGCTGCACGGTCAGGCCGCCTGGGCGGTCGCCGACGCCGGCCTGGGCATCACCGCCGCCGCCCGGCACCTGCTCGAGACGCACCCCGAGGGCGACCCGAACACCGTCCGGCAACTGCGTGCCGCCGCCCGCGAGAACCTCCGTCTGGGCGCGCCCGACGCCGCCCGGCGCTGTCTGGAGCGCGCGCTGCGCGAACCTCCCGCGCCCGAGGACCGCGCGGGCGTGCTGCACGAACTCGGCTGCTCCGCCCTGCTCACCGCCCCCGCGACCACGGTCAACCACCTCACCGCCGCCCTGGAACAGCCCTTTCTGGATCCCGAGTTGAGGGAGAACGCCACCTTCCGGCTGGCCCAGGTGTTCGCGCACAACGACGAACTGGCCAAGGCGGCCGCCGTCGCGGGCGCCGAGGTGGCCCGGTCGGCGTCCCCGCGGGCACGGCTGCGCATGCAGGTCGCGCACTACCTGTGGCTGGTCTTCGACGCGCACGAGGAGCAGGCCTCCGACCGCTCCCGCCGGCTCGCACGGCTCGTCGAGCAACTGCCCGGCGAGGCCATCGAGGAGCGGGCCCTGCTGTGCATCCGCACCTGGGACGCCATGCTGCGCGGGGAGCCGGCCGCGGACACGCTGGACATCGCCCGGCGCGCCATGGGCCTCAGCTACACCGACCCCGACTGGGGCTTCGAACTGCCGAGCGTGGCCGCCCTCAGCTACATGTACGCCGACGAGTGCGACCGCGCCGAGGAACTGTTCAGTTCGGCCATCGCCGAGTGCGAGCAGGTCGGCTGGAGCGGCGCCCACCTCTCCTTCGGCTTCACCCTCCTCGGCCTGGTGTGGTTCCGGCGCGGGATGCTCGTCAAGGCGGAGGAGTGCGCGCGTGAGGGCGTGCGCCTGGCCGAGCGGGTGGGCGACCGGGTGCCCGCCCGGTGGTACGCCGTGGGGCTGCTGGTCGACGTCCTGCTGTCCCGGGGCCGCGTGGAGGAGGCACTGCGGGTCGCCAGGACGTACGACTTCGCGCCCCCGTACCTGAACGCGGTGGTCTTTCCGGACTCCCAGACGGTCTACGGGCGGCTGCTTCTCGCCCGTGGCCTCCGCAAGGAGGCCGAGGCCCAGCTCACCGCCGCCGGAGCGCGGTTGGAGGCCAAGGACATCGTCAACCCGACCTGGTGCCCCTGGGCGGGACACCTCGCCCTCGCCGTCGCCGAGGAGGACCCCGCGCGTGCCCGCGCCCTCACGGCGAAGATGCTGCGGCGGGCCGAGCGCTACGGCACGCCCACCGCCATCGGCGAGGCGCTCGGCTTCAGCGCGGCGGTGGCCGAGGACGGGCAGGCGCTGCCCCTGCGGGAGCGAGCGGTGGAGATACTGCGCCGATCGCCCAGCCGGCACGCCTACGCCGAGGCCCTGATCGACCTCGGCGCGGAGCTCTGTCGCGGCGGCGCCACGGACCGGGCGAACGAACTCCTGCACGAAGGCGTCGAGTTGGCCGAGGAGTGCGGTGCCGACCGGCTCGCCGACCGGGGCCGCGCCGAGCTGGCGGGAGCGAGACTGCGGCTCAACGGCACCCGCCCGTTGGCGCGGCGCGGAGCGGGCGCCGCGGAACAGAGCTGAACCGGACCGGAGGAGAGGGGAGTTCTCAGCGCGGGCGGCCCAGACCGGCGTCGCGTGCCCGGACGATGGCCTGGCTCCGCCGGGTGAGGTGCAGTTTGGCGAGGATCGCCGAGACGTTGTTCGCCACCGTCTTGCCGGACAGGTGCAGGCGCCGCCCGATCTCGGCGTTGGACAGACCGGCGGCGAGATGGTCGAGGATCTCCCGCTCGCGTACGGTCAGTTCGGGGAACGGGCTGTCCTGCGGCGGCGGCGACACGAACCACGTACGCAGCCGCCCCGCCAGTGCCGCGCCGAAGATCGGCTGCCCCGCCGCGGCGGCGTGGATGGCGGCGACGATGTCCGCTCCCTCGGCCCCCTTGACGAGATAGCCGAGCGCACCGGCCCGGACGGCGGCGAAGACCGTCGCGTCGTCCTCGAACATCGTCAGGACGAGCACGGCCGCGTCCGGCACCCGGGTCCGGATCTGCCGGGTGGCCTCGATGCCGTGCATTCCCGGCAGTTGCAGGTCCATCACGACGACGTCGGGCAGCAGCTCGACGGCCCTGCGGACGGCTTCGAGGCCGTCCCCGGCCTCACCGGCCACCTCGATGCCGCCGGCGGTGTCGAGGACCGCGCGCATCCCCTGGCGCACCAGGGGATGGTCGTCGGCGAGCAGCACACGGATCATGGTGTCTCCGGGAGCGGGAACCAGGCGGTGACGGCGCCGCCGCCGGGACCGGGGCCGGCCTGACAGCGTCCGCCCAGTTCCGCGGCGCGTTCGCGCATCGCGGTCACGCCGACGCCGGGCAGCCACGGACCGCCGGACCCACCGTCGTCGCCCACCCGCAGCACCAACTCGCGCGCGCAGACGTCCAGGCGTACGCGGCACCGCCGTCCGTCGCTGTGGCGCACCGCGTTCGTGATCGCCTCGACGGCGGTGCGGTAGACGGCCACCTCCACCGCCGCGGGCAGGTCGGGCAGTTCGCCCGCCTCGACGGTGACCCGCAGCGGCGAGCCCGCCGTGAGCCGGTCGGCCTGCGAGCGCAGCGCCCCGGCCAGCCCGAGGTCGTCGAGGCTGGGCGGGCGCAGCCCGTGCACCACCTTGCGCAGGTCCGCCAGCGCCTGGGCGGCGGCCTCGCGGGCCTCGGCGACGTGGGTGTCGGCCGCCGACGGGTCGGTCTCCAGCCGTGCGCGGGCCGCGTCCAGGGTGAGGCCGATGGCGGTGAGCACGGGACCCAGGCCGTCGTGCAGTTCGCGGCGCAGCCGGCGCCGCTCCTCCTCCCGCGCGGCCACCAGGCGCTGCTGCGACCGCAGCAGCTCGGCGGTGAGGGTCCGGGTGTGCAGGGCCAGACCGAGCTGACCGGAGATGTCGCGGAGCAGGCCGCGGTCGCGGTCGTCGAAGCCCTCCTCGCCCCGCCGCGCCGACGCCACCAGGAAGCCCTCGACCTGGCCCTCGTACAGCAGCGGCCGGCGTTCCAGCGGCTCGACCGGTGTGCCGCAGGACGCGACGTGGGTTCCGTCGGCGCGTTCGACCGCCACGTACGGCAGCCGCAGCGCGGACGCCACCGCGTGGGCGAACGAGCCGAGCGCGTCGCCGCCGGGGACGGCGTTGAGCCGCTGCCCGAGGTCCCGCAGCGTCCGGTACGGATCCTGACGGCCGCCGTAGAAGAGGCGGTCCACCAGGTGTTGCGTGCGGTCGCGCAGCGGCACGAAGGACAGTGCCACGGCCGCGGCGGCGACCGGGGCCGCGACCTGCCGGGAGACCACGCGGGTGGCCAGCCCCGTCAGCACGGCGAACCCGACGACCAGGGCGGCGGTGATCGCGCCGTAGACCAGGGAGCGGCGCAGGACCGTGTCGATGGACCACAGCCGGTGGCGCAGCACCGGAACGGCCAGGGTCAGGACGAACACGACCGCGTCCACGCTGCCCGTGAGCGACGGCAGTCGCTCGGTGACGGCGAGCGGAAACAGCGCCAGCGCCACGACCACGCCGACCGCCCGCCACTTGAGCTGCTGGCGGGCGACACCCTCGGCGCGGGCGAACCGGACCACGACACCGATGCCCGCGATCAGGCCGAGCAGCACGACCACAGGCGCCAGGAGAGTCGCCGCGTCGGCGATCCGGCCGACCGCGCTCCCGCCGGTGAGCGGGTGGGACAGCCCGGTCACCCCGCCCCCGACGTCCCGCAGGGTCGTGCCGCCGAGCAGCCCGCCCACCATCACCAGCGCGGTGCAGACGACGATCACCTTCTCGAGGACCGCGCTCCACCGCCCGGCCGGTCGCCCCGAAGGGAACCGGAGGTTGACCAGACCCTGCACGGCGACCGGCGCGAAGGCGAGGGTCCCGGCGGTCAGCCCCCAGCGCGCCGGTGCGCCGCGGTCGCCGTCCACGACGGCCGCGTACGCCGGCGGCAGGACCAGCACCCGCACGACGACCAGCACGGCCGCCCCGGCGAGCAGCCACCCGAACGGCAGGTCCGGACGGCGGTCGACGAGCAGGGCCCCCGCCACGCCGTAGGCGATCATCGTGACCAGTGGCTCAACCCAGGCCGGGGACCCACCGGAGTCCGGCATCGGACGCCCCGTGGACCCCCACCACAGCAGGAAGCCCGCCCCGACGAGGACGGCCGCCAGTGCCGCGGCGGCCCATCGGCTGCCGTCCCGGGTCCGGTGTGCGCGTGGAGTGTCGATGCGGTGAGTATCCCGATCCGCACCCGGCGTCATCAACGGCCCCTGTTCCCGGAGTTGCGGGAAACCTTCCCGGTCCGCCCGGGAATCGGGGCGTCCCGCGGCGGACGTGACCGCGCCGGCTCGGGAAGGCGGACCCTGGGCCGGGGACCCCGGCGAGCCCGACGCTGATCCGGCCAACGCCGCATCCCGGAGGCCGCCATGAGGACCGTCCGCTGCTCCGCCGCCGTCGCGACCCTCGCCATGTCGCTGCTCAACCTGCCGATCGCCCTCGACGACGGGGGAAACGGCATCCCCGCCCCGGCCGCCTGGCCGATCAGCCTGCTCGGCGTCGTCGGCGTCGTCGCCGCGATCGCCCTGCTCCGCTCTGCCGCCTGGGCCACGCCGGCCGTGGTCACCGTAGGCGCGCTCAACCTGCTCGGCGCGGTCGTCGCCCTCGTCCGGAGCTGGGACGGCGCCGTCATCGGCCTCGTCCTCAGCGCGGCCGGCACCGGCCTGGCCCTCGCGTACGCCGTGGCGGGCCGGTCGGCGAAGACCGCGCAGGCGAGCTGACCCACCCTCACTCTTTCCGTACCGGAACGGAGGTTCCACCATGCAGCCCGACACCGGCACTCACACTCACACCGGCACTGACTCCGGCACCCCGCCGACCTCGCCGCGGCCGTCCAAGCCGCTGAAGGACATGCGACGGTTCTGGCGCGTCCTGCTCGCCGTCGTCGCCCCGCTGCCGATGACCGGCATGGGGCTCAGCTACATCCTCAGCCCCGTCGACGGAGGCTCGTCCTTCGAGGCCACCGTGACCGCCTACACCGGCCACCTCGACCAGGCCCGCGTCACCCAGTACCTCGGTGTGCCGTTCCTGGTCCTGCTGATCCCGGCGACGTTCGCCGTGATCTGGGTGTCCCGCCGGGGCGCGCCCCGGCTCACCACCGCCGGCGCGCTCCTCGCACTCCTCGGTCAACTGGCCGGCTTCCCCCTCAACCAGGGCGGCGACCTGCTCGCGTACATGACGGCGAAGCGCGGCCTCGACGTGCCGACCGTGGCCGCGCTGCAGAAGGCCCTGGAGGAGGACCCGTTGGCCCTGACGGGCGGCCTGCTCTTCATCGTCGGCATCGTCCTCGGTCTGCTGCTGCTCGGCCTCGCCCTGTGGCGCAGCGGCGCCGCGCCGGCCTGGGCGGGCATCGCCCTGGCCCTGGGCGGCTTCACCCATCCCTTCATGCCGGGGCACATCGCGGCCGGCATCGGCCTGCTCGTCGCCGCGGCCGGCTTCGCCGGGGCCGGCTGGGCGCTCCTGCGTATGAGCGACGACGACTTCGACCGGGCGCCCGGCCGTCCCGCCTGACAACGTCTGGCCCTCTACCGGGGCGCCGGTATCAGGCGCGGAACCGCGGGCGGCGTCGCCGGGATCCGTTCCAGGACGCCGCCCGCGAACACGTCGTACAGCGGCAGTGTCTCCAGGTGCACGTAGCCGATGTGGCAGTCGCACACGGCCAGCGGGCACGGGCGGGGGCGCAGGGCCCGCCGGTAGGAGCCGTCGTACAGGTTGCCCAGCTCCGACCGGACGAAGTGGCAGCGGCGCACCGTGCCCTCGCCGTCCACCGATATGACCGACTCTCCCGTACGGCAGGGCAGGCCCGCGCTGCGGTGCGGGTGGCGGCTGTACGGGAAGAGCGGGTCAAGGGCCGTCCAACGGTCGGCTTCGGCGTCGGTGTAGGTGTGGCCCTCCGCGGCGTTGACCCACAGGTACACGTGGTCGGGCAGGTCGGCGCGCAGCCGGCGCGCCTGCTCCAGATGCTCGGGAAGGCCGACGACGCCGACGCTGTGCCGGACACCGCGCGCGGCCAGGTCGTGGCACTTGGCCAGGAAGCGCTCGTACGGCGTCTGCCCCGGGTGGAAGGTGCACCACAGGGCGAGGGCGTCCAGGTCGGCGGTGTCCAGCCAGTCGGTGCGGCAGCTGAGATTGGTCTGGATCGCCACCCGGCGGACGTGCGGCATCCGGCTCAAGTCCGCGAGCGTGCGCCGGTACCAGGACCGCACCAGGCCCTCGCCCCACGGCGTGAACAGCAGGGCGAGCCGGTCGTCGCGCTGCGCGGCCGCCCAGTCGGCGAAACGCTCCAGCGCGGCGCGGTCCGCGGTGAGTTGGGCACGGCTGTCCCGGCGCTTGGCGAAGGGGCAGTACGGACAGTCGTAGTCGCACGACGCCAGCGGGCCGCGGTAGAGGAGCGTCAGGTCCATGCGGGCTCCGTCACTTCGGCTCGTACGCGGCCATGCGCTCGCGCACCGCGGCGGAGAACAACTCGGGCCCCAGCGCGTCGGAGTGGGCCAGCCCCTCGGGGGACAGCCGCAGCACCTCCGGGCCCGCGCGGTCGTCCAGCCAGCCCCGCTCGCGGAACCGGTCCAGCTCGGCGGCGAAGTCGTCGCCGGGCTCGCTGCCGAAACGGGCCCGGTAGTCCGCGACGGGTATGCCCTCGGCCTGGAGCAGCGACTGGAGCAGATGGCGGCGCCGGGACTCGTCCGCGGTCATCTCCCAGCCGAAGTCGGCGTGCCGGAAGTCCTCGGTCGGGCGTGCCGTGTAGTCGTCGATGATCCCGCGTATGCGGTGCATGTCCACGGCGTAGTCGAAGGAGTAGTGCAGCGTGGAGGTGTACGAGCGGGAGCCGCAGCCGAGGCCGACCATGCCGTCGGTCTGGCACGCGTAGTCCTCGCCGCCCATGGCGGGGGCGTCCGCACGGCGGAACATGCGCATCGACACCTGCTCGTAGCCCCGCGCGAGCAGGTGGTCGCGGCCGTGGCGGTACAGCCGCAGCCGCTGCTCGTCCCAGTCGGCGTCGCCCCCGGGCGTCGATCCGCGGTGCCGGCCGAGGCCGGTGAGCGGGCGCACGTAGAGGGGGTAGAGATACAGCTCCTCCGGCCGCCACGCGAGGGCGGCGTCGAGGGAACGGGTCCAGGACTGCTCGGTCTGGCCGTCGATGCCGTAGATCAGGTCGATGTTGAGGACGGGGATGCCGGCGGCGCGGATCCGGGCGAGGGCCGCTTCGACGTCCGCCCGGCGCTGGGGGCGTACGGCCGTCCGCGCCTCGGAGTCGACGAAGCTCTGCACGCCCAGGCTCAGCCGCGTGGTGCCGCGGGCGGCCAGCACCGCCAGCCGGTCGGCGGTCGCCGTGGCCGGCGAGGCCTCCACCGACAGCGGGATCGCGGCGAGGTCGGCGCCGAGACCGCGCTCGGCCAGATCGCACAGCCGCTCCAACTCGGCCGCCTCGAGGAACGTCGGAGTGCCGCCGCCGAAGGCCGCGTTGGCGTACCGAGCGCCGTCCCCCAGCGCCTCGCGCACCGCGGCCGCCTGCCGTTCCATCGCGTCCAGGTAGGCCGTGGTCAGGCCGTCCGGTGCCCCGATCCGGGTGAAGAGGTTGCAGAAGCCGCAGCGGACCTCGCAGAACGGGATGTGGAAGTAGAGCGAGAGCGCGTCCTTCGGCTCGTCCGCCCACAGCGCGCGCAGGGAGGCCCGCTCGCGGGCGAGGGGACGGTACGCGGTCTTGTGCGGATACGCGTAGACGTACTGCTGGTACGGGCGGACGGTGCTCGGCGCGAGCGCCGACCCGGTGCTGGTGACGGTCATGGTCATCGGGCTCCGTCGAGGAAGAAGTGGGCGTAGGGCACGGTCCATACGACGTCATGGCCGATGCGGTGGCCGCTGTAGCCGTCCTCGCCGTACGCCGTGCCGTGGTCGGAGCAGACGACGGCGAAGCACGGCTGGCGACCGGCGACGGCGGCCAGGAGCCGTCCCATGTGCCGGTCCACGTACTCCAGCGCCGCGGCGTGGGTGGCCCGTGTGTCGCCCGCCTCGCGGGTGGCCCCGGGGAGGTGGAACCAGTTGGGCTGGTGCAGCGCGGAGACGTTCACGAAGAGGAACAGCCGCTGGTCCCGGGGGAGTTCGGTGATCACCTTCTCCGCACAGGCCACCTGGGCCTCGAAGGACGTGGGGGAGGCCACCCCGAACTCGGGCTCCCAGTGGCTCTCCTGGAACAATCCCGGCAGGACGGAGCCCAGCGGGCCCTGCTTGTTGAAGAAGCCCACGCCGCCGATGCACACGGTGCGGTAGCCCACGGCGGCCAGACCCGAGACCAGGTCGGGAGTGTCGTGGACGAAGGTGCCGTCCGCGGTGCTCTCGCTGCCCGCGAAACGGGCGGCGAAGAGCCGGGGATGCGGACCCGGCGCGGCCGGCGTCGGCAGGAAACCCGCGAACATCGCCTGGTGGGAGGCGTAGGTGAAACTGCCGGGGGCGTGCCGCCGCTCCCAGGCGCCGCCGGGCAGGTGCCGGGCCAGGTTCGGTATGCGTCCGGCCGCCGCCAGTTCCTGCGCCACGTCGTAGCGGAGGGTGTCGAGGGTGACGAACAGGATGTCGTGGCTTCCCACGACGTCGTTCATGTCAGGCGGTGGGGTCATGGTGGTGCTCCTTGCGTCGTGCTCGCCGTACGGGGGCCGGTGCGGCAGCCGCTGCGGGGCTCCGTACGGCGATCTGTGCAGCGGTAGGTGCGGAGGTGGCTGCGGCCGGGGTGGAGCCTGGTGCGGCCTCCCGCAGGACGGCCGGGGCCGCCGCGACCTGTGCGGCGTAGGTGTCCAGGCCCTCGGCGCCGCTGCCCGGCAGGCCGGTGAGGCGGGGCAGCAGGTCACCGAAGGCGTTCACCTCGCCGACCGTGAACCGGTGCCAGCCCGTCGCCGGCAGGATGTCCACGCCGACGCACAGAGTGCCCGGGAAACACGCGGCCGCCCGTTCGGCCACGTCCAGCACGTCGGTGAAGCGGCCTCCCGCGGCCCGGATCGCCGCGCGTACCGCGTCCAGGTCGCCGCGGGCGCCGCCGAGGTGCAGGTTCGTCATGGGGTGCCGACTGGTCCGTACCACGGCATGGGTGGCGCGTCCGGCGACCACGACCACCCGCAGGTCGGCGGCCCGGCCGCCCTGCGAGGCCTTCGGCAGCCACCGCTCGACGTGGAGCCCGTCCGGGGCCAGGGCGTCGACGAGGGCGGCGACCTCTGCCTCCGTGGTGTAGTGGCGCACCCGGAGGGAGTTGTGGAGGCGGCCGTCGGCGGTGGTCTCCACGGAGGTCGTCGCCTTGACCCGGCCCGGTCCCGCCAGCGTCAGCGCGACGACACCGGAGGCCGACGACCCGTGCGCCGGCTTCACGAACGCCCGTGAGATCCGGGCCCGTTCGAGCTGCTCCCGGAGCCCGTCCGGCCCGGACCAGCCGCCGACCGGACCCGTCAGGGCCGGGGGGACCGGCACGCCCGCGGCGGCGAGCCGGGCATGGCAGCGCCGCTTGTCGAACATGACCGCGACGTCCTCCGGGTCGGCGGTCGCCACCGCGCCCGCAGCGCGTGCCGCGGCGGTCACCTCCCGGACCGCGGCGGTGAAACGGCGGTGCCACAGAGCCGTCCCCTCGACCCGGGTGGGGTCGTCGGTGTCCCGCAGCAACCGGTCGACCTCGGCGTTCTCGCCGGGCGAGTCGATCCGCACCAACTCGCCCGGCGAGAAGGCGTACCGTCCGCGCAGCACGTCCCGCCACTCCAGCACGCGGGGCGCCGGGTGACCGGCCGCCCGAACGGCGTCGGCGAACATCGTCGTCCGCCGGTTCCCGGGATTGCCGACGACGGCGAACCGAAGGCCGGCGGCGGGCGCCGCGTTACTCGGAGACCGCGACATACCGCCACTCCTGGTCCTCCCAGCTGTCCGGAGTCCGGTGATCCGACAGGTCCACCTCGGTCCCGCTGGAGTCGAAGGCCCTGCGGATCCGGTCGGCCATGGACTCGCTCAGGAAGTGGTGGTGCAGGTCGAGCCGGGTCAGGTGGGTGAGCGGCTGACCGCCGAGCAGCGCGGTCGCGCCGTCGTCGGTGAGCGCGCCGAGGGACAGGTCGAGCGAGGTCAGCTGGGCGACGACGGGGGCCCCGGCGACGGCGGCGGCGACCTCGTCCTGGATCTCGCTGTTGCGCAGGCCGAGATGGCGCAGCGCCGGGAAGCGGCCCCCGGCCAGGATCGGGGCGAGATCGGCGACCCCCGCGTCGCCGCCGTACTCCTCCACGCCGAGCCACATGTCGAGGTGCTCCAGGGCGGGGAACTCGCCGGCGGCGACACCCCGCACGACCTCGCCGGGCAGTCCGCCGGCCTCGAAGCGGAGCCTGCGCAGGTGATCGTGGCGGACCGCCGGGAAGCGCAGCCCGCTGCCGCCGCGGATCCCGAACACCTCCAGCAGCGGATACGCGTCGAGGACCGGCGTGACGTCGGACTGCTCGATCCAGGAGATCTCCGACTCCTCCATCTCCAGGTCCCCGATGAACACCGCCCGGAGCGCGGTCAGCCGGTCACGTGCGGCCACGAGACGCCGCACGATGCCGCTGGAATCGTTGTCGTACGGCTCACCCCACTGACCCACGACGATCGCCCGCACCCCGGCGGGATCGACGGTGTCGAGGAAGCGGTCCCACAGCTCACCGAAGTCCTCCTGCGGGGAGTCCCTGTACGGGTCGACGGCCAGCCGCCAGGCCGCGGCGCCCGCCTCCGGCAGCTCCCGCTTCCCCGCGAACCGGGCGAAGTCGAAGGCCGGGAGGCCGTGCAGTTCCTTCAGATGCTCGACGTGGGACATGACGCTGGCCTCCTGGGGCTCTCACGCATTGCGTTGTTCGCGAAGAGTTGTACCAAGCGGCTCTGACACCGGCGTTTTCGGGCCGGGGCGGGGGCTGTGCTCCAGGGCCGTTGTCAGACCCCCCGCGTAGCGTCGTGGACATCGGTCGGTGAGGTGCCGACGGGGAAGGGAGACCTGTATGTACCGGCAGGGGGACGTCCTGATCGTGCCCGTCGCGGAGGCGGCCGTACCACCGGGCACGGACCGGCTGCCGCACCAGCCGCGGGACGCCCGGGGGAGGCTGGTGCTCGCTCTCGGCGAGGTCACCGGACACGCTCACGCGGTGGTCGGGCCGGGGACGCTGGTCCGGGAGTCGGGTCCGTTCGGAGCGTCCTACCTCCATCTCCCGGACGGCGGACGGGTGGTGCACGAGGAACACGCGGCGATACCGCTGCCCAAGGGCTGGTACCGCGTGGTGCGGCAGCGTGAGTACGTGCCCGGCGCGGTGCGCGTCGTGGCGGACTGAGACAGCGAAGAGCGGAACGATGACGACACCGACGAAAACCGTGAGTGAGACCGCACAAGAGCCCGTGCGCGAACCCATGCACGAGGCCGCGCACGAAGCCGCGCACGAGACGACCGTGCAGGCGGCCACGACGGCGAAGTGGCGCGAGGTGGCGGCGGCGACCGGCCCTGCCGACCGTCCGTCGGCCGAGGAAGGCGTGCGCCTGGCCTACCGGCTGGCGGGTCTGCCGGAGCCGGAGCACATCGTCTGGGTGGGCTCGCCCAGCGAGGGCGCGGCAGTGGCCGCACGGCTCACGGCGGAGGGCACGGCCGGCCGCAGTGTCCGCGACGCGGTGCGCACCCGGCCCTGGGCGGCCGCGCGGGAGCGTGTTCTCGACCGGCTCGGACCGGCCGGCTGGGCCGCGCACTGGGCCCTGACGGGCGCCCAACTGTGGGACGGCACGGTCGCGCTGACCGAGCGCATACGCACCGGCGTGGTCGAGGCCTCGACCGACGCGACGGGGGACGAGCAGGCCGCCCGGCTCGTCCTGCTCGACGCGGTCCTCGGCCAGCACGACGCGGCCTGGCTGGCGGCCTTCGACGGCCAGGACGGCGCGGAGGCACTCGACGGAATCGCCGCGGTCGCCCGCGCCGCGGGCTGGTGGTGGCCGTACGAGAGGACCGCGGTCGTCTGCGAACGCCCCCTGGAGCTGCACCGGGACGAGGCCGGCCGGGTCGACCGCGGGGACGGACCGGCGCTCGCCTTCCCCGACGGGTTCGCGCTGCACGCCTGGCGGGGTATGCCGGTCCCCGCCGAGTTCCTCGCCGGGCTCGGCGAGTTGACCCCACGGCGCATACGCGAGGAGGAGAACGCCGAGCTGCGCCGCGTGATGCTGGAGCACTACGGCTACGAGCGCTACCTGGATGATTCCGGCGCCGAACCGGTACAGCGCGACCAGGCGGGCGTGCTGTGGCGCATCGAACTGGAGGGGGACGAGCCGCTGGTGATGGTCGAGGTCGTCAACTCCACCCCCGAGCCCGACGGCACCCACCGCACCTACTGGCTCCGGGTGCCGCCGAGCACCCGGACCGCCAGGGAGGGCGTCGCCTGGACCTTCGGCCTGGAGGAGGCCGACTACGTGCCCGAGAGGGAGACCTGAGCAGCGGGTCGGCACGCTGGAGGGTTACGACGCCGGTCTTGTCCAGGGCCCAACGTCCCGCGCACCCAGGGACGTTGGGGTATTGCCCCTAATGCCGTACTGACCCGCGGTTTCAGCGGACGGATCGTCCCTTGTTCCCGTCGTATCCCCCACCGTTCCTCACTGGGCTTTCGCGTCGCCCGCATGGCTGGCAACATGATCCGCCTGCAGGCGCAAAATGTCATGTTCGAGTCACTCGGTCCAGCTTCCAGGCGGTGCGGATGAAGAAGAGACTGTGCGGTGCCGGTGCTGCCCTCGGCGTCCTCGTCACATTGGGCGCACTCCCGGCGCAGGCGTCCCCGGGCCCGGTGCGGGCGTTCCCCGACCCACAGCCGGTTCAGCAGGCCCAGGCCCTGCCACTGGGACCGTCCGACCTCTCCGAGACCCGCACGACGACAGCGCTCCAGCCGGGCGTCACCCTCACCCGTATCGTGCGCGGCGCCACCGACCCGGCGCTGCGCTGGACGGTCGAGGTGTCCATTCCCGGCGGTGAGACCTCACCGGACCCCGACGCGCCGCCGACGGCCCTCAAGGACAGGCCGAGCGCCGACGAACTGGCCGCCGGCCTGAAGCGCGACGGCTTCCAGGCCCGGGTCGAGCAGGTGACGACAGCGAGGACCGCCGACTACGCCGGCGGCACGCTCGGGTGGCGGGTCCGGGTCGGCTCGTTCGACGCGCAGTCCAACGCGGCCTCAGAACAGGCACGGTTGAAGGCAGCGGGCTACGCGGGAGCGGCGGTGTACACCGGCTGGGACGGCGACCGCACGGACCGGGGCCCGTGGCGCGTCGACGTGCTCACCATCGACCCGCGCCGTTTCCACGGAAGCCTGGAGGCGTCGTACGGCCCCGACCTGGAGAACCGCGAGACGACCAGCGAACTGTCGAACGCGGCCGGCGCGACCGCCGCGGTCAACGCCGGGTTCTTCGTCCTCGACCCCCTCGCGGGCGCACCGGGCGACCCCGCCGGTGTCGGTGTCTACGACGGCCGCCTGCTGAGCGAACCGGTCAACGGACGCCCCGGCCTCGTCACGCACACGAACAGCCGCCGGACCGAGGTCACCCGGTTCACCTGGCAGGGACGGGTCACCGGCCGGGGCACCTCGCTGAGCCTGAGCGGCGTCAACCGCGTACCGGGCCTGATCAGGAACTGCGGCGGCGGTGCACACGACATCCCGACCTCGCTCCCGCTGCACGATGTGACCTGCACCAGCACCGACGAACTCGTCGCCTTCACAGCCGACTTCGGGAAGCGCACCCCGGCAGGCGCGGGACTCGAAGCCGTCCTGGACGCCCACGACCGGGTCGTGGAACTGCGCACCCCACGCGGTGGACCACTGCCGGCCGGCGGCAGGTCCCTGCAGGCGACCGGCCGGCGCGTCGCCGAGCTGACCGCCCTCGCAGGGGTCGGCGACCACCTGAACATCAAGGCCACGCTGCTGGACGGACGCGGACACCCGGTCATGCCCTCACCCGGGACCGACGTCGTGAACGGCGGC
Source organism: Streptomyces sp. NPDC014889 (assembly GCF_043081205.1). Lineage (NCBI taxonomy): Bacteria > Bacillati > Actinomycetota > Actinomycetes > Kitasatosporales > Streptomycetaceae > Streptomyces > Streptomyces sp. NPDC014889. The sequence continues at coordinate 308,103 of NZ_JBIBWH010000005.1, forward strand.
CCCGAACTGGTCCGCGACGGCCGGCTCCACGTCACACCGGCCACCGACGGCATGGTGCACCCCGGCGACCCGAGCTTCTACTACGGCTGGGTGCACAAGCGGAACCCGCGCACGCTCGCCGGAGTGGACGCCGCCGGACGGACCGTGCTCGTCACCGCCGACGGACGCAGCACCGGCGCGCTCGGGCTCAGCATCACCGAGAGCGCCGAGATCGCCAAGGCACTCGGACTGCGCGACGCGATCAACCTGGACGGCGGCGGCTCCACCACGATGGTGATCGACGGCAAGGTGCTCAACCAGCCCTCCGACGCCAGCGGCGAACGCCCCGTCGGAGACGCCCTGCTGATCCTGCCCCCGAGGAGTTGACCCCGCCCGGTCGAAGCACGCTCGAGCCCCGACCCGCCACAGGGAGCCGCGATGACCCTTCGAACCCGAGTCCTGCTCGTTCTCTCCGCACTGCTGCTCACCCTCGCGCCGACCACCCCGACCGCCTTGGCGCGCGCCGCCTCGCCCGTGGCAACGACCTCGGCCGACACCGCTGCTGCCGCCTCTTCCTCGAAACCGCGAGGCGCGGAGGTCGTCGCGGTCACCCCGGTCGCGGACCGTCAGGTCGACCTGTCCGTGCGCTCGGCGGCCCTGGGCGGCCGGACGGTCGGCGTCCGGCTCCTCACCCCCGACGGCTGGAACCCGGGCGACCGGCGGCAGCACTGGCCGACCCTCTGGCTGCTGCACGGTTGCTGCGGGGACTACACCTCGTGGACCGCCCTCACGGACGTCGCACGGATCGACAGCCTGCGCAAGGTCCTCGTGGTGATGCCGGAGGCCGGCTGGAACGGCTGGTACAGCGACTGGTGGAACCATGGCCGGGGCGGCGACCCCGCATGGGAGACGTTCCACACCGTGGAGCTGCGGCAGCTCCTGGAACGTGACTGGGCCGCCGGCGGCAACCGCGTCGTGGCCGGCCTCTCGATGGGCGGCCAGGGCGCGCTGCTGTACGCCGCCCGGCACCCCGGAATGTTCAAGGCGACCGCCGCGTACTCCGGTTCGGCGCACCCGCTGCTGAACGAGGAGTCGGTGGACCGCATCCTCGGGTACTTCGGCGGCCAGGGCGACGACCCGCTGCGGGTCTGGGGCGACCCGGTCGCCCAGCGCGGCATCTGGCAGGCGCACGACCCGTACTACCTCGCCAAACGGCTCAAGCCGGTCCCGGTGTACCTGTCGTGCGGCGACGGCACCACCGGACCCCTGGACACCCCGGGCAGCACCAGCGCGCTGGAGGCCGACTTCAACCGCCAGAACCACGCCTTGGCCGCGGAACTCGAACGTGTGGGAGCCAAACACGTGACGACCAACTTCTACGGCCCGGGAACCCACGGCTGGGCCTACTGGCAACGCGAGTTGCACGCCTCCCTGCCGATGCTGCTGGGCGCCCTGCACGTCGGCGGCTGACATGGTTTCCGTCAAGCACACGGTGGCCGTCGAACCGGTTCCGTACCCCTGGCTAGCCGACGCCGTCACGGTGATCCGCACCCTGGTGGAGGAGAGCCGGGCGGACGAACAAGGGCTCGTACTGCCCGACGGCCAGGTCGCACGGGACATCCGGCTGACCCGGGGGCGACACCTGCTCCCTGGGTCGGTCTACGTGATCGAGGACGAGGCCGACGACGGGAAGGCGAAGGCGGACACGGACGGCTCCGGTGAGGACAAGAAGGCCGTCGACGCGAGGGACACCGTACAGATCACCGTCAGGGAATGGGACCACCGCCGAGCCGTCCGCCTCGAACTCGCCGTCGCCGAGGACGACATGACCATCGAACTGGACGGGACACTGAAGAGTCCCGACCGCCCGGCCGAGGTCGAGATCACCGGCCGGACACAAGGCGGCGCGGCACCGCGCACGCTGTTCGACATGGCGGGCCGGGCCAGGGTCCGACTGGACGACTGGTGGCCCGCCGCTGACACCGGCCGCGCCTCAGCCTCGGCCCCGGCCTCGGCCCGCCTCGACCACCGCTGGATCCGGGCGGACGCGCGAGCCGTACCCCGGCCGTCCCGGGACGACGGCAGATGGGACATACACGTCATCGTCTCCCTGCGCGGCCGCAGACTCCTGCGACCGGTGGCTGCCGTCCTTCTGGCCTTCGCCGCCCTCGGGATTCGCCGATCCCTCGTACGGACCCTGGACGGCCTGGCCGCGCAATGGAACGACCGCGTCCCACACCTGGTGGCGATGAACGCCGACCAGCTGAGAGAAGCCCTCCTGAGCAGTCAGCGAGGCGAAAACGATCGTCGTACGACAGGTCCGCCGGGGACGGATTGAGGCGGCTTGAGGTACACGTGAGGACATCTTTGCCCTATGTGTACCATGTCAACCACTTTTCCGTTGATGGGAAAACAGGCGCCGTGTACGGTGAACTGCATGACGGACAACGCCGCCTCACCAGCCGGTCCTCTCGTCACCGGCTCCGAGATCGCGCGGCTCGCGGGTGTCACCCGGGCAGCGGTCTCCAACTGGCGTCGGCGGTACGACGACTTCCCCGCGCCGACGGGCGGAAGCGCCAACAGTCCGCTCTTCGATCTCGCCGAGGTCAACACCTGGCTGGACAAGCAGCGCAAGGGCCAGGACCTCTCGGAGGAAGTGCAGCTCTGGCAGGTGCTGCGCGGAGCGTACGGCGACGACATGGTCACCGCGCTCGCCGATGTCGCCACGGTACTCGCCGGCCCCCGGACGAAGAGGCCGGAAGCCCTGCCGAAGGACGCCGTCGCACTGGCCCGGCGCCTGGCCGACCGCGACTCGCCCGGCGAGGTGGTGGACGCCCTCGCCGAACGCTTCACCGACTCCGTACGACGGGCCGGCTCCGACCAGGTCACCTCTCCCCGCGTCGTCCGCGCCGTACGGCACCTGGCCGGCGAAGTGGCGGACGACGCGACCGTTCTCGATCCGGCCTGCGGCATCGGCACCCTGCTGCTCGCGGTCGGACCCGAGCGGGGACCGCGGCGGGTCGGACAGGAGGTGGACGCGCGCAGCGCCCGCTTCGCGCAACTGCGCGCCGACCTCACCGGACGGGCGGGTGCCGGCATCACCGCCGGGGACTCCCTCCGCGACGACCGGTGGAGCGACCTCAAGGCCGATCTGGTCGTCTGCGACCCCCCGGTGGGCGACACCGACTGGGGGCGTGAGGAACTCCTTCTCGACCCGCGGTGGGAACTCGGCATCCCGTCCCGGGCGGAAGGCGAACTCGCCTGGTTGCAGCACGCCTACGCGCACACCGCTCCGGGCGGCCGGGTCATCATGGTCGTGCCTGCCTCGGTGGCCTACCGCAAGGCAGGCCGCCGCATCCGTGCGGAACTCGTGCGCCGGGGCGTCCTCACCCAGGTCACGGCGCTGCCGCCGGGCTCGGCCGTCTCGCACGCCCTGCCGGTGCACCTCTGGCAACTGCACCGGCCGCTCTCCTCCGGCGACGCGGCCACCAGCGTCCGCATGGTGGACCTGACCCGGAACGATCCGGACGGCCCCCTGGACGCACGCCCCGACCAGGCGACGGACGTCCCTCTCATCGAACTGCTCGACGACGTCGTGGACCTCACCCCCGGCCGCTACGTGCGGGACTCCCACCGTGACTACGTGGCCGAGTACCAGCAGTTGCGGAGCGAACTCGCGGAACAGGTCGGCATACTCGCCGAACTGCTCCCGGCCCTCGGCGCGGGGGGACGCCTGAGCGCCCCTGACGGCCCCTCCGTCAGCGTCGCCGACCTCACGCGAGCCGGTCTCGTCGAGTACGGCGGCGCCGAGCCGGTGTCGATCAGCGATCAGCTCGACACCGACTTCCTCCAGGGGTTCCTGCGCAGCGCGGCCAACACCCGCCGGTCCACCAGCGCCAGCGGAACGTTCCGCCTCGACGGCAAGGGCGCCCGCGTTCCCCAGATGGACATCGCCGAGCAGCGCCGCTACGGGGCGGCGTTCCGCGCCCTCCAGGAGTTCGAGGAACGGGCGAGAAGGATCGCCGAACTGAGCCGCGACGCCGCCGCCCTGGCCCGCGACGGCCTCGCCAACGGCGCCCTGGAGCCCGACAGCTGAGGGGACCTCAGCACACGGACGCGAACCGGCTCACCCCCCTTTCCCACAGGCACCGCTCCCGCAACAGGCCGGAGCGGTGCTTTCGCATGCCAACGTCGGCAGGCGCCACATCCCGCGAGAACGCCACCCGCACGCGCCGGTGTTCACGGAGTTCACCACCGGCATCACCGCGGCATGCGTAAACGAGAGGCCCGAACGGGCGGCCTGTTGACACAATCAACGGATAGCTCGTACTGTCATCCGTGAGCCCCCGCTCGCACAGCCTGCGGGGGACGCCGTGATCCACACAGACTGATCCTTGGGGGGACCATGCACGCCCGTATCAGAGTTGCCGCCGTCGCTGCCGCCGCCATCGGTGCGCTCACCATGACCGCCTGCGACACCGGCAGCACCGTCGTCGACAAGCCGGAGGAGAACGCCGCCGCCAAGGCGGACAGCGGCAAGGACGCCAAGAAGGGGAAGTCCCCGGAGGTCGCCAAGGTCGGCGACACCCTCACCCTGAAGGGCTTCGAGGACGGCAGCCAGCTCGACGTCACGGTCGTCAAGATCGCCGACCCCGGCAAGTCGGCCAACGAGTTCACCGAGCCCGACGCCGGCAAGCGGTTCGTCGGCGTGCAGTTCCAGCTCGTCAACACCGGTAAGGCCGTCTACAGCGACAGCCCGTCCAACGGCGCCCAGGTCGCCGACAGCGAGGGCCAGCAGTTCGACTCCACCTTCGCCGACATCACGGCCGGCCCGTCCATGTCCTCCAGCCTGAAGCTCAAGCCCGGCGCCAAGGGCCTCGGCTGGATCGTCTTCGAGGTCCCCAAGGCCTCCAAGATCGGCGCCGTCCAGTTCACCATGGACTCCGGCTTCGCGGACCAGACGGGCGAGTGGAAGCTGAAGTAGCCGCCGGCTCGGCGCCGTGAGCCGTCGCTGTCATGTGGTGGTGAGCAGCGAATCCAGCGCCTTCGCCGTGGCCGGATGCCGAGTGGCCAGTGCCGCGCCCGGAGGCGCGGAACCGGACGCCGCCCATGTGCCCTCGCAGCCCAGCAGTTCCGCGGCCGCGTCGCACGTCGCCGGGTGTGCGGCCGGCAATCCGACAGCCGACGGGGGCGGGGCGGCCGGCGGTGTCCACTCCTCCGTGCAGCCCAGCAGTGCAGCCACCGCGTCGCAGGTCGCCGGATGGGCCGGGAGCAGTGCGGCGCCCTGGCGGGCGGGTCCTCCGGGCTGCGTCCGGCGGGTGGCCGGCGGGGCCGGAGGCGTTCGCCACGGGGGGATCCACGCGTCCAGGGCCGCGAGGCTGCCCGGGAAGATGCGGCCGGCCTCGCGGATCAGCAGCGGGGCCAGCTCCGCGGCGCCGGAGCGCAACGTGGTGATGAGCAGCGGCAGCCACGGCAGCAGCACCGCGTCCGGCAACCGCCCGAACGCGTTCGACACCGCCTCCACGACCACGTCCGCCAACCCCGGCACCGGCTCCAGCGCGTGGACGAAGCCACTGAGGTAACGGGGGTAGGCGGGCACCACCAGGGGGTTGTCCAGCAGTGCGTCGCACCGGCCCCGCAGCTCGGCCCGGGACAGCGTGCCGAGTTGCACCTGCGCCGCCCACAACAGGGCCGTCTTCGACGGCTCCTCGGGGTGCGACTGGGCGACCGACAGCTCCAACTGGGCCCGGTCGCAGCCCAGCGACAGAGCGAGGCTCTCCATGCTGAACAGGAAGCCGAGCATCGCGGCGACCTGCCCGACCGTCGCGTCCTCGTCCCGGAACGCCACCGGCAGCAGCGTGCAGTAGTGGGCGTAACCCGTTTTGAGGAACGACTCGATCCACGCCGGCAGCACCGGTTCGCTGGTGCGGTAGTACGCCAGCAGCCCGCGCACCCGGCGCAGCACCTCCGGCGCCCCGTCGACACTGCGTTCCGTGGCGAGCAATTTCAGTGCGTGCGTGCCGAGTTCGTCGGCGAGGCGGCGGCTGCGCAGATACAGGACCGCGTCCTCGACCGCGGCCAGTACGGTGGCGGTCGTGGCCTGCGGGCCGTAGGCGTCGCGCCGCAGTCGCTGCTCCAGCACCTGCTCGATGCTGACACCCTCGTAACCGAGCTCGATGAGGGCCCGCTCGTGGGTGCCGAGCGCCAGGTCCCAGGACTCCTGGATCGAACGCTCACCGAGCCGCCGCTCACCCATGATCGGCCGAGCCGCGCCGTGCGGCAACAGGCGCCGCAGCATCCACAGGACGTCGGAGCAGGCCCGCAGTTCCGGCCGGGAGGCCATGTCCAGCAGGGCCCGTTGCACGCCGCGCTGCTGGAGCTTCATCCCGAGCGGCGCCAGCCGGTCGTGCACGTCACGGGCGAGCGGCGGCAGCGCGTCGTAGCCGACCTGGCCGATCCGGTCGCCGCCCATCATGATCTCGACGAGGCGCCGCACGTCCCGCCGCCCCGGTACGGCGTCCTTCTCGATGCAGGTGACCGCCGCGTCCTGGAAGTCGTACGGCGTCGGCTTGGCCCGGTCCCGCATTCCGGCGAGCAGCACCGACGTCTCGAACACCGCGATGGCGTCCGCGGTGGAGGCGAGGTAGCCGTTGCGCCGGGCCGCGCGCACGATGTCCACCGACCAGCCGAGCAGTTCGGCCTCGTCCAGGCCGTCGAGCACGGGCGGCCTGCGCAGGAAGCCGGACAGCCGGTCCCCGTCCCCGGCGGCGGACTCCGGTGCAGTGACGGCGACTTGCCCTCCCCGGGCAGCCCTCGCCCCGGAAGCCGCAGCCGCGGAAACCTTCTTCGCGGGGGACTTCCTCGCCGAGGAGTTCTTCGTACCCGCCTGGCCCGCCAGCCGGTACGGCTGCACACGGGTGCGTTTCAGGGACTTCGCCCACTCCGTCGCCGCGATCGACACCGAGCCGGCGGCCAGACCGAACTGCGCCTCGATCGCCGCGTGGCTGGACGGGATCAGCCCGTACTGCCAAGTGGTGGCGGTGCGCGGGGAGATCGTGAACGTGCCGGTGCCGTGCACGCCGAACTCCTCGACACGGCTGACCGCGTGGAACGCCCCGCACACGTACAGGCAGTCCGCCGGATCGGTCCCCGTCGCCGCCAGGTGCTCGCGCATCCGGGTCCACATGTACCGTTCGCGGTCCTCGTCCACACGGACCCGGGCACCGTCGCCCGGAGCGAGGCGCCGGAACAGGCTGCCGATGAGGAGCATCACCTGGCGGTAGGCGTCGTGGTCGGCGGCGCTGTCGCCGAGCGGCACCTCGACGTACTGGTGCCACCACTCCGACCAGTGCCGTACCTTGCCGTGGCGCAGCAGGTGCTCCTCCAGCTCGGCGAAGCGCGGCCGGAGATCGCCGAGTTCGACGCCGACGGCCTCACCGTGCAGTGCGGCCCCGGCGGGAGGGCCGGAGTCCTCCGCCGCGGCCTCCTGCGCCTGCTCGCCGCCGGTGTCCCACTGGAAGACGTGGTCCGCGGACCGGTCCACGAGGACCAGTTCCACCCCCGGGGTGTCCAGTGCGTACGCGACGGCCTGGTACTCGGCGGACGCCTCGGTGATCGGAGCGACGACCGACAGCGGAGCCCAGTCCTGGGGGAAGCCGTCGACGTCACCGGCGAACGCCTGCACCGCCACCGGCAGCCGGCAGTTGCGCAGCTCGGTCAGCAGCGGCGCCATGTCCTCGCACAGCTCCAGGTAGACCACCTTGGGCTGCTTCTCGCGCAGCCGCCGGGCCATGGCGGTCGCCGAGGCGGGCGAGTGGTGGCAGACGGGGAAGATCTCCAGCGGCTCGCGCACCGCCCGGTCCACGTCGTCGACCATGCCGAGGAGGATGCCCTCCAGGACGTCGGGCCCGCCCGCGAACGCGGTCGCTGCTTCCTGCAGTTGGCCGCGCAGTGCGGCGAACGTGCCGTTCTCGTGGTGCCCGTTCATGACAGCGTGGCGATCGCGTCGCGGCCACCCTCGAGGAACTCGGGCCAGGAGCCGCCCTCCTCCTTGCTGCGCGGCTCGACGACGCCGTGCAGGTACTTGTTGAGGATGGCCAGGTCCTCGGGCTCGCGGCGGGTGAGGGAGCCGACGAGCGAGGAGGCGAGGGTGCGGGCGGTCAGGGCGCGCTCGCCGAAGAAGTTGCTGTGCAGGACGGCGTCCTCCAGCACGCCGATCTGCTCGGCGGTCGACAGCGCCGACTCCAGCTTCTCGTCGTCGCTGCCGGCCGCGGCGGCGGACGCGCGCAGATCGGCGAAGCTCTGCAGGAGCACGTCGAGCAGGGTCGGCGGCACGTCGAGGTCGATCGAGTGCCGGCGCAGCAGTTCCTCGGTGCGGAACCTGACGATCTCCGCCTCGCTCTTCTTGTTCGTCACGACCGGGATGCGGACGAAGTTGAAGCGGCGCTTGAGCGCGGAGGACAGGTCGTTGACGCCGCGGTCGCGGCTGTTGGCCGTGGCGATGACCGAGAAACCCGGCTTGGCGAAGACGATGTTGTCGCTGCCACCGCTCTCCAGCTCGGGAACGGAGATGTACTTCTCGGAGAGGATCGAGATCAACGCGTCCTGGACGTCACTCGTGGACCGGGTCAGCTCCTCGAAGCGGCCGATGGCGCCGGCCTCCATCGCCGTCATGATGGGCGAGGGGATCATCGACTCCCGTGACTGGCCCTTGGCGATGACCATGGAGACGTTCCACGAGTACTTGATGTGGTCCTCGGTGGTGCCCGCCGTGCCCTGCACCACCAGTGTGGAGTTGCGGCAGATCGCGGCGGAGAGCAGCTCCGCCAGCCAGCTCTTGCCGGTGCCGGGGTCGCCGATGAGCAGCAGGCCGCGGTCGGAGGCGAGGGTGACGATGGAACGCTCGACGAAGCTGCGGTCGCCGAACCACTTCTGCGAGATCTCCCGGTCCAGGCCGTCGGAGCGCTCGGAGCCCAGGATGAACAGGCGGACCATCTTCGGCGACAGACGCCATGAGAACGGCTTGGGACTGTCGTCGATCGACTCCAGCCAGTCGAGCTCCTCGGCGTACTTGAGCTCGGCGGGGGCGCGCAGCAGGTCGGACATGAGGAAGGGCCTTTCCGAAGGTGATGACAGAAGTGATCGCGGCCGTGATCGCGGCGGTGCTCACGATGGGACGCGGACGTACGTCCGGTGATCAGGTGAGAAACGTCTTGAGTTCGTGCACGAGCTTCTTGATGTGGCCGGAGATCACCGGCGTGCCGAGGTCCTTGAAACGCTCCCGGTACCACGGGTTGACGCTGCCGCGCCCTGAGCTGGTCACCGAGCCGACCGGGATGAACTTCGCCCCCGAGCGGTGAATGGCGGCCATGCTGTCGAACAGCTCCTGCTGGCGCCACTCGTAGAAGTCGGAGATCCACACCACGACGGTGTTGCGCGGCTCGGCGATCTTCGGCTGGGCGAGCCGCATGGCGACGGTGCCGTCGGTGCCGCCGCCCAGCTTGGTGCGCAGCAGCGTCTCGAACGGGTCGTGCGCCCACGGAGTGAGGTCGAGGGCCTGGGTGTCGTAGGCGATCAGGTGGACGTCCACCTTCGGCAGCCCGGCGAATATGGAGGCCAGGATGGTGCAGTTGACCATCGAGTCGACCATGGAACCCGACTGGTCCACGACCACGACGAGCCGCTGGGGCGTCGTCCTTCGGCTGGTGTGCCGGTAGTAGAGACGGTCGACGTAGAGCCGCTCCTCCTCCGGGCTCCAGTTGGTGAGGTTCTTCCAGATGGTGCGGTCGAGGTCGAGATTGCGGAACACCCGCTTGGGCGGTACCGACCGGTCGAGTTCGCCGACCGTGGCCTTCTCCACCTGGGTGCGCAGCACTTCGGTGACCTCGTCGACGTAACGGCGGATCAGCGCCTTGGCGTTGGCCAGCGCCACACCGGAGAGGTTGTTCTTGTCGCGCAGCAACTGCTCGATCAGCGACATGCTCGGCGTCAGCCGCGAGGCCAGCTGAGGGTCGGCCAGGACCTCGCGCAGGTGCATCCGCTTGACCAGATCGCCCTCGATGGAGCCGAGTTCGGGGCCGATCGCGGGGATCAGCCGGCTGAGGTCGGGCGTGGGGCCGCCGATGCCGGTGCCGGTCGGGCTGACGCCCCCTCCGGCTCCCGTACGGCGGGTGCCGCCGCGTCCGCCGCGCAGTTCGCCGGGCCGGCAGCCCAGGGCCCGCTCGAGCCGGCCGGCGTCGGACTGCCAGCGGGCCAGTTGCTCGGCGGTGACGGTGCCGGGGCGGGAGGCGAAGACGTTCAGCAGCACCTTCGACGCGAGTGCCGCCCGCCGCACCTCGGCGGCCCGGTCGCGTACGCCGTCCTCGTCCGGTGCCGGTGCCATCAGCCCGTCGAACTCGGCGGCCAGCTCCGGGTGCCGCTGCACGACGGAGTCGACCGACGCACCGGGATCGAGCAGCGCTGACGGCAGGCCGATGTCCTCGACCACGGCGAGACTCGCCGACTCCAGGGCGGCCTGCTCCTCCGGGTCGAAGAGACGGGCCAGCAGACGCCAGTAGAGGACCTGCCGCCGGTTGTCGTACCGGTCGGGCTCGGGCTCGGACGCGGGGGCGTCCCCGCTGGTGTGGTGGGGCATGGGATGGGTCATTTCCGCAGCAGCCTTCCCGCACGTTCGCGCAGCACGGTGACGGCGTCGGTGGCCGCCTTCTCGGCCCGCACCCCGGCCTTGTCGGCCGTACCCCCGGCCCAGGCCCCGGCGTGCACGGCGACGGTCTTCTTCCGCACGGTCCGTTCGACGGCGAGCGGCTGGAGCAGGAAATCCCCGGCGTCCCAGCGCAGCAGCCCGACACACACGCCGGACGCGGCGACGACCTCGGGCGAGAGCGGACCGGCGGCCGGGACACGATCGCTGTCGACCGCCAGGCGGTACCCGGCGACCTGGAACGCGACCCCGTCGTCCCCCTCCTCCACGCCGTATTCCTCCAGAAGGACGGGCACCGCGATCCGGGCCGGATGCCGGTCGAGAGGCGACACGGCGAAGGCGGCGGCGGTGGGCAGGGCCACCCGGGCGGTGGTGAAGACCTCGGCGGGCTCGCCCATGCGCGCACGGGCGTCGTCCCACAGCAGGTCGCCCTCGGCGGTGACGAGCATGGCGTCGAGGTCCATCGCGCGGCCCTCGCTCACGGCCGCCAGCAGGGACATGTGCGGCCGCAGCAACTGCCACAGGCCAGCGCCGACGACCGTGTCCGGCTTGGGCGCGGAGACCGAGGCCCGCACCAGCCGGGGCGTGCCACCGTCCGCGGGCTCGAACACCGCGTGCACCTGGGCCTGTACGGCGGTGGCGTGCTCGTGCACGTCGGCACCGAGCGGCAGCAGCCGACCGGTCGCCTCGGCCACGGCGGAGGCGCGCACCGCGCCCGGCAGTGTCAGCAGCAGGGCGCGCGACCACAGGTCGGCCCAGCGGCGCACGGGGACGCGCTCCAGGGTCGCCCCCGGGCAGGAGGCGGCAAGTTCGGCGGCGAAGCCGTCGAGCAGCGTGGCCGGGCGGCGCAGCGCCGGGTCGGCCAGCATCGCGGAGACGACCGGCGCGGCCCCGTCGACGAGTTCGTGGTCGATGCCCTGCCAGCCGGCCCGCGCCAGCTCGCACAGCCAACTACGGGCCGCGGCACACAGATTCGCCGCGTGTTCGTCGCTGTCGGCGGCTTCGGCGGCGGCTTCCTCGGCCCGCGGCCGGCCGGTGGCCTCCTCGACCTGGGCGGTCAGCGCGTCGTGCACGGAGCCGAGCAGGGCGGTGCGGGCCGCGGCGAGCGCGACGAAGTGGTCCTCGCCGGCGGCTCCGGCGACCGTCCTGTCGGCGGCCTCGGCCACCCTCGCGGCCAGCGGCGTCCCGGCGACGGCGTCGGCGAGCCCGGTCAGCCCGCCGGCCCGGCCGGGCTGCGGACGCAGCAGACCGGCGACGAGAGCCTCGTCGAACCCGTCCACGGCCGTGAGCGCCTCGTCGAGCCCGTCGACGGGGTCGGAGAGCAGACCGGTGTGCATCAGGCCACCGCCCTCGTCGTGGGAAACCACTGCATCTCGGGCACCGGCGCGGTACTCGGGGCGAGTTCGAGATACGCCAGGTTCCGCAGGAACCGGCTGAACACCCGGGCCGCGGCCGAACTGCCCGCCGCCGAGGGGCGCGTGGCCGTCATGACGGCGATGACGGTTTGCGCGTCCGGCTCCGCGGCGTCCACCTCGACCTTCAGATACCGGGCCACGCGCTCGGCGCCGTACTGCAGCACGGCCTCGCCGACAAGCGCGCGTATGTGGTTGCAGAACATGCCGCGGGCCCCGCCGCAGGGACGGTTGTTGTTGGTGCTGCATGCGAACGCGTACGTCCCCGACTCGACCGAGGACACGTACACGCGCCCGATGTCCGACCCGCTGGACACCACACCCTGCAACCGCCCGTCGGCCAACTCGACGAACGGCACCTTCGCGAGCTTCCGCGGCCGCGCCGACGGCACCACCCGTGCCGTGCTCGACTTCTCCCAGACCGACAACGCACCATCTCCCATGCATGCGAAAGGGGGCGCTCACGCCACCTCGGCGGAACATGATCGAAGCTATCGGCGACCACTGACAACGCGGCCGGACGGCGGCCGGGGGAGTGGGGGAACGAGGTAGCGCGGCGAGTCGGCCGCATCAGCGCTTGGTCAACGCCTTGCTCGCCCTTCACCTTTCTGACCTTCGTTTTCGGTGGTCGAAGTATCGGACACAGTGCGAGATGTTGACACTCTTCGGCGGCTTCCGATCAGCAGGAAGCGCCCGGAAGGGTCGGACGACCCAGGCCGGAACCCCTGGAATTTGGGCCAGGGAGCACGTCAATGACCCATGACCACCACGCGGTCGCCGCACAGCTTGCGCAGGTCGTCCACGTCGGAGGTGAAGACCGTGACCGGCCCCGGCTGTCGCAGCGCGACGGCGGCCAGGGCCGCATCGATGGCGTACTTGTGCCCGTGGAGACCGGCCTCCTTGAGGAGCCCGACGGCCTCCTTGGCGATCTCTTCGGTCACAGGCTCGACGTGAACACGGGAGAGTGCCCAGTGCCAGGCCGGGAGGTACGTCCTCACGTCGTACGCCTCGATCAAGGTCATCGAAGTGGTCATGACGCGGATGCCGAGCCGGTGGGCGTCCTTGATCCGGACGCCTGTGCGGCGCTCGCCACGCACCCAACGTGACAGGCCTTCGCAGTCCAGAACGTAGACGGCGTCTCCCGTCACGCTGCTGTCCCCCGCCGCTGCCCGGGCGCGGGCTCGACCGGCTCACCGGCGGCCACCCGCTGGGCGCGGGCCAGCTCCGCGTGCCGGCGTTCGATCTCACGGCGCTCGGCCTCCGCCTCGGCCAGCTCGGCCTCGGTGACCTCGCCGTACTCCTTCTCCCACCAGGCGACCGCTTCTCCGAGACGGTCCTGCTCCCGCTGGCGCTCTATGGCGTGTGTGACATAGCGGCTGAACCCGCCGGGGCCCACTTCGGCACGGATGGCCTCGGCCAGCTCTTCTGGGAGTGTCACGGTGTACTTCTTGGTTGCCATACCATCGACCATACCGATGGTTCGGAGGCAGGCCAACCCGGATCGGAACGGCCCACACGATCGTGTGAGCGGTTAAGGGTGCGAGATGACGGTGCGGACGCGGGTGTCGGCACGCACAAGGTCGACCAGCCAGGGTCAGTTGCGCGAGGTGGTTTCCCGGACCCAGGGCAGCGCGAACCGCTCCATCAGCACCAATGCGAAGTAGAGCACTATGCTCATCAGCCCGATCAGCATGATCGCCGCCCAGGCGGTGGCGACGTCGCCGACGCCGCCGGCCTGCACGATCAGATAGCCCAACCCGCTCTCACCGGCCTGGAACTCGCCGATGACCGCGCCGATCGCGGCGAGCGGCATGGCCACCTTCAGCCCGACGAAGATCTGCGGCAGCGCGGCGGGCAGCCGTACCTTCCGGAATGCCTGCCAGCGCGAGGCGTCCAGCGAGCGCGCAAGCTCGGCCAGGTCCGCCGGGGTCGACGTGAGGCCGGTCGCGGTGGAGAGCACGATCGGGAAGAAGCAGAGCAGGAAGACCATGGTCAGGACCGGCTTCTGCCCCCAGCCGAGCGCCCCCACGAGCAGTGGCCCGAGCGCGATCTTCGGAACCGCGTTGACGGCGACCAGGAGCGGCGTGAACATCCGCTCCAACACGGGCGAGCCGGCCAGTGAAAGCCCGATCAGCACTCCGCAGGCGGTGGAGAGCGCGAAGCCGACAAGCGTCTCCACCGTGGTGTCGCCGGTGTGCTCCAGGAATCGGGCCGGGGCTGCTGTGAACGCCGAGACCACGGCACCGGGCGGAGGCAGTACCACCGGGTGGACCACCTTCAGCGCCGACGTGAGCAGCCACCACACGCCGAGGGCTACCAGCAGCCCGGCCGAGGGCAGCAGCACGGTGCCGGTACCCGTCCCGCGCCGTAGGACGGATCGCGGCACCGGCACTGGCTCCGGGTCCGCTGCTGAGGTCTGCCGCGGCGGTGAGAGTTCGGTCATCCCATCCTCCTAGGGCCGCCCGGCACTCCCTTTCACCCGGGCCGCTCAGCGCGGAGTCGGGGTGGCGGTGCCGATGCTCCCCACCGGTCGCCGGCGGGGAGCACACGTTCGGGCGACCCGTGTGATCAGGCTTTCGGTACGAGGTCGAAGTCGATGATCTGCTCGGGGGCCATGCCCTGCGGCAACGCACCCGCGTCCTGCAGGGTCGCGATGATTCTCGCGACCCGCCCGGAATCCAGCGTCCCGGTCGCGGAGCCGGAACCGCCAGGCGCGACGTACGCGGCCATCAGGTCCAACTCGGCCGCCGCAGCGGCCGGGTTCGTGGCGTCCACGTTCCGCTTCAGGATCTCGGCGGCTTCGTCCGAGTGGGCCAGGCTGTACTCCAGGCCCTTGAGCAGCGCGGCGGCGAACCGCTTCACCATCTCCGGCTTCTGCTCGGCGATCTTCGTCGAGGTGATCAGTACGTTTCCGTAGAGATCCGGCATCACGTCGCTGTACGGCAGGAGGACGGCCTTCTTCTTGGTCACCGCCTCGATGGTCGGCTTGCCCACCACGAACTGGCCGATGCCGTCCACCGAACCGCTGGCGAGCGTGCCCATCAGGGTCTGTGCGTCGCCGTTGACCCAGGTCACCTTGCCGGCGTCCATCCCGGCCAGTCGGGCGTACGTCGGGAAGAGGTTGCGTACGACGGAGCCGGGTGTGTCGGCGAGACGCTTGCCCTCGAGATCCTTCGGGGCGGCGATGCCCTTGCCCTCGGTGGTGGCGATCGCGGCCATGGTGCGCTGCTGGATGGCGGCCACCGCGACGAAGTCCTTCGCCTGGCCACCGCCCATCTGCAGCAGACCGCCCGTCAGGTCGATCGGGCCGAACTGCGCCTGCCCGCTCACGACGGTCGAGATCACGCCGCCGGTGCCCTGGCCCGGCTTGATCTCCACGTCGAAGCCGGCCTCCTTGAAGAACCCCTTGTCCTTCGCGACCCAGGCGTACGCGTCCCGGCCGAAGTTGCCGAACGAGGTCAGGTAGGTCACCTTCTCCAACGCCGTGCCGTCCGCACCGGCAGGTGTGTCGGCGTCGGATCCGCCGCACCCCGACACAAGCGCCAGCGCCGTGGCGAGGGCCATCGCGGCGACCGTACGGGCGAGTCTTTTCATGTGCACCGGTGTTGTCCTTTCCGACCGCTGACCTGGGCCGGCGGACGGGGTCGTCGAGACGGAACGGCGTAACGGAACCGCCGGGTACATGACACTTCAAGCGGTGACAGGGTACGAGAACCCCGCCTGTGTGACACCAGGTGCGACACCAGGTGCGAAGAAATTGCTGACAGGACGACAGGTACCGCTGAACCGCCTGATCCGGCTAACCTGACCGGGGTTACGAACCGACCGGCATTGTTCGTCACCAGTGGATGGGGGAGACCGCCGGATGATCAGACTCACCGGTGTTTCCCGGACGTTCACCGGCCGCTCCGGTTCCACGGTGGCGCTCCAGGGCGTCGACCTCCACATCGCCGAGGGCGAGTTCGTGGCAGTGGTGGGCCGGTCCGGGTGCGGCAAGTCCACGCTGCTCCGGCTGATCGCCGGACTGCTGCCGGTATCCGAGGGCGAGATCACCATCGGCGGCGAACGAGTCACCGGAGCCCGGCGGGACGTCGGCATGCTCTTCCAGCGGCCGGCCCTGCTGCCCTGGCGGTCCGTTCTCGACAACGTCCTGCTGCCCGTGGAGATCTTCGGCTGGAACAAGGCCGAGCACCGGGCCCGGGCGCACCGGCTGCTGGAAACGGCCGGCCTCGGCGGCTTCGAGAAGCACCGGCCGCACGAGCTCTCCGGCGGCATGCAGCAGCGTGTCTCGCTGTGCCGGTCGCTGATCGGCGAGCCCCGCGTGCTGCTCATGGACGAGCCGTTCTCCGCGCTCGACGCGCTCACCCGCGCGGAACTCGCGGCGGAGCTGCAGCGGCTCCACATGGAGAACTCGGCCACCGTCGTCTTCGTCACCCACTCGATAGACGAGGCCGTGCTGTTGGCCGACCGTGTGGTGGTGCTCAGCCCGCGCCCGGGCCGGGTCCGCAAGGTGGTCGACATCGACATTCCCCGGCCGAGGACGCTGGGCCGTACCGCGCATCTCGGCGAAGTGGCCCGGTGCAGCGCCGACCTGCACGAACTGCTGATGGAACGGGACCTGTCGGCGCCGGCCGGCGTGGAAGGGCGATGACCGTGCGGATCTGCGTCTTCACCGAGCCCCACCGCGGCGCCGACTACGACGATCAGCTGCGCTTCGTACGGCTCGCCGAGGACGGTGGGTTCGAGGGTTTCTTCCGCGCCGACCACTACCAGGCGATGGGCGCCGATCCCGGGCTGCCCGGCCCCACCGACGCGTGGCTGACGCTGGGTGCGCTCGCCCGGGAGACCTCCCGGATCCGGCTGGGCACCCTGGTCACCTCGGCCACCTTCCGGCTGCCCGGCCCACTGGCGGTGATGGTGGCACAGGTCGACCGGATGAGCGGCGGGCGGGTGGAGCTGGGCATCGGCGCCGGCTGGTACGAACGGGAACACACCTCGTACGGCATTCCGTTCCCGCCCGTCGGGGAGCGCTTCGACCGGCTGGAGGAGCAGCTGGCCGTGATCACCGGCCTGTGGCGGACACCGGTCGGCGAGAGTTTCAGCCACCGCGGCGACCACTACCGGCTCGTCGACGCGCCCGCCCTGCCGAAACCGGTGCAGGAGCCGGGGCCGCCGATCATCATCGGGGGCCGAGGCCCCAAGCGCACCCCGGAGCTGGCCGCCCGGTACGCCGACGAGTTCAACATGCCCTTCAAGTCGGTGGCGGAGACGGCGCTGGCGTACCAGCGGGTGGCCGAGGCATGCGATCGGACCGGCCGGGTCGACGCCGGTCGGCCGCCGCTGGTGCTCTCGGCCGGTGTCGTGGTCGCGATCGGCCGCACCGACGCGGAGGCGCAGCGGCGGGCCGCCCCGCTGCACGTCAAGAGCGCGCTGCCGCCGGAGGATCCGGTCGTCGGATCCCCGGCCCAACTCATCGAGCGCCTCGGCGAGTTCGCCGAGATCGGCGCCAGCCGGATCCATCTGCGACTGACCGACCTCACTGACCTCGACCACCTGGAACTCATCGCCAGCGAGGTGCTCCCGCAACTGGAGGACGTGAAACCCGGGGCGCCCTGCGCTTGCTGAAGCCCTCATCGACGCGCTCGTGATCAGCATCGCCGACGAGGTCGGAGGAATGATCGTCTCCAACGACAACTTCGCTCCCTTCCAGAAGGCCAACCAGGAGCCCGTAAAACACACCCTGCTCGTTTCCGACTTCAACGGGGCCTCTCTCACCGCAGCGGCTGCGAAGGCACGACTTCAACCGTGGCAGACCGTGTCGGCAGCCGACGCATCCTCCGCTCACCGGGCGGTGAAGATCACCGCGACCGGCTGGCAGGTCTGCTTCCAGAACCCATCCGAAGGTGAGGTAGTCCGTCCATCGGTCGGGACGCTGACCCTGTACGCGGTCCCGGAGCAGGAGGAGTGCCCGGCTCGGCTGCACGGCCCCCGCCGGGTCGTCATGCCGGATCTCATCGGCGAGCGCACCGACGATGCTTCCCGCGTCCTCGGCGACCTCGGCCTCGAGCCCACGATCTACTTCCACGCCCATACCGGCAAGCGGATGTACGACGGGCTGCAGGAACTGGCCGACTGGCGGGTCTGCAGGCAGCAGCCGGAACACGATACCGAGGTCGCGACCGGGACACAGACCGACCTGTGGCTGATCGGCCCCGGCGACCCCTGCGTCAAACCCAGCCCCAAGCCAAAGCCAAAGCCCAAACCTCAGCCAAAGCCGAAACCAAAGCCGAAGCCGCAGCCGAGGCCGCATCCCCAGCCCTCGTACGGCACCACAACGGGCGGCGGTTCCACCAGCCGCGGGTCGTCCACCGGCTCGGATGGTTCCACCGGCGGTGGGTCGCCCACCGGCTCGGGCGGCAGCACTGGTGGCGGAGGTCAGGCCGGTATCCAGTTCGGGCAGTACTGCTCTCCCGTCGGTGCCGTCGCGACGACCACCGACGGGCGGCCCGCGAAGTGCTTCATGGGCAAGGACGGCCGGGCTCGATGGGGATACAACTCCGGGTGACCGCGTAACGCTCCCGGCCCCGTACTGCGGTACTTCACATGGGTCCTGCCCCAGGCCGGCCCGGCCCTTTGGGAACCAGGGCCGGGCCGCGGATGGTGATGCCGTGTCAGCGGCGAGGCAGCCGAACGGTGATACGAGAGCTCTCGCGGTTGGCGCGGTCCACCGACGTGACCGTGTACGTCGCGTCGTCCGGGGCCGCCGGGACGGTCCACTGGGTGTGGCGGGCGCCCGGGAGGACCGCCACGAGGCCGTCGTCGTCGGCGGTGTGCTGCCGCAGGGCGTACAGCGCGGGGACATGGTTGCCCCGGGAGCGCACCTCGATCCGGAGCCCGCCGTCGGCCGTCCGGGCCGCCGACGCGAGCGGGGGCAGTGGTGCGGGCCCGTGGGCGAGTCTCGGCAGGACCGGTGGCAGCGCGGGCCGCTGCCAGTGGTCGGCGGTCAGCCGGGTGATCGCGCCGATCGGGTCGGCGGTCACATCCGTGGCGCTGAACAGGATCTCGCCACTGATCTCCGGCAGCCCCCTGTCCATCGTCAGATGCCGGGAGAGTTCCGCCGGGTCCTGCCAGGCGGCCGGCTGGGCGGGGTCGCCGACCTTGTACACGGCCTCGCCGATCCACAGTTGGACATCGGTGCCGCGGACCGCCTGTGCCCACCACGGAGTGAGGACGGCGTAGTCGGCCACCGCCAGGCCGATGTTCCAGTACAGCTGCGGGGCGATGTAGTCCACCCAGCCCTTGCGCACCCAGCCCAGGCTGTCGGCGTTGAGCGCGTCGTAGGACTGGGTGCCGTTGGTGGCCGAACCCCGCGGGTCGCTGGACGCGTTGCGCCAGATGCCGAAGGGACTGATGCCGAACGCCGCCTCGGGCCGGACCTTGCGCACCCGGTCGCACACCTCCTGCACCAGCAGGTCCACGTTGTGCCGGCGCCAGGCGGCCCGGTCGGTGAAGCCCGCGCCGTACGCGGCGAAGGTGTGGTCGTCGGGGAAGTCCTGGCCGCCCACCGGGTAGGGGTAGAAGTAGTCGTCGAAGTGGACGCCGTCGATCTCATAGCGCTCCACGGCGTCCATGATGGCGTTCTCGACGAAGGCGCGGGCGGCCGGGACGCCGGGGTTGTAGTACAGCTGGCCGCCGTAGGAGACGATCCATTCGGGGTGCAGCCGCGCCGGGTGATTGGGCACGAGCTTGGTGACGTCGGCCTGCAGCGAGACGCGGTACGGGTTGAACCACGCGTGCAGGGCCAGCCCGCGCTCGTGCGCGGCCTTGACCATGAAGTCCAGCGGGTCGTAGCCGGGATCCTGGCCTTGAGTGCCGGTCAGATACTGCGACCACGGCTCGTAGCGTGATGGCCAGAAGGCATCGGCCGCCGGGCGGACCTGCGCGAATATCGCGTTGAGCCCGATCGATCCGGCGTGGTCGAGCAGCGCGATGAACTCCGCTTGCTGTGCGGCGGGGCTCAGCCCGGTCCGTGAGGGCCAGTCGATGTTGGAGACGGAGGCGATCCACTCGCCACGCAGCTCACGGTCCCGGTGCGCGGTCGGGGTGCCGCCTGCGGCGGCCGCTGCAGCAGTGGGGACGGGCAACCCAGTGGCGGCCAGGCCGGCCATCAGTCCTGCGGCCCTCAGCAGCACGCGGCGCGTGGGGCGACGTGCGGCCGAGTCGTGGTTCCCGGTGTCGGTCACGCGGACTCCTTGAAGAGAGACGGGAGCGGCTTGATCGGATCACCGTTCCCAGCGCGCCGGGGCTGGTCAATGAGTTGGGTGAAAATAGTTACCAAATGGCTGGCGTCTGATGTAAGAAACTTACATCGACGTGGAGTTGGGTTCCGCGTCCTGTCTCGCTGCCCGGTCCGGCCGTCGGCGGGCACCTGCTCGGCTGCCGGGCAGCCGGTCCCTCCCCGGCCTGGCGAACCGCTGCACCGCGAACAGGTGCGGTGCAGCGCCCAGCCCCGCTAGCGCCGTCGCCCCTCCCGGACGCCGGCCGTGGCGGGGCGTGTCGCGTGGGCGTATCCGGCTGCCGCGGTGAGGAACACGCCCATGACGGCGGCGGGGGCCGCGGCCGTCAGCCGGCGAGGGTCGTCGGCCCGGCCGGAGAGGGCGTGCAGGGCCCCGACGGCCACAGCCGCGGCGAGGCCGCAGATGAGGACGGTGGCGACGACGTTCCGGGAGTGGGACGGGCCGGTCGGGGACGGGACCTGGCCCAAGTGGCTCCAGTGGTGGGCCATCTCGCGGGCCTCGCGTCTGCGGCGGGCGGTGGCGTGCAGGCGCAGGGCGGTGGCGACGACCGTGCCGGCCGCCGCCGCGGCGACCGGTGTCCACCAGGCCTCGGCGATGAGCAGCAGCACCGCGAGGGCGCCCGCGCCGGCCCAGCCGGTCACGCAGGCCGCGGCGGCGATGCGCCGGGACTCGGGGCGGTCCGCGCCGGCCCGCAGGTCGGCGAGGGCCGGCACGTACCAGACGGAGCCCGCGGTGGTGAGCGCCGCGGCTCCCAGGGGCATCTGCTTGGTTCATCGACACAACGACGAGCCCGGAGGTGCTCCGGCTGAGGAACGGATCCGGCCCTCCCGGCCGCCGCCTCATGATCGCCGGAGGGGCACGGGGTGCGGATAGGGCCGAACAGTCCCCGCACGGGTCCGCGGGTAGGGCCCAAAAGCCCTGCTTGGCCGGGGAGGGCACGGGAAGCCGCCGACGGCCTGCGGGAAGCCACCGACGGCCGCCCCTTCCCGCGCGGCGGGAAAGGGCGGCCGGTCACCGAGCCGCCAAGCCAGGCAGGCCCGGCAGGCTCAGGGATACGACACCACCGTCGACGGCGTGGTCGACGTCCCCGACGTCGGCGCCCCCGTGTCGTTGATGACGCACTCGTACTGGCCTTGCCCGCCCAGCGACACCACCAGCAAATTGTGGAACTTCACCCCCGGCCGGTCCGGGGCCGAGAAGCCGTGGTGCTGGACGATCGTCGGGTCGACGTTGTAGTAGCAGTAGCTGCCGAGGCCCCAGCCCTCGTGGGTGGTGACGTCGTCGGCGACCTTGTAGGCGGCGTACCCCTTCGTCGAGTCGTTCTGCACGGCGCCCTGGTTCGGGGCGTCGTAGGCCTTCTCGTTCTGGAAGAAGATGGTGCGGCCGCGTTCGCCGGTCCACTGGACGTCGTACTTGTTGAAGTGCTCCACGAACAGGCCGGTGACCAGGACGTCGTCGCCGTTGACCACGAGGCCGAAGTCGGCGCGGTTGGTCTCCCAGCCGACGCCCGTGCCGTGGTCGGCGCGCCAGATCCAGGTGTGGTCGACGATGGTGTGGCGGCTGTTGATCACGATACTGGTGGTGGCCTTGCCGGCGCCCGCGCCGCCGATGCGCACGAACACGTCCTGCACCGTGGTCGGGTTGGCCGAGTGGTCCTCGGACGAGCCCTCCGGACCGACTTCCAGGAGGGTGGGGGAGTTGACGGGACCCGCGTCGATGAGGAAGCCGGCGAGGCGGACGCCGTCGACGTCGGCGACCTTGACCGCGGTCACGCCGTTGTCGGGGACCAGGGTGGCGTAGCCCAGGCCCAGGACCACCGTGCCGGCCCGGGACACCTGGATCGGCTGGTCCAGGTGGTGGATGCCCGGGGTCAGCAGCAGGTTCAGGCCCTGGTCGAGCGCCTCGTTGAGAGTGGCCGCCGGCACGCCCGGCTGGGCGACGTAGAACTGCGACAGGGGGAGCGAGGTGCCCCTCGGGGTGCCGTTGCCCCAGGAGACGCCGCGGGCGTCGGTCCGCTTCTCCGGCAGGAAGACGCGGTACTCGTCGCCGTCCAGGTACAGGAACGGCTTCTCGCGGGAGACCGGGGTCGTGTCGAGCGTCGTGTACGGCGGGTCGGGGAAGCTCTGGGCCGGGGCGCCCTCGACGCCCGAGAACACCATGTTCCACACGCCGTTGAGCCAGCCGCCGATCGCGCTGTCGCGGGTGTACCACTGCTGCTGCGAGTACGGGCCGACCTCGCCGTCGACGCGGCTGTCGGCGATGTAGCCGCCGCTCGCCCAACCGTAGCCGTCCGGGGACAGGTTGAGACCGCCGCGCACGTGCATACGGCGGAAGGGCGCGGCCTGGGCGACGGCCCAGCGGTTGGTGCCGTTCACCGGGACGAGGGCCAGGTTCTCCGCCGAACGCCAGAAGTTCTGCGTGGCGTTGCCGTCGAACCAGCCCGCGTCGACCGTGACGTCCCCGTTGATGGTCGTGTCGTCGGGGGAGAGGCCGAGGCCGACGATGGAGGTGTAGAAGCCGAGTTGGGCGTTCAGACCGTTGTAGGTGCCGGGCTTGAACAGCAGGGCGTAGCGGCCGGTGTCGAACTGGGCCGACTCCTGGCGGCGGAAGACCTCGTCGAGCCTGGCCTGGATGTCCGGTGTGGACGGGTCGAAGACGAGGACGTTGGGGCCGAGATCGCCGCCGCCCGGCAGAAGGCCCTGCTCCTGGCGCGCGGTGGGAGAGGAGGCCGTTCGCTGCACGGCGGACGCCGGCGCCGCCGTCAGCCCGGCCAGCACCGGAGCCGCCGCGGCCGCGGCGGCCAGAACCGCCCTGCGGCCGACGGCCGGAGGCCTGGTCGCGGGGGAGGCCGAAGGCGCTGGATCCGGGGAGGTGTGGGGGGAAGGGGTGTGCGGGGAGACAGAGGGCATGGGGCCGCTCTCCTGTTCAGAAAATGAACGGTGGGGGGTTCGAGAGCGCTCTCTTGACGGTGAATGCTTCACGCGAGTGAACGAAGCGTCAAGAGGTGCGACGGAGTTCGGCCACACGAGAGCTGATATCACGTCAAGTTGAGTCGGCTGCAGTCGAGATGCGTCCCTCCCCGCCGGGCCGTCCGCGCCGGGCATCGAGACCCAACCGTTGTACTGCTCCTTCCCTGCTCCGCCCCGCCCTACTGCCGCAGGTCAGGCGGCGCCTGCCGGCCGTATCGGGCTGAAGGCCCCGTCTCCGTCGCCGCCGACCGCCGATTCGTCCTTGCCGGATCTCTTGACGACGCCTCGCCCGGAGGTTTAACTCACGTCCTAAATTAAGCCCTGAGGCGCCTTCGGAAGTCGAACCGAGCGAACCGGACCCGATCGCACGAGAACGAGCGACGGGACACGGGAGCGAGAGCGGTGGCGGCGGCCGGAGACTCCTCGCGGTTCTCGACTCCCGGAAAGGGACACCAGGAGCCATGCGCAGCATCCGAGCCGCGGCCGTAGGCGCCGTCACCATGTCTCTCGCCCTTGCCGCCTCGGCCTGCGGAGGCGGTTCGTCGACGGGCGGCGGGTCCAACGACTCGCCGAAGACGCTCACGTACTGGGCCTCCAACCAGGGCGCCAGCATCGAGATCGACAAGAAGGTCCTCCAGCCCGAACTCGACAAGTTCCAGAAGCAGACGGGCATCAAGGTGAAGCTGGAGGTCGTGCCCTGGTCGGACCTGCTGAACCGGATCCTCGCCGCGACCACCTCGGGCCAGGGGCCCGACGTCCTCAACATCGGCAACACCTGGAGCGCCTCCCTCCAGGCCACCGGGGGGCTGCTGCCCTGGGACGCCAAGAACTTCGACAAGATCGGCGGCAAGGACCGCTTCGTCGACTCCGCGCTCGGCTCGACCGGTGCCGAGGGCAAGGACCCGTCCTCCGTACCGCTGTACTCGATGGCGTACGCGCTCTACTACAACAAGCAGATCTTCGCCGACGCCGGCATCGCCAAGCCCCCGGCCACCTGGGACGAACTCGTCGCGGACGGCCAGAAGATCCGGGCCAAGGGCAAGCAGGTCCTCGGCGCCGAGGGCGCGAACGTCTCGGAAAACATCCACCACGTCTTCGTCTTCGCCAAGCAGCACGGCGCCGACTTCTTCACCGCCGACGGCAAGCCCGACTTCACGAGCGACGGCACGGTCGCGGCGGTCAAGCAGTACGTCGACCTGATGGCCAAGGACAAGGCCATCCCGCAGGGCAACGCCGAGTACGCGCAGAACCAGTCGGTCAGCGACTTCGCCAAGGGCAAGACGGCGATGCTGCTGTGGCAGTCCGCCTCCTCCAACCTCAAGTCCCAGGGCATGAGCGCGGACGCCTACGGCATCGCCCCGGTCCCGGTGCAGTCCGGCACCCCCGGCACCGACGCCCAGGTCAACTCGATGGTCGCCGGCATCAACCTCGCCGTCTTCAAGAACACCCACAACCTCGACGGGGCCACGGAGTTCGTGAAGTTCATGACCAGCGACGAGGAGCAGAAGATCCTCAACACGGCCTACACCTCCATCCCGCCGGTCAAGGCCGCCCAGGAGGACCCCGCCTTCAACACCCCGGACAACGCCGTCCTGAAGGAAACCCTCGCCACCAGCGCCGCCGCGCTGCCGCAGGTCGCCGACGAGTCCCAGTTCGAGACGACCGTCGGCACGGCCGTCAAGGAGCTGTTCGCCGACGCCGCCGCCGGACGCACGATCACCACGGAGTCGGTGAAGGCCAAGCTGCTCAAGGCCCAGCAGCAGATGCCGGCGAAGTGAGCGCGGACAGCCACATGACGACCACCGCTCCCGCGCACACCGGCGGGACGACGGCACCCGTGAAGTCACCCGGGGCGGCGCGCGGACCGCGCCGCCCCGGGTGGCTCGGACGTGTCTCGCTGCCGTACCTGCTGCTCCTGCCCGCCCTGCTGCTCGAACTCCTCGTCCACCTGGTGCCGATGGTGATCGGCATCGTGATGAGCTTCAAGGAGCTCACCCAGTTCTACATCCGCGACTGGAGCACGGCCCCCTGGTCCGGCTTCGACAACTACCGCATGGCGGTCGACTTCAACGCCCCCGTCGGCGAGGCGCTGCTGCACTCCTTCCTCGTCACCGTCGCCTTCACCCTGCTCTCGGTCGGCCTGTGCTGGCTCATCGGCACCGCGGCCGCGATCTGCATGCAGGACACCTTCCGCGGACGCGGCCTGCTGCGCGCCGTGTTCCTGGTGCCGTACGCGCTGCCGGTCTACGCGGCCGTCATCACCTGGGTGTTCATGTTCCAGCACGACAACGGCCTGGTGAACCACGTGCTGCACGACCAGCTCCACCTCACCGACAAGCCCTCGTTCTGGCTCATCGGCGACAACAGCTTCGTCGCGCTGCTGACGGTGTCGGTGTGGAAGGGCTGGCCGTTCGCCTTCCTCATCGTCATGGCCGGACTCCAGAACATCCCGCGCGAACTGTACGAGGCCGCCGCGCTGGACGGCGCCGGCGTCTGGCAGCAGATCCGCCGCATCACCCTGCCGTCCCTGCGCCCCGTCAACCAGGTGCTGGTCCTGGTGCTGTTCCTGTGGACGTTCAACGACTTCAACACGCCGTACGTCCTGTTCGGCAAGGCGGCGCCCGAGGCCGCGGACCTGATCTCGGTCCACATCTACCAGGCGTCGTTCGTCACCTGGAACTTCGGGACCGGCTCCGCCATGTCCGTGCTGCTGCTGCTCTTCCTGCTGGTCGTCACCGGCGGCTACCTCGCGCTCACCTCACGCGGACGGAGGTCCGCCGATGTCTGACACCCTCCAGGCCGCGACGGCCGACACCCACCGGTCTCCGATGGCGCCGCCGCGCACCTTCCTGTGGACCCGGCGCATCTTCCTCACCCTGCTGACCGGGTTCGTCCTGGTGCCCGTCTACGTGATGGTCTCCAGCTCGCTGAAGCCGCTCGCGGACGTCACCGGCAAGTTCCGCTGGCTGCCGAGCGGTCTCACCTTCCGCCCCTACATCGACATCTGGTCGACGGTCCCGCTCGCCAGGTACTTCGTCAACTCGCTGATCGTGGCGGGCGCGGCGACGGTCTGCTCGGTGGTGATCGCGGTGTTCTCGGCGTACGCCGTCAGCCGCTACAGCTTCCACGGCAAGCGCGTCTTCACGGTCACCGTCCTGTCGACGCAGATGTTCCCGGGCATCCTCTTCCTCCTCCCGCTGTTCCTGCTCTACGTCAACATCGGCAACGCCACCGGCATCGCCCTGTTCGGCTCGCGCGGCGGCCTCATCCTGACGTACCTCACCTTCTCGCTGCCGTTCTCGATCTGGATGCTCATCGGGTACTTCGACTCGGTGCCGCGCGACCTGGACGAGGCGGCGCTGGTGGACGGCTGCGGGCCGCTCGGCGCGCTGTTCCGGGTCGTCGTGCCGGCCGCGATCCCCGGCATCGTCGCCGTCGCCGTGTACGCCTTCATGACCGCCTGGGGCGAGGTGCTCTTCGCCTCCGTCATGACCAACGACACCACCCGCACGCTCGCGGTGGGCCTCCAGGGCTACTCCACGCAGTACGACGTGTACTGGAACCAGATCATGGCCGCCTCGCTCGTCGTCAGCGTGCCCGTGGTCGCCGGGTTCCTGCTGCTCCAGCGCTACCTCGTCGCCGGGCTCACCGCGGGAGCGGTGAAGTGACCGCCAACATCCCCAGCATCGAAAGGGTTTCCGTGTCCCACGCCATCGACCTCGCCGCACTCCCGCAGGACTTCCGGTGGGGCACGGCCACATCGGCGTACCAGATCGAAGGGGCCGTCGCCGAGGACGGCCGCTCGCCGTCCATCTGGGACACCTTCTCCCACACCCCCGGCAAGATCGACAACGACGACCACGGCGACACCGCCTGCGACCACTACCACCGCTGGCGCGAGGACATCGCGCTGATGAGCCGACTCGGCCTGAACGCCTACCGGTTGTCCATCGCCTGGCCGCGCGTGATGCCGGACGGCGACGGGCCGGTGAACCCCAAGGGCCTCGACTTCTACGACGAGTTGATCGACGGACTGCTGGCGGCGGGCATCACCCCCTCCGTCACCCTCTACCACTGGGACCTGCCGCAGGCCCTCCAGGACCGGGGCGGCTGGCCCGAGCGCGAGACCGCCGAGCACTTCGCCGCCTACGCCTCCGTCGTCGCCGAACGCCTCGGCGACCGGGTGTCCCACTGGACCACCCTCAACGAACCCCTGTGCTCCGCCTGGATCGGTCACCTCGAGGGCAAGATGGCTCCGGGCCTGACCGATCTGACCGCCGCGGTCCGCGCCTCCTACCACCTGCTCCTCGGCCACGGCCTGGCCGCCCAGGCGATCCGCGCCGCGACGTCCGGCGCCGAGGTGGGCATCGTCAACAACCTCTCCACCGTCTTCCCCGCCACCGGCAGCGCCGAGGACGAGGCCGCCGCCCGCCGCCACGACGGCCACGTCAACCGCTGGTGGCTGGACCCGGTCCACGGCCGCGGCTTCCCCGCCGACATGCGCGAGGTCTACGGCGTCGAACTCCCCGAGCGCCCCGGCGACCTCGACACCATCGCCGCCCCGCTGGACTGGCTCGGCCTCAACTACTACTTCCCGGCGACGGTGGCCGACGACCCCGACGGGCCGGTGCCGTACGCCCGTTCCGTACGCCGCCCGGACGTCCCCCGCAGCGGCATGGACTGGGAGATCGACGCGTCCGGCATCGAGACGCTGCTGCTGCGCCTCACCCACGAGTACGGCGCGCGCAAGCTCTACGTCACCGAGAACGGCTCCGCCTTCCCCGACACCGTGGGCCCCGACGGCACGGTCGACGACCCCGAGCGCCGGGACTACCTGATCGGCCACCTGGCCGCCTGCGCCTCCGCCGCCCGCAAGGGAGCCCCGCTGGCCGGCTACTTCGCCTGGTCGCTGCTGGACAACTTCGAGTGGGCGTACGGCTACGACAAGCGCTTCGGCCTCGTCCACGTCGACTACGCCACCCAGGCCCGCACCATCAAGACCAGCGGCCACAGCTACGCGGAGATCGTGCGCGCACACCGGGGGCGGGGGTGGAAGGCCGCCTGAGGCACGCACCGACGGGTGCCTGCCCCAGGTGCATGGGACGCAGTGTTGTTGACGTCATGAAGGCCGCCTCGCGGCCGATGGTGTAGCGGGTGCGCGGGCGCGGGGCGGTGACCGAGGTCGCCACCGTACGGGCGGCGTGCTCGGCGGTGACGCCGGTGCGCTCGAGGGCGGCGGCGTAGGTGAGGAAGGCGGTCATCGTGCCGCCGTAGCGGCTGCGCTGTTCCAGGGTCATCCCGACGAACTGAGCCTTCGCCGCGGCGGTGCCGCGGGAGCCCATCTCGGTGCGCATCCCGCCCGGCTCGACGATCACGACCGGGACGCCGTGCGGGGCGAGCTCCTGCCGCAGCGCGTCGCTGATCGCTTCGAGCGCGAACTTGCTGCGAGTACGGACTGAACCCTGACCGCCGCGGAGGTCACGACGTCCGCGGCAAGAACGTCCTCCTGCCCGTCGGCCGCGTCAGCCCTGACCGATCGTGTCGATGGCACGGGAGATCCTGTCGGCCCTTGAGTGGTCGCCGAGGCCGTGCAGTACGCCGACGAGGACGTGATGGGCGAAGACGAGCTCTTGGCCGAACGTGGCCGGTGCCCGCTGTGCGAGTTGCCCGTAGAGCTCTATCGCCTCCACGACGGCGTCGAGTGCCAGGGGAAGCTCCGTCCCTGCCGTGGTGCGGATACTGGCATGCGCCACCAGAACGGAGGCCAGCGCCGGAGTGGCGGCGGCGTCGGCCTGCACCTGCAGTCGCATGATCCTGGTCGCTTCCGCGGTGTGTGCCAGAGCCGACTCGAAGTCTCCCAGCCTGGCTTCGGCGAGCGAGGCCAGGTGCAGGGCCTTCGCCAGCCCCTGTCCGTGCGTTTCCGGGTCGCTCCCGGCCAGGGCGCGGTACTGCTCGACGGCCTCGGTGAGCAGGTCACGACTCTCCGCGAACTCGCCGTCGGTGAGGCATCGATCCGCTCGGCGTACCAAGAGGGCGGCCCCCACGGCGCGTGCGCCGTCGGGGGACATCGACAGGTGGCGCACTCCGCGTTGGAGACCGGTCCGCCGCAACTCGGCCGGGAACGAGGTGTCGTCGAGGTCGTCCTCGAGCCGTCGGTTCGACTGCAGGGCTTCGGTGAACCGGGCCCGCCGTACACCGGCCAGGTCCGTGTAGATCCCGGTTGCCTCGGCCGCAGCGGTGGCGGCGCGACCGGTGTCGCTCCGGACCACGTCGCGGACCGCCGCGTACCTGTGCAGGCTCTCCGCGAGGCCCGGTCGGTGGGCGGCCGGATCGGCCTCGGCGAGCCGCCGATGGACAGCCACCGACTCGGCGGTGGCGGCGAGGGCTCCCTCCGGCTGTCCCGTCTGCGCGCACATCATGCCGAGATTGCTCAACGCGGCGCCGAGGGCCGCCTCGGCGGCGTGCGGAACGGGGCCGTCACCCAGTGGCCGGCAGACCCTGACGGCCTCCTCGGTGGCGGCCACGGCCTCCTGGCGCCGTCCCAGTTCCCACAGCTGACCTCCCTGGTTGGTCAGAAGTCTCGCGAGCGTCGGCCCGTGCGTGGCCGGATCGATCCCGGCCCACACGCGGTAGGCCTGCACCGCCGCTGTGGTGTTCGTCAGCGCCTCCTCGTACCGGCCCAGCGCGGCCTGGGAGTTGCCGAGTCCGCCGCGGGCGATCAGCAGCCCGCCGGCGTGGTCGAGCGAGTAGTCGGCAGGATCGAGCCGGCCATAGATCGCGAGGGCTTCCTGGAATTCGACCACTGCCTGGCGATGGAGGTCCGCGGACGCCAGCCTGGAACCGAGCTGGGTCCGCAGCCAGGCACGGGCCGCGGGGTCGTCGGTGCGGGCCAGCCGGTCCTCGGTCAGGCGCTGGGCGAACGCGGCGATGCCGACATCGAGTTCGAGGCTGGGGCCGACGGGGATGTGGGCGCCGATCGCTTCCAGCAGGTCGCTGTCGAGGAAGTCGAGCTCGGCCAGTGCGGTCAACACGCTGTTGCCGCCCCGCAGAGCGAGCCAGGGACGTTCGCGCAGCGCCCGGCACAGTCGCTCGGCGATGTGGGGCCAACGGCGCGCGGTCTCGATCAGGACGGCCAGCGCCGGTGGGACCCAGGCCGACGTCGGGTCCTTCGGCGCACCGGACAGCAGCTCCGTCATCGCCTCGTCCGCCCACGGATCGGACGGATGCGCGGTGGCGTGCCCGGGAGTGGAGAGCGCGAGAAAGTCCTCGCCGAGACGGTCCGGATACAGCGGTTCGAGGACCTTGCCGGCAGTCGGCGGGGGATAGCAGAAGGCGTGGTTGGCGAGAACCTGCCCGGGGTCGACGGAGTGCACACCGATCTTCCGCAGGGCCTGCAGGCCGACACGGTAGGGCAGGGGGCCGGCGAGCGTCGCGGTGTAGACGGCCTGGGCCATGGTGTCCGGGTCGGTGGGGAACAAGTGGCCGGGACCGATGTGCAACTCCTGCCAGTAATCGCGTTCGCGTGCGAGAAGGTAGGCGGAGACCTCGGTGGGCTCGGTGGGCGCCGTGGTCCCGTCGAGATGTGCGAGGACGGCGGTGAGCGCGGCCATGTGCACGCTGAGGACCAAGCGGTACGTCTCGTGCCGCACCAGGGCCGGGGGCGGCGCCACGGCTTCCGGATCGGGTACGCCGAGCTGCTCGGCGAAGCTGTCGCGTGCCGACGTGAACAGGTCGACCCGGTCGGCGGGGCGCTGTGCGAGCGGTCCCAGCTCCTGGGTGTCCGCGGCTACTTCCAGAGCGCGATCGATCCGGTACTGGAGGACCTGCCACCAGTGGCCGGTCGACCGGGCGAGGAGGAGCATCCGGACGGGGGTGCCGGTCACGCAGAGGTCCTTCAGCAGGGACATCAGGTCGGGGGTGTCCCACCGCTCGGCGTAGTCGACCACCACCAGTGTGCCGAGGCGTGCCACCGGGCGGACGGATTCCGTGACCGGCTCGGAGTGGTCCCGCCGGTGGTGGGCGATCAGCACGGACCACCCGTCGGCCGACCACAACCGGGCGACCTGTGCGGCCAGCCGGGACTTGCCCTGCCCGCCGGGGCCGTGCACCAACCGGACCGCCATACCGGGCCGGGAGGCGTCGTCCCGCCAGCGGCGGAGGCTCTCCAGCTCCGCATCGCGGCCGGTGAAGTGCACCACCGCGTGGCTCGCCCGTAACAGCAGACTGGGGTGCGAGCGCGCTCGCTCCGGGGCCACGAAGGGCAGGTCGGCGGACCACCTCGTGAGACCGTACGGCGCCGGCCCCTCGTAGACGTTCATGTCCCGGCCGGCCACGAGGACACGGCTGAAGTCCGTCGCCGACACGTTGATCGACACGTCGGGACGGTCGTCCCCCGATGGCGGGGGAGCAGGCGTCGCATGAGGGTCGGCTCCGCCGGTGCGGTTGTCCGCCGGCCGTTCGTCCCTGTTGGCCGGCCGTCTCTTGAACCAGCGAAGACGCGACACCTCGACTCCCTCGTGGGGTGGCTGCTCATGGCGTACCGGAACGGTCGTCAAGCGGTTGCGGACACCTCGATCAGCACCCTCGCCGCCGCGGTCACTTGAAGCGCTGGTCGCGTCCTGCCACGTACATCCGAGAGTTCCCGGAGGCCTCCGCGTTGATCACGGTCGACGCGCCGTGGGCCTGTGCGTGCGCCCTCAGCGCCGGGTTCAGCCGCTCGTCGAGCAGTCGTCGCAGTTCGTCCGCCAACGCGGGGTCGTCCCGGAGCAGTTCCTGGAGCCGCACCTGCCAACTGCCCGTCAACGCCTGCACCGTCGCGGTGTCCCCCGCATCCCGGGCGGAGAGGACCTGGGTACGGACGCCGGCGAGGTCTGCCCCGACCCTGTCGGCCTGCGCCGGGCGGGCGCGCCGCCACAGCGTGACCAGTCCCGCTCGGGCCTGCTCCCAGCCGTCCGTGGCCATCGAGCTGACCAAGGCCGTCCCTGCCGCCAACACGATCGGGTCCATCAGACGCTCCCCCTCCGCCGGGCCAACTACCAGTGACACTAAGCACTTCAGCCCGGTCTCGCCACCTTTTCGGCGCTTTCGGAGGGCCTCACCGGTATCGTCCGCACGCCGCGACTTCCGGTAGGGGGCGGCGGTACGCGGAGCACACGTGAGGGGAGGCTTGTGGGCTGACGGCGCCAGGTGCCTCGGCGTTCTCGTCATCGGGTGGAGACAGAACGGCCCGGATCACATTCCCCGTGATCCGGGCCCGGCCCGCGGCGTCGCGGAGCGTCACGCCGCCCCTGTGGTCTCCGGCCTCGGCGTCCACGCGATCGGTGGCCTCGGCCCGGCGCGGCGCAGTTCGGCCGTGCTGACGCCGTCGCTGACGGACTTCTTCGTGACGGCGTCGCCGTCACACCCGTACGTCACCGGGCCGACGTTGTCGCAGGAAGCGCCGGAACAGCTGGCGCTGGCGGCCGTCCTCCCGTGCCGTTCAGTCATAAACTCCCCCTTGGAGAAGGGCGAGTTGCTCATCACCGGGATGAAGAGTGCACGTCAAGGAGGCACCGGGGGAGGGGGTCCGCAACAGCGTCACGCCGCCCGTGCGGTCTCCAGCATCGCCCCGACGGGTTCCCCGGCGGACTCCGTGCCGGGCGCCTCACGTACCGCCCCGGCCCCGGCGGCAGCCGACCGCACCCGCGACGTCCGCCACAGCCACAGCACGTCCCGGCCGAACGACCACACCAGCAGGCCCAGCGCCAGCAGCACCACACCGGCGGTGGCCGGCAGGGGCAGCAGGCCGGCGCCGGCGAGCAGCAGGCAGACGCCCTGGAGCGCGGCGACCGTCTTGCGGGCGGTGCTCGGCGGCAGGGGCGCGTTCAGCCACGGAAGCACGCGGGCGGCGGCGACGAAGACGTAGCGCATACCGCCGATCAGCAGCACCCACGGGCCCAGCGACATCGACACGTACACGCTCAGTACCAGGATCAGGAACGCGTCCACCTCCATGTCGAAGCGGGCGCCGAGCGCCGTGGAGGTGCCCGTGCGGCGGGCCACCTTGCCGTCGACGCCGTCCAGGATCAGGGCCACCGCCGTCAGCGCGACCAGCAGCGACACCGGCGGGGCGCTCTCGAAGGAGTCCGCGACCAGCGCCGTCACCCCACCGACGAGAACGGCCCGGCCCAGCGTCACCCGGTTGGCCGGGCCGAAGGAGCGCGACCGTGCCCGGTGCAGTGCCCGGGAGAGCACCGCCCAGGTGGCGACCGCGAACACCAGGCCGGTCACCCAGCCCGCGGTACCCATGCCGATCGCCGGTCCGAGCAGGGCCAGCAACAGGATCTGAGCGCCCGCTCCCACCGCGGTCTCCTGCTGGACCAGCCGTGCGTCGTACGTGTTGTTCAGGGCCACCGAACACCCTCCGGCCGAGTGACAGAGTCGATCAAGGCCGCGTACGTTGTGCGCGGCCTGTGCACACCTCGGTACGTGAGCAACTTCCCGATCGTTCAGGAGGATTCTTGATGAACCGCTCCGCGCGTTCCTTCTGGCTGACCTCGCCCGGCCGCGGCGAGATACGCCGGACGGACCTTCCGGAGCCCGCTTCGGGCGAGGTGGTCGTCCGCGCGCTGTACTCCGGGATCAGCCGCGGCACGGAGACGCTCGTGTTCCGCGGCCAGGTGCCCGAGAACCAGTACGACGCCATGCGGGCCCCGTTCCAGGAGGGCGACTTCCCGGGCCCGGTGAAGTACGGCTACCTGAGTGTGGGCGTCGTGGAGGAGGGCCCGCCGGAGCTGGCCGGGCGTACGGTCTTCTGCCTCCACCCGCACCAGAGCCGCTACGTCGTCCCCGCGAGCGCGGTCACCCCTGTGCCGGAGAACGTGCCGGCCGGGCGGGCGGTGCTCGCGGGCACGATCGAGACGGCCGTGAACGCGCTGTGGGACGCCGCGCCGCTGGTCGGCGACCGCATCGCCGTCGTCGGCGGCGGCATGGTCGGCTGCTCGGTGGCCGCCCTGCTCGCCCGGTTCCCCGGCGTGCGCGTGCAGCTCGTCGACGCCGACCCGGCCCGCGCCGAGGTCGCCGACGCGCTCGGCGTCGGCTTCGTGCAGCCCGCCGACGCGCTCGGCGACTGCGACCTCGTGGTGCACGCCAGCGCCACCGAGCAGGGCCTGGCCCGCGCGCTCGAACTGCTCACCCCCGAGAGCACCGTCCTCGAACTGAGCTGGTACGGAGACCGGCGCGTCGCCCTCCCGCTCGGTGAGGCCTTCCACTCCCGCCGGCTGGTCATCCGCAGCAGCCAGGTCGGCACCGTCTCCCCGGCCCGCCGCTCCAGCCGCACCTACGCCGACCGGCTGGCCCTCGCGCTCGACCTGCTCGCCGACCCCGCGCTCGACGCCCTCGTCACCGGGGAGAGCGCGTTCGAGGAACTGCCCGAGGTGATGCCGAGGCTGGCCTCCGGAGAGATCCCGGCCCTGTGCCACCGGGTCAGGTACGGCGACCGACCATGACCGATCGTCCGGTCCGGGACGGCAAGAGCGCCTGACCTTGAGAAAAGAGTGAGAAGCCGCTGAACAACGGGAAGCGGAGAGCCGTACTACACGGCATCCCCCGGCAGGCACCGGCCGGGGACCAGACGCGCCGCACCTGGAGGGTCGTCCGTTGTTCAGCATCACCGTCCGCGATCACATCATGATCGCCCACAGCTTCCGCGGCGAGGTCTTCGGGCCCGCGCAGCGTCTGCACGGCGCCACGTTCCTCGTGGACGCCACCTTCCGGCGCGAACAGCTCGACGACGACAACATCGTCGTCGACATCGGGCTCGCCACGCAGGAACTGGGCGCCGTGGTGGCCGAGCTGAACTACCGCAACCTCGACCACGAGCCCGACTTCGCCGGCATCAACACCTCCACGGAGTTCCTGGCCAAGGTCATCGCCGACCGGCTCGCCGAGCGGATCCACAAGGGCGCCCTGGGCGAGGGCGCCAAGGGCCTGGCCGGCCTCACCGTCACCCTCCACGAGTCGCACGTCGCCTGGGCGAGTTACGAGCGTGCGCTGTGACCGACACGACCGTTCACCGCCCCTCGCCCCTGGCCTACCTGCCCGCGCAACGCGCCGGCTCGGAGAACGTCGGGATCATCCCCATGTCCCTGCGCACCGTGCACTTCGTCCTGCCGGGCGGCGTCGACGACCCGGCCACCCCGAGCGGCGGCAACGCCTACGACCGCCGGGTGAGCCTCGACCTGCCCGGCTTCGGCTGGCAGGTCCGGGCGCATCCCGTGAACGGCGCCTGGCCCCGCCCCGACGCCGAGGCCCGCGCGGAACTCGCACGGATTCTGCGGGAGTTGCCGGACGGCGCCGTCGTCCTCCTCGACGGACTGGTCGCCTGCGGCGTGCCCGAGACCGTCGTGCCCGAGGCCGAACGGCTGCGCCTGGCCGTCCTCGTCCACCTGCCGCTCGGCGACGAGACGGGACTCGACCCGGCCGTGGCCGCCGAACTGGACGCCAGGGAACGGCAGGTGCTGCGCGCGGTGTCCGCCGTCGTCGCCACCAGCGACTGGGCGGTGCGCCGTCTCGTCTCCCACCACGGCCTCGCCCCCGACCGGGTCCACGCCGCCGCGCCCGGCGCCGACATCGCGCCCCTCGCCCCCGGCACCGACGGGGTCTCGCGGCTGCTGTGCGTCGCCTCCGTCACCCCGCGCAAGGGACAGCACCGGCTGGTGGAGGCGCTGGCCGCGGTCACCGACCTGCCGTGGAGCTGTACCTGCGTCGGCGCGCTCACCCAGGACCCCGCCTACGTCGACCGGCTGCGCCGCCTGATCGCGGAGCACGGTCTGCAGGACCGTTTCCACCTGGTCGGACCGCGCGCCGGAGCCGAACTCGACGCCAGCTACGCCGCCGCCGACCTGATGGTCCTCGCCTCCTACGCGGAGACGTACGGCATGGCGGTCACCGAGGCCCTCGCACGGGGGATCCCGGTGCTCGCGACCGACGTCGGCGGGGTGGGCGAGGCGGTCGGCCGCGCCCCCGACGGCGGGGTGCCCGGCATCCTCGTACCGCCGGAGGACCCCGCGGCCCTCGCCGCCGAACTGCGCGGCTGGTTCGGCGAGGCCGACGTACGACGCCGGCTGAAGTCCGCCGCCCGAGGCCGGCGTGCCGCCCTCGACGGCTGGGCCAACACCGCCCGCAGCGTGGCCGGTGTGCTCGGCCGGCTGCCGAAGGAACCCCGGAGGGCGGCATGACCACGCCGGACACGTCCACGGAGACCGCCCGTCCCACCGGCACCATCCCGTCCCAGCCGGGCCCGCGGGAGCGGTCCGTCCCCGCCACCGGAGTGGCAGGACGGCCCGCCGCCGAGGCGGCGCGGCTCGCAGGAAAGGACCCCTCGGCCATGGCGGAATCCGGCGCGCTCTCCCCACAGGCGGCCCAGGCCACCGTGTCCCCGGGGGTGATTCCGGGGGCAGGGCCCGCCCAGCGGCCCGGCGAACGGGCCACCGTGAGGCTCCGGGAGGGCGGGGCGCAGGAGGAGGAGCCGCCCCGGTACGCGCCCGAGTGGTTGCAGCTCCGCGAGGCGGCGGACGCCACCGCGCGGGCCACGGAGCTGCTCGACCCGCTGCGGATCCGGCTGGTGAACCTGCCGAGCCGGCACGGCGGGCTCGTCGTGCACGACCTCGGCTGCGGCACCGGCTCGATGGGCCGCTGGCTCGCCCCACGGCTCGACGGCGCCCAGCACTGGGTCCTGCACGACCGCGACCCCTACCTGCTGCACTTCGCCGCCGTGGCTTCCCCCCGCGCCGCCGCCGACGGCAGCCGGGTCACCGTGGAGACCCGGCGCGGCGACGTGGCCCGGCTCACCCCTGACGCCCTGTCCGGCGCGTCCCTGGTCACGGCCTCCGCGCTGCTGGACGTCCTGACCCGCGAGGAGATCGACACCCTCGCCGCGGCCTGCGCCGGAGCGGGCTGCCCCGCGCTGCTCACGCTCTCGGTGGCCGGCCGGGTCGAACTGACCCCGGCCGATCCGCTGGACGCCGAGATCACCGAGGCGTTCAACGCCCACCAGCGGCGTACGGGACTGCTCGGTCCCGACGCCGTCGAGGCGGCCTGCGAGGCCTTCGCCGCGCACGGCGCCACCGTACGGGTGCACCCGAGCGCCTGGTGGCTCGGCCCCGATCAGCGCGAACTGACCGCCCAGTGGCTGCGCGGCTGGGTCGGCGCGGCCGTCGAACAGCGTCCCGAGCTGAGGCCGCGCGCAGACCGTTACCTCGCCGACCGCCTGGAGGCCTGCGCGGCAGGGGAGTTGGAGGTCGTCGTGCACCACAACGACCTCCTGGCGCTGTCCCGGCCGACGGACCGTGCCGCATGAGGGCGCAGACGGTGGACGCACCCCGCGTGCGTGAACCGGAGGCGGGCGCGGGAACGCATGAAGCGCCCAACGCGCCCCGTTCACACGGCACATCCGCCGCCGACCGCGCCCGCAGCCCGCTCGCCGCCGCGCTCTCCCGCCTCAACACCCGTGCGGTGCGAACCCACTTCGGGACCGTCACCGGACTCGTCATCCTCGCCTTCCTGCTGTGGCGGCTGGGCACCGGTGTCTTCCTGGACGGGCTGCGGCGGATCGACACGCCGACCCTCGTCCTGGCGCTCGGCATCGGGCTGGTCACCACCGTGTTCAGCGCCTGGCGCTGGCAGTTGGTGGCCCGCGGACTGCGCATCCGGCTGCCGCTCGGCCCGGCCGTGGCCGACTACTACCGTGCGCTGTTCCTGAACGCGGCGCTGCCCGGCGGTGTCCTCGGCGACGTGCACCGGGCGGTGCGGCACGGGCAGAGCGCCGGCGACCTGGGGCGCGGCGTGCGGGCCGTCGTCCTCGAACGGGTCGCCGGGCAGGTCGCGCTCGCCGTCACCGGCGCGGCGGTCCTGCTCACCCTGCCGTCCCCCGTGCGCGACCAGACGCGGCAGCTCGTGGCGCCGCTCGCGTTCGCCGCCGCCGGCGCGTTCGCCATCGTCCTCGCCCTGCGCATGAACCGTGCGCCCTCACGCCGTGGGCGGGCCCTGCGCCGCGCCCTCGCCGAGGCCCGCGAGGCACTGCTGTCCCGCCGCAACGGGCCGGGCGTCGCGCTGTCCTCGGCCGTCGTCCTGGCCGGGCACCTCGTGATGTTCGTGGTCGCCGCGCACGTCGCGGGCCCCGCCGCCCCGGTGCTCGTCCTGCTGCCCCTGGCGGTCCTCGCGCTGGTCGCCATGGGACTGCCGCTGAACGTGGGCGGGTTCGGGCCCCGCGAGGGCGTCGCCGCCTGGGCGTTCGGCGCCGCCGGACTCGGCGCGAGCACCGGAGTGACGGTGGCCGTGGTGTACGGCGTGCTGAGCTTCGTGGCCGGCCTGCCGGGCGCGCTCGTCCTCGTCGCCCGCTGGTACACCGCGATGCGCGCCGGGTCCCGCCGCGCCGAAGCCGCCCCGGAACCCGGCCGCGCGTCCGAAGGGGACTATCCGCGTCCGCTCCCGGGCAGCCCGAGGTCCTCGGAAATGAGCAGCGAAAAATATGGACAGAAGGAATCCGCGAGGCTGTTCAGCAGCTCCTCGCCCTTTTCCGCGGAACCCAGGGAAGGACGGCCGATGACGCCCGATTCGGTATAGGCGGACATTCCGGCGGTGAGCAGATGCCGCCGGTCGTCCGCGACGAAATCGGCGGACTCGTAACCGGCCCGGACCATTTCCGGATGGGCGTGCAGAAGAATGGAGGTCTCGATTTCCCCCGCGTGCATGTCGCTGAGCGGCGACGTGCGCACCCCGGCCGAGTCGAGGGCCGTCTGCCAGTCCTCCGCGGCGGGGAACAGCGCGAGGCGCTCACCGCGCGCGGAGGACTCCTGAACCACGTTGCCCAGCACGTAGTTTCCGCCGTGACCGTTGACGACCACCAGGGCCTCGACACCGGAGCGGCGCAGTGAGTCCGCGATGTCCCGCACCACCGCATGAAGGGTCACGGAGGAGATGCTGACGGTTCCCGGCCAGGCGGCGTGCTCGTGCGAGCAGGAGATCGTCACCGGTGGCAGGAGGTGCACCGGGTACGCGTCGGCGATCCGGCGTGCGATGGCACAGGCGACCAGCGTGTCGGTGGCCAACGGAAGGTACGGGCCGTGCTGTTCGAAACTGCCCACCGGCAGGACCGCCACCTGCCGTGAGAGGTCCGCCCCCCGCGCCCGTACGTCTTGCGTGGTGTCCGCCGGCAACGGACCATGTGCCGTCGGCCTCGGCCGCGTTTCCGAACCACTCATTGTTTTCCGGCCTTTCGTGTCTGCTTAGGAATCAGATCATGACAGAAGACCTCGCCGTAGTCGGCAAGAAGTCGTCCCAGCGCACGGGTGTGGAGCGCGTCGTGAATGCCCCGCTGCCCACCGTGTACGGGAAATTCGAGGCGGTCGGCTACCTGGACCACGACCGCGGCGACGAACAAGTCGCTTTGGTGCACGGCGACATAGGCACCGACCGGGTCCTGGTGCGGCTGCACTCGGAGTGCCTGACCGGGGACGCCTTCGGCTCCCAGCACTGCGAGTGCGGCGACCAGCTCGCCGCCGCACTGCGCGCCGTGGTCGCCGAAGGCAGCGGCATCGTCGTCTACTTGCGGGGCCACGAGGGCCGGGGCATCGGGCTGCTCGCCAAGCTGCGGGCGATGGCCCTCCAGGCGGAGGGCCTGGACACGGTCGAGGCCAACCTCGCGCTCGGCCTGCCGGTCGACGCCCGCGACTACGGCGTGGCCGCCGGGATGCTGCACGACCTGGGTGTGCGCTCGGTGCGTCTGATGTCCAACAACCCTCGCAAGCGCGAGGCGTTGGTGCAGCACGGCATCCAAGTCGCCGAGCAGGTCCCGCTGCTGATCCCGCCGTGCGAGAGCAACATCACCTACCTGCGCACCAAGCGGGAGCGGCTCGACCACCACCTGCCCCACCTGGACGCGATGGCGCACCTGTCCTGAGCCGGGCGGCCCAGAGCCGCACCTACGGCCGGACCCGGGCCGGGACGCACCGGCCGAGCAGCCTTCGACGAAGCGGGAAACCCGGCGGGCGACCGCCGGGATCCCCCGCCCCCTTCGCCCGGGAACCGGCGGGCGGGGCGCGGTCACGGGGAATGCGGGGCTCGGCCCCCTGGTTGACCGGAGTATGACTCAGGACACGCCGTACGACGCCGCACAGGAAGCCCTGCTCGCGCTGCTCTCCGAAAGCCGCGGCGGGGTACTGGTCACGCTCAAGCGGGACGGCCGGCCGCAGCTCTCGAACGTCGCGCACGCCTACGACCCGGACGAGCGGGTCATCCGCGTCTCGCTCACCGACGACCGCGCCAAGACCCGCAATCTGCGCCGGGACCCGCGGGCGTCCTACCACGTCACCAGCCAGGACCGGTGGGCCTACACGGTCGCCGAGGGCACCGCGGACCTGTCACCGGTCGCCTCGGACCCGTACGACGAGACCGTCGAGGAACTGGTACGCCTCTACCGGGACATCCTCGGCGAGCACCCCGACTGGGACGACTACCGCGCCACCATGGTCCGCGACCGGCGCCTGGTGCTCCGGCTGCGGGTGGACCGGGCCTACGGCATTCCCAAGGGCGCCGCCGGCGGATGAGACGGGAGCGGGGCAGTGGCGGCACCCGTACGCGTACGGCTCTCGATCGCCCGCAGGACCGCCACCATGTCCTCTCCTCCGTGGCCGAGCGACACCGTCTCCTCGAACAGGGCGTGGCACACGTCGAGCAGCGGGGAGGCGGTGCCGGACGCGCGTGCGGCCTCGGCGATCAGCCGGTTGTTCTTCAGCACGTCGAGAGCGGCGGCCTGGACGTCGAAGTCCCCGGACAGCAGCTTGGGCGCCTTCATCCGGGTGACCGGGCCGGCCATCGGGCCCGCGTCGAGGACGTCGAGGAACAGGCGCGGGTCGAGGCCCTGCCGCCCGGCGAAGTGGAACGCCTCGGTGAGCCCGGTCACCAGAGTGATCAGGAACAGGTTCACCGACAGCTTCATCAGCAGCGCGCCCGGCGCCGGGCCGCA
The DNA here is from genome assembly GCF_043081205.1 of Streptomyces sp. NPDC014889. Lineage (NCBI taxonomy): Bacteria > Bacillati > Actinomycetota > Actinomycetes > Kitasatosporales > Streptomycetaceae > Streptomyces > Streptomyces sp. NPDC014889. The sequence continues at coordinate 349,463 of NZ_JBIBWH010000005.1, forward strand.
CAGGAAGGTCTCCCGGCACAGGGGAGCGAGCAGCGGCCGTACGGTCCGCACCGTGCGCTCGTCACCGGCCAGCATCGCCACCAGTCGGCCGTTCTCCGCCGGGACGCGGGAGCCGGAGACGGGCGCCTCGACATAGCTTCCGCCCGCGTCGCGCACGTCGGACTCCAGGGCGTGTGAGTAGGCCGGCGAGGTGGTCCCCATGTGGACGACCACCCGCCGCGCGACGCGCGCGGCGAAGTCCGGGCCGCCGCGGCCTAGGGTCGCGTCGGTGGCCGCGTCGTCCGCCAGCATCAGGAGCACCGCGTCCGAGCGGGCGAACACCTCGCCGGGGTCCGCCGCGACCGCGGCGCCGGCCGCGCGCAGGGGAGCGGTACGGGAGGCCGTGCGGTTCCACACGGTGAGGGGAGTGCCGGAGCGGGCAAGCCGGAGCGCCATGGGCTGCCCCATGACTCCGAGACCGATGAAGCCGACGTTCACGAGGACCGCCCTGGGGTCGGGACCGAGCTATGACAGCGGTCATAGTAGCGCCGCTCATGACGGCGGTCATAGGCTGTTCCGCGAGACGCGTACGGAGCCGGGAGGCCGACCATGACGGGCACCGAGCGGGGGCCGCGCGAGCGGATGGTCTTCAGCGCGGCCCAGCTCATCCGGCGCGACGGCGTGGGCGCGACCGGGATGCGGGAGGTGGCCGCCCGGGCGGAGGCGCCCCGCGGATCCCTCCAGCACTACTTTCCGGGCGGCAAGGAACAACTGGTCAACGAGGCGGTGGCATGGGCCGGCCGGTACGCGGGCCGGCGCGTCGCACGCTTCATGGCGGGCATGGCCGAGCCGACACCGGGCGGGCTGTTCGCGGCGATGGTCCGGCAGTGGACCGACGAGTACGAGACGGCCGGCTCCCTCTCGGGCTGCCCGGTCGCCGCGGCGACGGTGGACTGCGCCTCGACCCGCGCGTCCACCCGGGAGGCGGCCGCCGCCGCGTTCACGGCCTGGCGGTCACCGGTCGCCGAGGCCCTGACCAGCATGGGCGTACCACCGGACCGGGCCGAGCCGCTGGCCACCCTGATGATCAGCTCCCTGGAGGGCGCGATCATCCTCTCCCGCGCCGAAGGAGACGTACGCCCGTTGGAGACGGTGGCCCAAGAACTGACCCCACTCCTGAACGCGGCCGCACCCCCGCCGACCGGTCCGTAGCCACCCAGCCGCCCCCGACCGCCCGCACCGCCGGGGCCGCGCCCGCCCGCGCGCTGCGCGCCCAGCGGATCCGCGCGGCTGGAGCCCCGACGCTCCCACCACGCCCGTTCCGCCCTGCGCCAGGGGCACGGCGGCATGGCTCAGCGGGTGGAGCGCGGGCGGAGGGCCGAAGACCGGCGCCGGGCGGCGCGGCTTCCCGGGGGACGCCTGTGCGTCCGGCGGCGGGGCGCCGCTGAAGGAGCCTGTGCG
>NZ_JBIBWH010000005.1:351000-485590 GCF_043081205.1 Streptomyces sp. NPDC014889
GCGCGGCTTCCCGGGGGACGCCTGTGCGTCCGGCGGCGGGGCGCCGCTGAAGGAGCCTGTGCGCCAGGCGGCGCGGTGTCCCGAATGCGCGCGTGCGCCCCGTGGGGCAGGCGTGGGTCGCTCGGGTCAGCGGGTGGAGCGCGGGCGGGGGCCGAAGACCGGCGCCGGGCGCGGCTTCCCGGAGGACGCTGTGCGCCCGGCCGGGGGCCACCGAAGGCGCCTGTGCGCCAGGCGGCGCGGTGTCCCGAATCCCCGCGTGCGGTCCTCCGCCAGGCGCCCGACAGTACGGCCCCGAAGGCACCCCTGCGCCTGGCCGTGCGGCACCCCCGGTTGTGCGACTGGGCGGTCGGCACCCCCGTGCCCTTGCCCCGGGCGGCCCGGCCGGCGAACGGACCCTTGAACCTGGCGGCACGGCGCCCCGAACGCGCCGTGGCCCTGCGCTCAGCGGGGCACCCCGCTCGTGCCCACGCCCGAACGGGAGCCCCCCAACACGTCCCGGCGCCTGGCGGGGAGGCCCCCAAGACGTCCGCGCGCCCGGCGGGGGGCCCAGCGCGCCCCCGCCGCATCGCTCGCCGACGGGCACGACCTGGGTGGCCGGCCGGATCAGGTCTTCTTCGGCTGGTCCGCTGCGGCCGTTTCCACCGCGTGGCCGCCGAACTGGTTGCGCAGGGCCGCGACCATCTTCATCTGGGGGGAGTCGTCCTGGCGGGACGCGAAGCGGGCGAAGAGGGCGGCGGTGATCGCGGGCATCGGCACGGCGTGGTCGATGCCGGCCTCCACCGTCCAGCGGCCCTCGCCGGAGTCCTCCGCGTAGCCGCGCAGCTTCTTCAGGTGCTCGTCGTCGTCCAGGGCGTCGACGGCGAGGTCAAGGAGCCAGGAGCGGATGACGGTGCCCTGCGTCCAGGAGCGGAACACCTCGCGCACGTCGGTGACCGAGTCCACGGTCTCCAGAAGCTCCCAGCCCTCGGCGTAGGCCTGCATCATCGCGTACTCGATGCCGTTGTGGACCATCTTCGCGAAGTGCCCCGCGCCCACCTTGCCCGCGTGCACGAAGCCGTACGGTCCCTCCGGCTTGAGCGCGTCGAAGATCGGCTTCAGCCACCGGACGTGCTCCTCGTCGCCGCCCACCATCAGCGCGTAGCCGTTCTCCAGGCCCCACACGCCACCGGAGACGCCCGCGTCGACGAAGCCGACGCCCCGTGCGTGCAACTGCTTGGCGTGCTTCTCGTCGTCCGTCCACCGGGAGTTGCCGCCGTCGACGACGATGTCGCCGGGTTTGAGCAGGGTCGCCAGCTGGTCGATGACCCCCTGGGTGGCGCCGCCGGCCGGCACCATCACCCAGACCGTGCGCGGTGCCTCGAGCCGGTCCACGAGCTCGACCAGGCTGTTGACGTCGGACACGTCCGGATTGCGGTCGTAGCCCACCACGGTGAGGCCGGCGTTGCGGAGGCGTTCCCGCATGTTGCCGCCCATCTTGCCGAGGCCGACGAGACCCAACTGCATCGATGCCATGTCAGCTCACTTCCTGGATGTCGGACATTCAGACGGTCTCCTTGGCGCCCTCGCCGCGCAGCGCGACGGCGTACATCTCGTCGGCGTCGAGGCGGCGCAGCTCCTCGGCGATGAGCTCGGAGAGAGGACGCACCTTCAGCGCGAGCGTGCGCGGCGGCTGGCCCGGCAGGGTCAGCGTGGCCAGCGGGCCCTCGGGCCGGTCGATGACGACCTCCCCGTTGTCGGTGCCCAGCCGTACGGCCGTGACGACCGGGCCGGCGGAGACCACACGGTCCGTCCGCACACCCAGCCGGGCCTCCAGCCAGCGGGCCAGCAGCTCCGCGCTCGGGTTGTCCGCCTCGGCCTCCACGGCCGCCGAGGTGACCCGCATCCGGGCCTGGTCCAGGGCCGCGGCCAGCATCGAGCGCCAGGGGGTGAGCCGGGTCCAGGCGAGGTCGGTGTCGCCGGGGGCGTAGGTGCGCACGCGCGCCTGGAGGATCTCCAGCGGGCGATCGACGGCGTACAGGTCGGTGATCCTGCGCTGCGCCAGCCTGCCCAGCGGATCCTGCGCGGGGTTCTCCGGCGCGTCCACCGGCCACCAGACGACGACCGGAGCGTCCGGCAGCAGCAGCGGCAGCACCACCGAGTCGGCGTGGTCGGACACCTCGCCGTAGGTGCGCAGCACGACCGTCTCGCCGGTACCGGCCTCGGAGCCGACCCGTACCTCCGCGTCCAGCCGGCAGTGCGTGCGGTCGCGCAGGGTGCGGGCGTGCCGCCTGATGACGAGCAGGGTGCGCGAGGGGTGCTCGCGCGAGGCCTCCTCGGCGGCCTTCAGCGAGTCGTAGGCGTTCTCCTCGTCCGTGACGATGACCATCGTCAGGACCATGCCCACGGCGGGTGTGCCGATGTCGCGGCGGCCCCGCACCAGCGCCTTGTTGATCTCTCCCGCGGTGGTGTCGGTCAGGTCGATCTTCATGGCCTGCGCCAGCTCCGTCCGTCTCGTGCGAGCATCTCGTCGGCTTCCGGCGGACCCCAGGTGCCCGCCGGGTACTGCGCGGGCCTGCCGTTGCCGTCCCAGTACGTCTCCACCGGATCGAGGATCTTCCAGGACTCCTCGACCTCCTGGTGGCGCGGGAACAGGTTGGCGTCACCGAGCAGCACGTCAAGGATGAGGCGTTCGTACGCCTCAGGGCTGGACTCCGTGAAGGACTCGCCGTAGGCGAAGTCCATCGTCACGTCCCGGATCTCCATCGACGTGCCCGGCACCTTGGAGCCGAACCTGACCGTCATGCCCTCGTCCGGCTGGACGCGGATCACGATCGCGTTCTCGCCCAGCTCCTCGGTGGCGGTGGAGTCGAAGGGCGAGTGCGGGGCCCGCTGGAAGACCACCGCGATCTCGGTGACCCGGCGGCCCAGGCGCTTTCCGGTGCGCAGGTAGAACGGGACACCGGCCCAGCGGCGGTTGTCGATCTCCAGGCGCAGCGCCGCGTACGTGTCGGTCTTCGACCGCCCGTCGATGCCCTCCTCCTGGAGGTAGCCGACGACCTGACGGCCGCCCTGCCAGCCCGTCGCGTACTGGGCGCGCACGGTGTGGGCGCCCAGGTCCTCGGGCAGCCGCACCGACTTCAGCACCTTCAGCTTCTCGGTCAGCAGCGCCTCGGCGTCGAAGGCGATGGGTTCCTCCATCGCGGTGAGCGCCATCAGCTGCAGAAGGTGGTTCTGGATGACGTCGCGGGCCGCGCCGATGCCGTCGTAGTAGCCGGCCCGGCCGCCGATGCCGATGTCCTCGGCCATGGTGATCTGCACGTGGTCGACGTAGGAGCGGTTCCAGACCGGCTCGTACATCTGGTTGGCGAAGCGGAGCGCCAGGATGTTCTGGACGGTCTCCTTGCCCAGGTAGTGGTCGATGCGGAAGACCTGCTCCGGGTCGAACACCTCGTGCACGATCCGGTTCAGCTCCCGGGCGCTCGCCAGATCGTGACCGAACGGCTTTTCGATCACCGCCCGCCGCCAGGCGCCCCGAGGACCCTCGGCCAGGCCGTGCTTCTTGAGCTGCTGCACGACCTTGGGGAAGAACCTCGGCGGTACGGAGAGGTAGAAGGCATAGTTGCCGCCCGTGCCGCGGGAGGAGTCCAGGTCCTCCACCGCCGCGCGCAGGTGCTTGAACGCGGTGTCGTCGTCGAAGTCGCCGGGGACGAACCGCATGCCCTCGGAGAGCTGCTGCCAGACCTCCTCGCGGAACGGCGTACGCGCGTGCTCCCTGACGGCGTCGTGCACCACTTCCGCGAAGTCCTGGTCCTCCCAGTCCCGCCGGGCGAAGCCGACCAGGGAGAAGCCCGGGGGCAGCAGTCCGCGGTTGGCCAGGTCGTAGACGGCGGGCATCAGTTTCTTGCGGGACAGGTCACCGGTCACGCCGAAGATCACGAGTCCGGACGGCCCCGCGATCCGCGGCAGCCGCCGGTCCCGGGCGTCACGCAGCGGATTCACCCAATCGGCGGCTGCCCCCACTGGCACCCGGACATCGGCGTCCGCGTCCGGCGCCTGGTTCTTCCCGGAGCCGGGGCTCGGGGTCGTGGGCTTCGCGGCTGCGGTCGGTGCCCGGCCGCGGGCGGCCGGTGGGCCGGAGTCCGCCGCCCGGGCGGCATCTGCCGCCGCCTCGGTGGGCTTCTTGCTCATTCCGCGTCAACTCCCTTGCTGTCTGGGGACCTGGTGGCCGTCTCCAGCAGGTCTCCCTGCCAGGGTGCCTCGCAGATCCCCGGCCGGCGGGGTGATCACTGTGCCGGGCGCGACCGGCTCGTCCATGTACGGCGCGACCGGCTCGTCCATATACAGGGTGTCCTCGTACGGCGGATCCTTCACCCCGATCGACGCCCGAAGTGGGCGCGTCCGGTGCGCGGCGGCACCCTCGGGCGGGACCCGGCGCGCAACGGGCCGGGGCGCGGTCACGGCTGCTTCGCTCACAGTGAGCGTCTTCCATGTCGCGTTCGGATCATGCACGCGACGCACGGGCGCCGACGACACGACCCCGCTCACGGCCGCGACCCGGCCCACGGTCCCGCCCCGTACCCCCCGCCCCACCACACGCCCCGCCTACGGAACGCCACCGGGGCCCCACGCGTGTGCGTGGAGCCCGGTGCCCGGGCCCGCTTGCCGGTCAGTGACCGAAGTCGAACCAGTTGACGTTCACGAAGTCCGCCGGCTGCCCGCTGCTGAAGGTGAGGTACACGTCGTGCGTGCCGGTCACCGGGCTGATGTTCGCCGGGACCGTCCTCCAGGACTGCCAGCCTCCGGTGTTGGCCAGCGCGAAGCTGCCGACGGGGGCGTTGCCGCGGTTGTCCAGGCGCACCTCGACCAGTCCGCTGACCCCGGGCGCGGCGCCACTGGCGACCCGCGCGTAGAACTGCCGGGCCGCGGTGGAGCCGAAGTTCACGCCCTTGTAGAGGGTCCAGTCGCCGTTCGCGACGGCACCGATGTTCTGGCCGCCGCCGGCGTCGGTGGTCGCCTCGGTGATGACGCCGCTCTGGCTGTCGTAGGACTCGGCCTGGATGGGGCTGTAGGCGTCCCGGTTGCCGGACGGGGGAGGCGTGGTACCGCTCCCACCGCCGGAGGACTGGAGCACCTGGACGTAGTCCACGGTCATCGGGTGGCCTGGCTGGGTGCCGCCGTCGGGGCCGCCGCCGAACGCGCCCGGGAAGCCGCCGCCCATCGCCACGTTCAGGATGACGAAGTACCCGTGGTTGGTCGCGTTGGCCCAGGTTGTTGCGTCCACATCGGTGGATCGCACGGTGTGGAAGTTGACGTCGTCGACGTAGAAGCGGATCTGCTCGGGGCTGGTCGACCTGTCCCACTCCATGGCGTACGTGTGGAAGCCGGCCTGGCAGGTGGCGCCGGGGCACGAGGTCGAACCGCCGAGGCCCGTGGTCTCCTTGCAGGGCCCGTCCGGGTTGGTGCCGCAGTGCATGGTCGCCCAGTTGGTGTTGAGTCCCTGGACGTTCTCCATGATGTCCAGCTCGCCGACTCCCGGCCAGTTCCAGTAGTTGCCGCGGAAGGGCGCGCCCAGCATCCAGAAGGCGGGCCAGTACCCCTTGGCGGCGGCGCCGGTGACGTTGGGCATCTGGACGCGGGCCTGCACGCGCAGCTTGCCGCCGGACGGGGGCTGGAAGTCGGTGCGCTTGGTCTCGATGCGGCCCGAGGTCCAGTTGCCGGCGGCGTCCCGGCGCGGGGTGATGAGCAGGTTGCCGTTGCCGTCGAGGGAGACGTTGCTGGTGCTTGACGTCATCGTCTCGATCTCGCCGGTGCCCCAGTTGGCGGCGCCGCCGGGGTAGGAAGTGCCGGTGTCGTACTGCCAGTTGGCGGTGTTGACGCCGGTGCCGGCCGGGCCGTCGAACTCGTCGAGGAAGACCTGGGTCCAGCCCGACGGGGGAGTGGGGGCGGAGGCGTTCGCGGGCAGCGTCCCGGCGGTGGCGGCGGCCGCCGCCAGACCGAGCGTGCCGAGGGCGGCGACGAGCGCGCGCCGCACGGAACGTCTGCGGCGCGCACCGGCGGGCGCGACGGAAGATTCACTCATGGGGGTGCCTCTCGGGTACGGAGTGGGGGTGCTCGACGCCGTGCTCGAACACGTCCGGGGAGGTCCTGCGAGCGCGTTGCGGAAGGTCTGAGAGCGCTCTCATCGAGGTGTGCGCGGCCAATGTGCCCCCGGGTTCCGCCGCCGTCAAGAGTTAAAACGAAGAAAGTCCTTGCACGGAACGGGAGTTCAAGGCTTCACCGCGACAGAAGGGACGTCCGACCTCGCCCCGCCCCGGCCCGGCGCCCCCGGCGGCGGGCGTGGACGTAGGGTGCAGGCGTGAGGCTGACGATTCTGGGCGGCGGCGGATTCCGTGTGCCGCTGGTGTACGGGGCACTGCTCGCCGACCGCGCCGAGGGCCGGGTCACCGAGGTCGTCCTGCACGACCTGGACGCCGGACGGCTGTCGGCGGTGACCAGGGTGCTGACCGAACAGGCCGCCGGGGTGCCGGACGCGCCGGTGGTGCGGGCCACCACCGACCTGGACGAGGCCCTGCGCGGCGCCGACTTCGTGTTCTCCGCCATCCGCGTCGGCGGCCTGGAGGGACGCGCGGAGGACGAGCGGGTGGCGCTCGCCGAAGGGGTGCTCGGCCAGGAGACGGTGGGCGCGGGCGGCATCGCCTACGGGCTGCGCACGGTGCCCGTCGCCGTCGGGATCGCCCGGCGGGTGGCCCGCCTCGCGCCCGACGCCTGGGTCATCAACTTCACCAACCCGGCCGGGCTGGTCACCGAGGCCATGGCCCGCCATCTCGGCGACCGGGTGATCGGCATCTGCGACTCGCCGGTGGGTCTCGGCCGGCGCATCGCCCGCGTGCTCGGCGCCGACCCGGGGCGGGCATGGATCGACTACGTCGGCCTCAACCACCTCGGCTGGGTACGCGGACTGCGTGTGGCCGGCCGGGACGAACTCCCGCGCCTGCTCGCCGACACCGAACTGCTCGGTTCCTTCGAGGAGGGCAGGCTCTTCGGCGCCGACTGGCTCCGGTCGCTGGGCGCGATCCCCAACGAGTACCTGCACTACTACTACTTCAACCGCGAGGCCGTACGGGCCTACCAGCGGGCCGGCAAGACCCGCGGCGCCTTCCTGCGCGACCAGCAGGCCGGGTTCTACGAGGAGTTGCGGGACCCGGAGGCCGCCGCCCTCCCGGCCTGGAACCGCACCCGCGCCGAGCGCGAGGCCACCTACATGGCGGAGAACCGCGAGTCGGCGGGCGCGGGGGACCGGGAGGCCGACGACCTCTCCGGCGGCTACGAGAAGGTCGCCCTCGCCCTGATGCGGGCCATCGCCCGCGACGAGCGCACCACACTGATCCTCAACGTCCGCAACCGGGGCACCCTTTCGGTGCTGGACGCCGAGGCCGTCATCGAGGTGCCCTGCCTGGTCGACGCGAGCGGCGCCCACCCGGTCTCGGTGGACCCGCTGCCCGGGCACGCGACCGGGCTGGTCTGCGCGGTCAAGGCGGTCGAGCGCGAGGTGCTGGCCGCGGCCGCGTCGGGCTCCCGCGCGACGGCCGTGAAGGCCTTCGCGCTGCACCCGCTGATCGACTCCGTGAACGTGGCCCACCGCCTCGTCGACGGCTACCTCGCCGTCCACCCAGGCCTGGCGTACCTCGGATAGCCTGCGGGTCCGGTCGGTCGCTCCCCCGTAGTGCGACCGACCGTCCCGCCCCCCGTTCCCCCGTGGTTCCCCCGTCTTCCCCGTCGCCCCCACCCTTGAGAGTCGACGGCCCGGACCCTGATACACCCCGGGCGGAAAATTTCCGGAAGAAGTTCCGGACGTGTTCCCGCACGGGGTGTCAGGTGCCGCTCAGCCGGTGAAGCCCGCGGTGATGGAGGTGAACTGCCAGTTGTTCTGGTTGATGCCGGAGCAGTTCTCGGCCACGCCGCCGCCCGGGCACGGCCGGTCGCGGTTGACCGACCAGAAGGCGAGCCGGGCGATGTGGTGGCCGTTGGCCCAGTCACGTACCTGAGTCCAGATGGCCGGAGTCGTGTTCTCCTGCTGGTCGGACAGGCCGTTCATGCCGGAGATGCCGATGTGGGAGTACGCGGTGGCGTCGTCCCAGCCGAAGGTCGACTTCAGCTTGGCCTTCAGGCCCTCGGCCGCGTTCACCGTGTTGCCGTACATGTTGGCACCGCCGCCGAAGTCGAACGGCATGATGGTGAAGACGTCGATGTCCGCGTTCAGCGACTTGGCCTGCTCGATGAGCCGGTTGCCGTAGTAGGTCGGGCCGGTCGTCGAGGTGCCGAAGGTCACGATCGTCCGCAGACCGGGGTTGTTGGCCTTGACGGTCTTCAACGCGGTGAGGATCTTGGCCTGCACGGCCTCGTTCTCGAATTCGTCCGAGTTCTCGACGTCCATGTCGATCGCCTTCAGGCCGTAGGCGTTGATCACCTTCTGGATCGCCCCGGCCAGCGCGCTCGCGGAGGAGCAGTTGGCGCCGAGCTTGCTGCCGCTCCAGCCGCCGAACGACGGGACGATGTCACCGCCCGCCGAGCGGATCTGATTGATGGCGGTCTGGTCGACGCCGCCGGTCAGCGGCCGCTGGCCGTCCCAGGACGGCGTGCAGCCCCCCGAGTCGAGCACGAACGCCATCGTGAACCACTTGATGCCGGTCGCGCTCATCACCGAGGTCGGGCTCGGCGGGCTGCCCCAGCCCTCGTACAGATAAGGAGCCGCCTGCTTGAACCCGCCGCCACCGCCGCCGCTGCCGGCGTCCGTGGTGACCGTGACGGCGTTGGAGGCCCCCGAGACGTTCCCGGCGGCGTCGCGCGCCCTGACCGTGAAGGTGTAGGAGGTGCTCGGCGACAGGCCGCTCACCGTGGCGGTCGTACCGGAGACGCTCAGCACCTGACTGGAGCCGCTGTAGACGTCGTACGCCGTCACGCCCACGTTGTCCGTGGCGGCGTTCCACTTCAGCGACACGCTGGAGGACGTCTTGCCGGTGGAGCTCAGGCCCGTCGGCGCGGTCGGCGCCTGGGTGTCGCCGCCACCGCCGCCGCCGGGGCCGTCCAGGCTGATGTCGTCGGCGTAGTAGGTGCCCTGCGCGTACCAGCCGTGGACGTAGACGTTCGCGCTGGTCTGGCCGGCGCCGGTGGTGAAGGAGACCGTCAGCTGGCTGTACGCCGACGGGGACGAGGTCCAGGTCGAGGCGCCGCCGTCCACGCCGAGGTAGACGTAGGAGCCACGCACCCAGCCGCTCAGCTTGTACGTCGTGTTCGGCTGGACCGGGACGGTCTGGCTGCACTGGGCGGTGTCGCTCGACGTCACCGCGCCGGCGAGGGCCTTGGAGCCGCCGTGCACGGGGGAGGAGACCACCGAACCGAGGTTGCCGGTGCAGGTCCAGGGGGAGAGGCCGCCCGACTCGAAGCCGGGGTTGTTCAGGATGTTGGCCGCGTGGGCCGTGCCGGGCAGGGCGATGGCCCCGGCGAGCGCCAGGGCCGCGGAACCGAGCAGGGCGAGAAGCCGACGTCCGGGACGTCTCAGTGTGTCGCGCACGCTATCTCCCTGTAGATATGGGGGTGTTCGGGAGGCACAGAGGTGCAGAGGTGCAGAAGTGCAGAGAGCCGCAGAGCGGACCGTGCAGGAGGTGCGCAGACCAAGTTGGTATGGACCAATCCGGGTGTCAAGGGATGACGCCGTGATTGGTCCCTGCCAGTGCCGGACGGGCCGCTATGCCGGAGCCCCCGTGCGGGCCGCCGCGGTCTGTGCGGGCATCCCGGTCCGCGGCCGGACCATCGCCTCCGGCCGCAGCGGACGCGGCCCCGACACCACCGTGTAGTCCTGCCCGAGGAACGACGGCGCCACCACCCCCGGATCCTCGCCCAGCGCCAACCGCACCGCGGCCCAGGGGGCGTTGATCCCGCACTGCGCGAGCTGATGAAGTCCGCCCGCCGGGCGCGGGTTCACGTCGAGGAGCACCGGGCGGTCGCCGTACATCCGGAACTGGATGTTGGACAGATAGTGCAGCCCGAAGCCCTCCGCGATCCGCCGGGCGGGCTCCAGCCACTGCTCGTGCAGCGTGAAGCCGCGGCGGCGGCCGTTCTTGGTGCGTCCCACGGCCAGCCGGATCCGGTTGTCCGGCCCGGTCAGGCAGTCGACCGACACCTCCGGCTGCTCCAGCCGGGGCATCACCAGCCAGTCCACCGGACCGTCCGCCTGTTCCAGTGCCCGCAGGACCAGGTCCAGCGGGACGTGCGGGCCGGGGAAGCCGCTCAACTGCCGCAGCGAGAAGGGCGCGCGCGTGATGACGCGGAAGCCGACGCCGCCCGCACCGGCCGCGGGCTTGAAGCACGCCAGATGCCCGGCCTCCTCCAACTCCGTGACGGCCGCTATGAGTTCGCCGGCCGTGCGGACCCGCCACCACGGCGGAACCGGCACGCCGATCGACCGGGCCGCCTCGTACGCCGTCGCCTTGTCCGCGAAGACGGCCACCGCCTCCGGCGTCGGCGCGAGCAACGCGGTGCCCACCGCCGCGAAGTCGGCGCGGTGCGCCACGATCGCGGTCTGGTTCAGCCGTGGAACGAACACGTCGATGCCGCGCCGCGCGCACTGGTCGAGGGCGTACTCGACGTAGGCGGCCGGGGAAAGGCCTTCCGGTTCGAGCACGGCGGTGTCGGCGGCGGCCAGCACGGGCGAGTCGGCGTCGCCGTGCGTGGCATGGATCTCGACGGCCCGGTCAGCGGGATTTCTCCGCAGCTGATCCATGAAGAAGACGTTCTCCGCGTACGTGCGGTTGAGCCAGACGCGTACGCGGGAGACCATGCGGGCCGCCTTTCGGGGGGTCGCGGGCACGGCGAAGCGGGCCGAGCCCGGCCAGAGGGGAAGGAGGGACACCAAATCGCCCTGCGAGAAAGGGAGTTGAGGCGACGGTGTTGGGGCGATCATACGACCTCCGCAGAGCGCGTCGCGCCACCCGGAGGCACGGCCCGGTCCACCGCGGGTGCGCGTCCGCGGCCGGCCCGGGAGGCGCTTGTCTCCGTGCCGCCGGATGTGTTCTTGTGGTGCCCATCAGGTGGGTGACAGGGGGCGAGAAGTGACGGAAGAGGCCGGTGGGGCCGGGCGGCTGCTCGCCATCAGCGACCTGCACATCGGCTACAGCGAGAACCGGGCCCTGGTCGAGCGGATGGCGCCCGAGCGGGAGGACGACTGGCTGCTCGTGGCCGGCGACGTGGCGGAGACCGTCGCGGACATCCGCTGGGCCCTGAAGACGCTGGCGAGCCGGTTCCGCAAGGTGGTCTGGGCCCCCGGCAACCACGAGCTGTGGACCCATCCGAGCGACACCGTCACCCTGCGGGGCGTCGCCCGGTACGAGTACCTGGTCGAGCTGTGCCGCGAACTGGGCGTCACGACGCCCGAGGACCCCTACCCGGTCTGGGACGGTCCGGGCGCCCCGGTGGCCGTGGCACCGCTGTTCCTGCTGTACGACTACTCCTTCCTGCCTGCCGGCTGCGCGACCAAGGACGAGGGACTGGCCTACGCGCACGGCACGGGCGTGGTCTGCTCGGACGAGTTCCTGCTGCACCCGGACCCCTATCCGAGCCGCGAGGCCTGGTGCGCGGCCCGGGTCGCCGAGACCGAGCGCAGGCTCGCGGAGATCCCCGGCGATCTGCCGACCGTGCTCGTCAACCACTACCCGCTCCATCGGCACCCGACGGACGTCCTGTGGTACCCGGAGTTCGCCATGTGGTGCGGCACCCGGCGCACCGCCGACTGGCACCGCAGGTTCCGCGTGGCCGCCATGGTCTACGGCCACCTCCACATTCCGCGGACCACCCACCACGAGGGCGTCCGCTTCGAGGAGGTGTCGGTCGGGTACCCCCGAGAATGGCGGAAGCGCTCGGCTCCCCCGGGCCGACCGCGCCGCATACTTCCCCTGGAGGTCGGAACCCGGTGATCGAGGACCTGCTGCCGGACTCGGTGGTGTCCGTGGAGGCGTACGGCGACGACGGGACCGACCAGGCCCCGCTCCACCCCGAGGAGCAGGCGGTGGTGGCGCAGGCGGTCGACAAGCGCCGGCGCGAGTTCGCCGGTGTGCGTGCCTGTGCCCGCCTGGCCATGGAGAAGCTCGGCGTGCCGCCGCAGCCCGTGCTGCCCGGCGAGCGCGGCGCCCCGCGCTGGCCGGACGGGCTGACGGGCAGCATGACCCACTGCGTCGGCTACCGTGCCGCGGCCCTGGTCCGCACCACCGACCTGGCCTCCCTCGGCATCGACGCCGAACCCCACGCCCCGCTGCCCGACGGCGTGCTGGCCACCATCGCCCTGCCCGCCGAGCAGCGGCGCCTGGCGCAACTGGCCACGCTGCACCCCGGTGTGCACTGGGACCGGCTGCTCTTCAGCGCCAAGGAGTCCGTCTACAAGGCCTGGTTCCCGCTCACGCGCGAGTGGCTGGACTTCGAGGAGGCGGACATCGAGGTGGGCACCCCGGCGGGTCCGGCCCTGCACGGCGGCTTCCGCGCCCGGCTCCTCGTCCCGGGGCCCGTGGTCGACGGACGGCGCGTCGGCCACTTCGAGGGCCGCTGGACCGTGGTCCAGGGCCTGGTGGTCACCGCGGTGGCGGTCCCGCGCGCCTGAGGGGGGCACGGGGTCACGGCCCGGGGCACCAGCGGTGCAGGATCCGGAAGAACTCCTCCTCGTTGCCCGTCAGGCCCGCCCGCGCCAGCGCCTGCTCAGCCTCGGCGAGCACGGAGGGCGGGACCACCGCGGGGCGGGCGCCGCCCGGCGGGCCGTCGTCGAAGGCGGCGCGCACCGTGGACAGGAGCCTGAGATAGGCCTGGACGGCGGTGCGTTCGTGGTCGGTCAGCACGGCGGTGGGCATGGCTCGGTCTCCCCGGTTTCGGCGTCACACGGTCACCCGCCCGGTCGCCCGGACGGCGCACGGCGCCTCCGCACGGCGGTGGCGCGTCTCCAGCTTGCCGCCCACCACTGACAATGCCCTCGCGCTCCGCGCCGGTTCGCCCACTCGGCTCAGGCGGAGCGGACTCGGAAACGCCCCCTCGGCTCAGGCGGACCCGACTCAGGACGCCCCCCTCGGAGCCGCGACTAGGGCCGGCTTCCGCCCGGGCCGTCCCCCTCCACCCGCCGCCCCAGGTAGCCGAGGGAGGTCTCGATCCGCCCGGCCAGATGGTCGCGCTGCACCCTTCCGCGCAGGGTCGAACCCGCCAGCCACGTACGGAACTTGCTGGCCAGCAGCAGACCGAAGCTCTCTGCTTCCCCCTCCTCGGCGAGGTCGAACCGGCTGCGCGCGGCGGCCCGACGCACGGCCGCCTGGAGATCCGCGCCGTCGTCGAGCAGGCGCGCGGCCACCTGGACACCGTCCACGTGGTGGCCGTGGTGCCCGGCGCGCATGTGCCACAGCTCATGGCCGAGGATCACCAACTGGTGATCGGGGGCTGTGCGTTCCTCGACGAGGACCAGGTCCTGGTCGGTCATGTCGAGCCACAGCCCGCTGGCGGTGCCGGCCGGAAAGGCGGCCGTGCGGAAGCGGACGGGCCGCCCGCGCCGCCGGCTCATCGCCTCGCACAGCGCGGTGTACAGATCGGCGGGCCGGGCCGGCGCCGGCAGCGTCACCTCGCCGACGAGCTCGGCGCACAGCCGGCGCATGTCCCTGCGGATGCGCACGCGCCTTCCCGGCATCACGACTCGGGCCGCTTGACGCTCTCCAGAAGCATGTCCAGCCACTCGGCGACCTTGTCGCGGTGCTGGTCGGTGGGCAGTTGCGCGGCCCGCCAGGCGATCCCGCGCACGCCGTGGTCCTGCAGCAGCCGCTCCAGCGGGTCGTCGGCGGCCGTGTCCGCCTCCCGCTCCCGGTCGGCGAGCCGCTGGAGCAGTTCCTGCTCGGTGTGCTGGAGGGCCCCCGCGAGGGCCTCGGGATCCTCGGCGGTGAGGAAGCCGGCGTGCACCCGGAAGAAGCGCTGGATGGCGTCGCAGTGCTCCATGGTGGGGCGCCGGTCGCCGTTGATGAGGGCGCCCGCCTGCTGCCGCGACATGCCCGCGCCGTCGGCGATCTCCTGCTGTGTGTAGCGGCGTCCGTTGGGCTTCAGGCGGGTGCGGCGCAGCAGGTCGAGCCGTTGCAGGAAGCGGGCCTGCACGTCCGGCTCGCCCGCGGACCGGCCGCTGAGCAGGGTTCTGACCACGGGCTCCGGCACGCCGGAGGCCGCGGAGAGGCGGCCGACGTCGAAGACCTCCGCCTGGGGCACGCCGAGCCGGTCGGCCAGCGCGGTGACGCGTGCGACGACGGCCGGCAGCGCGGCCGAGGCCGTGGCGCCCGGATCCTCGATGCCATCCGTCACCGACAGATCTCCTACGTCTCTCACAGGCTTCTCACAAAGGCGGGGTGCCGTGAACTTCCCGGAGGGTAACCGGTCGTTCGAACTCGCATCCAGGTCTCGCCACAACTGTGGCCAATTTCAGCCGTCAACCGGCATGGAATGCCACGATAGTTGACACGCCTCATGGATGAGAAGCAGGATCAAGGCGCCGCGTGAAGGCCGCATAGGCAAGAGGGGTGACCTCCCGATGGCACATCAGGCAGGAGGGCAGCGGCCTGCGCCGCGGTCCGTCCCCGTTCGTTCCGAGGCGCAGGCCTACCTCCGGGACTACACCACATTCCTGGAGGCCGTCCCCTTCCCGTCCCTCGTCGTCGACCAGGCCTGGGACGTGGTCCTGACCAACAGCGCTTTCACGTCACTCTTCCGCGGCGTCGGCCCGCACCCGACGGCCATGCCGGGCGACAACTTCCTCCGGTTCGTCCTGTTCCACCCGGACGCGGCCACCGTCCTCGGCGAGCACGAGTCGCGCTGGTGCCTGCCGATGCTGGCGCACTTCGCCGCCACGGTGGAGCGCAGCGGCCACGACCACGGACTTCAGGCCATCCTCGAGGACATCGCCGAGGACCCCATCATGGAGGCCGCCTACCGGCAGGGGCTGCCGCACTGGATCCGCGCGGTCGGCGAGACGGCGGTCGTGTCGGACGGCGCGGTGCGCCCCCTGCTGCACCCGGACCCGCGCTGGGGCGCCACCGAGTGCCGCATCATCGAGGAGACTCCGGCGACCCTCCAGGAGCTCGGCTACACCCGCCTCACCCTGGTGCTTCGCGAGGCCCGCCGTCCCGCGCCCGCCCGGCGCGGACCGGGACGGGCCCGCCGCCCGGCCGGCCACCTGAGCGTGGTCACGGCCCCGGAGGGCTGACCCGGCACCGTCGGCGTTCAGGTCGCCGACGGCGCCGGGCCGCCCCGGCTTCCCGGGCGGTCACGCGGCCGTGACCACCAGGATCAGCGGCACGCCCCGGCACGGAATCAGCCGTTTTCCGGCATGCGTCACGGGGCGGCCCCGGTCCAGTGCCGCGGAGAAGTCCGGGCCCCGGGTCAGGGAGCCGGCCAGGTGGGACGGGTCGGCGGAGGCCGCCACGCGGCCGCGGGCGTTCACCAGGTGGGCGGGGCACGGCAGTTCGCGCAGCAGGGGCAGCACGGCCGCCTCGAAGTGCCGTAGATACACGTCGGCCGCGGCCACCCCCGCGAACCGGCCCGCCGCCTGGACCGGCGCGGACAGGGTCAGGCTGTACTCGTCGGAGCACAAGTAGTCCACGTAGGGCCCGGCCACGGCCCGCAGCCCGGTGTCGCGGGGCAGGGCGAACCAATCCCAGTGGGTGTAGTCCGAGTACGCCGACTGCCGCGGATCCAGGTCGAGCAGCAGCGGTCGTACGTCCCCCCGCGCGGTGCACTGCCACCACTCCAGCCAGGCCGGCACGTCGGCCAGCAGCCCCGGCGCGGCGACGAAACCCGCCCCCGACACGAGCTCCTCGCGGCCCAGCCGCAGATGCAGCCCGGGCCGCAGCGCGGCGAGGTCGGCGCTCACCGGCGCGCGGCCCTCCGCGACCACCCGCGCCAGCAGATCCGCCGCCTCGGCGCGGATCCCGGCGACCGCGTCGAAGACCGCCTCCAGGGTGCGGCCCACCCGCGCGGCGACGAGCTCCCCGGCGCACACCTCGCGCGTCGCGGTCGCCGCCCCGGCACCTGCGCGGCTCGTGCTCATGGCGTCCTCCAGCGGGCAGGGCCGCGCGCCGCGTCGTCAGAGGCCCATCCGCACGGCGATGAGTCGCGCCGCAGAATCCCGGACGCACCGCTCCGCCAGCGCACGGGCCGGATCACGGGCCCCATCCTGCACGGCGGAGACGACGGCGCGATGACGATCTGCGACTTCTTCACGATATTCGTCGTCGCCGAACACCAGGCACAGCAGTGCGCCGACCTCCGTCTGGAGCGCGATCTGCTCCCGGGTGAGCCGGGCGGACTGCGCGGCCGCCGCCAGCTCCACATGGAACCGGCCGTAGACCCGGCTGCGGGTCGCCGTGTCTGAGGCCCCCACCAACTCCTGGACGGTGCGCAGCAGTCCGCCGAGATCGCCGGGTTCGGTGCGCTCGGCCGCCAGTGCGGCCGCCGCCCCCGACAGCGCGGCCCAGTGGTCGCTGAGGTCGCGCAGTTCCTCCGTGCTCCAGCCGCGCAGCCGGGTCCTCAGCCGTTCCTCGCCCGGTAGTTCGGGCAGCGAGACGAAGCTGCCCCCGCCGCGCCCCCGCCGGGTGACGACCAGACCCTGCTGCCGCAACGCCATCAGCGCCTCCCGCAGGGTCACCGTGGACACGCCGAGCTGTCCGGCCAGTTCGCTCTCGCCGGGCAGTTGTTCCCCCTCGGCGAGCAGCCCGAGTTCGATGGCGTCGCCGATCCTGCGCACCACCGTGTCCACCCGCGCCCGGCACTCCACCGGTGCGAAGACGGCCCTGCGGGCACCGGCCTCACCCGCGTCCACCGTCCCGTGCGGACTGCCGGCCCGGTTCTCGACGTGTCCCTGCTTCACGGCCACCACCTTGCCAGTTGACCCAAGTTTTACCCAGAGGCGGTCTTGAGCTTTGAACTATGACTTCATAGGTTTCAGCTCAACGTTCGGAAGCGTCAGAGAGGTTCCGCATGGAGGGAGTTGCCGTCCGGCTGGAGGGCCTGCGCAGGACGTTCGGGGAGACGGCCGCCGTGGCCGGGGTCGACCTGGAGATCCGGGACGGGGAGTTCTTCTCGATGCTCGGCCCCTCCGGCTCGGGCAAGACCACCGTCCTGCGCCTGATCGCCGGCTTCGAGACCCCCGACGCGGGCCGCGTGGAACTCGCCGGCCAGGAGGTCACCGGCCTCGCTCCCTTCGAACGGGACGTCCACACCGTCTTCCAGGACTACGCCCTCTTCCCGCACATGACCGTCGAGCAGAACGTCGCCTACGGCCTGAAGATCCGCAAAGTACCGAAGGCGGAACGGCTCGCCCGCGCCCGCAAGGCCCTTGCCGAGGTGCGCCTCGAAGGCTACGGCGGACGGCGCCCGGCTGGGCTCTCCGGCGGCCAGCGCCAGCGCGTCGCCCTCGCCCGCGCCCTGGTCGGCCGCCCCCGCGTCCTGCTGCTCGACGAACCGCTCGGCGCCCTCGACCTCAAGCTGCGCGAGCAGATGCAGGTCGAACTCAAGGCGCTCCAGCGCGAGGTCGGCATCACCTTCGTGTTCGTCACCCACGACCAGGAGGAGGCCCTGACGATGAGCGACCGCATCGCCGTCTTCCACCAGGGCCGCATCGAACAGGTCGGCACCCCGGCCGAGATCTACGAACGCCCGGCGACCGGATTCGTCGCCTCGTTCGTCGGCACCTCCAACCTGCTCGAGGGCGAGTCGGCCCGGCGGATCCTCGGCGTTCCCGGAACCCACAGCATCAGGCCCGAGAAGATCCGCGTCCTGAAGGAGTCCGCCGACGCCGACGAGCCCGGCCAGGCGACCGTCACCGGCACCGTCGCCGACGTCGTCTACCTGGGCGACTCCACCCGACTCCTGGTCGACCTCGACACCGGCGGCCGCCTCACCGCGCTCCAGCAGAACCTGGAGACCTCCGCCGAGGACGTCGCCGCCTACCGCGGCACCCGCGTACGGCTGGCATGGCACAGCCGCCACGCCGTCCAGGTCCCCGACGCCCTCTGAACAAGCACCACCGTCCCCCTCACCCATGGAGTACGTCGTGCGCCTGACCCGAACCCTCCAGACGGCGGCCGCCCTCACGCTGCTGCTCGCCGCCACCGCATGCGGCTCCTCCGGCTCGGGGAGCGACACCTCCGCCACCGGACTCAACCCTCCCGACCTCAAGGCGCAGTCACAACTCGGCAAGACCGAGGGCCGGGTCAACGTGATCGCCTGGGCCGGCTACGTCGAGGACGGCTCCAACGACCCCGGGGCCGACTGGGTCAGCGGCTTCGAGAAGCAGACCGGCTGCCAGGTCCACTCCAAGGTCGCGGCCAGCTCCGACGAGATGGTCAAGCTGATGAAGACGGGGGAGTACGACACCGTCTCCGCTTCCGGTGACGCCTCCCTGCGCCTGATCGCCTCCGGCGACGCCGTCCCGGTCAACACCGACCTCGTACCGAACTACAAGGACGTCTTCGACGACCTGAAGATGCAGGCCTGGAACTCCGTCAAGGGCAAGGCCTACGGCATCCCGCACGGCCGCGGCGCCAACCTGCTGATGTACAACACCGACAAGGTACGGCCGGCGCCCACCTCCTGGTCCGCCGTCTTCGACGACGCGGCACGGTACAAGGGTCACGTCACCGCCTACGACTCGCCCATCTACATCGCCGACGCCGCCCTGTATCTCAAGGCCACCAGGCCCGAGTTGAAGATCAAGGACCCGTACGCGCTCGACCAGAAGCAGTTCGACGCCGCCGTCGCCCTGCTGAAGAAGCAGAACGCCGACATCGGCGAGTACTGGG
Source organism: Streptomyces sp. NPDC014889 (assembly GCF_043081205.1). NCBI lineage: Bacteria > Bacillati > Actinomycetota > Actinomycetes > Kitasatosporales > Streptomycetaceae > Streptomyces > Streptomyces sp. NPDC014889. The sequence goes on from NZ_JBIBWH010000005.1 coordinate 369,837, forward strand.
GCGACTACCTCAAGGAGATCTCCGCGTTCAAGAGCGGGGACTCCCTGGTCGGCACCACCTGGCAGGTCATCGTGAACCTCGCCGCCTCCGAGGGCGCCAAGGTCAAGGCGTTCGTGCCGAAGGAGGGCGCGACCGGGTGGTCCGACACCTGGATGGTCTCCGCCAAGGCCAAGCACCCCAACTGCGCCTACAAGTGGCTGGACTGGATCGTCTCCCCGAAGGTCAACGCCCAGGTGGCCGAGTACTTCGGCGAGGCCCCCGCCAACGCCAAGGCCTGCGAGCAGACCAGCGACAAGGGCTTCTGCGCCACCTACCACGCGGCCGACACCGGCTACTGGAAGCGGGTCGCCTTCTGGAACACGCCGATTCCGCAGTGCCTGGACGGCCGTACGGACGTCACCTGCGTTCCGTACGCCAAGTGGGTGCAGGCCTGGACCGAGATCAAGGGCTGAACCATGACCGTCATCGCCCGGTCCGCCGGACGACAGGGCCGGGGGGCCGGCGTCCGGCGGCTGGCGGGGATACTTCACCGCCGCCCCCGGCTGCGCCTGACCCTGCTGCTGACCGCCCCGCTGCTGTGGCTGGCCGTGCTGTACCTCGGCTCGCTGACCGTGCTGTTCCTCTCCGCCTTCTGGACGACGAACTCCTTCACCTCCGAGGTCGTCAAGGTCTGGTCGCTGGACAACTTCCGCGCCCTGCTCACGACGTCCGTCTTCCACCAGGTGATCCTGCGCAGCGTCGGCTTGGCCCTCGCGGTCACCGCCCTGTGCGCGCTGATCGCCTTCCCGCTCGCCTTCTGCACCGCACGCGTCGCCCGGCCCCGGTGGCGGCCGCTGCTCGTCGTCGCCATCCTCACGCCGCTGTGGGCGAGTTACCTGGTCAAGGTGTACGCCTGGCGGCTGATCCTGTCTCAGGGAGGGCTCGCCGACTGGATGCTGAAGCCGTTCGGGCTGAGCGGCCCCGGCTTCGGCCTGCCGGCCGCCCTCCTCACCCTGACCTACCTGTGGCTGCCGTACATGATCCTGCCGATCCACACCGCTCTCGAGCAGTTGCCGGCCAACCTGCTCGACGCCTCCGCCGACCTCGGGGCGCGCCCGTGGCGCACCTTCCGGTCGGTGGTGCTGCCGATGGTGCTGCCCGCGGTCGCCGCCGGGTCCGTCTTCACCTTCTCGCTCAGCCTCGGCGACTACATCACCGTGCAGATCGTCGGCGGCAAGACCCAGCTGATCGGCAATCTCGTCTACTCCAACATCGAACTCAACCTGCCCATGGCCGCCGCGCTCGGCACGGTGCCCGTCGTCGTCATCGTGCTCTATCTGCTGGCGATGCGGCGCACGGGCGCCCTCAGCAGCCTCTGACCGTCCACGGCAGCCTTCCCAGGGGGGTGTACCACGTCATGCAGCTCTCCCGTGGCGCGCGCGTCGCGCTGCGCGTCGCCGCCGCCTTCGGGTTCGCGGTGATCTACGTCCCGCTCCTGCTGGTCCTCGTCAACTCACTCAACCCGGACCGCAGCGCCAGTTGGCCGCCGCCCGGACTGACCCTGCACTGGTGGTCGGTGGCCTGGGACAACTCGGGGGCGCGCGGCGCCGTCTGGGTCTCGGTGAAGGCGGGCCTGGGGGCCACCGCGATCGCCCTGGTCCTCGGCACGCTCATCGCCTTCGCGGTGGCCCGGCACCGCTTCCTCGGCCGTGACACCCTGTCCTTCCTGGTGGTGCTGCCGATCGCGCTGCCCGGCATCGTCACCGGCATCGCCCTGAACTCCGCCTTCTCCACGGTGCTCCGGCCGCTCGGCGTCGGCCTCGGCCTGTTCACCGTCGTCGTCGGACACGCCACCTTCTGTGTCGTGGTGGTCTTCAACAACGTCGTGGCCCGGCTGCGCCGCACCTCCGGCTCGTACGAGGAGGCGGCGATGGACCTCGGGGCGAACACCTTCCGCGCCTTCGCCGACGTCACCTTCCCGCTGGTGCGCTCGGCGCTGTTCGCCGGCGGTCTGCTCGCCTTCGCCCTGTCCTTCGACGAGATCGTGGTCACCACCTTCACCGCGGGGCCCGGTGTCGAGACCCTGCCCATCTGGATCTTCAACAACATGACCCGGCCCCAGCAGGCTCCCGTGGTGAACGTCGTGGCGGCCGTCCTGGTCCTCCTCTCGGTCCTCCCGATCTACGTCGCCCAACGCCTGTCCTCGGACACGGCGACGGAGAGCAGGCTCTAGGTCTGAGCGCCGCCCCTCCCTTTACGCAAGCAGCTTGCGTTTCTTGCGCTACGCTTGCGTGCATGACACGACGACTTGCGGAAGTGGCGAAGAAGGTCGGGGTCAGTCAGGCCACGGTCAGCCGGGTGCTCAACGGCAAGCCCGGCGTGTCCGACGCCACCCGGCAGGCGGTGCTCTCCGCGCTGGACGTGCTCGGGTACGAGCGGCCGACGCAGTTGCGCGGCGAGCGGGCCCGGTTGGTGGGCCTGGTCCTGCCCGAGCTGCAGAACCCGATCTTCCCGGCCTTCGCGGAGGCCATCGGCGGGGCGCTGGCCCAGCTCGGGCTCACCCCGGTTCTGTGCACCCAGACCAAGGGCGGGGTCTCCGAGGCGGACTACGTGGAGCTGCTGCTGCAGCAGCAGGTGTCCGGCGTCGTGTTCGCCGGCGGCCTGTACGCCCAGGCGGACGCGCCGCACGACCACTACCGGCGGCTCGCCGAGCGCAACATCCCCGTGGTGCTGGTCAACGCGGCCATAGCGGACCTCGGATTCCCCGCGGTGTCCTGCGACGACGCGGTCGCCGTGGAACAGGCCTGGCGCCATCTCGCCTCCCTGGGGCACGAGCGGATCGGTCTGGTGCTCGGTCCGAAGGACCACATGCCGTCGGCCCGGAAGCTGGCCGCGGCCCGCACCCTCGCGGGCGAGCTGCCCGACGAGTTCGTGGCACGGGCGATCTTCTCCATCGAGGGCGGCCACGCGGCCGGGGCCAAGCTGATCGACCGCGGGGTGACCGGCTTCATCTGCGCCAGCGACCCGCTCGCGCTCGGCGTCGTACGGGCCGTCCGCCGCAAGGGACTCGACGTGCCCGCCCAGATCTCCGTCGTGGGCTACGACGACTCCGCGCTGATGAACTGCACGGAACCGCCGCTCACCACCGAACGCCAGCCCATCGAGTCGATGGGCAAGGCCGCGGTCGAACTGCTCAACGCGCAGATCGGCGGCACCTCCGTACCGGCCGACGAGCTGCTGTTCGAGCCGGAACTGGTGGTCCGCGGCTCCACAGCGCAAGCACCGCGTGCCTGAGATCCAGTAGATCCTCTCTACTGTCGAATAATTACAGATTCTGCGCGACATCTTGCGAAGCTCTGTCGCCGGTGCTTGAGTGTGCGGCGCCCACAGCTCCTGTCCAGAGGGGTCCACCGATGTCAAGCACCGGCTTCCGCCGCACCTTTGTGGCGATCGGCGTCTGTTCCTCCCTTGCCCTCGTCGCCACGGCCTGCGGGTCGTCCGACGACGAGTCGTCCGGCGGCAAGACCCGCATCACCGTCAACTGCGAGCCGCCCAAGAGCGCCAAGGTCGACCGGAAGTTCTTCGAGGAGGACATCGCCTCCTTCGAGAAGCGGAACCCGGACATCGACGTCGTCGCGCACGACGCCTTCCCCTGCCAGGACCCGAAGACGTTCGACGCCAAGCTGGCCGGCGGCCAGATGGAGGACGTCTTCTACACCTACTTCACCGACGCCAAGCACGTCGTGGACATCAACCAGGCCGCCGACCTCACCCCGTACGTCAAGGAGTTGAAGAGCTACGACACCATCCAGCAGCAGCTGCGCGACATCTACACCGTCGACGGCAAGATCTACGGCATCCCGCGCACCGGCTACTCGATGGGCCTGATCTACAACCGCAAGCTCTTCGAGAAGGCGGGCCTCGACCCCGACAAGCCTCCGGCCAGCTGGGAGGAGGTCCGCGCCGCCGCCAAGAAGATCGCCGCGCTCGGCGGCGGCACCGTCGGCTACGCCGACTACAGCGCCCAGAACCAGGGCGGCTGGCACTTCACCGCCGAGCTGTACTCGCAGGGCGGCGACGTCGTCGACGCCGACGGCAAGAAGGCCACCGTGGACACCCCCGAGGGCCACGCCGTGCTCCAGAACCTGCACGACATGCGGTGGACCGACGACTCGATGGGCAGCAAGCAGCTCCTCGTCATCAACGACGTGCAGCAGATGATGGGTTCGGGCAAGCTCGGCATGTACCTCTCCGCCCCCGACAACATCCCGATCCTGGTCAAGGAGAAGGGCGGCGACTACAAGGACCTGGCCCTCGCCCCGATGCCCGGCGGCAAGGGCACGCTCATCGGCGGCGACGGCTACATGTTCAACAAGAAGGCCACGCCCGACCAGATCCGCGCCGGCCTCAAGTGGCTCGACCACATGTTCCTCACCCCGGGCGCCGGCTTCCTCGGCGACTACGCCCGCGCCAAGAAGAACGACGGCCCGGTCGGCCTGCCCGAGCCGCGCCTGTTCACCGGCGCCGCCGACGCCAAGGACCAGGAGGTCAAGAAGGCCAACGCGAACGTCCCGGTGGAGAACTACCAGGCCTTCCTCGACGGCAACAAGAACCTCCAGCTCGAGATAGAGCCGCCCAACGCCCAGCAGATCTACTCCGTCCTCGACGGTGTCGTCTCCGCCGTCCTCACCAAGAAGGACGCGAACATCGACCAGCTCCTGAAGGACGCCTCCGGCAAGATCGACGGCATCCTGGCCCGGAGCTGACGGCGATGACGAAGACGGCAGCGCGGCGACCCGCCCCGGCGGTCGCCGTGAGCCCCCTTCCGGCGCCGCCCCCGGCGGGGGACCGGAGGCGGCGGCGACTGCGCGACCAGCTCCACGCCTACGGATTCCTCCTGGGTGGCCTCGTCTGCTTCGCTCTGTTCTCCTGGTACCCGGCGATCCGCGCGGTCGTGATCGCCTTCCAGAAGTACACGCCGGGCGCCGAGCCCGAGTGGGTCGGCACGGCCAACTTCACCCGCGTCCTGCACGACCCGGAGTTCACGGCGGCCTGGCGCAACACGCTCACCTTCACGCTGCTGGCCCTGCTCATCGGCTTCGCCGTCCCGTTCGTCCTCGCCCTGGTCCTCAACGAACTCCGCCACGCCAAGGCCTTCTTCCGGGTCGTGGTCTACCTGCCGGTGATGATCCCTCCGGTGGTCAGCGCCCTGCTCTGGAAGTGGTTCTACGATCCCGGAGCCGGCCTCGCCAACGAGGCGCTGCGCTTCCTGCACCTGCCCACCTCGAACTGGACCAACGGCGCCGACACCGCCCTGCTCTCCCTGGTGATCGTGGCGACCTGGGCCAACATGGGCGGCACCGTCCTGATCTACCTGGCCGCGCTCCAGTCCATCCCCGGCGAGCTGTACGAGGCCGCCGAACTGGACGGCGCGAACCTCCTCCAACGCGTGCGGCACGTAACGGTCCCGCAGACCAGGTTCGTCATCCTCATGCTGATGCTCCTTCAGGTCATCGCCACCATGCAGGTGTTCACGGAGCCGTTCGTCATCACGGGCGGCGGCCCGGAGAACGCCACGGTCACCGTCCTCTACCTGATCTACAAGTACGCCTTCCTCTACAACGACTTCGGCGGGGCCTGCGCGCTCAGCGTGATGCTCCTGGCGCTGCTCGGCGCGTTCTCCGCCGTCTATCTGCGGCTCACCCGCTCCGAGGGGGACGCATGAGCACCCGGACCCTGATCTCCCCGGCCGTCCTGGCCCGCCCGCGCGGCAAGGCCGCCTACTGGACCGTGTTCACCGGTGTCGTCCTGCTCTTCGCGCTCGCTTTCCTCTTCCCGGTCTACTGGATGGCGACCGGCGCGATGAAGTCACCGGACGAGATCGCCCGGACCCCGCCCACCCCGCTGCCGAAGCACTGGCACCTCGGCGGCTTCACCGACGCCTGGGACCTGATGCAGCTCCCGCAGCACCTGGGGAACACGGTGGTGCAGGCCGCCGGGGCCTGGGCGTTCCAACTGGTGTTCTGCACGGCCGCCGCCTACGCCCTGTCCAAGCTGAGACCCGCCTTCGGCAAGGTGATCCTCGGCGGCATCCTCGCCACCCTCATGGTCCCGGCCCAGGCCCTGGTCGTACCGAAGTACCTGACCGTCGCCGACCTCCCCCTGATCCACACGAGCCTGCTCAACGACCCCCTCGCGATCTGGCTGCCGGCCGTCGCCAACGCCTTCAACCTCTACCTCCTCAAACGGTTCTTCGACCAGCTCCCGCGGGACGTGCTGGAGGCCGCCGAGATCGACGGCGCCGGACGGCTGCGCATCCTGTGGTCGGTGGTGCTGCCCATGTCCCGGCCGGTCCTCGGCGTAGTCTCGATCTTCGCGCTGGTCGCCGTGTGGCAGGACTTCCTCTGGCCGCTGATGGTCTTCTCCGACACCGACAAACAGCCGATCAGCGTGGCCCTCGTCCAGCTCTCGCAGAACATCCAGCTGACCGTGCTGGTCGCCGCGATGGTGATCGCCAGCATTCCGATGGTCGCGCTGTTCCTCGTCTTCCAGCGGCACATCATCGCCGGGATCAGCGCCGGCAGCACCAAGGGCTGACACGGCCCCCCTCGACAGAAAGGCACGCACTGTGGGACAGCCCACCCATGCCCGCAAGCAGACCGACTGGTGGCGCTCCGCCGTCATCTACCAGGTCTATGTGCGCAGTTTCGCGGACGGCGACGGGGACGGCACCGGCGACCTCGCCGGAGTCCGCGCGAAGCTCCCGTACCTCGCCGAACTCGGCGTGGACGCCCTCTGGTTCACCCCCTGGTACCTGTCGCCGATGAAGGACGGCGGCTACGACGTCGCCGACTACCGGGCCATCGACCCGGCCTTCGGAACCCTCGCCGAGGCGGAGAAACTGATCTCGGAGGCCCGGGAACTGGGCATCCGCACCATCGTCGACGTCGTACCGAACCACGTCTCCGACCAGCACCCGTGGTTCCGCGCCGCGCTCGCCGCGCCGCCGGGCAGCCCGGAACGCGAGCTGTTCCACTTCCGCCCGGGGCGCGGGCAGGACGGCGAACTCCCGCCCAACGACTGGCCGTCCCAGTTCGTCGGCTCCACCGAACCGGTGTGGACCCGGCTGCCCGACGGCGACTGGTACCTGCACCTGTTCACGCCCGAGCAGCCCGACCTCAACTGGGCCCACCCGGCGGTCCGCGAGGAGCACGAGGACATCCTGCGCTTCTGGTTCGAGCGGGGCGTCGCGGGCGTCCGCATCGACTCGGCCGCCCTGCTCGCCAAGGACCCCGCGCTGCCGGACCTCGTCGAGGGCCAGGACCCCCACCCGTTCGTCGACCGCGACGAACTCCACGACGTCTACCGCTCCTGGCGGTCCGTGGCCGACGCCTACGACGGCGTCTTCGTCGGCGAGGTCTGGCTGCCCGACCCCGAGCGCTTCGCCCGCTACCTGCGCCCCGACGAACTCCACACCGCCTTCAACTTCTCCTTCCTGTCCTGCCCCTGGGACGCCGGACGGCTGCGGGAGTCCATCGACACGACGCTCGCCGAACACGCCCCGGTGGGGGCGCCCGCCACCTGGGTGCTGTGCAACCACGACGTCACCCGCACGGTCACCCGCTACGGCCGCGCCGACACCGGCTTCGACTTCGCCGCCAAGGCCTTCGGCACCCCCACCGACCTGGCCCTCGGCACCCGCCGCGCCCGCGCCGCCGCCCTGCTGTCCCTCGCCCTGCCCGGCGCTGTCTACGTGTACCAGGGCGAGGAACTCGGCCTGCCCGAGGCCGACATCCCCCTCGACCGCATCGAGGACCCGATGCACTTCCGCTCCGGCGGCACCGACCCCGGCCGCGACGGCTGCCGGGTCCCGCTGCCCTGGGCGGCCGACGCGCCGTACGCCGGCTTCGGCTCCCGCGGGGAACCGTGGCTGCCGCAGCCGGCCGGCTGGCCCGCGTACGCCGTCGACCGGCAGCAGCGCGACCCCTCCTCCATGCTCACCCTCTACCGCGAGGCGATCCGCCTCCGCCCGGCCTTCGGGGACGCACCCCTGACCTGGCTGCCCGCCCCCGAGGGCGTCCTCGCCTTCACCCGTGCCGACGGCACGACCTGCGTCGTCAACCTCGCCGACACCCCTGCCGAACTCCCCACCCACACAGAACTCCTGCTGAGCAGCGGCCCGTTGGACGAGACCGGCCGGCTTCCGCAGGACACGGCGGCCTGGCTGCGCGCCTGAGCCCGCGCAGCCCGCCCGCTGCGACGCACCGCGCTATCCCCGTACCCCCCACCACGAAGGGATCAGCACATGCACGCGAACACCAGGGCCGGATCAGCCCGGCGCCTGCCGGCCATCGGGGCGAGCGTCGCCCTCGCCGCCGGCATGCTCGTCACCCTCGGCGCACCCGCCGCCCACGCCGCGGCGGGCGCCACCCTCCCCTTCACCTCCGTCGAGGCCGAGTCCGCCACCACCAGCGGGACCAGGATCGGGCCCGACTACACGCAGGGCACGCTCGCCTCCGAGGCCTCCGGGCGCCAGGCCGTCCGGCTCTCCTCCGGGCAGCGCGTGGAGTTCACCGTGCCGCGCGCCGCCAACGCCGTGAACGTCTCCTACAGCGTCCCCGACGGCCAGTCCGGCACGCTCAACGTGTACGTCAACGGCACGAAGCTGAGCAGGACGCTCGCGGTCACCTCGAAGTACTCCTACGTCGACACCGGCTGGATTGCCGGCGCCAGAACGCACCACTTCTTCGACAACGCGCGGCTCCTGCTCGGCCAGAACGTCCAGCCCGGCGACAAGGTCGCCGTGGAGGCCGCGAACGTCCAGGTCACCGTGGACGTCGCCGACTTCGAGCAGGCCGCCGGTGCCGCCTCCCAGCCCGCCGGATCGGTCTCCGTCACCTCCAGGGGCGCCGACCCCAGCGGCCAGGGCGACTCGACCCAGGCCTTCCGGGACGCCATCTCCGCCGCGCAGGGCGGCGTGGTGTGGATCCCGCCCGGCGACTACCGGCTCACGTCCTCCCTGGGCGGCGTCCAGAACGTCACCCTCCAGGGCGCGGGGAGCTGGTACTCGGTCGTGCACGCCTCCCGCTTCATCGACCAGTCCAGCTCCGCGGGGAACGTGCACATCAAGGACTTCGCGGTCATCGGCGAGGTCACCGAGCGCGTCGACTCCAGCCCCGACAACTTCGTCAACGGCTCGCTCGGGCCGAACTCCTCCGTCTCCGGCATGTGGCTCCAGCATCTGAAGGTCGGCCTGTGGCTGACCGGCAACAACGACAACCTCGTCGTCGAGAACAGCCGCATCCTCGACACCACCGCCGACGGGCTCAACCTCAACGGCACCGCCAAGGGCGTGAAGGTCCGCAACAACTTCCTGCGCAACCAGGGCGACGACTCGCTCGCCATGTGGTCGCTGTACGGTCCTGACACCAACAGCAGCTTCGAGAACAACACCATCTCGCAGCCGAACCTGGCCAACGGCATCGCGATCTACGGCGGCACGGACATCACGGTGAAGGACAACCTGATCTCCGACACCAATGCCCTCGGCAGCGGCATCGCGATCTCCAATCAGAAGTTCCTCGACCCCTTCTCGCCGCTGGCCGGCACCATCACGGTCGACGGCAACACGCTGGTGCGGGCCGGCGCGATGAATCCCAACTGGAACCACCCGATGGGCGCGCTGCGCGTCGACTCCTACGACAGCGCCATCAACGCCACCGTCCGCATCACCAACACCACGATCACCGACAGCCCGTACAGCGCCTTCGAGTTCGTGTCGGGCGGCGGCCACGGCTACCCGGTGAAGGGCGTCACCGTGGACGGCGCGACCGTGAAGAACACCGGCACGGTCGTCGTCCAGGCCGAGGCGCAGGGCGCGGCGACCCTGCGCGGTGTCACCGCCACCGGCGTGGGCGCGGCGGGCATCTACAACTGCCCCTACCCGGCCAACTCGGGCAGCTTCGCGGTGACCGACGGCGGCGGCAACTCCGGCTGGAACACCACCTGGTCGGACTGCTCGACCTGGCCGCAGCCCGGCCAGGGCAACCCCGACCCCGACCCGGGCCGCAACCTGGCCAAGGGCCGCCCGGCCACCGCCACCGGCTCCCAGGACGTCTACACCCCGGGCAACGCGGTCGACGGGAACGCCAACACCTACTGGGAGTCCACCAACAACGCCTTCCCGCAGTCGTTGACGGTCGACCTGGGCTCGAACCAGGCCGTCCGCCGACTCGTGCTGAAGCTGCCGCCGTCGTCGGCCTGGGGCGCCCGTACCCAGACCATCACCGTGCAGGGCAGCACCGACGGCTCGTCCTACTCCACCGTCGTCGGCTCCCAGGGCTACCGCTTCGACCCGGCCACCGGCAACACGGCCACCGTGTCCCTGCCCGGCAACACCAACCTCCGCCGGCTCCGCCTGACCGTCAGCGCCAACACCGGCTGGCCGGCAGGCCAGTTCAGCGAAGTGGAGGCGTACCTCACCCCGTGACCGCGGGCACCCCGGGCTTCGCCGCCAGGAGCAGGCTCCGCGAGGCGGCGAAGCCCGGAAGGGAGGCGAGAGGCCGGGGACGAGGCCCACTGGGAGGCCGCGGCCGCCGAACTCGGACCACCCGCTCGTCCTGAACTCAACCCGGCGCGACGAACCCGGACTCGTACGCCGCGATGACCGCCTGGGTGCGGTCGCGGGCGCCCAGTTTCGTCAGGACCGAGCTGACATGGGACTTGACGGTCTCGGTGCCCACCACCAGGCGAGCGGCGATCTCCGCGTTCGACAGGCCGCGGGCCATGAGGCGCAGCACCTGTTCCTCCCGTTCGGTCAGCGCGGCCCGTTCCATGGCCGTCCGGGCTGCGGCGTTGCCGTGGTCCTCGCCGTACCGGGCGGCCAACTCCCGCAGTGCCGCCGGGAACAGCAGCGAGTCGCCCGCGGCCACCAGCCGTACCGCGTGCACGATCTCCGCCGGGCGTGCCCGCTTCAGCAGGAAGCCGTCGGCGCCCGCGCGCAGCGCCCCGTACACGTACTCGTCGTTCTCGAAAGTCGTGACCACCACGATCTTCGGCGGATTCGGCACGGTGCGCAGCACGGCCCGGGTGGCCTCGATGCCGTCCATCAGCGGCATCCGCACGTCCATCGCGACGACGTCGGGGCGCAGTTGCCGCACCAGGGGGATCACCGCGGCCCCGTCGGCCGCCTCGCCCACCACCTCGATGTCCGGCTGCGCCTCCAGCACGGCGCGCAGCCCCGCCCGTACGAGCGGTTCGTCGTCGACGAGCAGAACGGTGATCGGCATCCGGTCAGCGTAGATCACCGCAGCGGCAGGTCGACGCGCAGCAGCCACCCGCCGCCGTCCTGCCCCGCCCGCGCCTCGCCGCCGAGCAGCGCCGCCCGCTCCCGGATCCCGCGCAGCCCGCGGCCGCCACCCGCGCCGGCCGCCGGGGCCGCCGCCCCGGCCAGTTGGTTGCGCACCTCCAGCCGCAGCCGTGCCTGCTCCACGGCGATGCGCACGCGCACGTCGACGGGCCCCGCGTGCCGCAGCACATTGGTGAGGGCCTCCTGGAGCATGCGGTAGCCCTCGCGGGAGACCGGGCCGGGCACGTCCTCCAGCGGCCCGGTCACCTCGGCGTCGACCTGTGCGCCCGAGGACCGCGCGGACTCGAGCAGCCGGTCCGCCTCGCCGAGGGCGGGGCGGGGTCCCGCCGGCCGTCCCGTGTCCCGCAGCATGAGCAGAACCTGTTCCAGGTCCTCCAGCGCGGCCCGGCCGGTCTCCTCGATGGCCTCCAGCGCCCGGTCGGTGAACTCCGGGTCGGCGGCCGCCCGCGCGGCACCCGCCTGGACCACGGCCAGCGTCAGCGCGTGGCCGAGGGAGTCGTGCAACTCCCGTGCGATGCGGTTGCGTTCCAGCAGCCGCTCGGTGCGCTCCTCCAGTTCCGACAGCCGCTCCCTGACCGACGGCCCGAGCAGGCGGCGGGCGGCCTGGGCCATGAGGGCGCCCGCCGCGGCGGCCACCGCGAGCAGCACCAGCACGGGCACCGGTACGAGGAGGGCGTACCCCCAGCCGGTCCCGGGAGCCTGAAGGAACGGGTCGGCGACGCCGGGATCCCCGGTGGCCGCCCCGACGAGCGACAGCGAGAGCGCCATCAACTGGCCCGACACCAGGGCGACCGCGAGTCCCGCCTCCATGCGCAGGACCATCCAGGCACCCGTCCTGGCCCGGTCGCTCCACGAGGCGGACGGCGCCGCGGAGATCTCCGGATCCTCCCCGGGCCGCACCCGCGCGTGCGGCCCGGGGAACAGCATCAGCCGCGCCTGGAGCCCCTCCGCACGGCGCATCGAGGGCACGAGGGCCGCGGCCAGGACCAGCGGGACGGGAAGGACCGCGATCAGTGCCCAGTCGCCGGCCGTCGGAGTGACCAGGCCGGGATGGACCATGGCGCAGACGATCGGCACGATCGCCCCCACCAGCAGGTGGAGCCAACGGGTGTAGGTGACCGCACGGGTGAGCGGCGACAGCGGTCCTGGCATGCCGCCATCCTGGCAGGTCGGGCGGGACCGGCGGCTCCCCCGCACGGGGAGGCGGTCTCCTCCGGCGGGGGAGGCCCGGCCCCCGCCCGCCCGGCCACGATGAGGCCATGACCAGCATCCAAGCGCAAGGCCTCACCAAGGAGTACGGCGGCACCAGGGCCCTCGACCGTCTGACGTGCACCGTCGAACCGGGCCGGGTCACCGGGTTCCTCGGCCCCAACGGCGCCGGCAAGTCGACCACCATGCGGCTCGTCCTCGGCCTGGACCGCCCCACCGCGGGCTCCGCCACCGTGGGCGGCCGCCCCTACGCCTCCCTCGGCGAGCCCCTGCGCACCGTCGGCGCCCTGCTGGACGCGCAGGCGGCCCACGGTTCCCGCACCGCCCGCGACCATCTGCGTCTCCTCGCCGTCAGCAACCGCATCCCGGCCCGTCGTGTGGACGAGGTGCTCCAGGAGACCGGACTCGCCTCCGTGGCCCGCCGCCGCGTCCGCACCTTCTCCCTCGGCATGCGTCAGCGGCTCGGCGTCGCCGCCGCGCTCCTCGGCGACCCGCCCGTCCTCATGCTGGACGAACCCGCCAACGGCCTCGACCCGGAAGGGATCGTCTGGATGCGGCAGTTGCTGCGCCGGCTCGCCGGGGAGGGCCGTACGGTCCTGGTCTCCAGCCATCTGATGAACGAGACCGCGGCCTTCGCCGACCACCTCGTCGTCCTCGGCCGGGGCCGGCTCCTGGCCGACACCTCCATGGAGGACTTCATCGAACAGCACAGCCACCCGCGGGTCCGGGTACGCGCCGGCGACCCCGCCCGGCTGCGGTCCGTGCTGCTGGCCGCGGGACACCCGGTGGCGGACGGCGACGGCGGCCGGCTGGTCGTCGAGGGCGCCAGAGCCGAGCAGGTCGGCGCCGTCGCCGCCCGCGAAGGCATCCCGATCCTGGAACTCACCGATGAACGGGCCTCGTTGGAGCAGGCCTATCTCGCGCTCACCTCGGACGAGGCGGAGTTCGCCGCGGCGACCGCCGCGACCGCCGCGTCCCCGACCATCGCCCAGGAGGTGTGACCATGTCCGTCACGGCCGTTCTCCACTCCGAGTGGATCAAGATCAGGTCGGTGCGGGCGAGCTTCGGCTCGCTCGTCGCGGTCCTCGCCGCCACCCTGGCCATCACCCTGCTCGTCTACGCCACCGTCGGCAGGGCGGAGGCGGAGGGCGGCGAGGACCTCCTCTTCGGAGCCTTCTACGCGATCAACTTCGCGCAGATCGCGGCCATCGCGTTCGGGGCCACCGCCGTCTCGTCCGAGTACGCGAACGGCGCCCTGCGGGTCTCCCTGTCGGCCGTGCCGCGCAGGGGCCTGTTCTGCGCGGCCAAGACGGCGGTCGTCGGCGCCGCCGCCCTCGCGGTGGGGCTCGCGACCGGATTCACCACCTTCTTCGTGGGCCAGGCGTTCCTGGGGGAGTACGCCATCGGCCTCGGCACACCGGGAGCGCTGCGGGCCTGCGTCGGCGCCGGGATCTACCTCGCGCTGATGGCCCTGTTCGCCGCCGGGCTCACCTTCCTGCTGCGCAGCGCTGTCGCGGTGCTCAGCCTGCTCATCCCGTTCATCCTGATCGTGTCCTTCGTGGTCGGGGACATCGCCGAGGGCGCCGCGGGCTGTCTGCCGGACCGGGCCGGGCAGCAGGTCCTGCACCAGCAGCCGGCCGGCGGCCTCGGCCCCTGGACGGGCCTCGCGGTGACGGCGCTGTGGGCGACGGCGGCGCTGCTGGCGGGCTGGTGGTCGGTGCGGCGGCGCGACGCCTGACACCTTGGGCTCGATCGAGCCCCCGGGCCCCTATTTGCGTATCGACGCAATAAGCGGCACACTACCTGTCGGCACCCGCCTGCCGCGCCGTGCGCGAGGCGCGTGCTCCCCGACGGAACCGCATGGCTGAACGGAGGCACTCGTGGACATCGACCCACCCAGTCCGAGCGGCCTCTCCGGCAGTCTCTGACCGCCGCCCCGGTCGTCCGCTTTCTTCTTCTCCTCCTCTTTCTTTCCTCTTTTTCCTTCCTTCTCTTTTCGCCGCTTTCTCGCCGTACCCTGTCATGCCGGCCCTGGGGCGAGCGCTGCCGCGTCGCGGTGCGCTCGCCCCAGGGCGCCCATGTGCCGTAGTCCGGGTGGAGCGCGGTCGGAGGTGCCTGTGATGTCGTTCCGGACGAGTGCGCCCGCCTCGCGGTCGCGGACCTCGCTCCCTGCCCGGTTCGCCGGCGGCCTCACCCGGATGACCTGGGTGGATCTGGTCGTCGCCGCCGCGGTGGTGGTGCTGCTGTACGTCACCCTGCGGGTGGGGAAAGGGGTCACGGTCTCGTTCTCCACCAGCCAGTCCGCGAAGGTGGACACCAGCGTCGGCGAGCTGCCCTACGACGCCGCCCGCTCGCTGCTGCGCATGTTCGTCGCCCTGGTCCTGTCCACGGCGTTCACCTTCGTCTACGCCTACGCCGCCGCCAAGAGCCGCCGGCTGGAACGGATCCTGGTCCCGGCGCTGGACATCCTCCAGTCCGTGCCGGTGCTGGCGTTCCTGACCGTGGCGGTGACCGGGTTCGTGGCCCTGTTCCCGGGCACGATGCTCGGCCTTGAGTGCGCCTCGATCTTCGCGATCTTCACCTCCCAGGCGTGGAACATGACGTTCGGCTTCTACCA
Organism: Streptomyces sp. NPDC014889; assembly: GCF_043081205.1. Taxonomy (NCBI): domain Bacteria; kingdom Bacillati; phylum Actinomycetota; class Actinomycetes; order Kitasatosporales; family Streptomycetaceae; genus Streptomyces; species Streptomyces sp. NPDC014889. Next base: position 385,010 of record NZ_JBIBWH010000005.1, read on the forward strand.
CTCCCTCACCTCGCTGCCCCGCGAGCTGGACGAGCTGTCGAGATCGTTCGGCTTCACCCGGTGGATGCGGTTCTGGAAGGTGGAGCTGCCCGCCGGCATGATCGGCCTGGTCTGGAACGGCATGATGAGCTTCGGCGGCGGCTGGTTCTTCCTCGTCGCCTCCGAGGCCGTCACCCTCGGCCACACCGACTACGCCCTGCCCGGCGTCGGCTCCTACGCCGGGGCCGCGATCGCCGACGGCGACCTGGCCAAGGTCGGCTGCGCCATCCTCACCATGGCGGTCATGGTGATCGGGGTGAACTTCCTCTTCTGGCGGCCGCTGACCGCCTGGGCGGAGAAGTTCAAGATCGAGCAGTCCGAGGCCAGCGAGGTGCAGCGCTCGGTCGTCCTGGACTTCCTGCGCCGCTCCGACTGGCCACGGCTCGCCGGCCGTCTGCTGCGCCCGGCCGGCCGGGCGCTCAGCCGGGCCGGGCGCGTCTTCGGCACCGACGACCGGCCGCTCGTGGTGCGGCGGGGCAGGCAACGCGCGGGGGACGTCGCCTTCGGCCTGGTGGCGGGCGGACTGATCGTCTGGGGCCTGGTCGACCTCTGCCTCTACCTGTACGACCACACCGGCCTCGGGGTGTTCGGCGAGCCGCTGCTGCTCGGGCTCGCCACCCTCGCCCGCGTCGCCGTCCTGGTCGCCGTGGCCACGGTGGTGTGGGTGCCGATCGGCGTGAAGATCGGTTTCTCGCCCCGGCTGACCAGGATCGCCCAGCCGGTGGTGCAGGTGCTGGCGTCGTTCCCGGCGAACTTCCTCTTCCCGCTCGCGGTGTGGTTCTTCCTCAGGACCGGTCTGAGCATCGACATCGGCGGAATCTTCCTGATGGCCCTGGGCGCCCAGTGGTACATCCTGTTCAACACCATCGCCGGGGCCATGGCCATCCCCACCGACCTGCGCGAGGCCATGGACGACCTCGGGGTGAGGGGCCGGCAGCGCTGGCGGCGGCTGATCATCCCCGGCATCTTCCCCGCCTACGTCACCGGCGGCATCACCGCCTCCGGCGGCGCCTGGAACGCCTCCATCGTCGCCGAGGTCGTCACCTTCGGCGGTGTCACGCTCACCGCCACGGGCCTGGGCGCCTACATCGCCCGCGCCACGGAGGAGGGCAACCATCCCGAGCTCATCGCCGGCGTCGTCGTGATGAGCGCCTACGTCGTCTGCCTCAACCGCTTCCTCTGGCGCCGCCTGTACCGGCTGGCCGAGCGCCGGTACTCCCTGTGATCCCCTTCGGGCCGCACCCCGGGCCCCATCCGAACCCCGCACTCCGCACCCCACAGCTTGGACATGCCATGGCGATGAACACCCTCCAGGTCACGAAGAACGCCCGCCCGGCCGACGGTGAGCTGCTGCTGGAGACCGTCGGCCTGACGAAGTCGTACGCCGGCGCCGACGGCGAACTGCCCGTGCTCTCCGGCATCGACCTCCAGATCCGCGCCGGTGAGGTCGTGGCGCTGCTGGGCAAGTCCGGCTCGGGCAAGTCGACGCTGCTGCGCTGCATGGCGGGACTCGTCCCGGCCAGCTCCGGCACCGTCAGCTACAAGGGCGCCGCGCTGACCGGCGCCAACCCGGGTACGGCGATGGTGTTCCAGACCTTCGCGCTGCTGCCCTGGCTGACCGTGCAGCAGAACGTCGAACTCGGCCTGGAGGCCAAGGGCGTGCACCCCGTGGAGCGCACCGAGGCCGCCCGTCTGGCCATCGACCTGATCGGCCTGGACGGCTTCGAGTCCGCCTACCCGAAGGAGCTGTCGGGCGGCATGCGCCAGCGCGTCGGCTTCGCCCGGGCGCTGGTGGTCGAGCCGGACGTGCTGATGATGGACGAGCCCTTCTCCGCCCTGGACGTGCTCACCGCGGAGAACCTGCGCGGCGAGCTGATGGAGCTGTGGGAGTCCGGCCAGTTCCCCACCCGGGCCATCGTGCTGGTCACCCACAACATCGAGGAGGCGGTCCTGCTGGCGGACCGGATCGTGGTGCTCGGCTCCCGCCCCTACGGCACCATCCGGGAAGTCTTCGAGGTCGGCCTGGACCGGCCCCGCGACCGCAACTCCGCCGCCTTCGAGGACATGATCGACCGCGTCTACCGCACCATGACCGGCCGGCAGAAGGAGGGCCGCACCCCCGGTCGTCAGGAGCAGGCCGACCTGGAGAAGCGGACGGTGGCCAACACCCCGCTGCCGCAGGCGAGCGTGGACGGGCTGTCGGGTCTGGCGGAGCTGGTGCTGCACCGCGGCGGGCGCTGCGACCTCGCCGGTCTCGCCGACGACCTCGGCCTCGAGGTCGACGACCTCATGCCCCAGGTCGACGCCCTGGACCTGCTGGGGTTCGCCGGGTTCAGCGGCAACGACCTGCTGCTCACCGACACCGGCACCGCGTTCGCCGGGGCCGACGTCCAGGAGTCGAAGACCATCTTCGCCCGGGCCGCGATCCAGTTGCCGCTGGTCAAGGTGATCACCGGCAGCGTGCGCGGCAAGGCCGACGGCACCGCGCGGGCCGGCTTCTTCCGCGATCTGCTGGCCCATCACTACACCAGCGAGCAGGTCGACCAGCAGTTGGAGACGGCCACCGACTGGGGCCGCTACGCCGAGTTGTACGCCTACGACGCCGGACCCGAGGAGTACCGCCGCGACGACACCGGCGACGCGGCCGGACCCACGGGCGCGCTGTAGCCCGTGCGAGCACCGCGGGGCCGACGCCTCACGGGGTGCCGCCCAGGGCCGGGCGGCGTGAGAGCGCCGGGCTGGTGGCGGTGGCCCGCCGGGGGGCGGGCGCGTTCTCCTCGCCGCCGGGGCCGCCGGCTCCCGGGTCGCCGCTTTCGCCGACCGCGAGGTGGGCGGCCTCCAGCAGGGGGCGTACTCCCGCGGCCCGGTAGTAGATGCGGGTGCCCTCCCGGCGTGTGGTCACCAGGCCGGCCGACCTGAGCCGGGCCAGGTGCTGGGACGTCGCGGCCACATGGGCGCCCAGCATCCGCGCCAGCTCGCTCACCGGCTGCTCGCCGTGGCTGAGAGCCCACAGCAGGCGGTAGCGGGAGGGGTCCGCCACCGCTTTGAGCACCGCCACCGCCCGGTCCGCCGCCTCGGCGTCCCACCCCTGTTCTTGCACATCCATGCAACTAGGGTACCGGCGGTTCCGCGGGCGGCTCCAACGCGGCGGGCTTCGCCTCCGCGGGCACGGGTTCCGGCCGCCGGGGCCCGCGCCGCCAAGGGGCGGGCCAGGACAGGTTGAGGAACGCCTCGGCCTGGAGCGCGGCCAGACTGATCCGGAGCAGGTCCCGGGCCGTGGGGTAGACCAGGAACCTCGGCTCCCACCGGGGCTGGAACTTGGAGTTGAACTTGTACAGCGACTCGATCTGGAACCAGCGGGAGAGGAACAGAAGCAGACCGCGCCAGGCGCGCAGCGCCGGTCCGGCGCCCAGGCGTTCACCGCGGGCGAGGGCGGCGCGGAACATCGCGAAGTTCAGCGACACCCGGCTGACGCCGAGGCCGGGGGACTGCTGGAGGGCCTTGACGATGAGGAGTTCGTTCAGACCGGGGTCGGCGGTGCGGTCGCGGCGCATCAGGTCCAGGGAGATCCCGTCGCGGCCCCAGGGCACGAAGTGCAGGACCGCGCGGATGTCCCCGCCGGGCGCGGGGGCGCCGGCGTCCGGTTCCTTGTGGGCGGTGACGACCACGCAGTCGCCGTCGCCGGCCTCGCCGAAGCGGCCGAGGGCCATGGAGAAGCCGCGCTCCACCTCGGTGCCGCGCCAGGCGGCCGCCGCCGCCCGGATCTCCTCCGTCTCCTGCTCGGACAGGTCCCGCACGCGGCGGATGCGGCAGGCGTAGCCGCCCCGTTCGATGCGGTTGACCATCTGCCGGACATTGCGCATCGGCCGCCCGGACAGGGTGAAGGCGTCGGTGTCCACGACGGCCTCGTCGCCGATCTCCAGTGCGTTCAGGCCGGCTTCGCGCGTCCACACCTCGCCGCCGGTCTCGCTGCACCCCATCACCGCGGGGACCCAGGCGTGCCGGGCAGCGGTGTCCATGAACTCCTTGATGGCGCCGGGCCAGGCCTCCACGTCGCCGATCGGGTCGCCGCCGGCGAGCATCACCCCGGACACCACCCGGTAGGCGATCGCCGCCTTGCCGGTGGGGGAGAACAGCACGTTCTTGTCGCGGCGCAGCGCGAAGTAGCCGAGCGAGTCCCGCTCACCGTGCCGGTCCAGCAGGGTGCGCAGCCGCCGTTCGTCGTCGTCGCCCAGCACGGGTACGGGCGTGAAGGGGCGCAGCGCGAGGTAGAGGGTGGTGGCGGCGGTCAGCAGGCCGAGCCCGGCGAGCGAGAAGTACACGAGGTCGGAGGTGCGCTCGCTGGAGTAGTGCACCGGTCCCTCGATGCCGATCAGCCCGTAGGCGACGTGCTGGATCCGGTCGGACAGCGGGGCCGCGACGACCTTCCTGGGATGCGCGCCGACGATCAGGAGCCCGGCGCCGAAGCTGAAGGCGCTCAGCAGGAGGAAGTTCCACACCGCCCGCCACCGGGTGCGCGGGTCGGACAGCGCGTAGAACTCCCGGCGGGCGACGAGCAGCAGGACGAACAGCAGCACCGTGACGGCGCCGGGCACGTGCTGGTGCCAGCGCAGCAGTTGCAGTGCCGCGCCCGTGGGCAGCAGGACCATCACGGCCCGCCAGGCCCGTCGTTTGCGGCGCCGCAGGGCGTGCGCGAGCATCACCATCAGCACGCCCACGATCAGCGAGGCGGCGGTCGCCACGGTGGACACGGCCCCGGGCAGGGCCACGGCCAGGGTGTGCACCCGCCCGTGCCGCATACGGGGGAAGATCGCCCCCGCGATGTCGAGCACGCCCACGAGCAGGCACAGGTAACCGGCCACGGCGGGCACGCGATGGTAGGAGGCGGCGCGAAGACGGTTCCGCGAGGCGCCTTCGTCGGTGGTCACGGAGTCCTTCACGAGGGGCCAGCGTAGAGCCTGCTGAGCAGGTGTGACCACGGGCGGGGCTGGTGATCGCGTCACGCCCCGGCGTGCTTCAATCAACGAATTGCGCAAGTGGGCGATGATGACGTGCCATGCCGCGCGTACCCAGGGGACGGCCTGCCGGTGCGCGATCGGAACGAACCAGGACGAACCAGAGTGAAGGAGAGCCGCGATGGAGGTCGGAAGCGGGGTCAGGGGACCGCGGACCACTCGGGCGGCGGGCCTGCGCGCGGGGCCGCGGCCGCGCACGGCCTTCGGTACGGTCCTGCGGCGGCTGGACTGGCCGCTGCTGGCTGCGGCGCTGGCGCTGTCGGTGCTCGGCGCGCTGCTGGTGTACTCCGCGACCCGGGGCCGTACTCACCTGACCGGGGGCGACCCCTACGCCTTCCTGACACGCCATCTGGTCAACGTCGCCATCGGGATCGCCCTGGCCGTCGGCACCATGTGGCTCGGCCCGCGCAGGCTGCGGGACCTCGTCCCCGTCCTCTACGGCGTCACGCTCCTGCTGGTCCTCGCGGTACTGACTCCGCTGGGCGCCACGATCAACGGGTCGCGCCGCTGGATCATGGTCGGCGGGATGTCCATCCAGCCCGCGGAGTTCGTCAAGGTCGCCATCGTGCTGGCCATGGCCGTACTGCTGGCCACCAAGGTGGACACGGGCGACCGGCCGAACCCGGACGGCCGCAGCGTCCTGGAGTCCCTGGCGGTGGCCGGCGTACCCGCCCTGCTGGTCCTCCTCACGCCGGACCTCGGGCAGTTCATGGGCATCGGGGTGATCGTGCTCGGGGTGCTGCTCGCCTCCGGTGCCTCGGCGCGCTGGGTCACCGGACTGCTCGCGGCCGGAGTCCTGGGTGCCGTGGCGGTGTGGCAGCTTCATCTGCTGGACCAGTACCAGCTCAACCGGTTCGCCGCGTTCGCCGATCCCGCCCTCGACCCGTCCGGTGTCGGCTACAACACCAGTCAGGCCAGGATCGCCATCGGGGCCGGCGGCCTGCTGGGCCAGGGGCTGTTCCACGGAGCGCAGACCACCGGGCAGTTCGTGCCCGAGCAGCAGACCGACTTCGTCTTCAGCGTGGCGGGGGAGGAACTGGGCTTCCTGGGCGCGGGGGCGCTGATCGCCCTGCTCGGCGTGGTGCTGTGGCGCGCGCTGCGCATCGCCCGCGCCTGCCCCGACCTGTACGGAACGGTGGTTGCGACCGGGATCGTGGCCTGGCTGGCCTTCCAGGCGTTCGAGAACATCGGCATGAACCTCGGCATCATGCCGGTCACCGGACTGCCGTTGCCGTTCGTCAGCTACGGCGGCTCGTCGATGTTCGCCGGCTGGGTCGCCGTGGGCATCCTCCAGGGCATTCGTCTGCAACGCCCGTTGCCCGCCTGACTCCAGCGCCTCAGCGGCGGCGCCCGGGGCGGCGTGACAGAGCCGAGCGCATGCGGCGCCCGCGGCCCTCCAGCGCCGCGTGGACCGCCGGTTCGCTGCGGGTCGCGGCGAGCAGGAGCCCCACCGCGTACAGCGTGGCGATCAGTGAGCTGCCGCCGTAGGAGAACAGCGGCAGCGGTACGCCCGCTACGGGCACCAGCCCCAGGACGCCGCCGAGGTTGATGAAGGTCTGCGCCCCGAGCCAGGTGACGATGCCGCCGGCCGCCAGGCGGACGAACGGGTCCTTGTGGCGGGCGGCGATGCGCAGGCCGCCCGCGAACAGCGCGGCGAACAGGGCCAGTACGGACAGCGTGCCGACAAGCCCCAGTTCCTCCCCGGTGACGGCGAAGATGAAGTCGGTGTGCGGCTCGGGCAGTTGACCCCACTTCTCCACGCTGGCGCCTATGCCGTTGCCGAACAGGCCGCCCGTCGACAGCGCGTAGAGGCCGTGCACCACCTGCCAGCACTGGTCGTTCGGGCCCGGGTCGCTCGCGCCGAGGCAGGCGAACCGGGACACCCGGTGCGGCGCGGTCATGATCAGCAAGGTGGCCAGGAGTGCCGCGCCCGTCAGGGCGGCCCCGAAGAGCCGTGGCGGCGCCCCGGCCAGCCACAGCAGACCGAACAGCACGGCGCACACGATGACCGCGGTCCCCATGTCTCCGCCGAGCATCATCAGTCCCAGCAACAGCAGCGCACCGGGCACCAGCGGCACCAGCAGGTGCTTCCACTGGCCCAGCAGCTTGTGCCGCTGCTTGCGGGCCAGCAGGTCCGCACCCCACACGACGAACGCGACCTTGGCGAACTCGCTGGGCTGGAACACGAACGGCCCGCCCAGGTCGAGCCAGTTGGTGTTGCCGTTGACGGTCTGTCCCAGCCCCGGCACCTGCACCAGCGCCAGCAGCAGCACGGACCCGGCCAGCAGCGGAAGGGCGAGTAACCGGTGCGCCTTCACGGACATACGGGCGGCCGGCAGCGTCAGCGCCGCGCCGATCACAGCGGCCATGATCTGCCGGCGCAGATAGTAGGTCGGCGGCAGACCGGAGCGCAGCGCCTGGATCTGCGAGGAGGAGAACACCATCACAAGACCCAGGCCGGCGATCAGCGCCGCACTCCCCGCCACCAGGTAGTAGCCGGTGAGCGGCCGGTCCCAGGCCCGCCGAAGCCGCGCGAGGGCGCGGTCGCGGACCGCGCCGAGCCCGGGCATCCGTCCCGCGCCCCTGCCGCGAGGCCGCCCCGCCGCTTTCGGGGCCCGCGGCCCGGCCGCCTTCTCCGGTGCCCGCGACGGGGCCGGCCGGCGCCCGGGCGCCGCCTTGGCGCCCTGCGCCGGCGCGCGCTTCTCCGCGCGGACACTCTCTGAATTGCGCATGTGTGCAACCGTAGAGCCGCGGGAGCGGTCTGCCTGAGCGCGGCGCTCCGGTGTCGGTGGCGCGTCGCCGGTTCGCGGCACGCGTGAATGGGCGCGCGGCCCAGGCCGCGCGGAACGAGTCGCCATCGTGATCGGCCGCCCCTGTCAGGGGCGCGGCGCACGGTGGCGCCGGAACGGGTTCCAGGAGCGGCGCGGTCCGCGACGCACGGCCCGCGGTCCGCCGTCCAGGAGCAGACGGGCGGCGTCCTCGGGGCTCAGCGGGGTGTGGTCGGGGTGTCGGGCCCAGAAGCGGGCCAGGTGGCGTTCCAGGTCCTCCCGGCCGTCCTCCTCGGTGTGCGCGGCCAGGACCGGGCCTTCCGCGCCCTCCGGGGCGCGCAGGTCGACGAGGCGCCCCTCGGCGGTGAAGGCCGCGTACTCCCCGTCCGCCACGTCGATGGCCTCGAGGCCGGCCTCCGTGGCCGGGAGCGAGGGGAAAGCGGCGAGTTCCTCGTCCCGGTCGAAGACCAGGACGAGGTCGGCAGGTTGGTTCACGCCGCCCATCCTCCCCGGTCAGGTCCCCAATTCGCCAGCCGGGCAAGGGTGGTGGGGAAATCATGGGTTCGGCCCGGCGGACGGGAGATCTCCTCGGGTCAACGGTTGCGCAACCCGTAAACTGTCTCCATGGAACCTGGTGGTGACGTGATGGGGCAGGAGGCCGCGGTCCTCGTGGGCGGGCCGGCGGACGGGATGCGGGTCAAGGTCGCCGGGCGGCCGTGGGTGCTTCAGGTGGCGTTCCCCTGCCAGGCGGAGGCGCCGCAGGGCGGCGTACGCGTGGAGGCGGTGTACGTCTACCGCCGCGACGCCCGCGCGAAGGGCGAGCCGCTGCGGTACGGCTTCGACGTGGCCAGCCCCTGACCGCACCCGCCGGAGCCGGGTGCGGGCCGGTCGCGCACCCCGTCGCCCGGGCCCCTCATCCACTGTTGCTAGATTGCGCAACTGTACAACCATTGGATGGGGCCAGTCGTCCCCCCTGTATGAGTACGACGGATGAGGGTGCGCGCATGACGACCAGCCACAAGACCGCTCCTCCGCGCCGCAGGGGCGGGAAGGTCCCGCCTCAGCGCCGGGGTGGTTCCCGCCGCCGCGCCTCCCGCGCCCGGGGCGGACGCGGCCGTGCACGCACCGTCCTGATCATGGCGCTCTCCCTGCTGGTGCTCGGCACGGCGGGGCTGGGCTGGCTCTATCTGAAGCTCAACGGCAACATCAACACCTTCGGCGCCGACGGCCTGTCCGGCGACCGGCCCGAGGCCGGCTCGTCCAAGGGCGAGAACGTCCTGGTCATCGGCTCCGACGCGCGCGTCGGCGGCAACGACGCCCTCGGCGGCGGCAGCAAGGACGACATAGGCCGCTCCGACACCGCGTTCCTGCTGCATGTCTACGCCGACCACCGGCACGCCCTCGCCGTGTCCATCCCCCGGGACACCCTGGTCACCATCCCGCCCTGCAGGCTCCCCGACGGCAGTTGGACCGAGCCGCAGCAGGACACGATGTTCAACGCCGCCTACTCCGTGGGCAACACGGTCGAGGGCAACCCCGCCTGCAGCCAGAACACCGTCGAGCACCTCACCGGGCTTCGGGTGGACCACACCGTCGTCGTCGACTTCAAGGGATTCGCCGCGCTGACCGACGTGGTGGGCGGGGTGCCGGTGTGCGTGCCGCAGGACGTGTACCAGAAGGACCTCAACCCCCACCGGGCCACCCGCGGCTCAGTGCTGTTCGCCAAGGGTGAGCAGACCGTCGCCGGGCAGAAGGCGCTGGACTGGGTCCGCATCCGGCACGGCATCGGCGACGGCTCCGACATAGGCCGGATCAAGCGCCAGCAGGCGTTCGTCGCCAGTCTCATCAAGAAGGTCAAGGCCGACGGGCTCACCCCGGCCAAGCTGCTGCCCCTCGCCGACGCCGCGACCAAGTCGCTCACCGTGGACCCCGGCCTGGGCTCGGCCGACAAACTGCTTTCGTTCGCGCTGTCGTTGAAGAACATAGACCTGCACAACACCAAGTTCGTTACCATTCCCTGGCGCTATCAGGGTGCGCGGGTGGCCGTCGTGGAGCCGGACGCCTCGGAACTGTGGGCCGCGCTCAGGGCCGACCGCACCATCGACGGCAAGGACGCCGGAGGCAAGAAGGGCAAGAAGGGCGACGCGGACGCCTCCCCGTCCCCGGACACCGGCCGGGACGGCCCGGGGAAGGGCATCGACGTGAGCGTCTACAACGGCACCACCACCCCCGGCCTGGCCACCCGCGGCGCCGCCGCTCTCGCCGGCCACGGCTTCACCGTGACCTCCACCGGGAACGCGGGCAGCCAGAACCACGCCAACACCCTCATCCAGTACGGGCCCGGCCGGCAGGCGCAGGCCGAGACGGTCGCCAAGCTCTTTCCCGGGGCCGAGTTCCAGGCCCTGACGGGACCGGGCATCAACGTGGTCCTGGGCGAGGACTTCGCGGCCGCCAAGGACGGCGCCTCGGACGGGCCGACCTCCGTGCCCACGTCGGTGGCGGCGGACGCCCGCTCGGCCGACGACGACCTGTGCTCCAACCTGTCCTACGGGTAGGGCGGACATGCGGGCGCGGCGCCCTGCCCGCCCGGCCGCCGACGGCGAAGGGCCGCACCCGCTCCTGCGGGTGCGGCCCTCGTGTCTCGGCTGCCTCAGTGCGTCAGGGACGCGGATCAGGCAGCGGTGGCACCACTGCCGGCCTTGCGGCGGCGCACCACGAACACGGCGCCCGCGCCGACGGCGACCGCGGCACCGCCCGCCAGCGCGATCATCGGCAGCGCCGAGTCGGAGCCGGTCTCGGCGAGGTGGCCCTGCGGGACGATCTGCCGGTCGCCGACGGGCTTGGCCGGCAGTTCCTTCCTGCCGCCCTGCGGCTTGGCGTCGGGCGGGTTGCCCGCGCTGGTGCCGGCCGCGAGGACCTCGAACAGGTAGTAGTCCTTGTCGGTGGCGTAGACGCAGTTGCCCTTGTCGTCGGCGTACATGCCGATCGTGATGGTGACGCCGACGCCGGACGGGGCCTTCTCGTCCACGCTGAGCCGCAGGTCGACGGAGAAGGACTCGTTGGCCTTGATGTCGGTGTAGGCGACGTAGGCGTAGGCCGGGTCCTTCGCGTCCTGGGAGATGTTCTCCCACGTGCCGGACGCCGGGTCCTTGTACTGCAGGGTGAGATGGCGGGTCTGGTCGGTGAACCTCTTGTCGTCGACGAGCTGCGCGGCCACGCCCATGTCGACGCGCTTGTAGGAGTTGCTGCCGGTGTTCTTGACGTTCAGCTTGAAGTTGTGGAACCCGCTGCCCGCGACGACCTTCGAGGGCAGGCCGGTCAGGCTGGTGCGCAGGTTCTTGTCGAACTTCGGCTCCTCGCTGTCCTTGCACTGCTGCGGCCCGCGCGACGGCGAGGCGGAGGGAGTGGGCGCGGTGGCCGTGGGCTTGGCCGTGTCCTCACCGCCGGCGGGAGGTGCCTCCTCGCCGGACTTCTCCTCCTCGCCGGACGCCAGCTTCTTACCGGACGGGTCCGCCTCCTCGCCGGGCTTCGACTCCTCGTTGTTGGAGGTGTTCGACTCGTTGGACTCGGTCGAATCGGTCGACTCGGCGGTCTTGCCGGGGTCGTTGGACTCGTGGGAGTCGGTTTCGTTCTCACCGACGGTCGTATCGGCGGCCGTCGGGGACGGCACCGAGGCGAAGGCGGCGGGGGCCGCAAGAAGCACGGCCGGTGCGATGGCTGCTGTGGCTGCTGCGAGAGCCAGGGAACGGCGAATCCTCATGCGAACCTCGAAAACAGAAGTGGTAGGTGTATGCGCAAAGGAGATCGCCGGGAGCGGTGAAGGGTTGCCCGGAATCCGCAGTATCAATGTGTGAGGTGTGTCACTCGCGGGCGTAGGGCCGGTCGGCCCGGCGGTAGTGTGCGCCGGTGAGTACGTACGCGAACACACCGGCAGGTTGGTACCCGGATCCGCACGGAGCGGCCCGGACGCTGCGTTACTGGGACGGTTCCCAGTGGACGGAGCACACCCACGCCGACCCGCAGGCCCAGGGCGCGCCGCAGGTGCCGCCGCAGCAGGCCGCACCCGATCCGCGCGTGCAGCGGCAGGTGCAGCACCAGGCCGGGGTCGCTCCCGGCGCCCAGGGGGGCGGCTCCCTGTTCAGCGAGCCGGTGCTGGTGGTGAACCAGAAGGTCAAACTCATCGAGCTGACCAACGAGTACGACGTCTTCGACCAGAACGGCAACCGGATCGGCGCGGTCACCGAGATCGGGCAGAGCGCGCTGAAGAAGGCGATGCGGTTCGTCTCCAGCCTCGACCAGTTCATGACGCACAGGCTGGAGATCCGCGACGCCTACGGCACGCCCCAGTTGGTGCTCACCCGGCCGGCGAAGGTCTTCAAGTCGCGCGTGGTGGTGTCCCGTCCGGACGGCTCCGAGGTCGGCGAGATCGTTCAGCAGAACGTCTTCGGCAAGATCAACTTCGCGATGAACGCGAACGGGCAGCAGGTCGGCGCCATCAAGGCGGAGAACTGGCGCGCCTGGAACTTCGCCATCGTCGACCACGCCGACAACGAGGTCGCCCGGATCACCAAGACCTGGGAGGGCCTGGCCAAGACGATGTTCACGACCGCCGACAACTACGTGCTCCAGATCCACTACCAACTGCCCGAGCCGCTGCTGAGCCTGGTGGTCGCCACGGCGCTGACCGTCGACACGGCGCTCAAGCAGGACTCGCGCGGCTGGAACTGAGCGGCGGTCACAACGGGGTGAGGTGTCCCGGCCCCAGCGGCCGGGACGGCGGCGCCGGTTCCTGGACGGGCCGCTCCTGGACGGGCGGTTCCGTCTCCAGGGCGAGCACGGCGACCACCGGATGGTCCGGGTCGCCGCCCGGCACGGTGCGCACCGCACCCGGTCCGTGGTGCGCGTCCGAGGGCCTCGGGGTGGCCCGCGAGAGCATCACGACCCCCCAGGAGGCGAGGGCCGCGCCCGCCGACGCCAGCAGCGCGCCCGTCGCACCGCCCTTCAGTCCCTGGCCGAGCAGGGTGAGCCCGATCAGCGCGGCCGCCGCCGGGTTGGTCAGCGTCAGCACCGCGAGCGGGGCGCCGAGCCCGTCCCGGTAGGCGGTCTGCGACAGCAGCAGGCCACCGGTCGCGAAGGCCGCGACGAGCAGCGCCACCAGGATGACGCGGGCGCTGAGCAGGGGGCCGGAATGGTCCGTGGCGGCCACCGTCACCGTCTGGGTGAGCGCTGAGGCCACGCCCGAGGCGACCCCCGACGCGGTCGCGTGCCGCAGGCCCGGCCGCGCCCCGGGCCGTGACAGCGCGCCGATCAGTACGGCCGTGGCGCCCGCGACCGACAGGGCCTCCAGAGGGCTGAGCACGCGTACCGGGGCCGGTCCGGAGGCCGCGAGGAGCAGGACGGCCAGTCCGAGCAGCGTGCACGCCGTGCCCCGCCACTCGGCCGCCGCGACCCGCCGCCCCGCCATCCGCGCCCCCAGCGGCACGGCGGCCACCAGGGTGAGCGCGCCGAGCGGCTGGACCACGGTGAGCGGGCCGTACTTCAGGGCCGCCACGTGCAGCAGGGCCGCCGATCCGTTCAGCGCGACGGCCCACCACCAGGCGCCGGCCCGGAGCAGGCGGCGCAGTCCGCGCACGCCCGTTCCGCGGGTGCGCGCGGCGAGCCGCTCCTGGGCGACCGCGGCGGTCGCGTAGGCGACGGCCGAGAACAGCGACAGCACCACGGCCGTCAGGGCGGCGTTCACCGGGCCGCCCCCGCCGGGGTGTGTCCCTCGGCCGGGCGGGACCCGGCGGTCGGCGGGCGCCGCGCCGGTCCGTCGGGCTCCGCTTCGGCGGCCTCGCTTCGGGATGTCATGCCCGGACCTCTCGTGACGGTGGTGCGTGGGGTGCTGCTGGTGGTGCTGTTCGCGCCTGCGTCGGTATCTGTGCAAGTGCCTGGGCCCACACCCCTATGGATGTTCGGTACATCGACACGGCAGCGTACCGATACGACAGTGTACCGATACGCATGCGTACCGGTACACTGTCGTATCGATGGACCTTCGCCACAGCGGAGAGCGGGCCCCGAGCCGGGCCTGAACTCCCGGGACACGAGTGAGGAGCGCAGCGATGACATCGCAGGCCGCGGACGAGCCGGAGACGGTTGTCGCCCCGCGCCGCTCCAAGCTCACGCCGGAGCGTGAGCAGGAGTTCTTCGATGCCGTGCTCGAACAGATCCGCGAGCGCGGCTATGACGCCGTCACCATGGAGGGCGTCGCAGCCACCACCCGGTGCAGCAAGTCCACGCTCTACCGGCAGTGGCGGACCAAGCCGCAGTTCGTGGCGGCGGCCCTGCGGTCCAGCGGCCGCTGCCGCTTCGCCGGCATCGACACCGGCTCGCTCGCCGAGGACCTGCGGCGGGTCGCGCGGTCCGTGGGCGAGTGGTCGGGCCGGGACACCCGCCTCCTCCAGGCGCTCGGACACGCGATCACCCTGGACCCCGAGCTGAAGCGGGCGCTGCGCGAGACGCTGGTGGAGCCGGAGATCGCCGCGCTGCGGGAGATCCTGCGGCGCGGGGTGGAACGCGGCGAGGTGCCCGCGGACAACCCGGCGCTGGAGTTCGTGCCCGCGCAGCTCTTCGGCGTCCTGCGCGTCCGGCCCGTCCTGGAGGGGCAGTACGCCGACCCGGACTACGTGGTCCGGTTCCTGGAGGCCGCCGTGCTGCCGGCACTGGGCCTCGGTTCACGACTCAGGCCACCGTCCCCGGGATGACCGGGCGGTGACCTGCCCGCGCCGCACCGTGGGGACGGGGGCGGCGCGCACCCCCGGCCGGGCGGGGTACCTCTGGAGCGGAGAGGTACCTCGCCCGGCCGCCGTATGCCGTCCGGGCGGGGTATGCCCGGTCACGGTCCGGGCGGGGGCTCAGACGCTCTGGCCGCTGCCGCCGCCCGAGGCCGCCTCGATGCCCCGGGTGATGTCGTCGATGACGGACTGCGGCTCCCCGACGTCGACGCCGAAGCGGACGACGATCAGCTGCCGTGAGGCGCCGGGCGAGGCGAAGGCCAGCGACTCCACGTTTCCGTCGGCGCCCTTGCTGGTGACGGCCTTCCAGCGGACCAGGTAGCCCTTCTGCCCGGCCACGGTCACCGCCTTGGAGGCCAGCACCTCGTGGGAGGTGATCCCGCCGTAGGCCTCGCCCCCGTAGGAGTCCTCGGCGTTCGCCGCGATGTCGGCCTTGGCGACCTCCTCGGGGGTGTTCCCGCGGACGCCCAGCACGAGCGCGGGGGCCGAGTAGGCACCGCCCTTCGTGCAGCTCTTGGAGGTGTCGCCCGGGCACTTGTACGAGTTGTCCGACGTGACCTGGGCGCCCACCCCCAACTCCTGGCCGTACCAGCCGTCGGGTATGGGCAGGCTGATGCCGCTGGCCGCGTCGGTCACCGAGCCGCTCTTGATCTTCGGCGCCCCGGACGGGCCGCCGTCGGACCCACCGGAGCCGCCGGACCCACCGGAGTCGCCCGAGCCGCCGGGTCCGCCCGGGCCGCCGAAGGGGTCGCGTTCCTCGCCGCCGCCCCGGCCGTCCCGCCCCTGCCGGGACCCGGCACGGCCGTCCTTGCCGCCGCCGTCGTGGGCCAGCGCGTACACGCCGACGCCGATGCTCGCCAGCACCGCGGCCGCGACCCCGACGGCGATGCCGATCCGGAGGCCGCGCCGCGCGGGGGCGGGAGGCCGGCCGGGGTACCCGGGATGCCCCGGGTAGCCCGGGTACGGGTGCTGGGCCGCCTGCTGCGCCGGGGGACCCCACACGGCGGCCGATCCGACGGGACGGGTCTGGTCCGTCCATGCCCTGCCGTCCCACCAGCGCTCGGTGGCGGGGCCGTCACTTGTCTGCCCGGGGTCGGGGTACCACCCGGGAGGAGTCACCTGCGTCATGTGCCTACCGTATGAGGCGTCGGTGAAAGCCGGATGAGAGGACCCCGGTCACGCTCCCCGCGGCGTCCCTCTACCGCAGGTCACCCGACAAGGCAACAGCGTACGAGGACGGGTCACCGCATCGGACGCTCGGGGGCTACGCTCGAAGTCTGCACGCCGTCGGGCGACTTGGGGAGGTAGCGGGATGACGGAGGTACGGCCGGGCACGGCCGCCTCGGACTCGCTGTGGGAGCGTGACGAGGAACTCACCGCCGTCGTACGCGCGATCGACGTCCTGTGCGCCGACCGCGCGTCCCCGGGAGGACTGCTGGTCCTGGAGGGCGAGGCCGGCCTGGGCAAGACCGCCCTGCTCACCGAGACCCGCCGCATCGCCCGGGACCGCGGCTGCGCGGTGTGGTCGGCGCGCGCCGGCGAGACCCTGCGCTCCGTCCCGTTCAACGTCGTACGGCAGTTGCTCCAGCCCGCGCTCCTGTCGCTGATGCCCGAGGAGGCCCGCGAGTACCTCGGCGACTGGTACCACATCGCAGGACCCGCCCTCGGCATCGCGGAGCCCCGGGACGGGCAGGCCGACCCGCAGGGCGTGTGCGACGGCCTGGTGGCCGCCGTGCGCCGGCTCGCCGAGCGCGAGTGGCCGCTGGTGCTGCTGATCGACGACGCCCACTGGGCCGACGTGGAGACCCTGCGCTGGCTCGCCGCGTTCGCCGAGCGCCTCGACGACCTGCCCGTACTGCTCGTGGTCACCCGCAGGCCCGGCGGGATCGGCGGCGAGGGCGCCCGGTGCCTGGACGCGGCCGTCGCCGCCGCGGGCGTGCACGCCCTGAACGCCCTGACCCCGGACGCGACCGCCGGACTCACCCGCGCCACCCTCGGCCCGCACGCCGACGCCCCGTTCTGCCGCGAGGTGTGGGCGGTCACCGGCGGCAACCCGTACGAGACCGTCGAACTGCTCGCCAAGGTGCGTGACAGCGAACTCGAACCGGTCGAGGCCCGGGCCGCCGAACTGCGCGCCCTGAACCGCTCCGCCCGCGGCGGCGGCCTCGTCGCCCGCCTGGAGGAACTGGGCATAGACGCCACCCGGTTCGCCTGGGCCGCCGCGGTCCTGGGCACCGGCATCTCCGTGGAGCTCGTCGCCCGGCTGGCCACCATGACCCGCGACGACGCCGCGCGCTGCGCCGAACTGCTCCGCCGCGCCCGCATCCTCACCGAGCCGGACCCGGCGGCCGCCCGGGACGGCGGCGAGGAGCTGGAGTTCCTGCACCCGCTGATCGCCACCGACGTCTACAACTCCATCCCGGACGCCCTGCGCACCGCCATGCACGGCATCGCCGCCCAGGTGGTCGCCGACTCCGGGTTCGGCGCCGCCGCGGCCTCCCGGCACCTGCTCCGGGTCCACCCGGACGACGACCAGGAACTCGTCGAGCAACTGCGCGAGGCGGCCCGTGAACACCTCGCCGTGGGCGCGTCCGACGCGGCCCGCCGCTGCCTGGAGCGGGCCCTGCTGGAGCCGCCGACGCCCGGCACGCACGCGCGCGTGCTCCACGAGCTGGGTTGCGCCACGCTGCTGACCGCGCCCGCCACCACCATCGAGCACCTCCAGCGGGCGCTGGCCATGCCCGGCCTGGACGGACCCACCCGCGTGGACGCCGTGTGGCGGCTCTCCCAGGCCCTGCTCCACAACGACCAGCTCGAAGAGGCCGTCCGCACGGTGGAGGCGGAGGCCGCCCGCCACGCGCCGGGGCCCACCCGGATGCGGTTGCAGGCCGTGCAGTACATGTGGGAGGGCCTGTACACCGGCGGGACCAGCTCCCCGGACCGCTCCGAGCGCCTCGCCGCGCTCGCCGCGGGCTGCACCGGACGCGACAACTCCGAGCGCGCCCTGCTGATCCTGCGCGGCTTCGACGCCATGACCCGCGGCGAGAGCGCCGAGGAGGTCGTCGAGATGTGCGACCGGGCCCTTGTCAACGGCCGCCTCGCACCCGGACTCGGCTGGACCGACACCGAGTGGGGCATCGAGCTGCTGCTGATGCTCGCCAGCGCCTACGCCTACTGCGACCGCCTCGACCGCGCCGAGACCCTCTACACCGAGGCCCTGCGCGCCTACGAGACCGCCGGCTGGAGCGGCGGCCATCTCGCCCTCGCGCACGCCTACGTCGGCCTCGGGCACCGCAGGCGCGGCCGGCTGCGGGAGGCGGAGGAGTCCCTGCGCGCGTCGCTGCGCCTGGCCGAGCGGGTCGGCCGCGGACTGCCCCTGTACTGGACGGCGACCTGCAACCTCGTCGACACCCTGCTCGCCCGCGGCCATGTCGAGGGTGCCTGGGAGGTCGCCGAAGAGCACGCCTTCGCGCCGCCCTACCCCTCCACGATCGTGCTGCCCGATCCGCACAGCGTGCGCGGCCGGCTGCTGCTCGCCCTCGGCCGCACCGAGGACGGCGTCAACGAACTGGAGGCGGCCGAGAAGGCGGCGGCCGCCCGCGGCCACCAGAACCCGGTGACGGTGCCCTGGGCGGCCGACCTGGCCCGCGCGCTCGCCGCCGAAGACCCCGAGCGGGCCGGCCGGCTCGTCGCCGACCTCCGGCGCCAGGCCGAGCGGTTCGGCACCGACACCGCCATAGGAGAGGCCCTGCGCTGCGCCGCGGCCCTGGAGACCGGCCAGCGCGCGGTCCGGCTGGCCGCCCAGGCCGTCGCCTACCTGGAGGCGTCCCCCTGCCAGTACGAACACGCCGTCGCCCGCGTCGAGTTCGGCATCGTCTCGCGCTCGGCCGCCGAACTGGGCCGTGGCCTGGCCCTGGCCCGGTCGTGCGGAGCGGACGGCCTGGCGGAACGGGCGGCACGGCTGTTGGAGTCGGAACACGGGCTGGACCAGACCCCGGCGTAGGACCGGTCCGGGCACCCGTGTTCACCCCTCGTCCGACTCCTCCGCCAGCACCCGCTGGGCCACCGCGAACGCCGAGTTCGCCGCCGGGACCCCGCAGTACACGGCGCTCTGGAGCAGCGCCGCGCCGATCTCGTCGGGGGTGAGCCCGTTGCGGCGGGCCGCCCTCACGTGCATGGCCAGTTCGTCGTAGTGGCCGTGCGCGATCAGCGCCGTCAGGGTGATCAGGCTGCGCTCGCGGCGGCTCAGCGTCGGGTCGGTCCAGATCTCGCCCCAGGCGTAGCGGGAGATGAAGTCCTGGAAACGGGCCGTGAACGGCGTCTGCCGGGCCTGCGCCCGGTCGACGTGCGCGTCGCCGAGCACCTCGCGGCGCACCTCCATGCCCCGCCGGGGAGCACCGTGGAGATGGGTGCGCAGCGCCTCCAGGACCGCCTCGGGGCACTGCGCGGGCGCCAGGTGCGAGGCGCCGGGGATCTCGACCAGCGCGGAGCCGGGCACCGCGTCGGCGATCTGCCGCAGATGCGCGGGCGGGGTGGCCGGGTCCTCGCGGCCCGCGACCAGCAGCGTGCGCGCGCCGATCTCCGGCAGTCGGTCGGTGAGGTCGAAGGCGGCCAGCGCGTCGCAGCAGGCGGCGTACGCCTCCGGGTCGGCCTCCCGGTGGTCCCGGACCAGCTCCGGCACGGTGAAGTCACCGGCGAACCACCGGGCGTCGGCGCTCTCGGCCAGCCACTCCAGCCCGTCGCGCCGGACTCGTTCCGCCCGTTCCCGCCACGCCTCGGCGCCGTTGAAGTGGGCCGACGAGCAGATCACCGCCAGCGAGTCGACGCGTTCGGGGTGGTGCACGGCGAGGTGCAGACCCACGGCACCGCCCAGCGACACCCCGGCGTACGCGAACCGTTCGATGCCGAGCGAGTCGGCGAGCGCCAGCACCAGTCCGGCGAGGTCGCCGACGGTCGCGCCGGGCCCGATCGGCGCGGCAGGCGAACCCCCGTGCCCGGGCAGGTCCCAGCGGACCACCCGGTGGGAGATCGCCAGCTCGGGGGCGGCCTTGTCCCACAGCGCGTACGACGTGCCGAGGGACGGCCCGAGCAGCAGCGGGGGAGCGGAGGCGGGGCCTTCGAGAAGGTGGTGCAGAGTCAACGTCGCTCCAGGGCACGGTCGGTGAGGGCTCCGGCGGAGCCGGTGTAACGGGCCGGGTCGGTGAGTTCGCCCAAGTTCTTCACCTCCTTCAACTCAGGCTCTTCGGCCAGGAGTTCACCGAGGCTGCGATTCTCCGCGTAGGCGTGCCGGGCGAGTTCGGTGAGCAGCTCCTTCGCGCGCGCCCGGCCGAGCGCCGGGGCCAGCTCGGCCGACAGCCGCTCGGAGACGATCAGCCCATGGGTCAGCCCGAGATGGGCGCGCATTGCGTCCGCGTCCACCCGCAGCGCCTCGGTCAGCTCCGCGGCGTCGCGGGCGGCGCCGCCGACGAGCCGCAGCAACTCCCGCAGCGGCTCCCACTCCGCGTGCCAGGCGCCGGGCGGCCGTTCGTCCTGCGCCGCCAGCGACCCGTGGAGGGTGGCCGCGAGGTGCGGCGCACGCCGGGCGGCGGCCGCGATCAGCGTGGACCGCACGGGGTTCGCCTTGTGCGGCATGGCGGAGGAGTCGCCGCCGCTGCCCTCGACGAGTTCCGCGGTCTCCGTGCGGGTCAGGACCAGCACGTCCGCGGCGATCTTGCCCAGCGCCCCGGACGCGAAGGCGAGGCATCCCGCGAGGTCGGCGACCGGAGTGCGCAGCGTGTGCCACGGCAACAGCGGCTCGCACAGGCCCAGTTCATGGGCGTAGGCGGCGACGAGCGCGGTCGGGTCCTCGGCGCCGTACGCGGAGAAGGCCGCCAACGTCCCCGCCGCGCCACCGAGCTGGACGGGCAGGGAGCCCCGCACCCTGAAGATCCGGTCCCGGGCGTCCAGCACCAGGGACCGCCACCCGGCCGCCTTCAGGCCGAACGTCGTCGGCACGGCGTGCTGGGTCAGCGTCCGGCCCGGCATCACCGTGTCGCGGTGGGCCGCGGCCGTCCGGGCCAGCGCCTGTTCGGTGCGGGCCAGATCGGCGAGGATCAGGTCCAGGGCGCGCACGGCGACCAGCATCGTCGCCGTGTCCATGATGTCCTGGCTGGTCGCGCCCCGGTGGACGTAGGGGCCGTACTCCTCGCCCACGGCCTCGGTGAGGTCGGCGACCAGCGGGATGACCGGGTTGCCGCCGCCGCGGGCGCGCTCCGCGAGCGACCGCACGTCGAAGTGGCCCGGATCGGCCGCCCGGGTCACCGCCTCGGCCGCCCCGTCCGGGGCGAGTCCGAGCGCGGCCTGGGCCCGCGTGAGCGCCGCCTCCGCTTCGAGCAAGGCCTGCAGATAGGCCAAGTCGCTCGTAACGGACGCGGCGGGGGAGCCGGCCCAGCCCGGACCGAGCAGGCCGACGTCGGGCCCGACGGCGGCGGGATCAGCGGCAGGTGGTGTCACCGGAACTCCAGGAAGACCGTCTCGCCCTCGCCCTGAAGGCGGATGTCGAAACGGTAAGCCCCACTGTCCTCCCGCGCGGCGATCAGCGTGGCGCGCCGCTCCTCGTCCAGCCCGCCGAGCAGCGGGTCGGCGGCCGGCGCGGCCTCGTCACCCGGCAGGTAGATCCGGGTGAACAGGTGCACGAGCAGTCCGCGCGCGAACACGCACACGCTGAGGTAGGGGGCGTTCCGCCCGCGCGCGCCGGGCCGCAGCGTCCGCGCGTACCAGTGGCCGTCGACGTCGGTCTGGATGCGGCCGAAGCCGGTGAACTCCACGCCGTTGCGGCCCAGGTGGTCGCCGGAGGCCGGATCGCGCCGCATCGAGCCGTCGACGGCGGGCAGGTTGCCGTCCGGGTCGGGTCCCCACACCTCCACCAGGGCGTCCGGCAGGGGCCGCCCCTCGCCGTCGTACACGTAACCGTGCACGGTGACGGTGTCCGGGTGCCCCAGGGGCGCGATCTCCTCGCCGCCGCGGAAGGGGAGCGCGTAGCCGTAGAAGGGGCCCACCGTGTGCGACGGAGTGGGCGGCACGTTCTCGGGGCTGCTCGTGTCGATCTTCGTCATGGCAGGTCAGCGTCCTTCTTCGAGCCAGGTGGCGTGCGGGCCGTCCAGCACGATGTCCCAGTGGTAGCCGAGCGAGAACTCCGGCACCGACAGACCGTGGTCGTAGGCGGCGACCAGCCGCTGCCGGGCCGCGTCGTCGGTCACGGACTGGAGGATCGGGTCGTACGGGAACAACGGGTCGTTCGGGAAGTACATCTGCGTCACCAGCCGCTGCGCGAACGCCGTGCCGAAGACCGAGAAGTGGATGTGCGCGGGACGCCAGGCGTTGACGTGGTTGCGCCACGGGTAGGGGCCCGGCTGGATCGTGGTGAACCGGTAGAAGCCGTCCGTGTCGGTCAGCGTACGGCCGACGCCGGTGAAGTTGGGGTCCAGCGGGGCGTCGTGCTGCTCGCGCTGATGGGCGTAGCGGCCCGCGGAGTTGGCCTGCCAGATCTCGACGAGCTGGCCGCGCACGGGCCGCCCGCCGCGGTCGAGCAGCCGGCCGGAGACGGTGATCCGCTCGCCGATCGGCTCGCCCGTGTGCTGCCGGGTGAGGTCGTTGTCGACCCCGGTGATGTCCCGCTCGCCGAACGCGGGCGAGGCCAGCTCGACCAGCTCCGGGTCCTTGCTGACGTCGATGGCGACCAGCGGCTGCTTGGGGTGGCGCAGCACCGAGGAGCGGTACGGCGCGTAGTCGCGGCGCGGATGGTGCTCGACCGGGGCGCCTTCGGCGACGCGCTTCTCGTACGCGGCGTGCTCGGCCGCGATCTCCTGGCCGATGTCGTGCTGGGTGAGAGCCATGGGGTTTCCTACCGCTTCCTTAGCGTTCGAGGACGAGGGCGAGGCCCTGGCCAACGCCGATGCAGAGGGTGGCGACGCCGATTCCCCCGCCCTGGCGGGCGAGTCGATGGGCGACGGTGCCGGCGAGCCGGGCGCCGGAGGCGCCGAGCGGGTGCCCCAGGGCGATCGCGCCGCCCTGCGGGTTGAGGACGGCCGGGTCGAACTCGGGCCACTCCGCGACACAGCCCAGCACCTGGGCGGCGAAGGCCTCGTTGAGCTCCAGCACGGTCAGGTCGGCGAAGGTCCGGTTGGCCTTGGCCAGTGCCCGGTTGACGGCCTCGACGGGGGCGAGGCCGAAGTAGTGCGGGTCGGTGGCGGACACACCGGTGGCGCAGATCCGGGCCAGGGGTTCCCGGCCGGTGGCCCTCAGCCCCTCCTCGTCGGTTAGCAGCAGGGCGGCGGCGCCGTCGTTGAGCGGGGAGGCGTTGCCCGCGGTCACCGTGCCGTTCTCGGTGCGGAACGACGGCTTGAGCCTCGCCATCGCCGCCAGGGACGTGTCCGGGCGTACGGATTCGTCGGCGGCGAACATCACCGGGTCACCCCTGCGCTGCGGGACCGGCACGGGCGCCAGTTCGGCGTCGAACAGGCCCTGTTCCTGCGCGGCCGCTGCCTTCTGGTGGGAGGCGAGCGCGTACTCGTCCTGCCGCTCGCGGCTGATCGTGTGCTTGTCGGCGATCAGCTCCTCGCTCTCGCCCAGCGGGACGGTCCACCGCGGGTCCATCCGCGGGTTTACCATGCGCCAGCCCAGGGTGGTCGAGTACAGCTCGGCGTGCCCGGCGGGGAAGGACCGGTCGGACTTGGGCAGCACGTAGGGGGCGCGGGTCATCGACTCCACCCCGCCGGCCACCGCGATGGAGGCGTCGCCGACCGCGATGGCTCGGGCGGCCTGGATCACCGCCTCCAGGCCGGAGGCGCACAGCCGGTTCACCGTCACACCCGGCACACTGGTCGGCAGCCCGGCCAGCAGGCCGGCCATCCGGGCCACGCTGCGGTTCTCCTCGCCCGCGCCGTTGGCGTTGCCGAGGTGGACGTCCTCGATCCGGACCGGATCCAGGCCCGGGGTGCGGGCCAGGAGCGCGCGGATCGTGTGGGCGGCGAGGTCGTCCGGGCGGACACTCGCGAGGGCGCCGTTGTAGCGGCCGATCGGGGTGCGGACGGCGTCGACGAGGTAGACGGTCTTCACAGCAGGTCCTCCGCGACGGTCAGGGCGGCACCGGTGCGGGCGGTGATCTCTTCGACGCCGACACCCGGCGCGGTCTCCACCAGGACCAGTCCGTCACCGGTGATGTCCAGGACGCCGAGGTCGGTGATGATCCGGTCCACGCACGCCCGCCCGGTCAGCGGCAGCGCGCACTCTTCGAGGATCTTCGGGGAGCCGTCCTTGGCGGTGTGGGTCATCACCACGATGACCGTGCGGGCGCCGTGGACCAGGTCCATCGCCCCGCCGATCCCGGTGATCATCTTGCCCGGGACCGCCCAGTTCGCCAGGTCACCGCCCGCGGACACCTGCATCGCGCCCAGCACGGCCACGTCGATGTGCCCACCGCGGATCATCGAGAACGACAACGCCGAATCGAAGAACGACGCACCCGGCAGGACCGTCACCGTCTCCTTGCCCGCGTTGATCAGATCCGGGTCGACTGCGTCCTCGGCGGGGTACGGGCCGGTGCCCAGGATGCCGTTCTCCGACTCCAGCACCAGCTCCACCCCCGCCGGGAGATGGTTCGGGATCAGGGTGGGCAGCCCGATCCCCAGATTCACGTACTGCCCGTCCCGCAACTCCCGCGCGGCCCGGGCGGCCATCTCCTCACGACTCCAGGCCATCAGCCACTCACCGTCCGCCGCTCGATCCTCTTGTCCGCCGCCTGCTCCGCCGTCAGCGCGACCACGCGCTGGACGAAGATGCCCGGCAGGTGCACCGCGTCCGGGTCGATCCCACCCGGCTCCACCAGTTCCTCCACCTCGGCGATGGTGACCTTGCCGGCCATCGCGGCGAGCGGGTTGAAGTTCCGGGTGGACTTGCTGAAGACCAGGTTGCCGTGCCGGTCGCCCTTCGCCGCCCGCACCAGCGCGAAGTCGGTCCGGATGCCGCGCTCCAGCACGTACTCGGTGCCGTCGAACTCCCGCACCTCCTTGCGCGGGGAGGCCAGCGCCACCCCGCCCTGCCCGTCGTAGCGCCAGGGCAAGCCGCCCTCCGCCACCTGGGTGCCGACCCCGGCCGGGGTGTAGAAGGCGGGAATCCCCGCCCCGCCCGCTCGCAGCCGCTCCGCCAGCGTGCCCTGCGGAATCAGCTCCACCTCCAGCTCACCGGCCAGATACTGCCGCGCGAACTCCTTGTTCGCCCCGATGTAGGAACCCGTCACCCGCCCGATCCGGCCCGCCGCCAGCAGCACCGCCAGACCCGACTCCATCGCACCGCAGTTGTTGGACACCACCGACAACCCGCCCACCCCACGCTCGTACAGCGCCTGGATGAGCACGTTCGGCACCCCGCTCAACCCGAAACCACCGACCGCCAGCGACGCGCCCTCCGGCACATCGGCCACCGCCTCCACGGCCGTGGCGACCACCTTGTCCATCGAACCAAGCCTCATCTCTGCCGAGCGTCCAGCAACCGCAGATGGTCAGGGCACTGACTATTTGGTGGGTTCCCTCACGCTGCCACTCGGGGCGTGCCCAGTCAATACCCACTTGCCCAGTGTGAGCAGGGTGGTCGAGGTGTCGGGGCATTCCGCGTGGAGGGGTTGGCCCGTCAGCGGTATCGTTCAGTGCACCTACAAAAAGCACCGACAAAAAGCACCGACAAAAGCCACAGCCGACACGACGGATCGACGCGAGGAGCGCACATGGGCGCGGTGGACCTCTCGACCCACCCCGGGCATCTGGCCCGGCGGTTGCAGCAGGCGCACTACCTGCTGTGGAACACGATGGTCTCCGAGGAGATCACCTCGCCGCAGTTCGCGGTCCTGAACGTGCTCGTCGCCGAGCCGGGGCTCGACCAGCGCACGGTGGGGGAGCGGGTGGGCCTCGACCGGTCCACGATCGCCGAGGTGGTCAGCCGCCTCGGCCGTCGCGGACTGCTCGACAAGGTGCGCGACCCGCAGGACGGCCGGCGCTTCCTGCTGCGGCTGACCGGCGAGGGGGAGCGCACCCACCGGAAGCTGACCGTGCGCACGGCCCGGATGAACCAGGTCTTCCTGGGGCCGCTCAGCGCCGAGGAGCAGGCCCTCTTCTTCGACCTCATCCGGCGGGTCGCGGACGCGGCCGAGGGACTGCGCCATCCGGCGGAGCCCCTCGCGGCGCAGCCCTGATCGCCTCCGTCACCGTCATGGGCCGCCCTCCGGTGGTCACCGTTCCGCGGTGAAGACCACCCAGACCTGGCCCCTGGCGAAGTTCACGTCCGTGCCGTCGGCGGCCGTGAACCGCGTGCCGTCCGCCGCGCTCGGGCGCTTCCAGGTGGCGTCGTACACCCGCCCGTCGCGCAGCACCTCCGCCTTCCCCGAACCGACGGTCTCGGTGTACGGGGTGTAGTGGCCGAGCTTGTCGTGCAGGTCCGACTTGCGTACCTTCACGTGCTGCACCACCACCGTCGCGGGCGCCACCTTCCGGCCGTCGGTCGTGACGGTCTGCCGGCCGTCCATCGCCACCTGCCAGCCGTGCCGCCCCGCCGACCAGGTGAAGGTGAACCGGGCCGCCGGGTAGCGGACCGTGCGCGAGGTCTCGGCGCGGCCCCCCGCGGGCGCCGGGCCGTAGTGGAAGCCGGTGGTCAGCGCGCCCGCTCCCGGGGCCGAGCCGAGGAGCTTGCCCGGGTGCAGGTACAGGTTGTGCGGCGACGGCTTGGCGGCGCCCCGGAAGTACGCGTCGGGCTTGGCGTCGGGCGTCCTGGGGGTCAGTGGCGCGGCGTTGATCAGCGGGAGCAGTTTGCGCTGGGCGCCGGAGAAGGCGAGCGTGGGGTGGTCGAACTGGCGCAGCAGTTCGAGGTCGGACTCGCGCGCGCTGCGCACCGGCCCGACGACCGGGGGAAGGCGGGTGGCGTAGACCGCGATCAGACGGCTCAGCCCCGCCTCGACCTGCTCCGCGTACACGATGTCGGCGTCGTTCAGACCGGTCTGGGGGCGGGCCGCTCCCACGTTGTCGATCTTGACGGCGAGGACCGGGCCGGCGTGCTCCGGACTCGGTACCGGGGTCTTGGGCAGTTCCCGCACGGGCGCTTGAGGTGCGGGACTGTGCCCCTTTCCGTCCTGCTGCTCCTCGGCGGCGCCGTGCCGCGCCGTGCAGCCCGTCGTCACCGTGGCCGTCGCCAAGGCGGCCGCCAGCGCCACCGCCGAGGCGGCGCACCGCATGCGCGCGCTTCCTCCCATGCCCACCGTTCAGCCCCCGTTTCCGTGCCTTGTCCCTGACTGTCTTTTTATCCGTTCATCGGTGGCCATACCCGCTCGTTTCCGATCGAGCGTGACCCACCGGGTCGACCGGCCCATCGAGCACGACCCATGGGGCCGGTCGGCCCAATGGGGCGACCGGCGGTTCGGCGGCTCGGGCCCCGGGTACCCGGGCGCGGCACGGGAGACGCAGAAACGACGGAGGGAGCGCGCCGCGATGAAGGCTGTGACGTGGCAGGGCAAGCGCGACGTTCGGGTGGACGAGGTCCCCGATCCGAAGATCCAGGAGCCGACGGACGCCGTCATCCGGATCACCTCGACCGGCCTGTGCGGCTCCGACCTGCACCTCTACGAGGTGCTCACGCCGTTCATGACACCGGGCGACATCCTCGGCCACGAACCCATGGGCATCGTGGAGGAGGTCGGCGCCGAGGTGACGAACCTCAAGCCCGGCGACCGGGTGGCCGTACCGTTCCAGATCTCCTGCGGCCACTGCTTCATGTGCTCCTCGGGCCTGACGACCCAGTGCGAGACCACCCAGGTCACCAGCGAGGGCATGGGCG
Source organism: Streptomyces sp. NPDC014889 (assembly GCF_043081205.1). NCBI lineage: Bacteria > Bacillati > Actinomycetota > Actinomycetes > Kitasatosporales > Streptomycetaceae > Streptomyces > Streptomyces sp. NPDC014889. The sequence continues at coordinate 412,463 of NZ_JBIBWH010000005.1, forward strand.
CCGCCCTGTTCGGCTACACCCGCCTGTACGGCGCCGTGCCGGGCGCCCAGGCCGAGTATCTGCGGGTCCCGCAGGCGCAGTTCGGCCCGATCAAGCTTCCCGAGGGCCCGCCCGACGACCGGTTCCTCTACCTCTCGGACGTGCTGCCGACTGCCTGGCAGGCGGTCGCCTACGCCGATGTGCCGCGCGGCGGAAGCGTGGCCGTACTCGGTCTCGGCCCCATCGGCGACATGGCGTGCCGGATCGCCAAGGCGCGCGGTGCCGAGCGGGTGTTCGGCGTGGACCTGGTCCCCGAACGGCTGGCCCGGGCGCGCCGGCGGGGCGTGGAGACGTACGACCTGCGCGGCTTCGACAACGAGAAGGAACTGGTCGCGGCGATCCGCGACGAGACACAGGGGCGCGGGCCCGACGCGGTGATCGACGCGGTCGGCACGGAGGCGCACGGCAGCGCGGCCGCCCGTCTCGTCCAGCAGGCCGCGGCGGCGCTGCCGCACGCGCTGAGCGGACCCCTCGCGGAACGCTTCAGCGTGGACCGGCTCGCCGCCCTGCACACCGCCATCGAACTGGTGCGCCGCGGCGGCACGCTCTCCCTGAGCGGTGTCTACGGCGGCACGGCCGACCCCATGCCGATGCTCACGATGTTCGACAAGCAGATCCAGATGCGCATGGGCCAGGCCAACGTCCGCCGCTGGACGGACGAGATCATGCCGTACCTCACGGATGAGGACCCGCTCGGCGTCGACGACTTCGCCACGCACCGCCTGCCGCTGTCGGACGCCCCGCACGCGTACGAGATGTTCCAGCGCAAGCAGGAAGGGGCCGTCAAGGTCGTCATGCGGCCCTGAGCGCGTGCGGCCCGCGTCCGGACCGGCGCCCCCGTCCGCGCACGACCGGCTCAGGGGCGGGAGCCGAAGACCTCCGCCAGGTCGTAGCGGACCGGCTCCTCCAACTGGGCGTAGGTGCAGCTTTCCGGCGCGCGGTCCGGGCGCCAGCGGCGGAAGCGGGCCGTGTGCCGGAACCGCGCCCCGTTCTCCATGTGGTCGTAGGCCACCTCGGCCACCCGCTCCGGCCGCAACGGCACCCAGGACAGGTCCTTCTTCCCCGACCAGCGGCTGGGCGCGCCGGGCAGCCGGGCCGCCTCGTGGGCCGCCTCGTCCGACCAGGCCGCCCACGGGTGCCCGGCCACGTCGTCCAACCGCAGCGGCTCCAGCTCCTCGATCAGCTCGGCGCGCCGCTTCATCGGGAACGCGGCGCACACGCCGACGTGCTGGAGCGTGCCCCGGTCGTCGTACAGGCCGAGCAGCAGTGAGCCGACGACCGGGCCGCTCTTGTGGTGACGGTACCCGGCGACCACCACGTCCGCCGTACGCTCGTGCTTGACCTTGAACATGGCCCGCTGGTCCTGGAGATAGCGCAGCCCGAGCGGCTTGGCGACGACGCCGTCCAGGCCGGCTCCCTCGTACTGCTCGAACCAGCGTCGGGCCATCTCGATGTCGGTCGTCGCCGGTGCCACGTGCACCGGGGCGGTGACCTCCGCCAGTGCCCGGACCAGCAGCGCGCGCCGGTCGGACAGCGGCACGTCCAGCAGGGACTCGCCGTCCAGGGCGAGCAGGTCGAAGGCCACGAAGGAGGACGGGGTCCGCTCGGCCAGCATCCGCACCCGGGAGTCGGCCGGGTGGATCCGCTCGGTCAGCGCGTCGAAGTCCAGCCGGCCCTCCCGCGCGATCACGATCTCCCCGTCCAGCACGCACCGCTCGGGCAACCGCTCCTTGAGCGCCTCGACCAGCTCGGGAAAATACCTGGTCAGCGGCTTCCCCGTACGGCTGCCGAGTTCGACCTCGGCACCGTCGCGGAACACGATCGCCCGGAACCCGTCCCACTTCGCCTCGTACTGCATGTCCGGCGGGATCCTCGCCACCGACTTGGCGAGCATCGGCTTCACGGGCGGCATCACCGGCAGGTCCATGCCTAGATTCTGCGCGCCCGCGCGTGTGCCCGCCCGGTGTGCGAGGTGTGCGCGCTGCCCCTACCGTGGCTCGCATGGGCGATGCGGTGGAACTGGAGGTGGGCGGCCGGACCGTACGGCTGTCCAGCCCGGACAAGGTGTTCTTTCCCGAGCGCGGATTCACCAAGCTGGACGTCGCCCGGTACTACCAGTCCGTCGCCCCCGGCATCCTGCGCGCCCTGCGCGACCGCCCCACCACCCTGGAGCGCTACCCGGACGGCATCACCGGCGAGTGGTTCTTCCAGAAGCGGGCGCCCAAGGGGATGCCGTCGTGGATTCCCACCGCCCACATCACCTTCCCCAGCGGCCGCAGCGCCGACGAGATGTGCCCCACCGAGGAGGGCGCCGTGGTGTGGGCAGCCCAGTACGGCACGCTCACCTTCCACCCCTGGCCGGTACGCCGCGACGACGTCGACCATCCCGACGAACTGCGCATCGACCTCGACCCCCAGCCCGGCACCGACTTCACCGACGCCGTGCGCGCCGCGCATGAACTGCGGTCCGTGCTGGAGGAGTTCGGGGGCCTGCGCGGCTGGCCGAAGACCTCGGGCGGCCGCGGTCTGCACGTGTTCGTGCCGATCCAGCCGCGCTGGACCTTCACCCAGGTGCGGCGCGCCGCGATCGCCGTGGGCCGGGAGATGGAACGCCGGATGCCCGGGCACGTGACGATCAAGTGGTGGAAGGAGGAGCGCGGCGCCCGCATCTTCCTCGACTACAACCAGACGGCCCGCGACCGCACCATCGCCTCCGCCTACTCCGTGCGCCCACGCCCCCACGCCCCCGTCTCGGCGCCCCTGCGCTGGGAGGAGGTCGGCGTCGCCCGGCCCGAGGACTTCGACCTGGCCACCATGCCGGCCCGGTTCGCCGAAGTCGGCGACGTGCACGCCGACATGGACGACCACGCCTTCTCCCTCGAGGCACTGCTGGAACTGGCCGCCCAGGACGAACGCGACCACGGCCTCGGCGACCTGCCCTACCCGCCCGAGTACCCGAAGATGCCGGGCGAGCCGAAGCGGGTCCAGCCGAGCCGGGCGAGGAAGCAGGGCCCGGCCGCCGACTGAGTCCGCCGACACCCCCGGTGGGAGGCGTGCTGCGCCGCGAGAGCGCTCTCACGGTGGGGCCCGTGCGCGGTTATCCTGATCCACAACCGCCGGTGAGGAGCCCAGAAGTGACCGAGACAGCGTCGCGACCCACGTTGGAGGCCGTGGCCGCGCGGGCGGGGGTGTCGCGGGCCACCGTGTCCCGGGTGGTGAACGGCGGGGACGGGGTGAGGGCGTCGCTGGCCGAGCGGGTGCGGCGGGCCGTGGAGGAACTCGGGTACGTGCCGAACCAGGCCGCCCGCAGCCTGGTGACCAAGCGGCACGACGCGGTCGCCGTCGTCATCGCCGAACCGGAGACCCGGGTCTTCGCCGACCCCTTCTTCGCCCTGCAACTGAGGGGCATCAGCAAGGAGCTGACCGCCCACGACTCGCAACTCGTGCTGCTGCTGACGGAGGGGCGCGACGACCACGCCAGGGTCGGGCGCTACCTCGCCGGCGGTCATGTCGACGGCGCGCTCGTGTTCTCGCTGCACCTCGACGACCCGCTGCCGGGGCTGATCCGGCGCGCCGGGGTGCCGACCGTGTTCGGCGGTCGGCCCGGCTGGGGCGACGACACCGCCCCCGGCGCCGCGGACTCCGCGGTCGTCTATGTGGACTGCGACAACCGGGGCGGGGCGAGGGAGGCCGTACGGCACCTGGTCGGCCTCGGCCGGACCAGGATCGGGCACATCACCGGCGCCCTCGACCAGACCTCGGCGGCGGACCGGCTCGACGGCTTCCGGGACGTGATGGTCGACGCCGACCCGCGGCTGATCGTGGAGAGCGACTTCACCCCGGCCGGCGGCGAGCGCGCCATGCGCGAACTCCTCGACCGCTGCCCGGACCTGGACGCGGTGTTCGCCGCCAACGACCTCACCGCCTCCGGCGCCCTGCGCGTGCTGCGCGAGCGGGGGCTGCGGGTGCCCGACGACGTCGCCGTGGTCGGCTTCGACGACATGCTGCCCGTGGCCGAGCAGACCGAGCCGCCGCTGACGACCGTGCGTCAGGACATAGAGGGGATGGGCCGGCTGATGGCCCGGCTCCTGCTGCGCGGCCTCGACGGACACGGCGCCGCGGCCGGGGTGGGCGGCGCGCCGCGCAGTGTCATCCTGCCGACCACACTCGTACGGCGTGCCTCCGCGTGAGACCTTTTCCAGGGCGCCGGGGCGGCCTCACGTCTGCGACGGGGCGCTCCTGATCACCGCGAAACGGGCGCCGTAGGGGTCGGCGAGCCTGGCGATACGGCCGACTCCGGTGACGTCGGTGGCGGCTACCCGGACCGTGCCGCCGAGCTCCTCGGCCTTGGCCACCGCCGCGTCCGTGTCCGGGACCTCGAAGTACGGCAGCCAGTACGCGCCCGTCTTCGCCTCGGTCGGGTCGTCGGAGAGGGCCACGACACCGCCGAACATGGCGTCCTCGCCGCCCTCGGCGGGGTTCAGGCACGTGTAGGTGCCGCCGGGGAAGGGGACCCCTGACGTCTCCAGGCCCAGCACCTTGTTGTAGAACGCGGCCGCCGCGGCGATGTCCGCCGTGTACAGCTCGACCCAGCACAGCGAGCCCGCCTCGCCGGCCACGTCCACGCCCTTGATGCGCCCCGGCTGCCAGATGCCGAACGGCACGCCCGCCTTGTCGGCGAGGACCGCCATGTGGCCCTCGCCCATCACGTCCATGGGCTGGACCAGCACGGTGCCGTGCGCCTCCTCGGCGGCCTTGGCGGTCGCCGCCGCGTCGGGGCTCTGGAAGTACACGGTCCAGGAGGGCGGCCCGTGCTCCGGCGAGGTCTGCATCCCGCCGGCCACCGTCCTCCCGCCGAGCTGGAAGAAGCCGTACCCACCGGCCTGCGGGCCGGCCGAACGGAACTCCCAGCCGAAGAGAGCGCCGTAGAAGGAGCGGGCGCCGGCGATGTCGGGGGCGCCGACATCGATCCAGTTCGGAGCGCCGTTGACGAAACGGGTGGTGAGCATCCTTGCCCTCCTTCGAAGGTGCCCTGATCCCTGCACTGCCGAGTCTGTCACCCCCCACTGACAACCGCCGCCGCAACACGACCCACGCGCCACCGCGACCTGGGCCGGGGCCGCTCCACGGGGACGGTGGCCGGCGTGACGACCCTTGGGGGTGTTCCCGCGCGCCGCCGTGTGTCCGAGCGGGTGTGCGGTCATCATCGGCGCTGTGCGCGGGCGTGGCCGGCCGCGTTGATCCGGTGTTGAGCGGATGTTTCGCGGCGGTCGGCACGATGCCGTACATGCACTTCGAAACGACCACCCCGGACGACATCGCCTGGCAGGAACGGGCACTGTGCGCGCAGACCGGGGCCGACTTCTTCTTTCCCGAGCCGGGCAGCTCGGTGCGTGACGCGAAGCGCATCTGCGGGATGTGCGAGATGCGCTCGGCCTGCCTGGAGTACGCCCTCGCCAACGACGAGCGCTTCGGCGTCTGGGGCGGACTGTCCGAGAAGGAACGGCAGGCCCTCGGGCGGACCGGGCGGTCCGCCCCCTGCGCCGGCGGCTGATCAGGCGCCGGCGCGCGCCGCCATCCGCGCCATCCGCGCCGCGAGCCGCTCGTCGAACTTCGCCGCCTCCGCGTCCAGGCCGCCCATGAACAGACCCAGCTCCTCCTGTGCCTGCAGGCCCTCGGGGCCGAGCCCGTCGATCTCCAGGACCTTCAGGAAGCGCAGCACCGGCTGGAGCACGTCGTCGTGGTGGATGCGCAGGTTGTAGACGCCGCCGATGGCCATCTGCGCCGCCGCCCGCTCGAAGCCGGGGATGCCGTGGCCGGGCATGCGGAAGTCGACCACCACGTCCCGCACCGCCTGCATGGTCGGGTCGGGCGCGATCTCGAACGCCGACTTGAGCAGGTTGCGGTAGAAGACCATGTGCAGGTTCTCGTCCGTCGCGATGCGCGCCAGCATGCGGTCGCAGACCGGATCGCCGGACTGGTGCCCGGTGTTGCGGTGCGAGATGCGGGTGGCGAGCTCCTGGAAGGCGACGTACGCGATCGAGTGCAGCATCGAGTGCCGGTTGTCGGACTCGAAGCCCTCGCTCATGTGGGCCATCCGGAACTGCTCCAGCTTGTCCGGGTCCACGGCGCGAGAGGCGAGCAGGTAGTCGCGCATCACGATGCCGTGCCGGCCCTCCTCCGCCGTCCAGCGGTGCACCCACGTGCCCCAGGCGCCGTCCCGGCCGAACAGGGTGGCGATCTCGTGGTGGTAGCTGGGCAGGTTGTCCTCGGTCAGCAGGTTGACCACCAGGGCGATCCGGCCGACCTCCGTGACCTTGGACTGCTCCTTGTCCCAGGCCTCGCCGTCCTCGAAGAGCCCGGGGAAGTTCCGGGCGTCGCTCCAGGGCACGTACTCGTGCGGCATCCAGTCCTTGGCGACCTTCAGATGCCGGTTCAGCTCCTGCTCGACCACTTCCTCCAGCGCGTACAGCAGCCGCGCGTCGGTCCATGCGGTCGGGCTGCCGAGGTGAGGAGAGGTAAGGGTCACGGAAACTCCAGGGGGACGCGCGGGGAAGCGGGGGCGGGCAGGGCGGGACCGGAAGGGCCCGGCGAGCGGTGCACGGGAACCTACGGGATCGTAGGCTACGAATCCGTAGGTTACGAATCCGTAGGTTAAGTTCGCCGTAAAGGTGGCTGATCAGACGGGTGCGCGCCGGAGTTGACGGGCGCCCAGAACCGCCTCAGGACCGCAGGTCCCGGGGCTGGGACAGGCACCGCCCGCCTCGTCAGGCGTACAACTCCCGCAGCCGTACCGAGAGGCACGTCACACAGCCTTCGAGCTTCTCGAACTCGCCTATGTCCACCAGGACCGGCTCGAAGCCGAGGTCGCCCAGGAGTTCGGCCGTCTTCGGCGCGCTCGCCGCCATCAGCAACCGGTCGCCGCCGAGCAGCACCACATGCGCGCCGGACTCCTCCGGGACCGGCAGGAAACGCGGGAACAGCGACGGCGTGTCCACCTTCGGGATGTGCCCGATGACCGTCCCGTCGGGCAGCGCCGTCACCGCCGACTTCAGATGCAGCACCTTGCTCACCGGTACGGTCACCACCCGCGCCCCGAGCGGCTCGAACACCGCCCGCAACTGCTGCACACCGGCCGCGTTGGTGCGCCCGCCGCGGCCGACGTAGACGGTGTCGCCGGCCTTCAGCACGTCCCCGCCGTCCAGCGTGCCCGGCTCCCAGACCCAGTTCACCGAGCAGCCCAGACGCGCCACGGCCTGCTCCACCCCGGCGGTCTCGCCGCGCCGGGACTCGGCGCCCGGACGGGTGATCAGGGCGACGTTCCGGTACGTGACGACGACGTCCTCCACGAACACCGCGTCGGGGCAGTCGTCGGCCGCTTCGACCTCGACCGTCTCCCAGCCGTGGCCGCGCAGCGCCTCGACGTACGCCTCCCACTGGCGCACCGCGAGTCCGACGTCGACCGTCTGCCGTTCGACATGGGTGACCAGCCCTTCGGCGAGACGCGGGCCGGGACGGCGGACGAGGGCCTTCTTGCTGGGCACGAGGGGCCTTTCGTAGCGACGCGTGGGCGGTCCCCGGCGCGGCCGAGACCGTACCGGGCCGCCATCATGCGCCAAGCCCCCGCCCGGACAAAAGCCCACGCGGCGCTAGTCGGGATCCGCGACGGACTCCCACGTGGTTTCCTCCAGTTCTCCCTCCTCCAGCAGCAGCCAGCGGGTGATGCCGATCGATTCAAGGAACGGCAGGTCGTGGCTGGCCACGATCAGGGCGCCCTCGTAGGACTCCAGGGCGGTCGTCAGCCGGCGCACGCTCGCCATGTCCAGGTTGTTGGTGGGCTCGTCGAGCAGGAGCAACTGCGGCGCGGGCTCGGCCAGCAGCAGCGCGGCCAGCGCCGCCCGGAAGCGTTCGCCGCCGGACAGCGTCGCCGCCGCCTGGTCGGCGCGGGCGCCCCGGAACAGGAAGCGGGCCAGCTGGGCCCGGATCCGGTTGTTGGTGGCGCCCGGCGCCAGGCGGGCCACGTTCTCGGCGACGCTCAGCTCGTCGTCGAGGAGGTCCAGCCGCTGCGGCAGGAACCGCGCCGGCACATGCGCGGTCACCTCGCCCGACGCCGGCGGCAGCTCCCCGGCGATGGTGCGCAGCAAGGTGGTCTTGCCCGCCCCGTTGCGCCCGATCAGCGCGACCCGCTCCGGGCCGTGCAGGTCGAGGCCTGCCTCCACGCGTGCGCCGTACGCCAGTTCCAGATCCCGCAGGGTGAGTACGGTCCTGCCCGGCGGTACGGCCGTGTACGGCAGGTCGACGCGGATCTCGTCGTCGTCCCGCACCGCCTCCGCCGCCTCGTCGAGCCGTTCCCTGGCCTCGGCGAGCCGCTCCTCGTGCAGGATGCGGTGCTTGCCCGCGGACTCCTGCGCCGAGCGCTTGCGGGCCCCCATGACGATCTTCGGCTCGCGCTTCTGGTCCCACATCTTCTGGCCGTACCGCTTGCGCCGGGCCAGCTTGACCTGGGCGTCGGTCAGTTCGCGCCGCTGCCGGCGCAGATCGGCCTCGGCGACACGCACCATGCGCTCGGCGGCCTCCTGCTCCAGGGCGAGGGTCTCCTCGTACGCCGAGAAGTTGCCGCCGTACCAGGTGACCTTGCCGGAGCTGAGGTCGGCGATCTGGTCGACGAGCTCCAGGAGTTCCCGGTCGTGGCTGACCACGACCATCACGCCCGGCCAGGACTCGACGGCCGCGTACAGCCGGCGGCGCGCGTACAGGTCGAGATTGTTGGTCGGTTCGTCGAGCAGCAGCACGTCCGGCCGGCGCAGCAGCAGCGCGGCCAGCCGCAGCAGCACCGACTCGCCGCCGGAGACCTCCCCGACGGTGCGGTCCAGGTCGATGCGGCCGAGCCCGAGCTCGCCGAGGGTGGCCAGGGCGCGTTCCTCCACGTCCCAGTCGTCGCCGACCGTCTCGAAGTGCTCCTCGGCGACGTCACCGGCCTCGATGGCGTGCAGCGCGGCCCGCTGCGCGGCGATGCCGAGCGCCTCGTCGACCCGCAGCGCGGTGTCGAGCGTGACGTTCTGCGGGAGGTGTCCGATCTCGCCGGCGACGCGGACGGAACCACCGGTCGGTCCGAGCTCGCCGGCGATCAGCTTCAACAGGGTTGATTTCCCTGAGCCGTTGACGCCGACCAGGCCGGTCCTGCCGGGACCGACGGCCAGGTCGAGGCCGGTGAGGACGGGGCTGCCGTCGGGCCAGGCGAAGGAGAGGGAGGTGCAGGTGATGGATGCGGACATGGGCGCCTCGCGGTAACTGGGTGCGGTCAGTGTCGGACTCGTGTGAGACACCGCGGGGCGAGGTCACCGTGTAGGAGGGGAGCCACGGGGCAGGAGAACAGCCCTGGGCCGGATTTCCTTCGGGACGGCTCGGACGCCGAGGCCGCGCGCCACGCACACACCTGACCGGTGTGACGCGGTGCCTCAGGACCTCAGACGAGCAACGTCCCTCTCCAATCGACGGCAACAGAACCGCTGCAAACGGTAGGAGGGGCCGGGACACCTGTCAACGCAATAATGGGTGGCCCGAGCCCCCTCGGAAGGAGGCACCCGTGCCCGACGGTTCGCTCTCGCTGCCCGCCCGGCTCTACCTGCTGGCCTGGGACACCGGGCGGCTGAAGATCACCGGCACCGGACGGCTGCACCATCTGGTCCGGGCCGGCGCCCTGACCGAGCTGGCCCAGCGCGGGCTGCTCGTCGACGACGGCGGCATCGCCGTACCCGCCGGACTGGACGCGAGCACCGGGGACCCCGTGCTCGACGGACTGCTCGAACTCGTCCGGGAGTCCCGGCCCCGCCGCTGGAAGAACTGGGTGACATTGCACGCCCGCACCACCCTCGACGCCGTGCGGGAGCAGTTGGCCGCCGAGGGGTTCCTGCGCGCCGAGCGGCGCCGGGTCCTCGGTTTCCTTCCCTCCGTGGACTACGCCTTGGCGCGCGTCGCCGTCGTGGACGCGCTGCGGGAGGAGGCGCGCCAGGTGCTGGAGGAGCCGCTGCCTGCCGCGGAGGTCCCCGAACGCGACGCGGCCGTCGTCGCCCTCGCGGCGGCCGCCGAACTGGGCACCCTGGTGCCCGCCAAGGACCGCAGGCGCCACAAGGCACGCATCGACGAACTCACCGACCGCAGCGGAGCCGCGGCCCCGGCACTGCGCCGGGTGGTACGCGAGGTGAACGCGGCGATGATCGCGGCAACCACAGCAGCAGCCACAGCAGCCGGCTGACCGGGCCCGCCGTCCTCGGGTCCGGCGCTGTCGGGTCCGGCCGCCTCGGGCCGCGGACCCCGAGCCTGCGGGCCCCGGGTCCGATCACCTCGGCCCGCCGACCTTGGGCCCGGCCACCCCGGGTCTGCCGGCCCTCGGGGTCGTCAGCAGGCGTCTCGCATCAGTTCCGCCAAGTCGTGGTCCAGATTGAGCTGGAGGTGTTCCAGGCCCAGCGGCACCAGTTCGCTCGTGGACTCCAGGAAGCGCCGTATCTCACCGCTGCGGACGTGCACCACGGCCGTGCCCTCGGGGGCGTGGAACTCCAGGACCGTACGGTCGTAGCCGTACGGACGCACCCGTACGTCGCCGTCGCCCTCGGGCTCGCGCAGGCCGGCCGCCAGCAGCTCGCGGGCGAAGATCCAGCAGACCTCCACACCTTCGAGGGTGGCCGGGGCCGGGAAGGTCATACGGACGGCGAACGGGTCGTGCCGGTCGTAGTGCAGCGTGGCGGGAATGCTCTGCATCCGTGGCGTGGCGGAGACCAGGCGCGCCTCCACGAACTGCTCGATGTCGGTGGACAAGGCCTTGCTCCCTTGTGACGGCTGGACGAACCTCCGGTCGGATGAGGCCGGGCACTGGAAAAGACGACGGAAGCCGCCGATCCGTGCACACGAGGAGCGAGTGACCTCCGTCACCGACTTCATTCACCGAGGAGACACGGCTCTCGTGTCGCTCGACTGGAGGACTGGATATCGCCCGAAATGGCGAATCGATCCAGAATTGCGGGTATCCGTTCCTTGCACAGAGAGGAAGTGAACGGCATGCCACGCGGTTCCAGTTCCAAGCGCGAGCGCCAGTACGAGCACATCAAGGAGAGCGCGCAGGACCGGGGGGAGAGCACCGAACGCGCGAAGGAGATCGCCGGGCGCACGGTGAACAAGGAGCGCGCCCGCAGCGGCGAGTCGAAGACCGCCGGCCGCACCTCCACCCAGGACATGTCCTCCGGCAGGCGGGGTGGGCAGCGCTCGGGCCGGGGCTCCGAGGGGCCCACCTACGACCAGCTCTACGAGGAGGCCAAGCGGCGCAACATCCACGGCCGCTCGGACATGAACAAGCAGCAGTTGCGGCAGGCCCTGGGCAAAGGCTGACCCCCGCACCGAGCCCGGCGGGCCCGCCTCCGGTCAGGACGCGGGCCCGCCCGGCCGTGCGGTACCCGCGTGGCCGTACGCTCGGCCGTCATGACGACCACCGTACGCATTCCGGCGGGCTGGCCCGCCACCGAGGAGCAGGCCCGCGCGGTCCAGGACGAGTTGCGCCGACGGGTGGTGCTGGACGAGCCGGGACCGCCGCCCGGGGCGGGCCACGTCACGGGGGTCGACGTCGCCTACGACGACGAGCGGAACCTCGTCGCGGCGGCCGCCGTCGTCCTGGACGCGGCCACCCTGCGCGTCGTCGCCGAGGCCACCGCCGTCGGGCGGGTCTCCTTCCCGTACGTGCCCGGGCTGCTGGCCTTCCGTGAGATCCCCACCGTGCTCGCCGCGCTGGACGCCCTGCCCCGCCCGCCCGGCCTGGTCGTCTGCGACGGCTACGGCCTGGCACATCCCCGGCGCTTCGGCCTGGCGAGCCACCTCGGCGTGCTGACCGGACTGCCGACGATCGGCGTCGCCAAGAACCCGTTCACCTTCACGCACCAGGTTCCGGACACCCCGCGCGGCAGCGCCTCACCGCTGCTCGCCGGCCCGGACGAGGTCGGTCGGGCCCTGCGCACCCGGGACGGCGTCAAGCCGGTCTTCGTCTCCGTCGGCCACCGGGTGAGCCTGGACAACGCCTGCGCGCACACCCTCGCCCTCACCCCGGCCCACCGCCTCCCGGAGACGACCCGCCGCGCCGACGCCCTGTGCCGCCGCGCCCTGCGCGAGGCCACGGCGGGCAGGCGGCCGGGACAGGCCGGCTAGCGGCTCGTCGCGGTCCGGAAGGTGAGGCCCGCCCGGCGCAGGCGGTCGATGAGGGCGTCGCCCATGGCCGCCGCCGTGGTGACCTGGCCCGCCGTCGGCGGCAGGTCGTCCAGGGCCAGGGCGAGCGCCGACTCGGCGAACATCTTCGCCGTCTCGCCGTACCCGGGGTCGCCGCCCGCGACCTCGGTGAACACCTGCCGTCCGCCGCCCTCGCCCACGAACCGCAGCGAGAACCAGCTCCTGGCCCGCCGCTCCTCGCTCGGCCCCGCACCGGGCTGCAACCGTCCGGACAACCAGCGCCGGGCGGGCGGCAGTTGGGCGGCGGCCAGGACCGCGCCGAGGGCCGCGGCACCACCCACGACGACGGGCAGGTGCCGAACGGCCGCGTAGTGGCGGTAGCGGAAGTCCGGGCCGTAACGTTCCAGCACGCGCGCCGAGCGCCGCACGATCTGCGCGTCGATGGTCGGCAGGGGCACCGCCCAGGCGCCCACCTCCCCGGCGAACCGCGGCGCGCCCGTCGGCGTCACCGCCCGCCGCCCCAGCAGCCGGGGCTCGTGCCGCGCCCGGTCCCGCGCGGCGGCCCGCGCCCGCAGGGGGCGCGCGAACTGGCTGAGGGCCGACGTGAGGGTCCCACTCGAGAAGGCGGCGTCCACCCGGACGAATCCGTCCACGGTCAGCGGTACGCCCTCCGGAAGCTGCCGGACGGTGAAGTACACCCCCAGGTCGGCCGGGACGGAGTCGAAGCCGCAGGCGTGCACCAGGCGCGCCCCCGTCTCGCGCGCGCGTGCGTCGTGCCGTACGTACACCAGGTCCACGAACTCGGGCTCGCCGCACAGGTCCAGGTAGTCCGTGCCGCTGTCGGCGCAGGCGGCGACGAGTTCCTCGCCGGCGGCCGTGTACGGGCCCACGGCGGTGGCCAGGACGCGCGTGCGCCGGGCGAGGTCGCGCAGGGAGTCCGGGTCGGCCATGTCCGCGCGCAGCACTCCGACGGACGCATCCGAGGACAGCCGCTCGCGCAGCTCCGTCAGCCGCTCCTCGCTGCGCCCGGCGATCGCCCAGCGCAGCCCCTCGGGGGCGTGTGCGGCGAGGTACTCGGCGGTGAGCGCCCCGACGAAGCCGGTGGCCCCGAAGAGGACCACGTCGTACGGACGGTCGGAGTTCCTCAGCCTGCTCATGACACTCCTCGCTCTCGCAGCCCGCGCCGCTGTTCGCGGCCGAGGCTAGCGTGAGGAGTGCGGTGTCCGGCGGCGAGGGCCCGGCGGTGACCGTCCGGCGGTGCGGATACGGCCACGAGGCCACCGGGTACGGCCACGAGGCCACCCGGTACGGCCACGGGGCCGGCGGGTACGTCTTCGATACGGGCTTGGCTAAGCGCTTGCTCGCCGAGGGCTTGTATCCGCTGGAACACGTTCTTAGCATCATCGGTGTTACATCGGTTGTGTCACAGTGAGGGGACCTGATGACAACGGCAGAGGCGGCGGGGCGGCGCGGCCCGCTGACCGGTGTGCGCGTGGTCGAGCTGGCCGGCATCGGCCCCGGCCCGTTCGCCGCGATGCTGCTGGCCGACCTCGGCGCCGACGTCGTACGGGTGGACCGCCCCGGCGGCGCCGGACTCGGCATCGACGCCGCCCACGACATCACCAACCGCAACAAGCGCTCGGTGGTCGTCGACCTGAAGTCCCCGCACGGCCCCGCCCGGGTCCTCGACCTCGCCGCCCGCGCCGACGTCCTCATCGAGGGCTACCGACCCGGCGTCGCCGAACGCCTGGGCGTCGGCCCCGTGGCCTGCCACGCCCGCAACCCACGGCTGGTCTACGGCCGGATGACCGGATGGGGCCAGGACGGACCGCTCGCCCCGCGCGCGGGACACGACATCGCCTACATCGCCCTGACCGGCACCCTCGGCATGATCGGCGAACCGGACACGCCCCCGGCCGTCCCCGCCAACCTCCTCGGCGACTACGCCGGCGGCTCCCTCTACCTCGTGGTCGGCGTCCTCGCCGCCCTGCACCACGCGCGCGCGACCGGCACCGGCCAGGTCGTGGACGCCGCGATCGTCGACGGCGCCGCGCACCTCTCCGCGATGATCCACGGCATGCTCGCCGCAGGCGCCTGGCAGGACCGCCGCGGGACCAACCTCCTGGACGGCGGCTGCCCGTACTACGGCGCCTACGAGACCGCGGACGGCCGGTACATGGCGGTCGGCGCCCTGGAGCAGCGGTTCTACGACGAGTTCACCGGACTGCTCGGCCTGGACGACGAGCGCGCCGGGGCCCGTACCGACCACACCCGCTGGGGCGAACTGCGCGAGGCGGTCGCCGCCCGCTTCAAGTCCCGCACCCAGCAGGAGTGGACCGCGGTCTTCGAGGGCTCCGACGCCTGCGTGGCCCCCGTACTGTCGCTGGGCGAGGCCCCGCACCACCCGCACCTCGCCGCCCGCGGCACCTTCACAGAGCACGCCGGCCTCACCCAGCCCGCCCCCGCGCCCCGCTTCTCCGCCACACCCACCGCCGTGCGCACCGCCCCCGCCCGGCCCGGCGACGGCGCGGCGGCCGTGGCCCGCGACTGGGACCTGCCCGCCCTCCTGGAGGACGGGAACGACGGGAAGGACGAGGCCGGGGAGGTCGTCGTGTGACGGACCCACGACCGCGACCCGTCCCCGGCTCCCGCCCCACGCCCCCTCCGCCCCCGGACACCACCCTCGTCGAAAGGCTTGTCAGTGAGCACCGAAGCGTACGTGTACGACGCGATCCGCACCCCGCGCGGGCGCGGCAAGGCCAACGGCGCCCTGCACGGCACGAAGCCCATCGACCTGGTCGTCGGCCTCATCCACGAGATCCGCGACCGCTTCCCCGGACTCGACCCGGCCGCCGTCGACGACATCGTGCTCGGCGTCGTCGGCCCGATCGGCGACCAGGGCTCCGACATCGCCCGGATCGCCGCCATCGCCGCGGGACTGCCGGACACGGTGGCGGGCGTGCAGGAGAACCGCTTCTGCGCCTCCGGTCTCGAGGCCGTCAACCTGGCCGCCGCCAAGGTGCGCTCCGGCTGGGAGGACCTGGTCCTCGCGGGCGGCGTCGAGTCGATGTCCCGGGTGCCGATGGCCTCGGACGGGGGCGCCTGGTTCAACGACCCGATGACCAACCTCGCCGTCAACTTCGTGCCCCAGGGCATCGGCGCCGACCTGATCGCCACCATCGAGGGCTTCTCCCGGCGGGACGTCGACGAGTACGCCGCCCTGTCCCAGGAGCGCGCGGTCACCGCCTGGAAGGAGGGCCGCTTCGACCGCTCCGTCGTCCCGGTCAGGGACCGCAACGGACTCGTCGTCCTCGACCACGACGAGCACCCGCGCCCCGGCACCACCGCCGACTCGCTGGCGGCGCTCAAGCCGTCCTTCGCGGACATCGGCGACCTGGGCGGCTTCGACGCCGTCGCCCTGCAGAAGTACCACTGGGTGGAGAAGATCGACCATGTGCACCACGCGGGCAACTCCTCCGGCATCGTCGACGGCGCCTCCCTGGTCGCCATCGGCTCCAAGGAGGCCGGCGACCGCAACGGCCTCACCCCGCGCGCGCGGATCGTCTCCGCCGCCGTGTCCGGCTCCGAGCCCACCATCATGCTCACCGGGCCCGCCCCGGCCACCCGCAAGGCCCTCGCCAAGGCCGGGCTGACCATCGACGACATCGACCTCGTCGAGATCAACGAGGCGTTCGCGGCAGTCGTCCTGCGCTTCGTGAAGGACATGGGACTCTCCCTGGACAAGGTCAACGTCAACGGCGGCGCCATCGCGCTCGGCCACCCGCTCGGCGCCACCGGGGCGATGATCCTCGGCACCCTCGTGGACGAACTGGAGCGCCAGGACAAGCGCTACGGACTCGCGACCCTGTGCGTCGGCGGCGGCATGGGCGTCGCCACCATCGTCGAGCGCGTCTGACCCGCCCCCAGCGGCTCCCTCAGAACCCAGACTTCAACGGAGACCCCGACATGACCGAGAGCACCACCATCCGCTGGGAGCAGGACGACACCGGTGTCGTCACCCTCGTCCTCGACGACCCCGACCAGTCCGCGAACACCATGAACCGGGCGTTCCGCGACTCGCTCGCCGCCGTCGCCGACCGGCTGGAGGCGGAGCAGGATTCCGTCCGCGGCGTCATCCTCACCTCCGCCAAGAAGACCTTCTTCGCGGGCGGCGACCTGCGCGACCTGATCCGGGTCACCCCGGACACCGCTCAGGAACTGTTCGACGGCGGCCTCGCGCTCAAGCGGAACCTGCGGCGCATCGAGACCCTGGGCAAGCCGGTCGTCGCGGCGATCAACGGCGCGGCGCTCGGCGGCGGTTACGAACTCGCCCTGGCCTGCCACCACCGGATCGCGCTCGACACCCCGGGCATGAAGATCGGCTGCCCCGAGGTGACCCTGGGCCTGCTCCCCGGCGGCGGCGGTGTCGTCCGCGCCGTACGGCTGCTGGGCATCACCGACGCCCTGCTCAAGGTGCTGCTCCAGGGCACCCAGTACAACGCGCGGCGCGCCCGGGAGAACGGGCTCGTCGACGAGGTGGCCACCTCGCGGGAGGAGTTGCTGGCCAAGGCGCGCGCCTTCATCGACGCCAACCCCGAGTCGCGGCAGCCCTGGGACAAGCCCGGATACCGCATCCCGGGCGGCACACCGGCGAACCCGAAGTTCGCCGCCAACCTGCCCGCCTTCCCGGCCAGTCTGCGCAAGCAGACGGGCGGCGCCCCCTACCCGGCCCCGCGCAACATCCTGGCCGCCGCCGTCGAGGGCGCCCAGGTCGACTTCGAGACCGCCCAGGTCATCGAGGCCCGCTACTTCGTGGAACTGGCGGCGGGACAGACCTCGAAGAACATGATCCAGGCGTTCTTCTTCGACCTCCAGGCGGTCAACTCGGGCGCCAGTCGGCCGCGGGGCGTCGAACCCCGCCAGGTGCGCAAGGTGGCCGTCCTCGGCGCCGGGATGATGGGCGCGGGCATCGCCTACTCCTGCGCCCGCGCCGGTATCGAGGTCGTCCTGAAGGACGTGTCCCCGGAGGCCGCCGCCAAGGGCAGGGGCTACTCCGAGAAGCTGTGCGCCAAGGCCGTCGCCAAGGGCCGTACCAGCCAGGAGAAGGCGGACGCGGTGCTCGCCCGGATCACGCCCACCGCGGAGGTCGCCGACCTCGCGGGCTGCGACGCGGTGATCGAGGCCGTCTTCGAGGACCCGGCGCTCAAGCACAAGGTGTTCCAGGAGATCGAGCAGGTCGTCGCGCCGGACGCGCTGCTGTGCTCCAACACCTCCACCCTTCCGATCACCCTGCTCGCCGAAGGGGTGGAACGCCAGGCCGACTTCATCGGGCTGCACTTCTTCTCACCCGTGGACAAGATGCCCCTGGTCGAGATCATCAGGGGCGAGCGCACCGGCGACGAGGCGCTGGCCCGCGCCTTCGACCTGGTCCGGCAGATCAACAAGACCCCGATCGTCGTCAACGACTCGCGCGGCTTCTTCACCTCCAGGGTCATCGGGCAGTTCATCAACGAGGGCGTGGCCATGGTCGGCGAGGGCATCGAGCCCGCGTCGGTCGAGCAGGCGGCGGCCCAGGCGGGCTACCCGGCCAAGGTGCTGTCCCTGATGGACGAGCTGACCCTCACCCTGCCCCGGAAGATCCGGGCCGAGTCGCGGCGGGCGGTGGAGGAGGCGGGCGGCACCTGGACCCCGCACCCCGCGGACGCGGTCGTCGACCGCATGGTCGACGAGTTCGGCCGCACGGGCCGCAGCGGCGGCGCCGGCTTCTACGACTACGGCGAGGACGGCGCTCGCGCCGGACTGTGGCCGGGTCTGCGTGAGCACTTCACCGAAGCCGGATACGAGATCCCGTTCCGGGACATGCAGGAGCGCATGCTCTTCGCCGAGGCGCTCGACACGGTCAGGCTCCTGGAGGAGGGCGTCCTGACCTCCGTCGCCGACGCCAACATCGGCTCGGTCCTCGGCATCGGCTTCCCCGGCTGGACCGGCGGGGTGCTGCAGTACATCAACGGCTACGACGGCGGCGCCGGGGCAGGGACCGGCCTGCCCGCCTTCGTGGAACGCGCGCGGGAACTCGCCGAGCGCTACGGCGAGCGGTTCGCCCCGCCGGCGCTGCTGGTGGCGAAGGCGGAGAAGGGCGAGTCCTTCACCGACGCGCGCTGACAAGCGGTTCAGCCGGACGACGGCTTCCGCGTCCCCCGGGGGTCCGCTCCCCGGGGGGCCTCCCGCCCGGCCGTGTCCAGCCACTCCCGCAGCTCCTCCTTCAGCGAGCGCTGGAAGGTGGTGAGCAGGGCCTGCACCACCAGAGGGTGCATCAGGGCGGACAGGGACCTCACGTCCCGGGAGTCGCGTTCGGCGACGGCGTCGCGCAGCAGCTTCGACAGCTCGTGGGCGGCCGTACGCGCGTGCTCGGTCAGCACCGTGCGTGCGGCGAGGATCGTCTCCTGGGACAGGGGCACGTCGAGGAGCTCCACGCCGAGCCGCAGCAGACCGGAGTCGACGCGGAAGGAGTCCCCGTCGGGCTCGACGACGTTCATCGCGGCCAGCCGGCGTACGTCCTCCTCGCCGAGCGGCCGGCCGGCCCGGCGCTCCAGCTCCCGCCGGGACAGCGACTCCACGGTGTCCGGCGCCCAGGACGCGACCACCGCGCGGTGGATGGCGAGATCGTGCGGGGTGAGGTCGGGCGGCAGCTGCCGCAGATGGCGCTCGATCGCGGCGAGCGTCATGCCCCGTAGCTGCATCTCCTCGATCAGCGCCAGCCGCGCCAGGTGCTCCTGGCTGTAGCGGCCCACCCGGCGCGGGCCGAGCTCCGGGGGCGGCAGCAGGCCGCGGCCGCTGTAGAAACGGACCGTGCGCACCGTGACGCCGGCCCGCGCGGCCAGCTCGTCGATCGTGAGGGTCGGCTCGTCGGAGTCGGTCGTCATCGCAGCAGTATCGCTGTCCCACCAGTACTGTGAAAGCCCTGACCTGCCAGTGTGCGGGCAGTGACCGATAAGCGAAGGTCGTGTGAGAAGTCCCGCTCTGTGACGTCCGCCATCGCTCCGGGGCCGACCGGCCTGGGAAGCTGCTGTTCTGGTCTGTACCGCGATCATGGGTGGTGCGGGCCGCAACACGTACGGACACCCGGGCGCGCGCCGTCCGGGGCACCAGAGAGTGGAACCACCCGTGAGCAAGGAATCCGCGCACACGGCCGAGGTCGCCCCCCACACCCAGGCGACCGGGACGCCCGCAGACGCGGGCGACGCCGGATACAGCAAGGACCTCAAGCACCGCCACGTCAACATGATCGCCATCGGCGGGGCGATCGGCACCGGACTCTTTCTAGGAGCGGGCGGTCGCCTGCACAACGCGGGCCCCGCCCTGGCGCTGGCGTACCTCGTGTGCGGCGTCTTCGCGTTCTTCGTCGTCCGGGCCCTCGGCGAGCTGGTCCTGTACCGGCCCTCGTCCGGCTCCTTCGTGTCGTACGCGCGCGAGTTCCTCGGCGAGAAGGGCGCCTACGTCGCCGGCTGGATGTACTTCCTGAACTGGTCGACGACCGGAATCGCCGACATCACGGCGATCGCGCTCTACACGCACTACTGGAGCATGTTCACCCCCGTACCGCAGTGGGTGCTCGCGCTGATCGCCCTCGCGGTGGTCCTCACCGTGAACCTGATCTCGGTGAAGATCTTCGGCGAGATGGAGTTCTGGTTCGCGATCGTCAAGGTCGCCACCCTGGTCGGCTTCATGCTGATCGGCATCTTCCTGCTGGCCACGCAGCACCCCGTCGGCGGACACACGCCCGGCCTGAACATGATCACCGACCACGGCGGGCTGCTCCCGCACGGCGCGATGCCGGTCGTCCTGGTCATGCAGGGCGTGATCTTCGCCTACGCCGCCCTGGAACTGGTCGGTGTCGCCGCGGGCGAGACGGCCGAGCCGGAGAAGGTCGTCCCGCGCGCGGTGAACTCCATCATGTGGCGCGTGGGCCTGTTCTACGTCGGCTCGGTCGTCCTGCTGGCCCTGCTGCTGCCCGGCTCGGTCTACTCGGCCGGGGAGAGCCCGTTCGTCACGGTCCTGTCGAAGATCGGCATCCCGGCGGCCGGCGACATCATGAACCTCGTCGTCCTCACGGCCGCCATGTCGTCCCTGAACTCCGGCCTGTACTCCACCGGCCGCATCCTGCGCTCCATGGCCATGGCGGGCTCCGCGCCCCGCTTCACCCGTGTGATGAGCCGCAGCCAGGTCCCCTACGGCGGCATCCTGCTGACCTGCGCGGTCTGCGTGCTCGGCGTCGGCCTGAACTACCTCGTGCCCAGCCAGGCGTTCGAGATCGTGCTGAACGTCGCCTCCCTCGGCATCGTCAGCACCTGGGTGATCATCATGATCTGCCACCTGGTCTTCGTCCGCCGCGCCCGGGACGGCCGGGTCACCCGCCCCCACTTCCGCCTCCCCGGCAGCCCGGTCACCGAGATCGCCACGATCGCCTTCCTCCTCGCCTGCCTGGGCCTCATGTGGAACGACCCGGACGTGGGCCGCAAGACCCTCCTGCTGATCCCGCTGATCGCGATCCTGCTGGTCGCCGGCTGGTTCCCCGTCCGCCGCCGCGTCGCCCGTACGACCGACCAGGAACTCTCCGACCTCACGAACTGACACCCACGCCACTGTCGGTGCCGCCTCGTACGGTGGCGTGGTGACGGTGTACGACTTCGAGGGGTGAGGCCGGGCGGCTCGGGGTGGCCGCCCGGCCGGGGATCACCTCGTGTGCACGTCGTTCGTGGCCTCGATCTTCTTCCAGGACCTCGGCTGGGCGACGGGCGCCGAGGTCTTCGCCAGGGACGCCGCGCGTGCCGCGGGGGCGGCCGGCTTGGCCGGCTGGAAGAGCCAGGTGTCGAAGAGGGCCGCGAGCGGCTTTCCGGAGACCTGCTCGGCATACTTCTGGAAGTCGGCCACGGAGGCGTTGCCGTAGGCGTGCTTCTTCGGCCAGCCCTTCAGCAGGGCGAAGAACGCCTTGTCGCCGACCTCGTTGCGCAGCGCCTGCACGGCGAGCGCGCCCCGGTCGTAGACCGCGATGTCGAACTGGTCGTCCGGACCCGGATCGCCCGGCGCGACCGTCCAGAACGGGTCGTCGGCGGGGTGCGAGGCGTACACCCAGTCCGCCAGCTCCTGCGCGGTGCCCTCGCCCTCGTGCTCGGACCACAGCCACTGGGCGTAGCGCGCGAAGCCCTCGTTGATCCAGATGTCCTTCCAGCCCTTCAGCGACACGCTGTCGCCGTACCACTGGTGGGCCAGCTCGTGCACGACGACGGACGTGTTGGAGCCGTTCGCGAACTGCTTCGGGCTGTAGTACACCCGGGTCTGCGTCTCCAGCGCGTACCCGGTCGTCGTGTTCGGCACATAGCCGCCCGCCGAGGCGAACGGATACGGCCCGAAATAGCCGCTCAGCCAGTCGACGATCTCCCCGGTGCGCTCCACGCTCGCGCGCGCCGCCCCGGCGTTGTCGCCGAGGTCCCTGCTGTAGGCGTTGAGGACGGGGACGCCGTCCTCCGAGGTGCCCGTCGTGATGTCGAACTTCCCGATCGCGAGCGTCGCCAGATACGTGGCCTGCGGCTTGTTCTGGCGCCAGTTGTACCGGGTCCAGCCGAGCTGCGAGCTGGTCGACTGGAGGGTGCCGCCCGAGATCACCTGCGTGCCGTCCGGCACGGCCACCGACACGTCGTAGGTGGCCTTGTCGCTCGGGTGGTCGTTGCTCGGGAACCACCACCAGGCCGCCTCCGGCTCGTCCGCCGCGATGCCGCCGTCCGGGGTGCGGTGCCAGGTGGTGAAGCCGTACGCGCTCTTCGTGGACGGCACGCCGCTGTAGCGGACCACCACCGTGATCGGCGTGTTCTTGGCCAGCGGCTTCTTCGGGGTGATCACCAACTCGTGCTGACCGGAGGAGGCGTAGGCCGCCGTGGCCCCGTTGACCCGCACCTCGCTGACGTCCAGCAGGAAGTCCAGGTCGAAGCTGGACAGGTCCTGCGTGGTCCGTGCCTCGATCGTCGCCGTGCCCTCCAGCTCGTCCGTGGCCGGCTGGTACTTCAGTCTGAGGTCGTAGTGGGAGACGTCGTATCCGCCGTTGCCGTAGTACGGGTAGTAGGGGTCGCCGATGCCCGGAGCGCCGGGGGAGTGGCTCGCCGCCGATGCCGGGATCGCCAGCAGCAGGGTGGCCGCCACCAGTGCGCCCGGCGCGATCATTCTGCGGTGCACGTCAGCTCCAAGTCGTAGGGGCACGAGGTCTGTTCGGAGCCTATTGAGTGCCGACGGCCACAGACGTGTCCATGCCCACCCCTGTCACACGATCGCCATTCGGCCGTCATGAGCCGACCATGCTCAGGGGCCTTTCGAGCCACACCCACGGACCGGACTGGCCGGAACGCACCCGCTCAGACGGCCGGGTACACCAGCCCGGCCGCCCGGCGCGCACACCCCCAGGCCACGGTGACCCCGGCCCCGCCGTGCCCGTAGTTGTGCACCAGCACCCGCCCGCCCGGCAGCTCCTCGCACTCCAGCCGCACCGCGTGCCGGACCGGCCGCAGCCCCACCCGGTGCCCCAGCACCCG
Source organism: Streptomyces sp. NPDC014889 (assembly GCF_043081205.1). Taxonomy (NCBI): domain Bacteria; kingdom Bacillati; phylum Actinomycetota; class Actinomycetes; order Kitasatosporales; family Streptomycetaceae; genus Streptomyces; species Streptomyces sp. NPDC014889. The sequence continues at coordinate 435,289 of NZ_JBIBWH010000005.1, forward strand.
CGCCCCGGCGATCTCCGGCCGGAGGGCCGCGCACCGCTCGACGATCCGCTCGGCCACCGCCGGATCGGGCACAGGCGACCAGTCGTCCTCCTCGGCCGTGCCGCCGAGGACGAGCCCGCCAGGCTGCGGGAAGAGATAGGTGGAGGCATCCGAGGCGGGGTCGACGGACGTCAGCCACGTCGTGATCCCCGGGTTCTCCACGACGACGAGCTGACCGCGCACGGGACGCACCGCGGGATCGGGCACGAGCTCACGGGCGCCGAGGCCGGTGCAGTTCACGACGACCGGCGCGTCGACCGCCGCCAGATCCGTCACCACCCGCTCCTCCACGACCCCGCCCGCCCCGGTCAACCGCTCGCGCAGCCATGGCAGATGAGCCGGCATGTCGATCAGCGGAAGCCGCGCCCACAGCGCCGTGCCCGCCGCCCACTCCCCGGCGTGCGCCGGGCGCAGAGAGGGCACCCGCGCCGCCCACGGCCCCAGCGCATCCAGCCGCGTCCCGGCGTGCACCCCCTCGACCAGGCGTACGCCCGTCTCGTCGGGACGCGCCGCCAACTCCTCGTACACGGCCAGGGATTCGAGCGACCACTCCCCGACGAGCGACTCCGGCTCGATCCGGTACGGCCACCACAGCGCCCCGGCGACCGCCGACGTCGTGCGCTCGGCCGGCTCACGCGTCCACACCCGCACCCGCAGGCCGCGCTCGGCCAGCACGACGGCCGTCGTCAGCCCGATGACGCCGCCGCCGACCACCACCACCTCGAAACCCGGCCCACTGTTCACGCAGCGCACGGTAGCGGAAGGCGCACACCGTGCCCATCCCGGCCCCCGGCCGGCACCGGCTCGCACGGGACGCCGGGGCGCCGGGGCGCCGCCATTAGGATCGGTCCTCTGATGACTGCCACCCTCGTTGCCAAGAACCTCGCCGCCGGGCACGGCGACCGCGCGCTGTTCGCCGGACTGGACCTCGTCGTCGCGCCCGGGGACGTGATCGGGCTGGTCGGCGCCAACGGCGCGGGCAAGTCCACGCTGCTCAGGATGCTCGCCGGGCTGAGCACCCCGGAACAGGGCGAGGTCACCCTGTCCCCGCCGGCGGCGAGCGTCGGGCACCTTCCCCAGGAGCCGGAACGCAAGCCCGGCGAGACCGTACGGGAGTTCCTCGCCCGGCGCACCGGGGTGGCCGCGGCCCAGCGGGCCATGGACGAGGCCACGCAGGCCCTCGTCGAGGGCGCGCCGGGCGCGGACGACGCCTACGCGAGCAGCCTGGAGCGGTGGCTCGGCCTCGGCGGCGCCGACCTCGACGAACGCGCCGAGGAGGTCGCGGACTCGCTCGGCCTGGCCGTCGGTCTCGACCAGCCCATGACGTCCCTCTCGGGAGGCCAGGCGGCCCGCGCGGGACTCGCCTCACTGCTGCTGTCCCGCTACGACGTCTTCCTGCTCGACGAGCCGACCAACGACCTCGACCTGGCCGGCCTGGAGCGCCTGGAGCGGTTCGTGACCGGCCTGCGCGCCGGGACGGTCGTCGTCAGCCACGACCGCGAGTTCCTCACCCGCACCGTCACCAAGGTCCTCGAACTCGACCTCGCCCAGGGGCGGATCAACCTCTACGGCGGCGGATACGCGGCCTACCTGGAGGAGCGGGAGGTGGCCCGCCGGCACGCCCGCGAGGACTACGAGGAGTACGCCGACAAGAGGGCCGCCCTCCAGGACCGGGCCCAGATGCAGCGCACGTGGATGGACAAGGGCGTGAAGAACGCCCGGCGCAAGGCGGGCGGCGACAACGACAAGATCGGCCGCAAGTTCCGCAGCGAGGCCAGTGAGAAGCAGGCCGCGAAGGCCCGCCAGACCCAGCGCATGATCGAACGGCTGGAGGTCGTCGAGGAGCCCCGCAAGGAGTGGGACCTGCGCATGGAGATCGCGTCGGCCCCGCGGTCGGGCGCGGTCGTCGCCACGCTCCGGGACGCGGAGGTGCGCCGGGGCGGCTTCGTGCTGGGCCCGCTGTCCCTGCAGATCGACTGGGCGGACCGGGTGGCGGTCACGGGCGCCAACGGCGCGGGCAAGTCGACGCTGCTGGCCGCGCTGCTGGGGCGGGTCCCGGTGGACGCCGGGCACGCGGCCCTGGGCTCCGGCGTGCTGGTCGGCGAGGTCGACCAGGCCCGCCGCGTCTTCCACGGCGCCGAGTGCCTGCTGGACGCCTTCTGCGCGGCGGTGCCGGACACCGAGCCGGTTCAGGCGCGGACACTGCTCGCCAAGTTCGGTCTCAAGGCGGACCATGTGACGCGTCCCGCCGCGACGCTCTCCCCGGGCGAGCGGACCCGGGCCGCGCTCGCCCTCCTCCAGGGCAGGGGCGTCAACCTCCTGGTCCTGGACGAGCCCACCAACCACCTGGATCTGCCGGCCATCGAGCAACTGGAGTCGGCACTGGACTCCTACGAGGGCACTCTGCTGCTGGTCACCCACGACCGCCGCATGCTCGACGCGGTCCGCGTCACCCGCCGACTGGAGGTCTCCGCGGGCAAGGTGACGGAGCGCTAGGCGTTTCCCGCCTCGGCGGGACCCGCGGTGAACCGTCCGGCACGGGGTCTTACACTCGGTCACCGTTGCCCAGCGGAACGAAACCGCAGATCGGAAGGCATGGTCACCCATGTTCCAAGACGCCCCCATTTATCACCAACTCGTAGCCGAGCGAGGCGACGTGCCCGCGAGCGTGCGCGACGCGGCCACGGCCATACACAGGCAGCTCGAGGACGTGATGCGAACGGGGCACCCCAGCGCCGCCTTCACCCCGGGCCCGCCGCCCCCGGGCGCGAACCCACGCCCGCACTCCGAACTCCCCCCGGGGCAGCACCCGCCGCGATAGTCCCGCCTGGCTCGGAGCGGTCAACCGACCTCAGCCGCCGGCCGAGTTGACGTGATCCGGCCCGGAGCCGCCCGAAGGCGGGTCCGGGCCGTGCCGTCGGCGGCGCGCGTCACTTCCGGTCGAGGAGGCCCGCGCGGCGGAGGGCGTCCGCCATGGCGCTGTTGGCGGGCGGGGGTGCCTGGCGGGAACCGCCGCCTCCACCGCCGCCACGGCCCTGGCGCTGCTGCGGCGGGCGCCCTCCGCGTCGGCGCCGGTCGCCGCCGTCGCCCTGACCCTGGCGGTCCTGCGCCGCCGCCTCGTCGTCCAGACGCAGCGTCAGCGAGATCCGCTTGCGCGGGATGTCGACGTCCAGCACCTTCACCTTGACGATGTCACCGGGCTTGACGACATCGCGCGGATCCTTCACGAACTGCTTCGACATCGCCGAGACGTGCACCAGACCGTCCTGATGGACGCCGACGTCGACGAACGCGCCGAAGGCCGCCACGTTCGTCACCACGCCCTCCAGGACCATCCCGGACGACAGGTCGGAGATCTTCTCGACGCCCTCCTTGAAGGTGGCCGTCCTGAACGCGGGCCGCGGGTCGCGCCCCGGCTTCTCCAGCTCCCGCAGGATGTCGGTCACCGTCGGCAGACCGAACGTGTCGTCCACGAAGTCGGCCGCCCTGAGCGAGCGCAGCACCCCGGTGTTGCCGACGAGCGAGGCCACCTCCTGGCCCGTGGTCTTCACCATCCGGCGGACCACGGGGTAGGACTCGGGGTGCACGCTGGAGGCGTCCAGCGGGTCGTCGCCGCCGCGGATCCGCAGGAAGCCCGCGCACTGCTCGTAGGCCTTCGGACCCAGCCGCGAGACGTTCTTCAACTGCGCCCGGGAGGTGAACGGCCCGTTGGCGTCCCGGTGCGCCACGATGTTCTCCGCGAGCGACGAGGTCACGCCGGAGACCCGCGCGAGCAGCGGCACGGACGCGGTGTTCACGTCCACGCCGACGCCGTTCACACAGTCCTCGACCACCGCGTCCAGCGAGCGGGACAGCTTCACCTCGGACAGGTCGTGCTGGTACTGGCCGACACCGATCGACTTGGGGTCGATCTTGACCAGTTCGGCCAGCGGGTCCTGGAGCCGGCGGGCGATGGAGACCGCGCCGCGCAGGGAGACGTCCATGTCGGGCAGCTCCCGCGAGGCGTACGCCGACGCCGAGTACACCGACGCGCCCGCCTCCGACACCATCACCTTGGTGAGCTTCAGCTCCGGGTGCCCGGCGATGACGTCGGCGGCCAGCTTGTCGGTCTCCCGGGACGCGGTGCCGTTGCCGATCGCGATCAGCTCGACCGCGTGCTCCTTGGCCAGCCGGGCCAGCTTGGCGACGGCCTCGTCCCACCGGTTGGCCGGGACGTGCGGGTGGACGACGTCGGTGGCGACGACCTTGCCGGTCGCGTCGACCACGGCGACCTTCACGCCCGTACGGAACCCGGGGTCGAGACCGAGGGTCGAGCGGGTGCCGGCCGGCGCGGCGAGCAGCAGGTCGCGCAGGTTGGCCGCGAACACGTTCACCGCCTCGTCCTCCGCGGCCGTACGCAGCCGCAGCCGCAGGTCGATGCCCAGGTGGACGAGGATCCGGGTGCGCCAGGCCCAGCGGACCGTGTCCTGGAGCCACTTGTCGGCGGCCCGGCCGCGGTCGGCGATCCCGAACCGGTAGGCCACGATCCCCTCGTACGAGGACGGGCCGTCCGTCTGCTCCTCCGGCTCCAGGACGAGGTCCAGGACCTCTTCCTTCTCCCCGCGCAGCATCGCCAGGATGCGGTGCGAGGGCAGCTCGGTGAACGGCTCGGCGAAGTCGAAGTAGTCGGCGAACTTGGCGCCCGCCTCCTCCTTGCCCTCCCGGACCTTGGCGGCCAGCCGCCCGCGCACCCACATGCGCTCGCGCAGCTCGCCGATCAGGTCGGCGTCCTCCGAGAACCGCTCGGTGAGGATCGCCCGCGCGCCGTCCAGGGCCGCCTGCGGATCGGCGACGCCCTTGTCCGCGTCGACGAAGGCGGCCGCCGCCGCGAGCGGCTCCACGGACGGATCGCCGAGCAGCCCCTCGGCCAGCGGCTCCAGGCCTGCCTCCCGGGCGATCTGCGCCTTGGTCCGCCGCTTCGGCTTGTACGGCAGGTAGACGTCCTCCAGCCGCGCCTTGGTCTCGGCGCCGCGGATCCGCGCCTCCAGTTCCTCGGTGAGCTTGCCCTGCTCGCGCACCGACTCCAGGATCGCCGTCCGCCGCTCCTCCAGTTCCCGCAGATAGCGCAGCCGCTCCTCGACGGTGCGCAGTTGCGCGTCGTCGAGCATCTCGGTCGCTTCCTTGCGGTAGCGGGCGATGAAGGGCACCGTCGAACCGCCGTCCAGCAGTTCCACGGCGGCCTTGACCTGCCGCTCCCGTACGCCGAGCTCCTCGGCGATCCTGCCCTCGATGGACGCTGTGAGGGGTGTCGTCACGATCCCGTACCGCCTTCTCCACTCCGGTGTGCGCCGCAATTGTGGCAGGCCCCGCCGACAACCGGGCCGCAGGGCGGCGCCCGGCGAGGCGGATTCCCGTCGCCCCGCGTCCCGTCGGGGACCGGACGCGGCATGGCGGGAAAGGTGGGACACCCGTCATTGCCTACCGGGGGCTCCAGGTGAACCGGGGGGCCCGGCGCTCCAGGAACGCGGCGACGCCCTCCGCGGTGTCGCCGCTCGCGCCCGCCTGCTCGGTCCAGTGGGCGTCGCGGTCCGTGCGGCCGTCCGCGAACTCCTTCGCCGCGGCCTGCGTCAGCTGCGAGCGTGCGGCGAGGATCCCGGTGAACTCCGCGACGCGCTTGTCGAGTTCGCCCTCGGACAGCACCTCGTCGACCAGGCCGGTGCGCAGCGCGCGCTCCGCGTCGATCAACTCGCCCGAGAAAAGCAGGTACTTGGCGGTCGCCGGGCCCACCAGGGAGACCAGCCGGCGGGTGGCGGAGGCGGGGTAGACGATGCCCAGCTTGGCCGGCGTCACCCCGAACACCGCCCCTGCCTCGGCGAACCGCAGGTCGCAGGCCGCCGCGAGCTGGGCGCCGCCGCCCACGCAGTGCCCGCGCACCGCCGCCAGTGTCGGCTTGGGGAACGCGGCGAGCGCCTCCTCGGCCTCCCCCGCGAGCCGCTGCGCCTTCCGCGGCGAGCCGCGCAGTGTGGAGATGTCGGCGCCGGCGCAGAACGTCTCGCCCGATCCCGTCAGCACCAGCGCCCGCACGCCCGGATCGGCCGCGAGGCCGTCCAGGAGCGGCGGCAGCGCGCGCCACATCGCGGCGGTCATCGCGTTGCGCTTGGCCGGGTGGTGGACCACGACGGTGGCCACCGCGCCGGTGACGTCGTGCAGCAACTGCGGCTCCATGCGCCGGATGCTATCCGCCCGTCCGAGCGTTTGATCAAGAAGGGTCGGGGGACAGGTACGACACAGCGGCAAACGGAACAAAAGGTGGAAACGAGGGCTCGCGCGGCTGTGAGGAGGCGCCGATGGCCAGGTTCACCAAGCCCCGCAGTGAGACGGCGAGGATGCGCCGAGGCTTCGCCTGGCTCGCCGGACTCGGGGTGCTCCTGGTGGTCGCCGGTCTCGTCGGACTCGTCTACACGGCCGCCGTCACGCTGACCTCCATGCTCCTGTTCGGCTGGCTGCTGCTGATCGGCGGTGTCGTCGGGCTGCTGCACGCGGTCCAGGCGCGCGGTTCGAGCTTCTTCTGGCTCGGCGTCATCGTGGCCGCCCTGAACATCGCGGCGGGCGTGGTGGTCATCGGACACCCGCACGCGACCGCCGCCGCGCTCACCATGTTCGCCGCGCTGCTGTTCCTCACCGGGGGCCTGTTCCGGGTGGTCGGCAGCGTCGTGGTGCGCGGCCCCCAGTTCGGCTGGACGCTCCTGCTGGGCGCCTTCTACCTGCTGCTGGGCATCCTGGTGCTGGGCTCCTGGCCGAGCAGCAGTCAGTACGTCATCGGCGCGTTCTTCTCCCTCGCCCTGCTCTTCGACGGCCTCGGCCTGATCGCGACCGGCTTCGGCGGCCGCCGCATCGTCGGCATGGTCTCCGACCGGACCGCGTGACCCCACTGGCGACCCGTCCCGGGGGGCCGAGCGCGTGGGCCCATGGACCGTACAACCCGAAGAGTTCGCGATGTCGGCGCGGACGGGACAGGAACAGTCCCGTCCGGGGCAGATTCGTACGCCAACGGTCACAAGGCGCTTGAAACACGCTGACTTGTGTTCAGTCCTTGGGCTGAGCGCGGTGCGTTACCAACACTCGACGTGTGGTGACAATCGAGCGCGAGGGTGGCGACCGGACGATGGACAACCACGGGCGCGGGTACGGCTCACGCCCAGAAGGCGGCGCAGGGGCACCTCTCCACGGCGTACCGCTGGATCCGCTGCCGTACGAGGGAGTCTGGCGGTTCACCGCGCCCGCCGTCGACGCCTCCGTCCCGCAGGCCCGGCACGCGGTCCGGGATCTGCTGCTGCGCCAGGGCGTCCCGGTCTCGGACGACCTGGTCCACGGGCTGCTGCTGATCGTGTCCGAGCTGGTCACGAACGCCGTGCGGCACGCGGCGCTGCTCTCGCCGATGCTCGCCGTGGAGGTCGCGGTCGGCGCGGAGTGGGTGCGGGTGTCCGTGGAGGACAACCACCCCTACCGCCCGACCGCCCTGGAGGCCGACCACGGGCGCACCGGCGGGCGCGGGCTGCTCCTGGTCCGCGAGATCGCGCGGGAGGCCGGCGGGGTCTGCGACGTCGAGCACACCGCGAGCGGCGGCAAGGTGATCTGGGCCGCCCTGCCGCTCAAACCCGGGCACCGGGTCTGACAGCGCCCGCGGGGCTGTCCGTGGACCTCACCAGCCGGCGGGACCCGTCAGTTCCCTGATTGCGGGGCGGGCCGCGTCCAGCACGGTCGGGAACCAGACGGAGAAGGTGTCCTCCTTCTGCCGCTCCGCCAGCTCGGTGGGCGTCACGAACGCCGTGGCGGCGATCTCGTCCGGATCCGACCGCAGCGGGGACTGCACCAGGCCGACGAAGAGGTGGTTGTACTCCTGTTCCACCAGGCCCGAGTCCGGGTCCGGGTGGTGGTAGCGGACCGTGCCCGCCTCGGCCAGCAGCGACGGGGAGATCCCCAGCTCCTCGTACGTGCGCCGGGCCGCCGCCGCCATGGGCGCCTCACCGGGGTAGGGGTGGCCGCAGCAGCTGTTGGACCACACACCGGGGGAGTGGTACTTGCCCAGGGCCCGCTGCTGCAGCAGCAGCCGGCCGCGGTTGTCGAACAGGAACACGGAGAAGGCGCGGTGCAGCCGTCCCGGTGGCTGGTGGGCGGACAGCTTCTCGGCGGTGCCGACCGTCACGCCGTCCTCGTCGACCAGTTCCAGCAAGATCGCGTCCGCGGCACCGTTCGACGAGCTGTGCTTCGCGGTGGCAGGTGTGGTCGGCATACCCATCCTTCACTTCGGTCCTCGAGTCCCAAGTCTGCCGTACGAAACCGGCACTCCCGGCACTTCCCGGCATCCGCATGTCCTGCGGGCGCCGCGGTCGGCGGCTCGGCAGCCGCCGGGCACCGTAGGTGATCGTGCCCGGCCGGGTACACCCGGAACCGTCCGGGCACCCCCGCGGCGAGGACACGGGCGCACACCGGCCCGCGCGGACCGGCGCGAGCGCCGTGCGCGCCGGGCACCCTGTCGGTCAAGGCCGCGGGGAGGGCGCCGTCAGTGGCACAGGCGGGCCTCGTGCTCCGCGTGCCCGCTCGGTTCGAGCTGGAAGGTGCAGTGCTCCACGTCGAAGTGGTCCCCGAGGCAGCCCTGGAGCTCGTGCAGCAGCTTCTCGTGGCCGATGGCGCTGAGCGCGTCGGAACGGACGACCACGTGCGCGGAGAGCACCGGCAGACCCGAGGTGATCGTCCAGGCGTGCAGGTCGTGTACGTCCGCCACGCCCTCGAGCGCCAAGATGTGCGCCCGCACCTCGTCCATGTCGACGTTCTTCGGGGCCGCCTCCAGCAGCACGTCGAGGGTCTCGCGCAGCAGCCGGAAGGTGCGCGGCACGATCAGCAGGCCGATGGCGAGGGAGGCGACGGGGTCGGCGGCCTGCCAGCCGGTGAGAAGGATCACCGCCGCCGAGACCATGACGGCCACCGAGCCGAGCGCGTCCGCGGCCACCTCCAGGAAGGCGCCGCGCACGTTCAGGCTCTCCTTCTGGCCGCGCATCAGCAGCATCAGGGAGACCGAGTTCGCCACCAGGCCGATCGCGCCGAACACGAGCATCAGAGCGCCGTGGGTGGGGGCCGGGGTGAGGAACCGCTGGACCGCCTCGTAGAGCACATAGCTGCCGACGCCGAGCAGCAGCAGGCAGTTGGCGAGCGCGGCGAGGATCTCCGCACGGGCGTAGCCGAAGGTGCGGTTCCCGCTCGGCGGGCGGTTGGCGAAGTGGATGGCCAGCAGCGCCATGCCGAGGCCGAGGGCGTCGGTGGCCATGTGGGCGGCGTCCGCGATCAGCGCCAGCGAGTCCGCGAGCAGGCCGCCGACGATCTCCACCACCATCACGGTGAGTGTGATCGACAGCGCGATGCGCAGCGTGCCGCGGTGCGCTGCGCCGGCCGTGCCGCCCGCTCCCGCGCCGTGCGCGTGCCCGTGGTCGTGACCGGCCCCCATGGGATGACCGCCCTTTCCGTATTGCGTCCGGGATCACAGTCAACTACGGGCGGGGGGTATGGGGCAACGCGGCACTGAACACCGTTGTCATGTGCCCTGAACTGCGCAAACGCATCGCAGGTCAGGGTACGCGACGGCGCCGCGGCGCACGGCGGTGGCGGCGGGACGGCGGGCCCGGCGGGCGAGGCCCGAGGCGGTCTCCTCCCCGTGGCGCGGGGCCGGATGTGACGAATGCCCGCTCTGGTGCGGAGTTTGTGGCCCGGCGGCCGGATCACCCATGATGATCGCGGTGCAGGCTGCCGCCGGACCGGGTCCGTCGGGCCGGTGAACGGGCGGTGAACGAGGGCTTCCCGCCATCCGATAGCCTCTGCCGACATGCCGCCCGGGCGCCACAGGCAGGCGGCAGACCCATATGCACATGACCGGCGCGGACGCGTCGGCACCCAGGGAGTGAGTTCGGTTGTCGACCGCCATCCTGACCGGTCAGCCGGTCCCCGGATCGTCGCTCGAGGGCGATCTGCGGTCCCTCGGATTCGACGTGCGGGTCGCCTCCGACGGCACCGACGCCGAGACGCTGCTCGCCCAGGTGCCCGGTGACCAGCGGGTCGCCATCGTCGACGCCCGCTTCGTCGGTCACCTGCACGCGCTGCGCCTGGGCCTGACCGACCCCCGCTTCCCGCTCGCCGCCGTCCCCGGCGCGGTGACCGCACGCCCGGCCGGCCGTCAGGCGCTGATCCGCGCGATGGCCCGCGAGAACTCGGTCGGCGGCCACACCGCCGTCGCGGTCGCCGGCCTCGCCGACCGGATCTCCGCCGCCCTGGACGCCGACGGCTCCGACGTGCACCGCCCGGTGCTCGGCAGTCTCGTCGCCGCCGTGCCCCAGGATCCCCAGACCCGCAACGAGGCACGCCAGTCCGTCGCCGCCGTCGACGACGAGGCCGTCCGCCTGAAGTCGGCCGTCAAGGCCCGCGACGGCTTCTTCACCACCTTCTTCATCAGCCCGTACTCGCGCTACGTCGCCCGCTGGTGCGCCCGCCGCGGCCTGACCCCGAACCAGGTCACCACGGCCTCCCTGCTCACCGCGCTCATAGCCGCGAGCTGCGCCGCCACCGGCACCCGCGCCGGCTTCGTCGCGGCCGGCGTGCTGCTGATCGCGTCGTTCGTGCTGGACTGCGCCGACGGCCAGCTGGCCCGCTACTCGCTCCAGTACTCCACCCTCGGAGCCTGGCTCGACGCCACCTTCGACCGGGCCAAGGAGTACGCCTACTACGCCGGCCTCGCGCTGGGCGCCGCCCGCGGCGGCGACGACGTCTGGGCCTTGGCCCTGGCCGCCATGGTCCTCCAGACCTGCCGGCACGTGGTCGACTTCTCGTTCAACGAGGCGAATCACGACGCGACCGCCAACACCAGCCCCACCGCCGCCCTCTCCGACAAGCTCGACAGCGTCGGCTGGACGGTCTGGCTGCGCCGGATAATCGTCCTGCCGATCGGTGAGCGCTGGGCGATGATCGCGGTCCTGACGGCGGTCACGACCCCCAGGATCACGTTCTACGTCCTGCTCGTCGGCTGCGCCCTGGCGGCGTCGTACACGACGGCGGGCCGCGTCCTGCGGTCCGTGACGCGCAAGGCACGGCGCACCGACAGGGCGGGGCAGGCCCTGGCGGACCTCGCGGACAACGGCCCGATCGCGGGCTTCGTCGCCGGACTGCGTGATCCCAACGCGCGCTGGTACCTCGACTACCCGCTCCTGCGCGCCCTGGTCGGCGCAGCCTTCCTTGCCGGGAGCCTGTACGACGGCGACCGCTGGATGCCTTTCGTGGGCGCCTGCTTCTACGTCGTCTTCTCGGGACTGGCCCTCTCCCAGCCGTTGAAGGGCCCCCTCGACTGGCTCGTCCCCCCGCTGTTCCGCGCCGCCGAGTACGGCACCGTGCTGGTGCTGGCGGCCAGAGCGGACGTGAACGGAGCACTTCCCGCAGCTTTCGGCCTGGTGGCGGCCGTCGCCTACCATCACTACGACAAGGTGTACCGCATCCGCGGCAACGCCGGCGCGCCGCCGGCCTGGCTGGTGCGCGCACTCGGGGGGCAGGAGGGGCGGACGCTGCTCCTCACCCTGCTCGCCGCGCTGCTCACCGCCGCGCAGTTCAAGGTCGCGCTCACGGTTCTCGCCGTGGCCGTCGCCCTGCTGGTGCTCGTCGAGAGCATCCGCTTCTGGGTGGCCTCTCATCTGGGGGGTACGCCCGCCGTACACGACGAAGGAGAACCCGCATGATCGGCCTCGTGCTGGCGGCCGGCGCCGGACGGCGTCTGCGCCCCTACACCGACACCCTGCCCAAGGCGCTGGTGCCGGTGGGGCCCGACGGCGCGGAGGACGGCCCCACGGTCCTTGACCTCACCCTCGCCAACTTCGCCGAGGTCGGCCTGACCGAGGCCGCGATCATCGTCGGCTACCGCAAGGAGGCCGTGTACGAGCGCAAGGCGGCCCTGGAGAAGACGTACGGCCTGAAGCTCACCCTGATCGACAACGACAAGGCCGAGGAGTGGAACAACGCCTACTCCCTGTGGTGCGGACGTGACGCGCTCAAGGACGGCGTGATCCTCGCCAACGGCGACACCGTGCACCCGGTCTCCGTCGAGAAGGCCCTGCTCGCCGCCCGCGGCGACGGCAAGAGGATCATCCTCGCCCTGGACACGGTGAAGTCGCTGGCCGACGAGGAGATGAAGGTCGTCGCCGACCCCGAGCAGGGCGTGCGCAGGATCACCAAGCTCATGGACCCGGCCGAGGCCACCGGCGAGTACATCGGCGTCACCCTGATCGAGGGCGACGCCGCCCCCGAGCTGGCGGACGCGCTGAAGGCCACCTTCGAGCGGGACCCGCAGCTCTACTACGAGGACGGCTACCAGGAGCTCGTCAACCGCGGCTTCAGGATCGACGTGGAGCCGATCGGCGACGTCAAGTGGGTCGAGATCGACAACCACGACGACCTCGCCAAGGGCCGGGGGATCGCGTGCCTGTACTGAGCCGGCTCATCCCGTCGCCGGTCGTGGTGGAGATCCGCCGCGGAGCCCTCGACGACCTGGCGAGTGTGCTCGCGGACGAGCGCATCTCGCACTCCGGCAGGCTCGCCGTCGCCGTCAGCAACGGCTCCGGCGCCCGGCTGCGTGAGCGGATCGCCCCCTCGCTGCCCGGCGCCACCTGGTACGAGGTCGGCGGCGGCACCCTCGACGACGCCGTCCGGCTGGCCGGCGAGATGAAGGCCGGCCGCTACGACGCGGTCGTGGGCCTGGGCGGCGGCAAGATCATCGACTGTGCCAAGTTCGCCGCCGCGCGCGTCGGGCTGCCCCTGGTCGCCGTGCCCACGAACCTCTCGCACGACGGCCTGTGCTCCCCGGTCGCCACCCTGGACAACGACGCGGGCCGCGGCTCGTACGGTGTGCCGAACCCGATCGCCGTCCTCATCGACCTGGACGTGATCCGCGACGCCCCGCCGCGCTTCGTGCGCTCCGGCATCGGCGACGCCGTCTCCAACATCTCCGCCGTCGCGGACTGGGAACTGTCCCACCGTGTCACCGGTGAGAAGATCGACGGCCTGGCCGCGGCCATGGCCCGCCAGGCGGGCGAGGCAGTGCTGCGGCATCCGGGCGGCATCGGCGACAACGACTTCCTCCAGGTCCTTGCCGAGGCCCTGGTGCTCACCGGGGTCGCCATGTCGATCTCCGGCGACTCGCGGCCCGCCTCCGGCGCCTGCCACGAGATCAACCACGGCTTCGACCTGCTGTTCCCGAAGCGGGCCGCGAGCCACGGTGAGCAGTGCGGGCTGGGCGCGGCCTTCGCGATGTACCTGCGCGGGGCCCACGAGGAGTCCGCCGACATGGCCGAGGTGCTGCGTCGGCACGGACTGCCGGTACTGCCGAAGGACATCGGCTTCACGGTGGACGAGTTCGTCCGGGTCGTCGAGTTCGCCCCGGAGACCCGGCCCGGCCGCTACACGATCCTCGAACACCTCGACCTCAAGACCGACCAGATCAAGGACATCTACGCCGACTATGTCAAGGCCATCGGTAGCTGAACTGAGACCGGTCGTCCATCCGGCAGGGGTGAAGGACCGGCGCAGCGGAGAGCACTGGGCGGGACGCCTCTACATGCGTGAGGTGTCCCTGCGGGTGGACCGCTACCTGGTGGGCACCAGGGTCACGCCCAACCAGCTCACGTACCTGATGACCGTCTTCGGCGTCCTCGCGGCCCCGGCCCTGCTGGTGCCGGGGATCGCGGGCGCCGTGCTCGGTGTGCTGATGGTCCAGCTGTACTTGCTGCTGGACTGCGTCGACGGCGAGATCGCCCGCTGGAAGCAGCAGTTCTCGCTGGGCGGGGTCTACCTGGACCGGGTCGGGGCCTATCTCACCGACGCCGCCGTCCTGGTCGGGCTCGGGCTGCGCGCCGCCGACCTGTGGGGGTCCGGGCGGATCGACTGGCTGTGGGCCTTCCTGGGCACCCTGGCCGCCCTCGGCGCGATCCTGATCAAGGCCGAGACCGACCTCGTCGGCGTGGCCCGCCACCAGGCCGGGCTGCCGCCGGTAAAGGAGAGCGCCGCCGAGCCCCGTTCCTCCGGCATGGCGCTGGCCCGCCGGGCCGCGGCGGCGCTCAAGTTCCACCGGCTGATCCTCGGGATCGAGGCGTCCCTGCTGATCCTGGTCCTCGCGATCGCCGACACGGTCAGGGGCGACCTGTTCTTCACCCGGCTCGGCACGGCCGTGCTCGCCGGTATCGCGCTGCTGCAGACCCTGCTGCACCTGGTGTCCGTCCTCGTCTCCAGCAGGCTGAGGTGAGCGGCGTGACCTCTGTGAACACTCCGCTCAAGGTCGGCGCCGTCGTCATCACCATGGGCAACCGGCCCGAGGAACTGCGGGCCCTGCTCGACTCGGTCGCCAAGCAGGACGGCGACCGTGTCGAGGTGGTCGTCGTGGGCAACGGCTCGCCCGTCCCGGACCTCCCCGAGGGCGTCCGGACCATCGAGCTGGAGGAGAACCTCGGCATCCCCGGCGGCCGCAACGTCGGCATCGAGGCCTTCGGCCCGGCCGGCCGGGACGTCGACATCCTGCTCTTCCTCGACGACGACGGCCTGCTCGCCCGGAACGACACCGCCGAGCTGTGCCGGCAGGCCTTCGCCGCCGACGACCGGCTCGGCATCGTCAGCTTCCGCATCGCCGACCCCGACACCGGCGTCACCCAGCGGCGCCACGTCCCGCGGCTGCGTGCCGCCGACCCGATGCGCTCCTCCCGGGTGACCACCTTCCTCGGTGGCGCCAACGCCGTACGCACCCGCGTCTTCGCGGAAGTCGGCGGCCTGCCGGACGAGTTCTTCTACGCCCACGAGGAAACCGACCTGGCATGGCGGGCCCTCGACGCGGGCTGGATGATCGACTACCGGTCCGACATGGTGCTGTACCACCCGACGACCGCGCCGTCGCGGCACGCGGTGTACCACCGCATGGTCGCCCGCAACCGGGTGTGGCTGGCCCGCCGCAACCTGCCCGTGCCGCTCGTCCCGGTCTATCTGGGGGTGTGGCTGCTGCTCACCCTCGCCCGCCGCCCCTCGCGTCCGGCCCTGAAGGCGTGGTTCGGCGGTTTCCGGGAGGGCTGGACCACCTCCTGCGGGCCGCGACGGCCCATGAAGTGGCGTACGGTGTGGCGACTCACCCGGCTGGGCCGGCCACCGGTCATCTGAGAAGCTCTTACCAAGCTCTTTCCCTGGGAGCACCGGCCCGCCCGGCCGCTGCTTCAGCCAGGCCCGTACATCCGCACTGGCAGCGCATCTCGAAGACGAAAGTTTCCACTTGTGAGTGAGACAACGCATGACGGCGGCGTCGCCCTCGGCGCGGCTCCGTCGCCCGACGAGGGCCTCACCGCGGCCCAGCTTGCCGACAAGTACGGGCTGTCCGTCAGCGGCGCCCGGCCCTCGCTGAGGGATTACGTCCGGCAGCTCTGGGGTCGGCGCCACTTCATCCTGGCCTTCTCCCGGGCGAAGCTGACCGCCCAGTACAGCCAGGCCAAGCTCGGCCAGCTCTGGCAGGTGGCGACACCGCTGCTGAACGCCGCCGTCTACTACTTCATCTTCGGCGTCCTCATCCACGCCACCCGGGGACTCGACCGGCACACGTACATCCCGTTCCTGGTGACCGGGGTGTTCGTGTTCACCTTCACCCAGACCTCGGTCATGGCCGGCGTGCGCGCCATCTCCGGCAACCTTGGGCTGGTGCGCGCGCTGCACTTCCCGCGCGCCTCCCTGCCGATCTCGTTCGCGCTCCAGCAGCTCCAGCAGTTGCTGTACTCGATGATCGTGCTGTTCCTCGTGGCCATGGCCTTCGGCAGCTACCCGGGCCTGTCCTGGCTGCTGATCGTGCCGGCGCTGGCGCTGCAGGTCCTGTTCAACACCGGCCTTGCGCTGATCATGGCCCGGCTGGGTGCCAAGACCCCCGACCTTGCCCAGCTCATGCCGTTCGTCACGCGGACCTGGATGTACGCGTCGGGCGTGATGTTCTCCCTCAGCGGCATGCTCGCGGGGAAGCCCGAGTGGCTCATCCGGCTGATGCAGGTCAACCCCGCCGCCATCTACATGGACCTGATCCGCTTCGCGCTGATCGACGGCTACGGCTCCTCGCACCTGCCGCCGCACGTGTGGGCCGGCGCCATCGGCTGGGCCGTGCTCGCCTTCGTCGGCGGCTTCGTGTACTTCTGGCAGGCGGAGGAGAGGTACGGCCGTGGCTGACCAGGACCACTCTCAGGACATGCGTGACAACGGGCCGCAGGTGCCCACCGTGATCGCGGACGAACTGCACATCGTCTACCGCGTCAACGGCGCCAGGACCGGCAGGGGCAGCGCCACCGCCGCACTCAGCCGCATCCTCAAGCGGGGCTCCGACGACGAGGCGCGGGGCGTGCGCAAGGTGCACGCCGTCAGGGGCGTCTCCTTCGTCGCCCACCGCGGCGAGGCGATCGGTCTGATCGGCTCCAACGGCTCCGGCAAGTCCACGCTGCTGCGTGCCATCGCCGGCCTGCTGCCCGCCGAGAGGGGTCGGGTCTACACCGACGGCCAGCCCTCGCTGCTCGGCGTGAACGCGGCGCTGATGAACGACCTCACAGGCGAACGCAACGTCATCCTGGGCGGGCTCGCCATGGGGATGTCGCGCGAGGAGATCAGGGAGCGCTACCAGGGGATCGTCGACTTCTCCGGCATCAACGAGAAGGGCGACTTCATCACGCTCCCGATGCGCACGTACTCCTCCGGCATGGCCGCCCGGCTGCGCTTCTCCATCGCCGCCGCCAAGGACCACGACGTCCTCATGATCGACGAGGCACTGGCCACCGGCGACCGCAAGTTCCAGAAGCGGTCCGAGGCGCGCATCCGGGAGCTGCGCAAGGAGGCCGGCACCGTCTTCCTGGTCAGCCACAACAACAAGTCGATCCGTGACACCTGCGACCGGGTGCTGTGGCTGGAGCGCGGGGAACTGCGCATGGACGGCCCTACCGAAGAGGTGCTCAAGGAGTACGAGAAGTTCACGGGCAAGTAGCCCGCAGGCGTCAGGGCCCCGCCGGAACGCGTCCGGCGGGGCCCCTCGTCCGCAAAGGATGCGTCAACTCGCGCCGTCCTGAGGAATCTTGACAGCAATCGGTGTGTTGTTGTGATGTGCGGGAGACCCCCCGCGCGGCTGGCTGCGTTGTACAACGTAAGCTGTACCGGTCCCGGAAAGCGGCAAGTGGGGAGATAATGCGCGACACCCTCCGCCGACGCCGCCGCGCGGACGGCCGGGCGGCGTGTCCGAAATAGTGTGTGTTGGGTCGGCAGTGTAGAACGGGAGATGTGACGGCAATGGCTACGGAAACTCCCCAGCTCAACGCAGCAGGTGCCGTCACCGTGCCGGGCAGTGGACGATGACGTGGACAACGACGGCGCGCGACCCCGAGCGCGCCACTCTCGACAAGGCCGCGGGTGAGAACTTCCCCGTGGCACCGTTCTTCCTGCCCAGGGCGTGGCGTGTCGACCTGATGGCTGTCTACGGCTTCGCCCGTCTCGTCGACGACATCGGCGACGGCGACCTGGCCCCCGGCGGCGCGGACGCCCGGCTGCTCGGCGTGTCGCCCGGCGAGGCCGAGGACCGCCTGGTCCTCCTCGACGCCTTCGAGGAAGATCTGCGCCGGGTCTTCGACGGCGCCCCGCGCCATCCCCTGCTGCGCCGGCTCCAGCCCACCGTCCGCCGCCGCTCACTGACCCCCGAGCCGTTCCTCGGCCTGATCGCCGCCAACCGTCAGGACCAGCTCGTCACCCGGTACGAGACCTACGAGGACCTCCTCGCCTACTGCGAACTGTCGGCCAACCCCGTGGGCCGCCTCGTCCTCGCCGTCACCGGCACCTCGACCCCCGAGCGGATCCGCCGCTCCGACGCCGTCTGCACCGCCCTCCAGATCGTCGAGCACCTCCAGGACGTCCGGGAGGACCTCGGACGGGACCGCATTTATCTGCCCGCCGCCGACATGAAACGTTTCCACGTGCAGGAGTCCGATCTCGCCGCGCCCACCGCGGGCGCATCGGTGCGCGCCTTGGTCGCGTACGAAGCGGAACGCGCCCGCGGTCTGCTGAATGAAGGCGCCCCCCTGGTGGGTAGCGTCCACGGCAGGTTGAAGCTGCTGCTCGCGGGGTTCGTGGCGGGGGGAAGGGCGGCGATCCGGGCGATCGCCGCCGCCGAATACGACGTACTTCCCGGCCCGCCCAAGCCCGGCAAGACCCGGTTGCTGCGCGAGGTGGGCCTGACTCTGCGAGGAGAGGGGTGATCCGGGCCGTGGAGTCGGAACACGTGTCCGCGCCGGTGCTCGCCGCCTACAGCTACTGCGAGGCGGTCACAGGGCAGCAGGCCCGCAACTTCGCCTACGGCATCAGACTGCTGCCGACGGCCAAGCGGCGGGCGATGTCGGCGCTGTACGCGTTCTCCCGGCGCGTCGACGACATCGGCGACGGAGCGCTGCCCGCCGACGTGAAGATCACCCGTCTGGAGGACACGCGGGCCCTGCTCGGCCGGGTCCGCGACGGCGCGGTCGAGGACGACGACACCGACCCCGTGGCCGTCGCGCTCGCCCACGCCGCCCGGGTCTTCCCGATCCCGCTCGGCGGCCTGGACGAACTCATCGACGGCGTCCTGATGGACGTCCGCGGCGTGAGCTACGAGACCTGGGAGGACCTGAAGGTCTACTGCCGCTGCGTGGCCGGCGCCATCGGACGGCTCTCCCTCGGCGTGTTCGGCACCGAGCCGGGCGCGCGCGGCGCCGAACGCGCCGCCGAGTACGCCGACACGCTGGGGCTCGCGCTGCAGCTCACCAACATCCTCAGAGACGTCCGCGAGGACGCCGAGGGCGGCCGCACCTACCTGCCCGCCGACGACCTCGCCAAGTTCGGCTGCTCGGCCGGGTTCCACGGGCCGACGCCGCCGGAGGGCTCCGACTTCGCGGGCCTGGTGCACTTCGAGGTGCGGCGGGCCCGCGCGCTGTTCGCCGAGGGCTACCGGCTGCTGCCCCTGCTGGACCGGCGCAGCGGCGCCTGCGTCGCCGCCATGGCCGGCATCTACCGCCGCCTGCTCGACCGCATCGAGCGCGACCCGGAGGCCGTGCTGCGCGGCCGGGTCTCGCTGCCCGGACACGAGAAGGCGTACGTCGCCGTGCGCGGCCTGTCCGGCCTCGACGCCCGGTACGTGTCCCGGCAGACCGTCAGGAGGCGCGCCTGATGGCGATGTCAGCGCACGGTGGGGCCACCGGCGAGAAGAGGCGGGCAACCTCCGGGTGCCGGGCGGCGTCCCTGACGGCAACGGTCGCCCGCGAGGCCCCCGCTCATCGCGGCGGACGCACAGGGGAGGGCGCACGATGACCGACGGCACACGGCGGGACGGACCGCTCGACGACGTCACGGGACCGGCGGGACGGCACGCCGTCGTGGTCGGCGGCGGTCTGGCCGGCCTCACCTCCGCGCTCGCGCTCGCCGACGCCGGCATGCGCGTGACCCTCCTCGAGGGCAGACCCCGCCTGGGCGGGCTCGCCTTCTCCTTCCAGCGCGGCGACCTCACCATCGACAACGGGCAGCACGTGTACCTGCGCTGCTGCACCGCCTACCGCTGGTTCCTGGACCGGATCGGCGGCGCCGCGCTCGCCCCGTTGCAGGACCGTCTCGAGGTGCCCGTCGTCGACGCGGCGAGACCCGAGGGCCGGCGGCTCGGCACGCTGCGGCGCGACGCGCTGCCCGTGCCCCTGCACCTGGGGCGCAGCCTCGCCACCTATCCGCACCTCTCGCTCGCCGAGCGGGCCCGGGTGGGTCGCGCCGCGCTCGCGCTCAAGGGCCTGGACCTCTCCGATCCGACCCTGGACTCACAGGACTTCGGCAGCTGGCTGGCCGAGCACGGCCAGTCGGCGCGCGCCGTCGAGGCCCTGTGGGACCTGGTCGGGGTCGCCACCCTCAACGCGGTCGCGGGCGACGCCTCGCTGGGGCTCGCCGCGATGGTGTTCAAGACCGGACTGCTGTCCGACGCGGGAGCGGCCGACATCGGCTGGGCCCGCGTCCCGCTGGGCGAACTGCACGACCGGCTGGCCCGCAGGGCGCTCGACTCCGCGGGCGTGCGTACCGAGGTCCGGACACGCGTCACCTCCGTCTCCCTCAACGGAAACGGGAGCTGGAACGTTCAGGTTCCCGGCGAGAACCTGCTCGCGGACGCGGTCGTCCTCGCCGTACCGCAGCGCGAGGCCCACGGCCTGCTGCCGCCCGGCGCCCTGGACGCGCCGGACCGGCTGCTCAGGATCGGCACCTCGCCGATCCTCAACGCCCACGTCGTCTACGACCGCACGGTGCTGAACGCGCCCTTCTTCGCGGCCATCGGCACACCGGTGCAGTGGGTCTTCGACCGCACCGAGGCGGCCGGCCTGAAGCAGGGTCAGTACCTCGCGGTGTCCCAGTCGGTGGCGCAGGACGAGATCGACGCGCCGGTCGCCGTACTGCGCGAGCGCTATCTGCCCGAACTGACGCGGCTGCTGCCCCGCGCCCGCGGGGCCGAGGTGAAGGACTTCTTCGTGACCCGGGAGCGCACGGCGACGTTCGCCCCGGCCCCCGGCGTCGGACGGCTGCGGCCCGGCGCCCGCACCAAGGTTCCCGGCCTGTACCTGGCCGGAGCGTGGACCGCCACAGGGTGGCCCGCGACCATGGAGAGTGCGGTCCGCAGCGGTGTGAAGGCGGCCGAGGCCGCGCTGAGCGCCCTGGGCCGGCCCCGCCCGAGCCGTCTCTTCGCCATCGAGGAGGCGGCGGCATGACGTTCGATCAGCAGCCCGCGGCGGGCCCCCGCACCTCCGGCACCGCAACAAGAGGAGAGACTGTGCCCACTGTGCCCCCGGCCTCGCCGGCCGCTCGGAGGACCGCGGTGGACGTGACCGCGCTGTTGGAGCGCGGCCGGACCCTGGCCACGCCGGTACTGCGGGCGGCCGTCGACCGCCTGGCGCCCCCGATGGACACCGTCGCCGCCTACCACTTCGGCTGGATCGACGCCCAGGGCAACCCGGCGGCCGGGGACGGCGGCAAGGCCGTGCGCCCGGCCCTGGCCGTGCTCTCCGCCGAGGTCGCCGGGGCCGCGCCCGAGGCCGGTGTGCCCGGCGCGGTCGCCGTGGAGCTGGTCCACAACTTCTCCCTGCTGCACGACGACCTGATGGACGGCGACGAACAGCGCCGCCACCGCGACACGGTCTGGAAGGTGCACGGCCCCGCCCAGGCCATCCTGGTCGGCGACGCGCTGTTCGCCCTGGCCAACGAGGTGCTGCTGGAGCCGGGCACCGCCGAGGCCGGCCGCGCCGCCCGCCGCCTGACCAGCGCCACCCGCGCCCTGATCGACGGTCAGGCGCAGGACATCTCCTACGAGCACCGCGACCGGGTCAGCGTCGCCGAGTGCCTGGAGATGGAGGGCAACAAGACCGGCGCCCTGCTCGCCTGCGCCTCCTCCGTCGGCGCGGTCCTCGGCGGCGCGGACGACCGCACCGCCGACACCCTGGAGACGTACGGGTACCACCTCGGCCTGGCCTTCCAGGCCGTAGACGACCTCCTCGGCATCTGGGGCGACCCGGGCGCCACCGGCAAGCAGACCTGGAGCGATCTGCGCCAGCGCAAGAAGTCCCTGCCGGTCGTCGCCGCGCTCGCGGCGGGCGGCCCGGCCTCCGAACGGCTCGGCGAGATCCTCGCCGCCGACGCCAAGAGCAGCGACTTCGCGAACTTCTCCGAGGAGGAGTTCGCGGCCCGCGCCGCCCTCATCGAGGAGGCGGGCGGCCGGGAGTGGACGGCCGAGGAGGCGCGCCGTCAGCACACCATCGCCATCGAAGCCCTCGACGCCGTCGACATGCCCGAGCAGGTACGGGCCGCGTTCACGGCGCTCGCCGACTTCGTCGTCGTACGAAAGAGATGATCACTATCGGTCGAACCAGCCTCGCGTAGTCGCCGGCCGGTGCCGCAAGGAGGTTTCAGGCACCGGCCGACGGCGGACCCACAGCAGCACGACTTGCACGACTGCACGAAGGGGAAGCCATGACAGCGACGACCGACGGAAGCACCGGGGCGACACTGCCGACCCGCGCTGCCGCGGCCAGTGAAACCGTACTCAGCACCCCCGAGGCGGCCGGGGTACAAGAAGCCGCCGCGGCCGCCGTCAGGCGGGCCACCGACTTCCTGCTCGCCCAGCAGGACGCCGAGGGCTGGTGGAAGGGCGACCTCGAGACGAACGTCACCATGGACGCCGAGGACCTGCTGCTGCGCCAGTTCCTGGGCATCCTGGACGAGGACACCACTCGGGCCGCCGCGCTGTTCATCCGCGGAGAGCAGCGCGAGGACGGCACCTGGGCCACCTTCTACGGCGGCCCGGGCGAACTCTCCACCACCATCGAGGCGTACGTCGCCCTCCGGCTGGCCGGCGACGCGCCGGACGACCCCCACATGGCCCGGGCCTCCGCCTGGATCCGCGAGCAGGGCGGCATCGCCGCCTCCCGTGTCTTCACCCGGATCTGGCTGGCTCTGTTCGGCTGGTGGAAGTGGGAGGACCTGCCGGAGCTGCCGCCCGAGCTGATCTGGTTCCCCAAGTGGTTCCCGCTCAACATCTACAACTTCGGCTGCTGGGCGCGGCAGACGATCGTGCCCCTGACCGTCGTCTCGGCCAAGCGCCCGGTGCGTCCGGCCCCGTTCCCGCTCGACGAGCTGCACACCGACCCCGGCAACCCCCGTCCGCCGCGGCCGCTCGCCCCGGCGCGCACCTGGGACGGACTGTTCCAGCGGCTCGACATGGTGGTGCGCGGCTACCGCGGCGTCGCCGTGCGCAGGGTGCGCGAGGCCGCCATGAACTCGGCCGCCCGCTGGATCATCGAGCGCCAGGAGAACGACGGCTGCTGGGGCGGCATCCAGCCCCCGGCCGTGTACTCGGTCATCGCCCTGTACCTGCTCGGCTACGACCTCGAACACCCGGTGATGCGGGCGGGCCTGAAGTCGCTGGACCGCTACGCGGTGTGGCGCGAGGACGGCGCCCGCATGATCGAGGCCTGTCAGTCGCCGGTGTGGGACACCTGCCTGGCCACCATCGCCCTCGCCGACGCCGGACTGCCCGCCGACCACCCCCAGTTGGTCAAGGCTGCCGACTGGATGCTGGGCGAGCAGATCGTCCGACCCGGCGACTGGGCGGTGCGCCGTCCCGGACTGCCGCCGGGCGGCTGGGCGTTCGAGTTCCACAACGACAACTACCCCGACATCGACGACACCGCCGAGGTCGTCCTGGCCCTGCGCCGGGTCAGGCACCACGACCCGGAGCGGCTGGACAAGGCCATCGGGCGCGGGGTGCGCTGGAACCTCGGGATGCAGTCGAAGGACGGCGCCTGGGGAGCCTTCGACGCCGACAACACCAGCCCGTTCCCCAACCGGCTGCCGTTCTGCGACTTCGGCGAGGTGATCGACCCGCCCTCGGCGGACGTCACCGCGCACGTCGTGGAGATGCTCGCCGCCGAGGGCCTCACCCACGATGCGCGCACCCGGCGCGGCATCGAATGGCTGCTGGCCGAACAGGAGCCGGACGGCTCGTGGTTCGGCCGCTGGGGCGTCAACTACCTCTACGGCACCGGGTCGGTCGTGCCCGCCCTGACCGCCGCGGGCCTGCCCGGCTCCCATCCGGCCGTCCGCCGCGCGGTGAGCTGGCTGGAGAGCGTGCAGAACGACGACGGCGGCTGGGGCGAGGACCTGCGCTCCTACAAGGACGCCGAGGAGTGGAGAGGCAGGGGCGCCTCCACCGCCTCGCAGACCGCCTGGGCCCTGATGGCCCTGCTGGCCGCGGGGGAGAAGGACTCCAAGGCCGTCGAGCGCGGAGTCGAGTGGCTCGCGGCCACCCAGCGGGAGGACGGCTCCTGGGACGAGCCGTACTTCACCGGCACCGGCTTCCCCTGGGACTTCTCCATCAACTACCACCTGTACCGGCAGGTCTTCCCGCTCACCGCGCTCGGCCGGTACGTGCACGGCGAGCCACTCGCCGGCCGGCGCCCCACCACCGGTTCCCTCGCCGACCGGCCCGGCGCCGAGGCCAAGGGGAGCTGATGCGCACACAGCCCGGACCGGCCCCGCTGCTGATCGCCTGCGCGCTCGGCATCGAGCGTCTCGCCCTGCGCGCCGGCGACCGCGGCGGAGCCGGCGGGCCGGTCACCGTCCTGCGGACGGGCATGGGGCCCAAGGCGGCGGAACGCTCCGTCACCCGGGTCCTCGCCGGCCCGCCGCTGGACCGGGCCGCGGTGCTCGCCACCGGCTTCTGCGCGGGACTCGCCCCGGGCATGCACCCCGGCGACCTCGTCGTCGCCGAGGAGACCCGGGACCCGCGCGGCACCGTCCCCTGTGTGGGCACCGAACTGCTCGTCAAGGAACTCACCCGCACCCTGCCCGGGCGCACCGTGCACACCGGGCCGCTCACCGGCTCCGATCACGTCGTGCGCGGACCCGAGCGGTCCGACCTGCGCGCCACCGGCGCGATCGCGGTCGACATGGAGTCGGCGGCCACGCTTCTGAGCGCCGTGCGTACGGGCGTGCGCCCTGTTGCGGCCGTGCGGGTGGTCGTGGACGCTCCAGAACATGAACTCGTCCGGATCGGTACGGTGCGCGGTGGAATATCGGCCTTCCGTGTTCTTCGTTCCGTCCTGCCGACTTTTTTCGAATGGCACCGTAATGTGCTGCTCCCCCGGAGGTGAGCCAGATGGCCATGCCGCTGCGCCAGTCCATCAAAGTCGCCACATACCTGGCCGAACAGAAGGTCCGCAAGCGGGACAAGTTCCCGCTGATCGTCGAGCTCGAACCGCTTTTCGCCTGCAACCTCAAGTGCGAGGGCTGCGGCAAGATCCAGCATCCGGCCGGAGTGCTCAAGCAGCGCATGCCCGTCGCCCAGGCGGTGGGAGCGGTACTGGAGTCCGGCGCGCCGATGGTGTCCATCGCGGGCGGCGAGCCCCTGATGCACCCGCAGATCGACGAGATCGTCCGGCAGCTCGTGGCCAAGCGGAAGTACGTCTTCCTGTGCACCAATGCGCTGCTGATGCGCAAGAAGATGGACAAGTTCAAGCCGTCCCCCTACTTCGCCTTCGCGGTGCACATCGACGGGCTGCGCGAGCGGCACGACGAGTCGGTGGCGAAGGAGGGCGTGTTCGACGAGGCGGTGGAGGCCATCAAGGAGGCCAAGCGGCGCGGCTTCCGGGTGACCACCAACTCCACCTTCTTCAACACCGACACCCCGCAGACCGTCGTCGAGGTGCTCAACTTCCTCAACGACGACCTCAAGGTCGACGAGATGATGATCTCGCCCGCCTACGCCTACGAGAAGGCGCCCGACCAGGAACACTTCCTGGGCGTGGAGCAGACCCGCGAGCTGTTCAGGAAGGCCTTCGCGGGCGGCAACAGGCGCCGCTGGCGGCTGAACCACTCCCCGCTGTTCCTCGACTTCCTCGAGGGCAAGGTCGACTTCCCGTGCACCGCGTGGGCGATCCCGAACTACTCCCTGTTCGGCTGGCAGCGCCCCTGCTACCTGATGAGTGACGGGTACGTGCCGACGTACCGGGAACTCATCGAGGACACCGACTGGGACAAGTACGGCCGGGGCAAGGATCCGCGCTGCGCCAACTGCATGGCGCACTGCGGCTACGAGCCCACCGCCGTACTGGCCACCATGGGATCGCTGAAGGAGTCCCTGCGCGCGATGCGCGAGACGGTCTCCGGAAACCGGGACTGACGCCATGGCCGTCATTCCTCTGGGCGTCCCCGAGGTACCGGCCCGGCCGATCGCCGAGCGGCGCGTGTCGCGGCAGATCGACGTCGGGCCGGTGGCGGTCGGGGGCGGGGCCCCGGTGTCGGTGCAGTCGATGACGACGACGCGTACGTCGGACGTCGGTGCGACGTTGCAGCAGATCGCGGAGCTGACGGCGTCGGGCTGCCAGATCGTGCGGGTGGCGTGTCCGACGCAGGACGACGCGGACGCGCTGGCGACGATCGCGCGGAAGTCGCAGATCCCGGTGATCGCTGACATCCACTTCCAGCCGAAGTACGTCTTCGCGGCGATCGAGGCGGGCTGTGCGGCGGTGCGGGTGAATCCGGGCAACATCAAGCAGTTCGACGACAAGGTCAGGGAGATCGCGAAGGCGGCGAAGGATCACGGCACGCCGATCCGGATCGGGGTGAACGCGGGGTCGCTCGACCGCCGGCTGCTGCAGAAGTACGGGAAGGCGACTCCGGAGGCGCTGGTGGAGTCGGCGCTGTGGGAGGCGTCCCTGTTCGAGGAGCACGACTTCCGGGACATCAAGATCTCGGTCAAGCACAACGACCCGGTCGTGATGATCGAGGCCTACCGTCAGCT
The DNA here is from genome assembly GCF_043081205.1 of Streptomyces sp. NPDC014889. Classification (NCBI taxonomy): domain Bacteria; kingdom Bacillati; phylum Actinomycetota; class Actinomycetes; order Kitasatosporales; family Streptomycetaceae; genus Streptomyces; species Streptomyces sp. NPDC014889. The sequence goes on from NZ_JBIBWH010000005.1 coordinate 461,729, forward strand.
CGCGGAGAGCTGTGACTATCCGCTGCACCTGGGTGTGACGGAGGCCGGTCCGGCGTTCCAGGGCACGATCAAGTCGGCGGTGGCCTTCGGCGCGCTGCTCTCCCGGGGCATCGGTGACACCATCCGCGTCTCGCTGTCCGCGCCGCCGGTCGAGGAGGTGAAGGTCGGCATCCAGATCCTGGAGTCGCTGAACCTGCGTCAGCGCGGTCTGGAGATCGTGTCGTGTCCGTCGTGCGGTCGTGCGCAGGTGGACGTGTACAAGCTGGCGGAGGAGGTCACCGCCGGTCTGACCGGTTTGGAGGTGCCGCTGCGGGTCGCGGTGATGGGCTGTGTCGTCAACGGTCCGGGCGAGGCCCGTGAGGCCGACCTCGGGGTGGCCTCCGGCAACGGCAAGGGGCAGATCTTCGTCAAGGGGCAGGTCATCAAGACCGTTCCGGAGTCGCAGATCGTGGAGACCCTGATCGAGGAGGCCATGAAGCTCGCGGAGGGGATGGGGCAGGACGACGCCGCTTCCGGCGGCGGCACCGTCACGGGGACACCGACAGTGACAGTGAGTTGAAGTACGGCACGGACCGAGAGGGGGCCCAGCGTGACCATTCTGGAGAGCATCCGGGGACCACGCGACCTGAAGGCGCTGTCCGAGGCGGAACTGGGTGAACTGTCCGACGAGATACGTGAGTTCATGGTGCAGGCGGTCTCCAGGACCGGCGGTCACCTCGGGCCCAACCTGGGGGTGGTGGAGCTCACCGTCGCACTGCACCGGGTCTTCGAGTCGCCGGTCGACCGGATCCTGTGGGACACCGGTCACCAGAGTTATGTGCACAAGCTTCTGACAGGGCGTCAGGACTTCTCCAAGCTGCGCGGCAAGGGAGGGCTGTCCGGCTACCCCTCGCGCGAGGAGTCCGAGCACGACGTCATCGAGAACAGCCACGCCTCCACGGCGCTCGGCTGGGCCGACGGACTCGCCAAGGCCCGCCAGGTGCAGGAGGAGAAGGGACACGTCGTCGCCGTCATCGGCGACGGCGCGCTGACCGGCGGCATGGCCTGGGAGGCGCTGAACAACATCGCGGCCGCCCGGGACCGGCCGCTGATCGTCGTCGTCAACGACAACGAGCGGTCCTACGCGCCGACCATCGGCGGCCTCGCCAACCACCTGGCCACCCTGCGCACCACCGACGGCTACGAGAAGGTCCTGGCCTGGGGCAAGGACGTGCTCCAGCGCACCCCGGTGGTCGGCAGCACCCTCTACGAGTCGCTGCACGGCGCGAAGAAGGGCTTCAAGGACGCGTTCGCGCCGCAGGGCATGTTCGAGGACCTGGGGCTGAAGTACCTCGGCCCGATCGACGGGCACGACATCAAGGCCGTCGAGTCGGCGCTGCGCCGTGCCAAACGCTTCCACGGCCCCGTCCTGGTCCACTGCCTCACCGAGAAGGGCCGCGGCTACGAGCCCGCGCTGGCCCACGAGGAGGACCACTTCCACACCGTGGGCGTGATGGATCCGCTCACCTGCGAGCCGCTCACCCCGGCCGGCGGGCCGTCCTGGACCTCCGTGTTCGGCGACGAGATCGTGCGGATCGGCGAGGAGCGGGACGACGTCGTGGCGATCACCGCCGCCATGCTGCACCCGGTGGGCCTCGGCAAGTTCGCCGAGCGGTTCCCGGACCGGGTGTGGGACGTGGGCATCGCCGAGCAGCACGCGGTCGTCTCGGCCGCGGGGCTCGCCACCGGCGGTCTGCACCCGGTCGTCGCCGTCTACGCCACCTTCCTCAACCGTGCCTTCGACCAGCTCCTGATGGACGTCGCCCTGCACCGTTGCGGGGTCACCTTCGTCCTGGACCGGGCCGGAGTCACCGGCGTCGACGGGCCCTCCCACAACGGCATGTGGGACATGTCCGTGCTCCAGGTCGTGCCCGGGCTCAGGATCGCCGCGCCACGCGACGCCGACCAGTTGCGCGCCCAGCTGCGCGAGGCAGTCGCCGTCGACGACGCGCCGACCCTGATCCGGTTCCCCAAGGAGTCGGTCGGGCCGCGGATCGAGGCCGTCGGCCACGTCGGCGGCATGGACGTACTGCACCGCGCGGAGACTTCCGACGTGCTGCTGGTCGCCGTGGGCGTGATGGCGCCGGTCTGCCTCCAGGCCGCCGAACTGCTCCAGGCGCGGGGCATCGGCTGCACCGTCGTCGACCCGCGCTGGGTCAAGCCCGTCGATCCGGCGCTGCCGGACCTCGCCGCCGGGCACCGGCTGGTGGCCGTGGTAGAGGACAACAGCCGCGCGTCCGGCGTGGGCGCCGCGGTCGCCCTGGCGCTCGGTGACGCCGAAGTCGACGTACCGGTACGCCGGTTCGGCATCCCGGAGCAGTTCCTCGCGCATGCCAAGCGCGGGGAGGTACTGGCCGACATCGGGCTCACCCCGGTCGAGGTCGCCGGACGGATCGGCGCGAGCCTGGCCGTGCGGGAGCAGGCCGGGACGCTCCCGGCGCAGGACGGCGCCGGGGTCGTCATGGCAGTCAAGGAGACCACCCAATGACCACGGAGTTCGACCTCGGCGCCCTGCTGGCCGAGCGCGGCGCCGAGCGCTACGAGCTGCACGCCAGGCACCTCAACCACCAACTGCCGCGGATGCTGCACACCATCGGCTTCGACAAGGTCTACGAGCGGGCCGAGGGCGCGTACTTCTGGGACGCGGAGGGCAACGACTACCTCGACATGCTCTCCGGGTTCGGGGTGATGGGCCTGGGCCGCCACCACCCCGTCGTCCGCAAGGCGCTGCACGACGTGCTGGACGCCCAGCTCGCCGACCTCACCCGCTTCGACTGCCAGCCGCTGCCCGGGCTGCTGGCCGAGCGGCTGCTCGCGCACAGTCCCCACCTCGACCGGGTGTTCTTCGGCAACAGCGGCACGGAGGCGGTGGAGACCGCGCTGAAGTTCGCCCGCCGCGCCACCGGCAGAGGGCGGATCCTGTACTGCGAGCACTCGTTCCACGGACTGACCACCGGCTCGCTGTCCGTCAACGGCGAGGAGGGCTTCCGCGACGGCTTCGCCCCGCTGCTGCCCGACACCGCCGTCCCGCTCGGCGACCTCGACGCGCTCGAACGGGAGCTGAGGAAGGGCGACGTGGCCGCCCTGATCGTCGAGCCGATCCAGGGCAAGGGCGTGCACGAGGCGCCGCCCGGCTGGCTGCGCGCCGCGCAGGAACTGCTGCACCGGCACAAGGCGCTGCTCATCGCCGACGAGGTGCAGACGGGCCTCGGCCGCACCGGGGACTTCTACGCCTACCAGCACGACGACGGGGTCGAGCCGGACCTGGTCTGCGTGGCCAAGGCCCTGTCCGGCGGCTATGTGCCGGTGAGCGCGACCCTCGGCAGGGACTGGATCTTCAAGAAGGTCTACTCCTCGATCGACCGGGTGCTGGTCCACTCGGCGAGCTTCGGGTCCAACGCCCAGGCCATGGCGGCCGGGCTGGCCGTGCTGTCCGTGATGGAGAACGAGCAGATCGTGGCCAACGCCAGGGCCACGGGCGAGCTGCTGAAGTCCCGGCTGGCCGCGCTCACCGACCGCTACGAGCTGCTCGCCGACGTGCGCGGCCGCGGCTTGATGATCGGCATCGAGTTCGGGCGGCCGAGGTCGCTGAAGCTGCGCGGGCGCTGGACGATGCTCCAGGCGGCCCGCAAGGGGCTCTTCGCGCAGATGGTGGTCGTCCCGCTGCTGCAGCGGCACCGTATCCTGACCCAGGTCTCCGGCGACCACCTGGAGGTGATCAAACTGATCCCGCCGCTGGTCGTCGGGGAGGCGGAGGTCGACCGGTTCGTCGACGCCTTCACCGCCGTGATGGACGACGCGCACGGCGGCGGCCTGATGTGGGACTTCGGAAAGACGCTGGTCAAGCAGGCCGTCGCCAACCGGTGAGCGGAGCCGGGCAAGACTCTTTCGCGCCGCTTTGCCTCTGAGGCAAGAAATTTGCCTTAGGGGCAAAGCGGCGGTGCAATGGAGGCATGAGCTCTCCAGAGTCCCAGCCCTCGGCGGGGCCGGTCGACGACCTGCCCGCCGTCGCGCCGCAACTGCGCGCGCTGCGCCGCCGTGCCGCCCTGACCCTGGAGGCCGCGGCCCGCGCCGCCGGGCTGTCGCCCGCCCACCTCTCCCGCCTGGAGACCGGGCAGCGCCAGCCCTCGCTGCCGATGCTGCTCGCGCTCGCCCGTGTCTACGGTACGACCGTCTCCGAACTGCTCGGCGAGAACGTCGCCGAGCGGGACGCGATCGTGCGCGCCGAGGACATGGAGCCGACGCGGGCCGGCGGCTGGACGTACTGGCAGGCCGGCGCGTCCGGCCGCGGGATGCAGGCCCTGCGGGTCCGCGTCCCGCACGGCTCCCAGGGCGACATCGTGCGCGTGCACCCCGGCGAGGAGTGGCTGTACGTCCTCACGGGGCGCCTCAGGCTCCGCCTCGGGGACGCCACGCACCTCCTCCTGCCGGGCAGCAGCGCGCACTTCGACTCGCTGACCCCGCACCGCATCGCGGCCGAGAAACCGGACGGGGTCGAGCTCCTCTTCGTCCACACCCTGTTGCAGAGTCCCACGGCCGCGCTGTGCCTGGGCCCCCACATCGGAGACATGCCATGACCGACATGGAAGAGAAGTTCCCGCGCGCCCTGTGGGTCCGGCTCGTCATCTACACCGTCGTCGGGCACTTCTTCGCCGGGTTCGTCTGGTTCCTGTTCTCGGTCGGCGGCTCCAAGTGAGGGCCCGGACGACGGCCGGGGTGCCGGCCGGTCAGTCCAGCAGCCGCTCGCGCAGCCGCTCCCGGGTGGCCGGAGCCAGCCGCAGCCCCCGCTCCAGGTAGGAGTCGACGCCGCCCCAGGTCTCCTCGATGGTCTCCAGGGCCGCCGCCAGATACTCGGCGCGCGCCTCGAACAGGGGACTGAGCAGTTCCATGACCTCGGGGGAGTAGGCCGCGGCCGAGGTGCCGCTGCGGTGCACCTTGTAGCGGCGGTGCTTGGCGTTCGACTCCAGGTAGTCGGCGACGATCGCGTCCCGCTCCACGCCGAGGGCGAGCAGGGTCACGGCGATCGACAGGCCCGCGCGGTCCTTGCCCGCCGCGCAGTGCATCAGGACCGGGACGCAGTCCTCGGCGAGCGCGTGCAGCACCTGGGAGTGCTCGCCGGTGCGCTCCTTGATGAGCAGGCGGTAGGACGAAATCATCCGGTGCGCGCCCTTGCCGTCGTCCAGGACGGAACGCAGCTCGTCGAGGTCGCCGTCGCGGACCATCTTCCAGAACTCGGCGCCGTCCGCCGGGTCGCTCAGCGGCAGGTTCACATGGCGCACGCCCGGCAGCTCGATGTCCGGGCCCTCCAGCCTGACGTCGGCCGCGTTGCGGAAGTCGAAGATCGTGTGCAGGCCCAGGGAGCCGAGGTAGGACGCGTCCTCGTCGGTCGCGTGCGCGAGGTGGCCGCTGCGGAACAGCATCCCGTGCCGCACCCGCCGGCCGTCCACGGTCGGCAGCCCGCCCACGTCCCGGAAGTTGCGCACTGCGGCCAGCTCTGGCTCGGTCGAGGGGACCTGCTGCGTCACGGAGACTCCTCCCTTTCGGCCCCGCCGTCACGGTGCGTCGGCGGGCGCGGCTTCGACCATACGACACGGCTGCCCGGGCCAACGGGTTGTCCACAGGCGTTGCACCCGGCGCCCGCGCCCCCCGATGATGGCGGGTGCGTGCGCGGACCGGTTCGGACCTGTGGGGGACGGAACATGCTGGAGACCGCCGACGACGGACGTACATGGCTGCTGACCGGGCCCACGAGCGGTTACGCCGTCCATCTGACCGGGCGCGGTGAACTGCTCCACCTGCACTGGGGCCCGAGGATCGGCCTCGCCGACGCCGAGGCCCTGGCCGCCCGTCCGCTGCCGGACGCCCGCCCCTTCGAGTCCCCGCTGGACGGACACGAGGAGTACCCGGTCGAGGGCGGCCCCCGCTTCACGCGGCCCGCGCTGTCCGTGCGCACCGCCGAACGGCGCGGCACCGAATGGACCTTCGGGGGATACGGGACCGAGGGCGACGAACTGCGACTGCTGTTCCACGACTCTGGGCTGGACATCACCCTGCACTACCGCATGCGCGGGGACGTCGTCGAACGCCGGGTCAGCCTCGCCAACCGGGGACCCGGGGCCGTGGAGGTGCTGCGCGCCGACTCCGCCACCTGGACCCTCCCCGAGCGGGACGGCTGGCGGCTGTCCCACCTGCACGGCCGCTGGGCCGCCGAGTCCCGGCTCGTGCGCACCGGCCTCACCTACGGCGAACAGGTCATCGGCAGCCGCCGCGGCCACACCGGCCACCAGCACCTGCCGTGGGTCGCCCTGGACACCGACGCCACCGAGGATCACGGCGAGGTCTACGGCTGCGCCCTGGGCTGGTCCGGCTCCTGGCGGATCGCGGTCGCCCAGCTCCCGGACGCGCGCGTGCAGATCACCGGGGGCGCCGGGCACGACGACTCGGGACTGCTGATGCTGCCGGCCGGAGAGACGTACACCGGCCCCGTCTTCGCCGGGCTGTGGAGCGACGGCGGGCACGGCGGCGCGAGCCGCGCCTGGCACGCCTACCAGCGGCGGTACGTCATCCCCGACGCGGACCGGGACCGGCCGGTGCTCTACAACTCCTGGGAGGCCACCCGGTTCGACATCTCCGAGGAGCAGCAGGCGGCACTCGCGCGGCGGGCGGCCGAGATCGGCGTGGAACTGTTCGTCGTCGACGACGGCTGGTTCGGCGCCCGCACCAGCGACCGCGCCGGACTCGGCGACTGGTGGCCCAACCCCGACCGATTCCCCGGCGGTCTCAAGCCGCTCGCCGACCGGGTGCACGGCCTCGGCATGCGGTTCGGCATCTGGGTCGAGCCGGAGATGGTCAACCCCGACAGCGACCTGTACCGCGCGCACCCCGACTGGGTGCAGCACCAAGCGGGGCGCACACGCACGGAGTTCCGCAACCAGCTCGTCCTCAACCTCGCGCGCGAGGACGTGCGCGAGCATCTGTGGGATCGGCTGGACGCCCTGCTCTCCAGCGCCCCGATCGACTATGTGAAGTGGGACTTCAACCGCTCCTTCACCGACGCCGGCTGGCCCGGGGAGCCGTACCCGCAGAGCCTGTGGACCGGCCATGTGCGCGCGCTCTACGCCCTGGTGGACCGGCTGCGGGCCGCGCACCCGGACGTCGCCTTCGAGTCCTGCTCGGGCGGCGGCGGCCGGATCGACCTCGGCGTCCTGTCCCGTACGGACCAGGTGTGGACCTCCGACAACACCGATCCGCTGGACCGGCTCGCCATCCAGCACGGCTTCAGCCAGATCCATCCCGCGCGGGTCATGGCCGCCTGGGTCACCGACAGCCCCAACACCCTGCTCAACGGGCGGGCCAGCACGCTGCGTTTCCGCTTCGTGAGCTCCATGGCGGGGGTGCTCGGCGTGGGCGGCGACCTCACCCGGTGGACGGAGGAGGAACTCGCCGAGGCCGGTGACTGGATCGCCCTCTACAAGGAGATCCGGCCGGTGGTCCAGCGCGGCGACCTGTACCGGCTGCGGGCCCCGCGGGGCGGGCTGAGCGCGGTGCAGTACGTCCTCGGCGACGACACCGTCGTCCTCGCCCTGCTCCAGGCGCAGCACCACGGTGAGCCCGTGCCCGCGCTGCGGCTGCGCGGACTGGACCCGGCGGCGTCGTACGTGTGCGGGGACACCGGGGAAGTGCACCGGGGCGCCGTGCTGCTGCACCACGGGCTGCGTACCGGGTTGCGGGGCGACTTCGACGCGACGGTCGTCAGGCTGCGGCGCGTGTGACGGCCTCACGTATTCCCGCCGGGGGCTCTCGGCCGGAGTGGCTTTTCTCACCGCCCGTCAACCCTTTCCTACGGTCGCGTAGGCCACATTCGAAGGTGAATCATGGGCCGACGTGGCAGACGATTCGAAGAGTGACAGCACATCAGTGATCGGGTCGTACGTGGCGGTGGGGGACAGCTTCACCGAGGGCGTCGGCGACCCCGGCCCCGACGGGGCGTTCGTCGGCTGGGCCGACCGCCTCGCCGTCCTGCTCGCCGACCGGCGGCCCGAGGGCGGCTTCCAGTACACCAACCTCGCCGTGCGCGGGAAACTGCTCGACCAGATCGTGGCGGACCAGGTGTCCCGGGCGGTCGAACTCGCCCCGGACCTGGTCTCGTTCTGCGCCGGCGGCAACGACATCATCCGCCCCGGCACCGACCCGGACGACGTGGCCGAGCGCTTCGAGAACGCGGTCGCCCGGCTCGCCGCCGTCGCGGGCACGGTGATGGTGACCACCGGCTTCGACACACGGGGCGTGCCCCTGCTCAAGCATCTGCGCGGCAAGATCGCCACGTACAACGGGCATGTGCGGGCCGTCGCCGACCGCCACGGCTGCCCGGTGCTCGACCTGTGGTCGCTGAGGGCCGTCCAGGACCGCCGTGCCTGGGACGACGACCGCCTGCACCTGTCGGCCGAAGGGCACACGCGGGTGGCGCTGCGGGCCGGCCAGGTCCTCGGACTCGACGTCCCGGCCGACCCGGAGCAGCCCTGGCCGCCGCTGCCGCCCCGCGGCACGCTCGAGGTCCGCCGCGACGACGTCCACTGGGCCCGCGAGTACCTGGTCCCGTGGATCGGCCGCCGTCTGCGCGGAGAGTCCTCCGGCGACCATGTGACGGCCAAGGGCACCCTGTCCCCCGACGCCATCAGAACCCGGATCACCTCCGTGGCCTGACCCGCGAGGTGGAGCCGGGTGCGTCGTAAGGGTCAGTCCCTCGCTTCCGCGTTGTCCGTGGGCTGTGCGGCGCCCGGGATCTCGCAGGTGTCCTTGAAGCCCTGGCTCTGCAGGCCCAGGGCGGAGTTCATGCGGGAGCGCAGGTTCTCCACCGCCACCACCGCGGTCAGTTCCACCAGGGCCGGCTCGCCGAGCCGGTCGCGCAGGCGGTCGGCCAGGGCGTCGTCCACCGTGGGCGGGGTGGCGGTCATGGCCTCGGCGTACGCCAGGACGTCGCGCTCCAGCGGCGTATAGGCGTCGCTGTCCCGCCACACCGGGACGTCGTGCAGTTTCTCGGGCGCCATGCCGCGCTCCCGGGAGACCCAGTGGCCGAAGTCGATGCACCACGAGCAGCCGATCGCGGCGGCCGACGCCATCTCGGCGAGCGCCTTCAGATCGGGGTCGAGCCTGTTCCACTTCGCCAGCGACTGCTCGAACCGCAGGTCGCTCCACAGGACCCGCGGATTGTGCGCGAGCGCCCGTGCGGGGTCCAGCACCTTGCCGTAGGCGCGCCTGCTGTACCACTCGACGAGGCGGAACATACGGGTGCGGGGCGGGGTGAGCGAGACGCGGGCCATGGCGGCCACCTCCAGTGATATCGGTTCCGTGAGCACCTCGCGGGGTGCCTGCACCGGTACGACGGACGGGAGCCCGCGGATGTGACATCCGGGTCGTCGCGGCGGCCCGACATAATGGAAAGCCTGACCGACTCCACCTGGAGGTAGCGTGGCAGGATTCCGTCCTTCGAACCAGGGGCTCCGCGCACTGCGGCCCGAGGCCTTCGGCGCGGACCCGAGCGGGGAGCGCATGGCGCGCATCCGCAGATCACCCCATTTCAAGGACGGCGTCTTCCAGAACCCCGGCGGCCCGGCCCGGACCCGGCCCTCCGGCTCGACCCCGGCGTTCGCCAGGCGCTACCTCGACAAGGACGAGCGCCGGCGCCGTGCCCCGCGCGGCACCGTGCCCGTGCACGCCACCACCCTCGCCGATCTCGCCAGGCCCCCGGCCACCGGTCTGCGGCTGACCTGGATGGGACACTCCGGCGTCCTCGCGGAGATCGACGGGCAGCGGGTGCTCTTCGACCCCGTGTGGGGCGAGCGCTGCTCGCCGTTCCCCTTCGTCGGGCCCCGGCGGCTGCACCCGGCGCCGCTGCCGCTGGCCGCGCTCGGCCCGGTCGACGTCGTCGTCATCTCCCACGACCACTACGACCACCTCGACCTGCCCACCATCAAGGCGCTGGCCGGCACGGACACCCTGTTCGCCGTTCCCCTCGGCGTCGGCGCCCACCTGGAGCACTGGGGCGTGTCCGCCGACCGCCTGCGCGAACTGGACTGGCACGAGGCCACCAGGGTCGGCGGGCTCACCCTGACCGCGACCCCCGCCCGCCACTTCTGCGGCCGGGCCCTGCGCAACACCCAGCACACCCTGTGGGCTTCCTGGGCCGTCGCGGGCGAGGAGCACCGGATCTACCACAGCGGTGACACCGGCTACTTCGAGGGCTTCCGGCAGATCGGCGCCGACCACGGACCGTTCGACGCGACGATGATCCAGATCGGTGCGTACTCCGAGTTCTGGCCGGACATCCACATGACGCCCGAGGAGGGGGTCCGGGCCCACCTCGACCTGCAGGGGAGCGCGCCGTCCGGCGTGCTGCTGCCGATCCACTGGGGCACCTTCACCCTCGCCCCGCACGCCTGGGCCGAGCCCGGCGAGTGGACGAAGGACGCGGCCGAGGAGGTGGGACAGGCGGTGGCGCTCCCGCGGCCCGGGGAGCCTTTCGAGCCCGCGGGCAAGGTCCCCGCGGAGCCGTGGTGGCGACCGGTGTCCGCGCCCCTCGCCCACCCGTGGCGCCGCGCCGCCGAGAGGCCGGAGGCCGCCCCTGACGCCGAGGCTGTCCTGACGGCCCCGACGGCACCCGCCGCCCCGGCCGCACCGGGCGATCTCGACCTCGCCGGCGACCGGTGACGCCCGTCCCGGGTGACCTCTTCGCCGGAAATCTCTGAGAACTCCCCGATCGAGTTCGTCCTTTTCCTCCGACTCGATGCGGACATTCGGCGACTTCGGCTGCGCGGCAATGCCGACTATCTGCGGCAAGCACGTGCCGCGCAGCCTGCTGGAAATACCTAAACCTCACTGACCAGGCAAAGCTCCACAGATCCCGTTCTACACCTGACGTGGCAGCTTCCTGCAAGCGCCGTACCGTGCGACGGAATCGCATGTTAAAGTTTCGGCACTTAACAATCTGTTAATTGTGAGGCGATTATGCACGAACGCGAGTTGCGCGCTTTTGTCGCGATTGCCGAAATAGGTCGAATGGACCTCGCAGCCAAGCAGCTCGGATACTCGCAACCGGCAATAAGTTACCAGATCATATGCCTTGAGAGATCTCTGGGTATCAAGCTGTTCACCCGTAATTCAGGTGGCACCACTCTGACCCGTGAAGGGCAGATGATCCTGTCCTCGGCGCGCGCGACTCTGATGCTGATCGAGAACATCAAGAGAGAATGCATGGAATTCAGCAGAGCGCCCGTGGCCGTCTCGAGCCTGGTGCCCTGACCCCCGAGCCGGCTCTCCACGACCACCTCGATCCCGGCACAAGGGAGAACCGTGGCACAGCGGGAAAACGCAATCGTCGGCGTGGGCACGCCCCCGGCCCACCGGGACCGGGGCACCGTGGTGGTGTCGGGCCTCGCAAGCGACGCGCACACGTGGAACCTGGTCTACCTCCAGCTCGTCATCGAGGAACTCGGCTACCACGTGATCAACCTCGGGCCCTGCGTGCCGGACGACGTGCTGGTCGCCGAATGCCGCCGGATCGATCCGGCGCTGATCGTCATCGGCAGCGTCAACGGGCATGGCTGCACCGACGGCCTGCGCGCGGTCACCAGGCTGCGCGCCTGCCCGGAACTGGCCGCCACGCCCATGGTGATCGGCGGCAAGCTCACGGTGTCCGACGAGAACGTCGGCCGCCACGCGCGGGCCCTGATGGCCGCGGGCTTCGACGCCGTCTTCCCCGACCAGGCCGCGGACGCGGCCGGCTTCACGGCGTTCGTCGCCTCGCTCCCGCCCGCCGCGCGGCCGGAGCTGACCGCGGGGAGACCCCGGTGACCGCCCTCGTACCCGACCGGCCCGCCCACACGGAGCCGGGCTTCGGCGCGTTCGTCCGTGCGCGGGCCCGCGCCGGTGCCCTCGTCGTGCAGCCGCGCATGGGCTTCGGCGATCCCGAGCGGATGCGGGCGGGGCTGGCCGCCACCAAGGCCGCGCGCGGGCACACCGTCGGCACACTGACCCTGGACAGCTACACCAGGGTCGGTGATCTGGCCGCGGTCGAGCACGCCCGGCGCGAGGGTCTGCCGCTCAACGGCTACCCGATCGTCAGCCACCCCGATGCCACGACCCGGGCGATGCTGGCCGGTGTCCGGGACGCCGGCTTCCCCGTGCAGGTGCGGCACGGATCCGCCCTGCCCCAGCACATCTTCCGCAAGCTGATCGCGCTGGGCCTGGACGCGACCGAGGGCGGCCCCGTGTCGTACTGCCTGCCCTACGGGCGTACCCCGCTGGCCGAGTCGGTCGCGGCCTGGCGGCAGTGCACGGAACTGTTCTCCCGGCTGCGCGACGGGGGCGCCGAACCGCACCTGGAGACCTTCGGCGGCTGCATGATGGGCCAACTGTGCCCGCCCAGCCAGCTGGTGGCGCTCAGCGTGCTGGAGGCGCTGTTCTTCCGCGCGTACGGCTGTCGCAGCATTTCGGTGAGCTACGCCCAGCAGACCCACGCCGGCCAGGACACCGAGGCGGTGTTCGCGCTGCGCCGGCTGTGCGCCGAGCTGCTGCCCGACGTGGACTGGCACGTGGTCGTCTACGCCTACATGGGGGCGTACCCGGTCACCGAGGCCGGCGCGTACCGGCTGCTCGGCGAGGCCGCTGGACTCGCCGTACGGACGGGCTCCGAGCGGCTCATCGTCAAGACCGTCGCCGAGTCGCGGCGGATCCCCACCGTCGCGGAGAACGTGGCCGCCCTGGAGTACGCGGCGCGGGCGGCCGGGACGGCCCGGCCGGCGCCCGCGCCCGCCGCGGACACGCAGACGTACGCGGAAGCGCTGGCGCTGGTCGAAGGGGTGCTGAACCTGCACTCCGACCTGGCTCGCGCGCTGCTGCTGGCGTTCGAACGCGGGTATCTGGACATCCCGTACTGCGTGCACCCGGACAACCGTGGCCACACCCGCAGCCGTCTGGACGACGAGGGCAGGCTGTGCTGGGCCCAGACCGGAGCGCTGCCGCTGGCTCGTCCGGTGCGCCCCGGTCGGCACCGCGAGGTGACCGCGGCAGGCCTGCTGGCGGACCTCTCCTACCTGCGCCGCAAGTACGACCGGGAGGCGCTGCACGACCGCGCCACCACGGAGGTACCGGCCGCCGGCCCGGCGTGACGGGCACGGGGACGCAGGGACGCACACATCACCCGCCCGCCCGCTTGCGGGCCGAGCCGTGCCGCCCCGGGCCGGCCGTGCAGCCCGACTGGGCGGGCCGCTCAGACCGGGTCCGGGGCCGGCTCCGGCCAGCCGGTGAAGCGGCGGTGGCCGTACAGGAGCGGGGTGCCATTGGTGCATTCAGTGGTGTAGACCTCGCCGAAGACGACGATGTGGTCGCCGACCGCCTTGGTGTCGGAGACCCGGCAGGCGGCGAAGGCGACGGTGTCGTCGGCGAGCCGGGGGAGGGCGGCGTCGCCGACCGGGTGCCATGGCACGTGTTCGAAGGGACTCAGGGAGGAGTCGGCGAACAGGCGGGCGATCCGGCTCGCACGGGCCCCGAGCAGGTTCACCCCGAAGAAGCCGTGGGCGCGCAGCGCGCCGAGCGTCCGGCTGGTCACCGTCAGGCAGACGGACAGGACCGGCGGATCCAGGCTGACGCTCGACAGGGAGGAGCAGGTCATTCCGCGCGGCCGGCCGTCCGCGTCGACCGTGGTCACGACGGATACACCGGTCGGGAAGGAACTCATGAAAGCGCGATACGCCCCGGCGCCGACCGGACCCGGCCCCGCGTCCATCCCCTCCGCCACGCCGCCCGGCGCCCCCGCGCGCACGGTCACCGAGCCTGCTCGCGTTCCCGCCACGCCTGCCTGAGCAGGTCGAGGTGGGTCAGCCCGGCCAGCACCTCGTCCGTCTCCACACCGAAGTCGATCAGGCAGGCGATCTCGTCCACGCCGATCTCGTACAGCCGCTCGCACATCCGCAGTCCGTCCTCGACGGTGCCGAACAGGCCGCTGGTCTCGAAGTAGCGGTCGAACGCCTGGCCGACCAGGAAGTCGATGTCGGCGGGGCTCATCTTGTTCAGGTCCAGTGCGACCGCGTCGGCGCCCGCGGCCTTGGCCGCGTGGATGACCAGGTCGAAGGAGCTGGCCAGATACTTGCTGAACGGCTCGCGGACCGTCTCCCTGACCTTCTCCCGGTCCGGGCCGACGAACGTGTGCAGCATGAGCGCGACATGTCCGTCGCCCTCGGTCTCGTCGTGGTGGTCGCGGAAGGCCTGCCGGTACTCGCCGATCCGCTTCTCCAGCACGTCGACGCCCTGGCCCAGCAGATGGGTCAGCACCCCGGCGCCCATCTCGCCCGCCTCGCGGAAGGTCTGCGGGTTGCCCGCGCTGGTCAGCCAGACCGGCAACTCCCGCTGCACCGGCGGCGGGAAGACCGTCACGTCGACGCTCTCGCCCGCGCCGTCGACGAACGTCGCCGGCTCCTGCCGCCAGAGGCTCCGGATCGCCCGCACCGAGTCGATCAGACCGGACCTGCGGGTCGGATATCCCTCCGGGCGCAGTACGAAGTCGGCGGCGTGCCAACCGGAGGCGAATGCGATGCCGACCCTTCCTTTGGACAGGTTGTCGACGATCGACCATTCCTCGGCGATACGCACCGGATGGTGCAGCGGGGCCACCACACTGCCGGCCCGCACCGCGACTTTCTCGGTCACCGCGGCCACCGCGGCGCCCGTCACCGCCGGATTCGGATAGAGGCCGCCGAACGCGTGGAAATGACGTTCAGGGGTCCACACCGACGCGAAGTCGTGGGTGTCGGCGAACTTGGCTCCCTCGATCAGCAGCCGGTATCTGTCGCCGACGTCCTCCTTGTCGTTCGCGAAGTAGAAAAGGCCGAAATCCATGGCGCCTCCAGCCATCAGCGCGTGCGGTGGGTGGCCGAGCGGAAAAACGGAGCGCAGCCCGGTCTGTCCGCCTGATACGCGCAGCCTAGTCAGGGGGAAAACACCCGCTACGGGTCAGTTCGAAAACTCTGTGGCCGGGTTTGAAAGGCGTCGTCGAGGACGGCCGCCGTTCGGCCTCACCGCGGCGGCCCGGCGCGGCCGTAGGCGCGCGCCGCCGCCGGAGCGGTCACGGCGATCACCAGCAGACAGAAGACGACGGCGAGCGGCGCGGCATGACGGTCCGGAAAACCGGCCCCGGCGGCCGTTCCCTCCGTGCCCAGCAGACCGCGCACCGTGCTGTTCACCGCGGTCACCGGGTTCCAGCCGACCACGTGGCGCAGCCAGCCGGGCAGGCCGTCCGGCGGCACGAACGCGTTGGACAGGAACGTCGCCGGCAGCAGGCACACCGGTACGACCGAGGTGACCGCCTCGGCGTTGCGGAAGGTGAGCCCGAGAAAGATCCCCAGGCACGCGCACCCCATGCCGAGCAGCAGTTCCAGGCCCACCGCGGCCAGCGCCGCCGCCGGCCGGACGCCGTCGGCCCAGCCGGCGACCCACGCGGCGGGCACCACACCGGCCATCGCCACCACCACGGGCAGCGAGTCCACCACGATCCGCCCGGACAGGATGGCCGCGCGGTCGACGGGAAGCGAGCGGAGCCGGTCGAACACGCCGTTCTGGAGGTCGTCGAGGACGCCCAGCGCTGAGAGCGCGACCGTCGAGACGGCGAGCGATGTGACCACGCCCGCCACCACGTACGCGCCGTACGGGCCGCCGCCGGGCACCCGCATGCTGCCGCCGAACAGGATCCCCAGGCCCACTACCATCGCGACCGGCATCACGGTGAAACCGATCAGCTTCTCCGGCAGGCGCAGCAGATGCCGCAGGTGCCGGCCGGCGATCGCCCGTGTGTCGCCGAGGAACTCCGCCATGTCGCCGCGGGCCGGTCAGGCGTGCCCGGCGAGCAGGATCCGGTGCATCGGGGTGTCGAGCACCGCGACCCGCCGCAGTCCGGCCGAGGCCAGCCACTGGTCGTAGTCGTCCAGCAGGAAGGCGTCACCGCCGCCGGTGGCCAGCATGGACGCGGCGAACAGCATCGCGAACCGGTCCTGGACCGACTTGGCGTCCTTCTCGTCGGTGACCAGGTGGTCGGCGATGCAGATCAGCCCGTCCCGCGACAGGGCCTCCTTGGACTTGCGCAGCAAATCCTGCGCCGACTCGGGGGTCTGGAGGTGGAAGATGTTGACGAAGACCAGCAGATCGTGGTCGGCGCCCCAGCTCTCGGTCCAGAAGTCGCGCACCTGGACGTCGAACCGGTCGGCGACGCCGAGCCGTTCGGCCTGCGCCGTGGCGATCGGGGCGATGCGCGGCGCCTCGAGACCGGTGGCCCGCCACTGGGGGAACGCCCGCAGCAGCAACTGGCTGTACAGGCCGGTGCCGCAGCCGATGTCCAGGACGGAGGCGGGCCGGCCGGTGGGCCACTCCAGCGTCTCGAAGCCGCCGCGCAGCGCCTCGACGATCGGCGGCGCCCAGAAGTTGATGCCGCGCACCAGGGACTCGTAGTTGTGCTCGCTGATCTGGTTGAGCTGGAGCCCGCCGGTCTCGTCGCGGTTGTCGCCGCGCACCGCATCCGCGAGGTTGCGCCAGGAGTGCCAGGCGAGCTGGCGGTCGTACTCGATCTTGCCGACCAGGCTGAACAGCCCGTCCGGCAGCAGGCATTCGCGCATCTCCTCCGGCATCCGGTAGACCGCGGGGCCGTCCTCGGCGGGGACGCGGTCGACGATGTCGTAGGCGTACAGGCCGTCCATCAGCACCCGCATCGCCCGCTCGTTGGCGGCGCAGGCCCGTGCGAGCTGCTCGCCGGTCTTCGGTCCGGTGCTCAACTCGGCGAACACACCGAGGTCGTGCGCGGCCTCGATGACGCCGGGCGCCCACAGTGAGATCAGGTGCTCGTAGACCCGGTGGGCGGAATGCACGACCCTGCCGGAGCCCCGCCAGTCGGGGAGCAGTGTGGTGTCCACGAGCGGGCGGACGTTGAGCTCCGGCGCGGGTCCGTCGCCCGCCTCGAAGTCGGCGGGTGTGGTGACACCAGGCGTCATCGCAGTGCTCCTTTGGGGGTAGGCGGCGCCTTGTCGGGCGAGCGGTTCAGCGGGCCGCCGCCGTCCGGTACCTGCGGGCGGCGAGCGGCATGGCCAGCGCGATCATCACCACGATGAGGACCACGGCGACGGGGATCGGGTGGACCGAGGGGAAGGAGGTGTCCCCGACGGAGGTGGGGTTGCCGAACAGCCGGCGCAGGGCCCCGACCACCGCCGACAGCGGGTTCCACACCGCGATGGCGCGCAGCCACTCGGGCAGCCCGCTCAGCGGGATGAACGCGCTGGACAGGAACGTGAGCGGCATCATGACCATGGACATCACCGCGCTGACCGCCTCGACGTTGCGCAGGGACAGTCCGAGCAGTGCGCCGAGCCAGGCGGCGCCCAGGCCGAGCAGCAGCAGGATGCCGAAAGCGGCCAGCATGCGCGGGGCGCCGGTGTGCACCCGCCAGCCGATCAGGGTGCCGACCGCGGCCATCACGACGATGGCGATGGTGGACAGCAGCAGGTCGGAGACGGTGCGCCCGATGAGCACGGCGTAGCGGGACATGGGAAGCGAGCGGAACCGGTCGACCAGGCCGTTGCGCAGGTCGTCGACCACGCCGACCGCGGTGGTCTGCAGGTTGGCCAGCATGACCTGGGCGAAGATGCCGGCCATGATGTACTCGCGGTAGTTGCCGCCCTCGACCTGCATGGCGCTGCCGAACAGGAACCCGAAGACGATCACGTACATCACCGGCATCAGCGTCACGCTCAGCAGCCGTTCCGGCACCCGGGAGAGGTGCCGCAGATGACGACCCGTCAGGGCGAGGCAGTCGCTCAGGAACTCGCTCATGTCGCCGCTCCTTCGGTCACGGGCCGTGTCGCGGGGCCGGTCAGGGACAGGAAGACCTCGTCCATCGAGGGACGGCTGAGCCGGAAGTCGGCCACCCGGATGCCTGCCTGGGTCAGTTCGGTGGCCACCGTGGCGATGCCGCCGACGCCCTCGGTCATCGGCACGGAGACCGTCCTCTTCTCCTCGTCCACGAGCGGTTCGTCGACGCCGAACCGGCTCAGCACCTTGGTGAGTGCGACGACGTCGTCCGCGGAGGCGGCCGTGACCCGCAGCCGGTCGTCCCCCACCCGGTCCTTCAACTCGTCGGGGGTGCCTTCGGCGACGACGCTGCCGTCCTTCAACACGGCTATGCGGTCGGCGAGCTGGTCGGCCTCTTCGAGGTACTGGGTGGTCAGCAGCACGGTGACGCCACGGCTCACCTGGGTGCGGATCACCTCCCACAGGGTCAGCCGGCTGGACAGGTCGAGACCGGTGGTCGGCTCGTCCAGGAACAGCACCGGCGGCTCGGCGATCAGGCTGGCGGCGAGGTCGAGCCTGCGCCGCATGCCGCCGGAGTAGGTCTTCACCGGCCGGTCGGCCGCGTCGGTCAGGTCGAGCCGTTCGAGCAGTTCGTCCGCCCTGGCCCGGGTGGCGGTCCGGCCGAGGTGGTAGAGGGTGCCGATCAGCCGCAGGTTCTCCCGGCCGGTCAACCGCTCGTCCACCGCCGCGTACTGCCCGGTCAGCCCGATGCGCCGGCGGACCTCCTTCGCCTGGCGGCGCACGTCGAATCCGGCCACGGCCGCCTCGCCGCCGTCCGCGGAGAGCAGGGTGGCCAGGATGCGCACGGTCGTGGTCTTCCCGGCGCCGTTGGGTCCGAGCAGCCCGAAAACCGTGCCGGCGGGGACCGACAGGTCGACACCGTTCAGCGCGTCCTTGACCTGCTTTCCACCGTAACGTTTGCTCAGTCCCTCGGCCCGAATCGCAATGTCCACGCATTCACCCCCATACGCTACGGGTTCACCGACCGCGACGGCTGCCGCATCGGCGCCGCCGACGCTAGCAGCGGCGTGGCCGGAACCGGCCCCCTCATCGAAAACTCCGATATGCACGGGGTTCGCGCCTTCGCGCCCGGTGATACCGTGCCCGCGGTGTGCTCAGGCTTCTAGGTGAGGATTTGAATGGTGCACGAAACATTAATTCCAGGCGAAAATGACGGGAATTCACCTGGCCGGGAGTCGGGCGCCGAACTGCCGCGCCGGCCGGTCTGGGTTCACCTGGCTTTCGTCTTCACGATTCTCTTCATGCTTCTCCACGTGTACTGGGCGGTGGGCGGCACCTGGGGACTGCCGCTCCTGGCGCGGCACGACAAGTCCGCGGTGCAGGCGGTCAACTGGGTGGTGAGCGCGATCATGCTGTTCGGCGCGCTCTTCGTCCTCGCGCTGAACCGCCGCACGGGGAGCCGGGTTCGCGCCTGGGTGCTGCTGGCGCCGATGTGGGTCGCGGCGGTGGTGTGCGTCTCCCACGCCTTCTACGGCTTCGCCACCAAGGCCCTGTACCTGAGCGGGCACCACGGCGCCGTCGACTTCCCGGTCGTGCCAGGGGTCGGCGCGGCGGAGGCGGCCGACGCGAACCATCTCTCCGCCGTGCAGGACCTCCTGGTCTTCGAGCCGTGCTTCCTGGTCCAGGGCGTGGTACTGGCCCTGGCCGCCGGGCAGTTCATCCGCACCCGGGGCGCGCGCCGCAGGTGGTGGACGTCGTTGGTCGTGGGCATCGTGGTGATCGACGTGTTCGGCGCCGTGCTCTCGCTGGCCGGCGCTCGCTTCGCGCTCTCCTGACCACCCCCGCGTCCGCCGGTTCAGCCGGCGGCGCGGGCGGCCTGGAGGTGGCCGGTGAGATGGCCGGCCAGGTCGCGGACGAGGGCCTCGGGGTCGTCCATCAGATAGAAGTGGCCACCGGGGTACACCCGGTGGTCGAAGCGGCCGGTGGCGCTCACCGCCGCCCACTCCCGCAGGCCCTCGACCGGCACCTGCTCGTCCTCGCTCCCCACGTACGCCGACACCGGGGTGGCCAGCGGCGTGACCGGGCGCGGAAGATACGTGCCGATCAACCGGAAGTCCGCCCGGATCGCGGGCAGTACCAGCTCCCGCAGGTCCGGGTCGTCGAGCACCGTGTCGGCGTCGGGATCGCCGAGCCTGCGCACCTCCTCCACGATCGCGTCGTCGCCGCGCAGGTGCACGTTCTTGGGCACCACCCGGTGCGGCGGCAACTGGCCGGAGACGAACAGCCGGCCGGGCGCCGAGCCGGTGCGCTGCTTCAGGCGCAGCGCCACCTCGTAGGCCACGGAGGCGCCCATGCTGTGCCCGAACAGCACGAGCCGCTCTCCAGCCCAGGCCTGCAGCACATCGGCGATCGGCGTGGTCAGCGCGCCCATCTCGTCGATGCACGGCTCCAGCAGCCGGTCCTGGCGGCCCGGGTAGCACACCCCGGTCACCTCGATGTCGTCCGGCAGCCACCGCGGCCAGTCACGGAACATGCTGGCCGCGCCGCCCGCGTGGGGGAAGCACACCAGCCGCAGACGGGGCCGGGCCACCTTGCGGTAGCAGCGCAGCCACTTCGACGGCCCCACCCCGGTGGACGGGTTCATCCGCGTGCTCCGTTCCCGCTGCCGTAGGCGGCCAGCGCCGCCTCGTCCGGCTCGAAACGCACCGGCAGACCGCACAGCCCGGTCAGGAAGTTGGAGTGGATCCGCTGCGGCTCCCCGGTGACCTCGAAGCCGGTGCTGTAGGTGCGCAGCGCGTCCAGCATCGCGTTCACCTCGACCCGGCCCAGAAAGGCGCCGAGGCAGAAGTGCGGGCCGTAGCCGAAGGTGATGTGTTTGTTCGGCGACCGGTTCAGATCGAAGACGTACGGGTCCGTGAAGACCTCCTCGTCCCGGTTGGCCGAGCTGTTCCACAGCGTGACGATGTCGCCCGCGGCGATCACCTGGCCGTGCAGCTCCACGTCGGTGACCGCGCGGCGGCCGAAGTGCATCGCCGGGGTCGCCCAGCGCAGCACCTCCTCGGTGGCCGACTCCAGTGTCACCTCGCGGTCGCGGAGCAACTGCCACTGGTCCGGGTGCTCCGTGAAGGTCCGCACCGCGTCGATCATCGAAAGGCGGCTGGTCTCGTCGCCGCCGAGGATCAGGCTGTAGCAGTTGAGGACGATGACCTCCTCGCTCAGCGGCTCGCCGTTCACGGTGCTGTTGGCGAGCACGCTGATCACGTCCTCGGTCGGCTTCGCCCGGCGCTCGGCGACCAGTTCGCTGAAGTAGAGCAGGATCTCGTTGCGGGCGAGCCAGGCCTCGGTCTCCGACTGGCCCTCCTCGTTCGAGCTGAGCGCGGACTTGTTGAGGTTGAGCAGGAACTCGCGGTCCGCGGTGGGCACTCCGAGCAGGTCGGAGATGGTGTTCATCGGGATGTGCTCGGCCACGTCGGTGGCGAAGTCGCACTCACCGCGCCGGACGGCCTCCACGACCAGGCGGGTGGTGTTCTGGCGGACCCGGTCGGAGATGGGCTTGAGGGCCTGCGGGGAGAAGGCCTTGAGCAGCACGTTGCGCAGGTTGCGGTGCGGGGCGCCGTCGGTGACGGCGAGCATCTTGCCCGCGGCGGAGTCGCCCCCGGCGAGCAGCGTGACCAGCACGTTGCCCCGCTCCGAGGTGAGCCGCTTGTTGTCCTTGTACAGCGCCATGACGTCCGCGTACCGGCTGATCACCCAGAAACCCGGCGCGTCGCCGGTGGGCGGGTGCCAGTGGAGCGGCCGCGTGGTGCGCAGCCGGCGCCAGTATTCACGGAGGTCGTTCTCCTCGAACGTTCTGGGATCGGTCAGATCGACCGTGGAGATGTCGTCCGGTGTCGACATCGTCTGCGCAGTCATGTTTCCACCATTCGTCGTGGGCTGCGAAAGGCTGGGAAAGAAAATGCGGCGGTGGTTCGACCGGGGGGGACATCCGGTTCAGGCCCGGGGAAAAGGGTTTCCTTTTCCCCGGGCCTGAACCGGTCGGTCGACATGGGCTACGGGTTCGGGCTACTTGCTTTCCCCGAGCTTCTCGGCGAGTACGCGGCCGATTTCCGCGGCGGGTTCAGCCTGCATCATATGGGCGTGACTACAGCGCACCACGCTGTATTCAATTTTTCCCGTCACGAACGGCCGCCAGCGTTCGGCCCGTTCGGCGAGTTCCGCGGCCGGCACCGTCTCGTCGGGCTCGGCAACGAGGACCAGCACGTCGCTGTCGAGCGGCTGCGGCTCGAAACCGCCGATGAGGGTGCGGCTGTTCGCGAACACCCGGGCCAGCGCGGCGATCGCGGACTCGTCGAGGTTGGCGAACACGCTCTGCCGCTCCCTCAGCACCTCGGCCACCATCGCGTACTCCAGCGGTTCGTCGCCCAGGCTGTCCATGTCGTGGCCGACGAAGTCCAGCATGATCCGCAGCGCGTCCTGCTGGTCGGGCAGGCGCTCCGGCTCCGGTTCGGAGCGGTCGATGGGGTACTGGTCGAGGTTGGCGAGCAGCCCGACCTCCTCGCCCGCGGCCCGCAACTGGGTGGCCATGGCGTGGACCACCAGGCTGCCCAGCGACCAGCCGAGCAGGTGGTACGGGCCGTTCGGCTGGACGCCGCGCACCTGGGCGACGTAGTCCGCCGCCATCTCCTCGATGCTGCCCGGCAGGGCCGCCGACGGATCGGCGAGGCCCCTGGCCTGGAGGCCGTAGAGCGGGCGGTCCGCACCGATGTGCTTCATCAGGCCGGAGTAGACCCAGCTCAGGCCACCCGCCGGATGCACGCAGAACAGGGGCGCCTTGTCGCCCGTGGTGCGCAGCGGCAGCAGCACGTCCAGGGTGTCCCCGTCGGTGTCGCCCGCGAGCCGGTCCGCCAGCTCCGCGACGGTGGGCGCCTCGAAGATGGTGCGGATGCTCAACCGCACGCCGAACGTGGCGCGGACCTTGGTGACCAGCCGCATCGACATGATGCTGTCGCCGCCGGCGTCGAAGAAGCTGTCGTGCACGCCGACCGTCTCCAGCCCGAGCACCTCGGCGAACAGGCCGCACAGGATCTCCTCCCGCGGAGTGCGCGGCCCCGTCCAGTCCGTGGGGCTGAAGTCGGGCGCGGGCAGGGCCTTGCGGTCGAGCTTGCCGTGGGCGGTGAGCGGCAGCGCGTCGAGCACGACGAACGCGGCGGGCATCATGTGGTCCGGCAGGCGAGAGGCCAGGGCCTCTCGCAGCCGGGGCACCTCGACCGTCGCACCGTCCGCCGGCACCACGTAGGCGACCAGGCTCTTCGCGCCCTCCTCGTTCTCGCGGACGACGACGACCGACTGACCCACGGTCTCGTCCAGGCCGAGTACGGTCTCGATCTCGCCGAGTTCGATGCGGAAGCCGCGGATCTTGACCTGTTCGTCGGCGCGTCCCACGAACTCCAGGGTGCCGTCGGGGGTCCAGCGGGCGATGTCGCCGGTGCGGTAGAGGCGTGCTCCGGGCGGGCCGTAGGGGTTGGCGAGGAAGCGTTCGGCGGTGAGGCCGGGGCGGTTGAGGTAGCCGCGTGCGAGTCCGTCGCCGGTGACGTACAGCTCACCGGTGACGCCGACCGGGACAGGACGGAGCCAGGCGTCCAGGACGAAGGCCCGGGTGTTGATCACCGGGGAGCCGATCGGCACGGCCCCGCCGGGGATCAGGGGCGTGCTCGTCGAGACGGCGACGGTGGCTTCGGTGGGGCCGTAGGCGTTGATCATGCGGCGGCCGGGTGCCCAGCGGGTGACGAGTTCGGGTGGGCAGGCGTCTCCGCCGACGATGAGGCCTTGGAAGTGGGTGAGTTGGGTGGCTGCTTCGGTGGGGACGCTGGCGAGTGCGGCCGGGGGGATGAGGGCGTGGGTGACCTGGTGGTCGCGCAGCACTTCGGCCAGGGTTTCGCCGACCAGGGGGCCGGGGGGTGGGACGACCATGGCGGCGCC
>NZ_JBIBWH010000006.1:0-212376 GCF_043081205.1 Streptomyces sp. NPDC014889
GCTTCCTTCGTACTCACCCTCTCGGGCTTTCCTCCGGGCGCTTCCCTTCGGTGTTTCCGACTCTATCAGATCTTTTTCCGATCCGATTTCCTCGGCGCTTTTCCAGGTTCCCGCTCTCGCGTTTCCCTTTCCGGCGGCTCCGACTTTATCAGAACTTTTGAGCCGGTCTGACCGGCCCTCGTTTCCGATTTATCGGGAGAGGCTTCTCCATGTTCGATCTTGTCGACATGTGCAGAAGCAGATAGATGCTCACTGCCACCCTCGTGGACCCTGTCCATCTCCGGGCAACTGTTTGAATCTACCTCCCCACCCGACCCGTGTCAACGGCTCCGGTGCGGCGAAGAGGAGAGTAGCAGCTCGGCGGACCCAAACGCACATCAGGCGGCGGTCGGCACGGTCGCGCTTCGCCCGATCGGCTCCATGTCCCCGGTGCCCCCGGCCCGTGCCGCCCGACCGCCGAGGACGTAGACGTAGGCCAGGAAGGCCAGCTCGGCCACGATCCCGATGCCTATGCGGGCCCAGGTGGGCAGGCCCGACGGCGTGACGAAGCCTTCGATGGCGCCGGAGACGAAGAGGACGAGGGCCAGGCCGATCGCCATGCCCAGCGCGGCCCGGCCTTCTTCGGCGAGAGCGGTGCGGCGGGAGCGGGGGCCGGGGTCGATGACCGTCCAGCCGAGGCGCAGGCCCGTGCCGGCGGCGACGAAGACGGCCGTCAGTTCGAGCAGACCATGAGGGAGGACGAGGCCGAGGAAGGTGTCGAGTCGGCCGGCCGAGGACATCAGGCCGATGCCCACACCGAGGTTGAGCATGTTCTTGAAGAGGATCCACAGGACCGGCAGGCCCAGGAAGACGCCCAGGACCAGGCACATCGCCGCAGCCTCGGCGTTGTTCGTCCAGACCTGTGCGGCGAAGGCGGCCGCGGGATGGCTTGAGTAATAGGCCTCGTACTCGCCGCCGGGGCGGGTGAGCTGCCGCAACTCCTCTGGAGCCGCGATCGCGGCCTGCACCTCGGGGTGCGTACCGATCCACCACCCCAGGAGCGCCGCGACGACGGTGGACAGGATCGCGGTGGGGACCCACCAGTGGCGGGCGCGGTAGACCGCCGCGGGGAAGCCCTCCAGCAGGAAGCGGGTGACGTCCCGCCACGAGGCGCGGCGGGTTCCGGTCACGGCACTGCGCGCGCCTGCCACAAGTTGGCTGAGCCGCCCCGTGAGCTGCGGGTCGGGTGCGCTGGACTGGATCAGGGAGAGGTGGGTGGCGGTGCGCTGGTAGAGGGCGACGAGCTCGTCGGCCTCCGTGCCGGTGAGCCGACGCCTGCGGCGGAGCAGGGTGTCGAGGCGGTCCCATTCCGCTCGGTGGGCGGAGACGAAGACGTCCAGGTCCATCGTGTCTGCCTGCTCCTCGGCTGGTTGTTCGACAACTCGTCGGCTGTGTCAGCTTGTCCTACTGCGGCGCGGTCGCCCTCAGCTTGGCAGACTGACCGTTCCAGGGGCAGGCCAGGGGAAGGACGACGGGCGTGAGTGAGCTGGTGACGGGTGAGGCCGTGGCGCTGGAGGTGCGCCCGGCGAGGCTGCCCAGCAGGGCACTGGCGGTGCTGCTCGACCTGGTCGTGACGGTGACGGTCTACATGGTCGTGTCCATGGCTCTTCTCGTGGCCACGGCTTCCCTGGACGAGGCGGCGCAGATCGCGGTGTCGATCGCGTCGTTCCTGCTCATCCTGGTCGGGGGGCCGATAGCCGTGGAGACGCTCAGCCACGGGCGGTCGCTCGGGAAAATCGCGTGCGGGTTGCGGGTGGTCAGGGACGACGGCGGGCCGATCCGGTTCCGGCACGCGCTGGTGCGTGGCGCTATCGGTGTGGTCGAGAGTCTGATGACGTTCGGGGCTGTCGCCAGTATCGCCTCGCTGGTGTCGGCGCGGGGGCGTCGGCTGGGTGACGTGTTCGCGGGCACCCTGGTCGTGCGGGAGCGGGTACCGGCCGGGCAGGCGACCGCCGTGCCTCCGCCGCCGCCCTGGCTGGCGGGACGTTTCTCGGCACTCGATCTGTCGGCGGTGCCCGACGGGCTCTGGCTGGCGATCCGGCAGTACCTGACGCGGATGCAGCACCTCGATCCCCAGGTCGGCTGGACCATGGCCGAACAGCTTGCCGCCGATCTCGCCGCCCGCACTGGGACTCCGGCGCCGCGCGAGGTCCCGCCGCCCATGTATCTGGCGGCGGTGCTGCAGGAGCGGCAGGCACGTGAGGCCAGGCGCGCGTTCGGCGGCGGCTCCGCGGCCGCTGCGACCACCGGAGGGGGCGGGGCCCGGGTCGCCGGGTTCGGGGCGGCGCCCGGTGCTCCCGGGTCCGCCGCCGCGGCCCCGCCCGCCGCGCATCAGGACACTCCCTCCTGGGGTGCCCCGTCCACGGAACTCCCGTCGCAGCACGCGGCCCCCGAGGAGACTTCGCGGTCCGAACGTCCCGGCACCGGGTTCGTGCCGCCGGCCTGACACGTTGGCCGGCCGTCACGGTCGGCTTCTCTCGGCCTCTTCCGGCTCGCGGGTTCAGGCGTCGAAGACCGACGGGGGCGACTGGAGGTCCTCGAGCTCGATCCCTGGGGCTGCCAGAACCACGTCCCCGGCGATGTGCACGGTGTGCTGCTCGCCCGTGTCCAGGGCTGTGACCTGGTATTCGTCCACGGTCAGAGGGCCGTTGTCAGTGGCGTGTGCTTCTCTTTCCAGCAGAGCCCAGGACTGGTCCACGGTGCGGGGGGCGAGGACCGGGTCCGTGAAGGCAACGAGTCGGACGCGGGTCGCGGAGGCAGAGGGGGTGAGGCGCAGAAGACGGGCGGTGGCGACGAGGAACGCGGGGGACGTGCCGGTGAAGGCGTGGGCGCGCACAGTGCCTTCGGTGGCATGGATGCCGGTGGGGTCGGTGCGGACCCAGGTGACGCCGTCGAGGGCGGCACCGCGCACCTGCCAGCTTCCCGCGTGGAGTTCGAGGCGGAGGGGACGGCCGAGGTCGTCCAGAGCCAGGTCTACGGAGCCGAGTCGAGTGCCCGAAGGGGTGGTCACCTGGGACACGTAGCGCCAGCCGGAGGGGCCGGGGGCGCACTGGAAGTGCTCTTCTGCGAGGGGGGTGTGATCGTGCGGATCGTGAAGCGAATAACGGCCGCGGGGCATGGGGGTCCTGGGGTGTGACGGGCTGGGCAGGCCCCCGGCACGGGGGTGCGGGGGCCTGCCTCGAAGGACCTGGGTGAGACGCGGGATGCGGCTCGGTGGTGGTCAGTAGCGGTAGTGGTCCGACTTGAACGGGCCGTCGACCTCCACGCCGATGTACGCGGCCTGCTCGGGGCGCAGCGTGGTGAGCTTGACGCCGAGGGCGTCCAGGTGGAGGCGGGCGACCTTCTCGTCGAGGTGCTTGGGCAGCACGTAGACGCCGGTCGGATACTCGTCGGGCTTGGTGAACAGCTCGATCTGGGCCAGGGTCTGGTCCGCGAAGGAGTTGGACATCACGAACGACGGGTGGCCGGTGGCGTTGCCCAGGTTCAGCAGGCGGCCCTCGGACAGCACGATGATCTTCTTGCCGTCCGGGAAGGTCCAGGTGTGGACCTGCGGCTTGACCTCGTCCTTGACGATGCCGGGGACCTTGGCGAGGCCGGCCATGTCGATCTCGTTGTCGAAGTGGCCGATGTTGCCGACGATGGCCTGGTGCTTCATCTTCGCCATGTCGGAGGCGAGGATGATGTCCTTGTTGCCGGTGGTGGTGACGAAGATGTCGGCCGTCTCGACGACCTCGTCCAGCGTGGTGACCTGGTAGCCGTCCATCGCCGCCTGCAGCGCGCAGATCGGGTCGATCTCGGTGATGATCACGCGGGCACCCTGGCCGCGCAGGGACTCCGCGCAGCCCTTGCCCACGTCGCCGTAGCCGCACACGACGGCGGTCTTGCCGCCGATCAGGACGTCGGTGGCTCGGTTGATGCCGTCGACCAGGGAGTGCCGGCAGCCGTACTTGTTGTCGAACTTCGACTTGGTGACGGAGTCGTTGACGTTGATCGCCGGGAACAGGAGGGTGCCCTCGCGCTGCATCTCGTACAGGCGGTGCACTCCGGTGGTGGTCTCCTCGGTGACGCCACGGATCTCGGAGGCCAGCTGGGTCCATTTCTGGGGGTTCTCGCCCAGGGTGCGGTTCAGCAGCTCCAGGATGACGCGGTGCTCGTCGGACTCGGCGGTGTCGGGCGAGGGAACCTTGCCGTCCTTCTCGTACTCGACGCCGTTGTGGACGAGCAGGGTGGCGTCACCACCGTCGTCGAGGATCATGTTCGGGCCGCCGGTAGGGCTGTCCGGCCAGGTCAGCGCCTGCTCGGTGCACCACCAGTACTCCTCGAGGGTCTCGCCCTTCCAGGCGAAGACCGGAACGCCCTGCGGGGCGTCGGGGGTGCCGTCGGGGCCGACGGCGATGGCGGCGGCCGCGTGGTCCTGGGTGGAGAAGATGTTGCAGGACGCCCAGCGGACCCGCGCGCCGAGGGCCGTCAGGGTCTCGATCAGGACGGCGGTCTGCACGGTCATGTGGAGGGAGCCGGTGATGCGGGCGCCCTTGAGCGGCTGCTTCGCGGCGTACTCCGCACGGATCGCCATGAGGCCCGGCATCTCATGCTCGGCGAGGGAGATCTCCTTGCGGCCGAACTCGGCCAGGGACAGGTCGGCGACCTTGAAGTCCTGTCGGTTCTCGACAGTCGTCATGGGGTGCTGCTCCTCGGGGTTGGGGCGAGGTGGGTACGGCTGATCTGCGCGGCGGCGGACACAGGGGTGCCCGAAGAGGACACATGGCATGCCCGCGTGCGCGCAGCGCAGTCCGTCGGAGGCCCTCTCTCCCTCGGCCGGTCCCTGCTCGGGCCGCCCGACCGCCATCAGCAGCGACGTCTGGCTCCGAACCAAGCTACACCGGAGAGCCGGGCGGCCCCAGTCCGCCTCAGCACACTCCGCTACTCTCTGCGCCGCGGACGGGCCGCGTGGGGAGGGGACGGATGTCTGGCAGCGGGCGGGGAATCGGGGTCGCGGCGCTGGTGCTGGGACTGGTGGGGCTGGTGCTGGGCTTCGGCTCCTTCGGGTACGCGAGGACGGCGTACGGGGGATCCGTCGTACAGGGCTCCAGCATGTCTCCGACGTACAAGCGGGGAGACCGGATCTTCTTCGAGCGGGTCGACGGCACCCGGGTGCGGCGTGGTGACGTCGTGCTGTTCTCCGCGCCGGAACGCTACGGCTTCACCGCCGGCGTCGTGACGCGGGTCGTCGGAGTGGGCGGCGATCACGTGGTGTGCTGCACAGGTGAGGGAAGCGGGGCGCGGGTCACTGTGAACGGCAAGCCGCTCCAGGAGCCGTATGTGAAGGACGGTGACGCCGACGGAGCGCACAAGGCCTACGACGTGACGGTTCCGGAGGGGCGCCTGTTCCTGCTGGGCGATGATCGGGCGAACTCGAACGACTCGCGGTTCTTCGCCGCCGACCACGGCGGGACGGTGCCCGTCTCGGCCGTCCAAGGCCGGGTCACCGAAAGTCGCACCGCCCTCGTCCTGATCCTCACCGGGTTGCTCGCAGGGGTCGTCTCGTTCCTGGTCGGGCTCGGGCTGGGGATCGCGGCGCTGGCCGGACGACGTCGGAAGGCGGTGCCGCCGGTGCCGTCGTGGCCCGTGCGGGCGTGAACGCGGACGGCGCCCGCCGGGGCAGAAGGATCGGCAGGCGCCGTGACGGCTCTCGGACTCAGTGTCCGGTGGGGTGCGGGGTGGGGCCGCCCGGGGTGGCCTCGCGGTCCGGGCCCTTGGCTGCCTCGGCCTCGCTGTAGATGTCCGGTTCCAGGTAGATGACGCGGGCGATGGGAACGGCGGCGCGGATGCGGGACTCGGCGGCGTCGATGGCGGCGGCGACGTCGGCGGCCGTGTCGTCGTGCCTGACGGCGATCTTGGCGGCGATGAGCAGTTCCTCGGGGCCGAGGTGGAGCGTGCGCATGTGGATGACGCCGGCGACGGTGTGGCCGTCGACCATGGCGGTCTCGATCTGCCGGACCACGTCGGCGCCGGCGGCCTCACCGAGCAGCAGGGACTTGGTCTCGGCGGCCAGGACGAGGGCGATCAGCACGAGCAGGGCGCCGATGCAGACCGTGCCGATGCCGTCCCAGATCCCGTCGCCGGTGAGCAGGGAGAGGCCCACACCGCCGAGGGCGAGGACGAGACCGATCAGCGCGCCGAAGTCCTCCAGGAGCACGACGGGCAGTTCGGGTGCCTTGGCGCGGCGGATGAACTGCGGCCAGGACAGCTGGCCGCGCAGTTGGTCGGCCTCCTTGACGGCCGTGCGGAAGGAGAAGCCCTCGGCGGCGATCGCGAAGAGGAGGACGCCCACCGGCCAGTACCAGTGCTCCACTTGGTGGGGATGGCTGATCTTCTCGACGCCCTCGTAGATGGCGAACATGCCGCCGACGGAGAACAGGACGATGGAGACGAGGAAGGCGTAGACGTATCGTTCGCGGCCGTAGCCGAAGGGGTGCTGGGGGGTCGCCTCGCGCTGGGCGCGCTTCCCGCCGATCAGCAGCAGGAACTGGTTGCCGGAGTCGGCGAGGGAGTGCACACCCTCGGCGAGCATGGACGAGGAGCCGCTGAAGGCGAACGCCACGAACTTGGCTGCCGCGATGGCGAGGTTGGCGCCGAGTGCCGCCATGATCGCCCTGGTACCGCCTGACGCGCTCATCTGTTCGCGTTGTCCCTTCGCCGTCGTACGCCGTTGCGGCCGTGGCCCGTGCTCGGCCGGTGAATCATTGTGGCAGCCCGGACCGGCGGCGGTACCGGGGCGGCGGCCTCAACGGCCGCCGCCCGCGCGGTCATACGACGACAGTGGCCCGGAACAGGGTGCCGGCGCCGGATGCCTCGGTCTTCTCGCCGGCCGGGACGAACACGGACTGCCCCGGCGTCAGTTCCTGCCGGCCGGCCCGCACGGTGCCGGCCGCGCAGAGCAGGATCTGCGGGGTCCCGAGCGTGAGGTCGCGGGCGGCGGCGTCCTCGGGCAGGACGTAGCGGGACAGGCGGAACTCGTCGACGGGGGTGTCGTAGACCTCCTCGCCGTCGGGGCCGGCCTCCGGGGACAGGATGCCGGGGTCGCCGGCCTCGAAGCGGACGATGCGCAGGAGTTCGGGGACGTCGACGTGCTTGGGGGTCAGGCCGCAGCGCAGGACGTTGTCGGAGTTGGCCATGATCTCCACGCCCAGTCCGTCGAGGTAGGCGTGCGGGACGCCGGCGCCGAGGAAGACCGCCTCGCCCGGCTTGAGGCGGAAGTGGTTGAGGAGCATCGCGGCCAGCACGCCCGGGTCGCCCGGGTAGTGGCGGGCGATGCCGGCGTAGGGGGCGTGGTCGCCGCCGAGGCGGGCACAGGCGGCCGCGGCCTCGGTCACCGTCGCGGCCATCTCCTCGCGGTCGGAGGTGAGAAGGGCGGTGAGGACCTCGCGCAGGGCGGCTTCCTCGGGGCGGGTGCGCAGCACCTCGATGTACGGCTTGAGGGAGTCGACACCGAGGGCGTCGAGCAGGTCGGCGGACCGGTTCGGCGCGCGGAAGCCGCACAGGCCGTCGAACTCGGTGAGCGCGCAGACCAGTTCGGGCTTGTGGTTGGCGTCCTTGTAGTTGCGGTGCGGGGCGTCGGCGGGGACGCCTCGGCGTTCCTCGTCGGCGTAGCCCTCCTTGGCCTGTTCGAGGTCGGGGTGGACCTGGAGGGAGAGCGGGGCGCCGGCGGCGAGAATCTTGAGCAGGAAGGGCAGGTGCGGGCCGAACTTGGCGACCGTCCCGGCGCCGAGTTCCTTCTCCGGGCCGGCCTCGATGACCTCGGCGAGGGTGCCGCGTGCGGTGCGCGAGGGTGCGCCCGGGTGGGCCCCCATCCACAGCTCCGCCTGGGGCTCGCCGCTCGGCTCGACACCCAGCAGGTGCGGGATGGCGGTGGTGGAGCCCCAGGCGTAGGGGCGGATCGTGTTGTCGAGGCGGTCCATGCGCTTCTCTCTGCGGATCTCTCTGCGGTTCTGGGCTGTTCTGGGCTGTTCTCGTCTGCCGTCGAGGACAGAACTCGTCTGCCCTCGAGGACAGGTCTCGTCTGCTCTCGAAGAGGGACAAGGACAGATCAGGTGCCGGAGGCGAGCGCCAGGTAAACGGCGGTGAAATCCGTGACGGCGATCAGTTCCGCGAGGGTCTCGATCTCGTCGCCGGGGTCCGGCTCCAGCTCGCTGATCGGCGTGTCGTGGCTGAGGGCCAGGTCCCGCGCGGCCGGGGCGGCGGTCAGTCCGCCCAGCGGCCGGTCGCGCAGCAGCACCACGCGCGCGTGCAGGGCCGGCCGTTCCTCGACGCGGTCGCGGAAGAAGTCGTCCGGGTCGGCGCTGGCGGCCAGCGGACCGGCGAGCAGGGCGCTGTGCGCGGCGAGGGCCTCGGGCAGTTCGGCGACGATAGCGGGGATGCCGGACAGTTCGGCGAGCCCGGCGGCGAAGCGGCGCCCCGCGGGTCCCGCGGAGGCGCCCTCGGTCCAGATGACCGGCAGCGCGTCGGCGAGTTCGGCGGCGAGGGTCTTGGCCGGGTTGCTGTAGGTGACGATGGCGGGTCCGCAGCGCTCGGCGATGTGGTCCAGCCGGTCGGCGACCTTCTCCAGAGCCTCCGGCGGAGCGGTGAGCAGGCCGATGCGGTCCAGGAGGGCCAGCAGCGGGGTGAGCAGCGCCCACAGGACGCCCGGAGCGGAACCGGCGAGGGGTTCGCCGTGGTCGTAGGGGGCCGTGGCCATGGGGATGAACAGGCCGCGGGCGCCTTCGAGGGTCTCGGCGAGCGGGGTGCCCGCCGGGGCCACGGCGACGACTGTGCAGCCGCGCCGGTAGGCCTGCTCGGCGAGCAGGGACAGGCTCGGTTCGGTGCCGTCCGGAGTGGCGATCAGCAGCAGGTCGACGGAACCGGCCCAGCCGGGCAGCTCCCAGCGCAGGGCGCCGGCGGCGGAGGCCACGCCGGTGGGTGCCAGCCGGATCACGGGGCTGCCGGCGCCGGCGAGCGTGCCGAGCAGGTCGGCCGCATGAGTGGCGGCGGCGCCGGGTCCGGCGATCAGGACGGCGCGCGGGCGGCCGTCGGGCCTGAGGCCGCCCACGCCGGCCTCGGCTGCGTTCCGGGCGGCGGTCCGGACGCGGGCGCCGGCCTCGGCGGCACCGCGGAGCAGTCCGCGGCGGTCGGCCTCGGCGAGCCCCTCCGGGGCGTCGAGCAGCGATTCGTCGAGCATGGGCGGCAGCCTCCCGATCGGGCACCGAGCGCCTGGTCGTCTCCGTGCGGGCAGCGGGACCCGTCCGGGCGAGGCCGTGGGCCTCTTCCGGACGAGCCGGCGTCACGCGGGGCGGCGGGCCTCGTCGACGAGCAGGACGGGGATGCCGTCGCGGACGGGGTACGCCAGACCGCAGTCCTGCCCGGTGCAGACCAGCTCGGCTTCCTGCTCCTTGAGGGGGGCGTGGCAGGCCGGGCAGGCGAGGATCTCCAGGAGGCCGGCTTCGAGCGGCATGGGGTTTCCCTTCGGGCGGGTGGAGGCGTCGGTGCGGTCGTACGGACGTGCCTGGTCAGCGTACCGCCGGTGGCGGCGGCGTGGCGGGGTCGGGCCGGGACCCGGCACGCCGGGGCGCAGGCCCCGCCGGGTGAACGGTCCGTCAGCCACGGATGATCGCCAGGGCCTCGTCGCGCACCTTGGCCATCGTCGGCTCGTCGCGGGCCTCGGCGTTCAGCCGCAGCAGCGGCTCGGTGTTGGACGGGCGGACGTTGAACCACCAGTCGGCGGCGGTGACGGTGAGGCCGTCGAGTTCGTCGAGGGTGACGTCGGCGCGGTCGGCGTAGGCCGACCTGATCGCGGCGAGGCGGGCGGCCTGGTCGCCGACCGTGGAGTTGATCTCGCCGGAGCCGGCATAGCGGTCGTACTGGGCGACGAGGGCCGACAGGGGTCCGTCCTGGCCGCCGAGGGCCGCGAGGACGTGCAGGGCGGCCAGCATGCCGGTGTCGGCGTTCCAGAAGTCCTTGAAGTAGTAGTGCGCGGAGTGCTCGCCGCCGAAGATCGCGCCGGTCCTCGCCATCTCGGCCTTGATGAAGGAGTGGCCCACGCGGGTGCGGGCGGGCGTGCCGCCGTTCTCCTCGACCACCTCCGGGACCGACCAGGAGGTGATGAGGTTGTGGATGATCACACCCTTGCCGCCGTTCTTCGCCAGCTCGCGGGCGGCGACCAGCGCGGTGATCGCGGAAGGGGAGACCGGCTCGCCGCGCTCGTCGACCACGAAGCAGCGGTCGGCGTCGCCGTCGAAGGCGATGCCGAGGTCGGCGCCCTCCGCGCGGACCCGCTTCTGGAGGTCGACGAGGTTGGCCGGGTCCAGGGGGTTGGCCTCGTGGTTGGGGAAGGTGCCGTCCAGTTCGAAGTAAATCGGGACGAGGTCGACGCGCAGCCCGTCGAAGACGGTCGGGACGGTGTGGCCGCCCATGCCGTTGCCCGCGTCGACGACGACCTTCAGGGGGCGCAGGGAGTCCAGGTCCACGAGGGAGCGCAGGTACGCCGCGTAGTCGTGCAGCGTGTCGCGCCGGCTGATCGTCCCCCGCCGGGCGGCCGGCTCCGGGGCGCCCGAGGCGAGCCATCGCTCGACCAGTTCGCGGATCTCCGCCAGCCCGGTGTCCTGGCCGACGGGGGCCGCGCCCGCACGGCACATCTTGATGCCGTTGTACTGGGCCGGGTTGTGCGAGGCCGTGAACATCGCGCCGGGCAGGTCCAGGGCGCCGGAGGCGTAGTAGAGCTGGTCGGTGGAGCACAGCCCGATGCCGGTGACGTCGGCGCCGTGGCGTGCGGCGCCGCGGGCGAAGGCGCGGGCCAGGCCGGGCGAGGAGGGCCTCATGTCGTGGCCGATCACGAGGGCCTCGGCACCGGTCACCTGGGCGAAGGCCGCACCGAAGAGCTCGGCCAGCGGCTCGTCCCACTGGTCCGGGACCACCCCGCGTACGTCGTACGCCTTCACGATCTGCGACAGATCAGCAGCCACGGCCAGCCCTTCTGAGGTCCTATCGGTCACCACAAACTACCGCCGGTGTGCGAACACGAGGCAGCGAAGGCGGGGGATGCGGGTGACGGAAGGAGTGCGCGGCCGGACGGACTGTCAGTTGTCGGGCGAGCGGAGCACGCGCAGGTGGCCGCGGCGAGCGACCTCCATCGGGTCCGCGGCACGCGCGCCGCCACCGGCCTCGGCCGCGCGTTCCTGGGGCCTGGCGGCCTCGCGCACGGCGTTGGCAAGCGCTTCCAGATCGTCACCGCTGGGCCGCGCGGGAGCCGATCCGTCGAGGAGCCTGACGACCTCCCAGCCGCGCGGGGCGGTGAGGCGCTCGGAGTGTTCGGCGCACAGGTCGTAGCAGTGGGGTTCGGCGTAGGTGGCGAGCGGGCCGAGGACGGCGGTCGAGTCGGCGTAGACGTACGTCAGCGTCGCTACGGCGGGACGGCCGCAAGCGGTGCGCGAACAGCGACGTACAAGGCTCACGACGTTGGACGGTACCGCACTCTTGAGCGGGCCGCGACGACTCTCCACCAGGCCACTCCCCCGTGTCGCGGTATGAAACGTCCCGGAAGCACCATCTGTCACACTTCGCTGACCTGCATGAACGCGGCCCGACGAGAGCTCGAACAAGTCGGATCCGGTCACGACCGGGTACAAAATCAGTCAATTACCTTGATATTGACGGCCCCGGAGAGATATGGAATCGAGCCCCAGCTTGGCTGAAATGCTCACTGTGACGCGGGCCGTGACGCGTTCCCGCACGGTGTCCGTGATGGGGCGTGGAGCCGGGCGCGCGGGGACGCCGGGGACTACCCTTCAGCGGTGATGGACAACCGTGTACCGCCCCGTGCCACCGGCCCCGGGCCCCGTCGACGTGATCGCCACGGCCGGGGCATGCGCGGCCCGATCGCCCCGCCGCAGGTGCCCCTCGCCGCGAGCCGCGCCGAGGCGTTCGCGGATCTGGTGCAGGACTCCGTGGACCGGCTGGAGCGGCGCTGGCCGCAACTGGCCGACATCGACTTCTTCGTGGTGGAGGTGCCGCGGCTGGACGGGCCGGGGCAGGCGTGGAGCGACGAGGCGGTGCCGCTCGGGGGCACGGTCGCGTCGCGTGAGGGGCGACGCGCGCGCGTGGTCGTCTACCGGCGGCCGGTGGAGATCCGCACCAAGGGCCGCGACGAGCGGGCGGCCCTGGTGCATGAGGTCGTGGTCGAGCAGGTGGCCGAGCTGCTGGGGCTGACCCCGGAGACGGTCGACCCCCGGTACGGCGAGGACTGACCCCGGTACGGCGAGGACTGACCGCCCCGCCGCGCCGAGGGGCGGCCCCGCGCGCCGGGGACCGCCCGGCTCACTTCTGCAGCACCGACAGGTCCTGCTCCGCGCGCGGCACCGCCACCATCCCCCGGTCGTCCGGCAGCGTCTGGATCGTGAAGCCGGAGCTGCCCTCCTTCGACGCCGTGAGGGTGCGCGCCCCGTAGACCGGACCGCCGGAGACCCGCTCCACCGTGACCGCGTACGTCCCCTTCACACCGGACGGCACCGGCGGGGCGATGTCCTGGGTCGTCCCCTCCTTGATCGTGTAGGTCTTCGACACTGCCGTGCCGCCGCCGCTGCCCGCCGACGCGGTGACCTTGACCTCCGCGGTGGCGGTCGGAGCCGTCAGCGACAGCGTCGAGGCCTTGGCGCTGTTGTCCGGCGAGGTCGCCCGGGTCACGACCGGGCCGGTCGCCGGGATGAACGCCGTCTCCTGCCGGTCGCCCTTGCCCCTGAGGACCCGCAGCGCCGCGACCACGGGCACCGACCGCGAGGTGGGGGTCAGCACCAGCGATCCGGCCTCCTCGCGCGTGACCTCGCCGAGGTCGACGACGGTCGTCGTCCCGCCCTTGAGGTGGACCGTCTCGTGTCCCGCGGGCGTGATCAGCCCGGACGGCGAGGCGAGGCGCACCTTCAGGTCGGCGTCGGAGTCGGCGGGCGTGAAGGCGACCAGCCGCACGTCCGTGGCATCCTTGGGGATGCCGGGGAGCACCAGGCTGCCCGCCGGGTCGGCGGACGCCGCCAGCCAGTCCCCGCCCAGACTGTTGTCGAGTGCCTGCACCGCCGCCCCGACCCGGCCGCTGCGCACGCTCACGTGCACCGTGAGGTCCTGCTGCGAGGAGTCGGCGAGCGTGGAAAGCAGGACCGGCTCGCTGGAGTGCGCCGGAACAGTGATGCCCTCGCCGGCGGACGACTTCACGACGCCCTCCGTGCCGTAGAGCTGGATGTCGACGACGGCCGCGGAGTCGTCCGGGTTGGTCAGGTGGAGATAGTCGGACCGGGCGGCGGCGGTGCTCGCGCCGGGGAACCAGAACTGGGTGTCCGGCGCGGTGCAGGTCACGCCCAGGAGGCCGCGGCCGGCGCCCACGGCGACCTCGGTGGTCTGCTGCACCGTCCAGCCGGGCGCGAACTTGCCCTCGGCCGTGCCGATCAGCGCGGTCCCGTCCCCGCCCGAGAGGTCGTGGGCGACGGGGGTGCCGGGCTCCTTGGGGTCCAGGACGGACTTGGCGGTCTTGTTCTTTCCGCCGCCCTTGGTCCTGTCCGTGGAGCCGCCCTTGGCCGAGCCCTTCCCGTCGGCCGTGTCCGACGGCTCGGCGGGCAGGAGCTGGGCCTTGCCCGTGCCGCCGGTGCCCGTGGTCACGGGGGTGAAGGACGTGTACGCGGTGTCGGCTATGTCGGAGGTGCTCGGCGCCGGGCACACCAGTGTCGTGCGCTCGACGGGCAGTTGCGCGGCCGCCGTGGCGGTGCCGGCGCCCGTGGCCTCCGGCGTCTTGAGCGCGGCGAATCCGGTGACGGCGGCGAGCGCGGTCACGCCGGCGATCAGGGACAGGGTCGTGCGATTCACTGCTGGCTCCCGTCGGGGCGCTCATTGCCGTTGCCGTGCGGGTGGTGCTGAGCCGGGTCGTACGGCTCCTCGTATCCCTGCTGGTACGTCGTCCGCTCGTAGGGCGGCGCCGGGGTCTGGCCGCCGTACCCGTACGGGTCGTACTGGGCGCCCTGGTACGGGTCGGCCTGGTACGCCTGGTCGTAGCCGCCCGTCGGGTACTGCTGGGGCTGGGCGCCCTGGAACTGGCCGCCGTCCTGGTACTGCCCGTCGTCCTGGTACTGGCCGCCGTCCTGGTACTGCCCGCCGTCCTGGTACTGGCCGTCGTCCTGGTACTGGCCGTCGCCGTAGCCGCCGTACTCGGCCGTGGCTCCCGCGTAGGCAGTGGTGTCCCACTCGTCGTAGGCCTGCTGGTGCGGGACGGCGGCGGCGGCCTCGTCCACGGCGGGAGGCGGCACGGCGCCCGGTTCCGGCCCGAAGTCCGGCCGGCCGGGCTCCCCCTGTCCGGGCACCTCCTGCCCGAAGCCCTCGTGACCGCCCCCGTCCTGTCCGGCCTCCTCGGCCTCGGCCTGGGCCCGCAGCCTGCGGGCCCGGCGGCCCTCTCCGGCGACGGCCTGGGCGGGAACGAGCTCCTCCTCGGGCAGGTCGTCGTCGACGTCACGCCGCCGGCCCGGCAGGGCCAGCACGACGAGGACGACGGCGAGGGCGCCCTGGGCCCACAACCAGGCGGTGTGGCTGAACGGATCGTCGAAGGTGACGTCCAGCTTGCCGCCGGAGGCGGGGAGCTGGAAGCCCTGGGCCCAGCCGTCGACGGTGGTGCGCGTGAGCGGCTTGCCGTCCAGGGTCGCCGTCCAGCCGGCGTCGGCGGAGTCGGCCAGGCGCAGCACGCGGCCCTCGGCCCCGGACCCGATGGTGGTGTGGATCTCGACGGGTCCCGCGGCGACGGGCTCGGCGGTGCCCGGGCCCGCGGCGGAGACGATGGCGGCGCGCGAGACCTCCTGGTTCACCCGCCACAGGGCGCTGCCGTCCTGCTGGCTGAGCCGGGTCAGGCCCGGCGTGGCGTCCAGGACGCGGCTGACGTCGCGGGGCGCGCCCTTGTGGACCAGGACGTAGCGCACGGCGTAGCCGCCGAGCTGGCCGGCCTGGTCGGCGCCCGAGCCGGCGACCAGGTTGGCGACGACCTTGTCGAGGTGCTTGTCCGCGCCGTTCACCGCGGCGAGTTCGGCGTCGCCCATGCGGGCGCCGGAGCCGCGTACGAGCATGTAGCCGACGTGGGCGGGCGAGTCGCTGTCGAGGACCAGGGTGCGGGCCTGGTCGCGGGTGGCGCTCTCCTCGGCGACGAACGCGGGCACCTGCACGGGGTCGCGCCGCTCCACGGGGCCGTCGGCGCCGCCGATCATCCAGCCGGCGGCGACGAGCAGGGGTCCGGCGGCCGAGGCGAAGGCGATCAGCGCGGCGACCGGCTGGCGCCAGCCGAAGCTCTGCTCGGCCACACGCGCGCGTGCCCCGTCGGCGCCGACCACGGCGGCGGCGAGGAGGGCGAGGCCGTAGACCAGGGTGGCCGGGCCGGCCCAGGTGGACCCGTTGGACAGCACGGCGAAGACGAGCGCCACCAGGGCGACCGCCCAGGCGGTCCAGATCGCAAACTGGCGCTCGGAGCGCAGCAGGGCGGCCAGCGCGGCCAGGACGATGCCGATGAGCATCAGCCCGTGCATCGTGCCGGGTCCGCCGGGGCCGGCGCCGAGCAGGTCGAGCGCGGAGGCGGCGGAGGAGCCGTAGTCCAGGCCGGCCTCGTGGAAGAAGCCGAACGGCAGCAGCGACAGCGACCAGGGCGCGAGGACCAGCAGCGGGGTGCCCAACTGGGCGAGGAAGCGCAGCCCGTGGGCCACGATGTCGTCGCGGCGCACGACCAGCACGCCGAGGCCGAGCAGCAGCGCGACGGGCCACACGATCGGCGTGAACGCGGTGGTGATGGTCAGCAGCAGTGCGTACGCCCAGGTGGCACGCCAACTGCCGCGGGCGCCGGGGGATTTGGCGAGGCCGCCGGCCGCGACGCCCGCTCGGGCGATCAGCGGCAGCAGCACGGCCAGCACGGCGGTGCCGATGCGGCCGCCGGCCAGCGCGCCGGTGGTGGCGGGCAGGAAGGCGTAGGCGACGGCGCCCCAGGCGCGCAGCAGGCGGGAGGGGACCAGCGGGCGGGAGGCGAAGTACGCCGTGAACCCGGCCAGCGGCACCGATCCGACGAGCAGGACGGTGACCGCGAGTCCGGTCGAGCCGAGCAGCAGGGAGGCGAGCATCGCGACCATCGCCAGGTACGGCGGTGCGGACGGGGTGCCGCCCGCGCCCACCGGGTGCCAGGCGTCGAGGTAGCGCGACCACAGTTCGGAGGAGTCGGCGGGTGCGGGCAGCAGGGCGCCGCCCGCGAGCGCGCCGCCGCCGAGCAGACCGCGGCAGGCCGCCAGGGAGACGAGGAGCAGCACCAGGAAGAGCACCGGCCCGGGTTTGCGGGCGATGCGCTTGAGGCGGGCGAACTGCTCGATCTCCAGGTAGTCGGCGTCGTCGCCGCCGGGCCCCGACTCGATCGCGCCGTGCCGGCCGGCCGAGGACGCCTCGGCGTCGGAGCCGCCCCCAATGTTGCCGGCCACCTGTTCCACCGTGGCGCGGATGGTGGCGCCCGGCGGTGGAAGCAGCGCCTTCAGTTCGCCCTTGTCGATCTGCGGCCTGCCGCGTCTGCCGCGGCCCGCGATGATCCGCTCGGGCCGGAGCAGGACACTCATCAGGCCGCGGATCTCGTCGACCGCCTGCCCCGGCACCTTGCCGACGAGGTAGGCGACGGTGCGCAGCAGGGTGCCCAGGACGAGCCGCAGCAGCACCCAGGGCAGCGCCGCCGTACGGACGTTGACGAGCAGGGTGTAGACGGCGCCGGCCTTGTCGACCTTGTGCGGGGAGGCGGCGGTGCGGCCGACGCAGTCGACGGTGCGGCGCTCGCGGGAGGCCGCCTCGGCGTGCCGTACGACGGCTTCGGGGGCGACCAGGACGCGGTGGCCGGCGGAGAGGGCACGCCAGCACAGGTCGACGTCGTCGCGCATCAGGGGGAGCCGGCGGTCGAACCCGCCCAGTTCCTCGAAGATGTCACGCCTGATCAGCATTCCGGCGGTGGACACCGACAGCACGGGCCGTACGTGGTCGTGCTGGCCCTGGTCCTGCTCGCGGCGGTCGAGTCCGGTCCAACGGCGGCCGGAGTTGGCGATGCTGACGCCCACTTCGAGGAGCTGCCTGCGGTCGTACCAGCCGCGCAGCTTGGGGCCGACGACGGCCACGTCGTCGCGGCCGAGTTCGTACTCGTTGTCCACGACGCGCAGCAGCTCGGCCAGGGCGTCGGGTTCGGGGGCGCAGTCGTCGTGCAGCAGCCAGAGCCACTGCACCGGCTCCCCGTGGGGCAGTTCGGGCAGGTCGTAGGCGTCGTCGCGCCAGGTGCGCGTGACGGGGTCCCAGCTGCTGGGGCGCTTGAGGTACGGCAGGTCGTCCGGGGTGAGGACCGGGGCGCTGTGGACGGCCTCCTCGACGGCCTGTCCGAAGCCGGTGCGCCGGGCGAGGTGCAGGACGCGGTCGGCGCCGAGGGCGTCGGTGACCACCTGGGCGGACTCGTCCCCGCTGCCGGTGTCGGCGGCCACGGCGTACTGGACGGGGCGCTCCTGGCCGAGCAGGCCGGCGAGCGCGTCGGGCAGCCAGCGGGCGCCGTCGTGGGAGACGAGCACGGCGGTGACGACGTGGCGCGGGTACTCCGGTGTGCCGGTCTGGTCGGACACCGTCGCGCGCGCGGGGTCGGGCGCTGGGGCAGCGCCGTCGTAGTGGGCTGCCGTATGGCTGTGCACGGACATCGAGATACGGGCCCCGGTTCGGTGGTCTGCGGTGGACGCCCGCGCCCGCTGGGGGCAGGGGGCGTGTCGGACGAGCGACCACACTATCGGCTGGCCAACAAGGCGGCCCGCCGCCTGTGGATAACCCACCTGCGACGGGCCGTTCGTGACGTTTTTCCGGGGGAAGTGAGCGGAGCCTGCGGTGGTTCGGCGGTCAGACGGCGGCCTTCTTCAGCCGGCGGCGCTCCCGCTCGGACAGGCCGCCCCAGATGCCGAAGCGCTC
Source organism: Streptomyces sp. NPDC014889 (assembly GCF_043081205.1). Classification (NCBI taxonomy): domain Bacteria; kingdom Bacillati; phylum Actinomycetota; class Actinomycetes; order Kitasatosporales; family Streptomycetaceae; genus Streptomyces; species Streptomyces sp. NPDC014889. The sequence goes on from NZ_JBIBWH010000006.1 coordinate 18,037, forward strand.
GTCGTTGGCGAGGGCGTACTCGAGGCACTCGGAGCGGACCTCGCAGGCGAGGCAGACCTTCTTGGCCTCGCGGGTCGAGCCGCCCTTCTCGGGGAAGAAGGACTCGGGGTCGGTCTGGGCGCACAGCGCGCGCTCCTGCCAGCCGAGTTCCTCGTCCGCGTCGTCGACCAGCAGTTGCTGCACCAGCTCGGTCATGTGCGCCCCTCGTCTGTCTTTCGCGTCCCCGTGATGCAGCCGTTATCTGTCCGGCTGAACGACACGAGTGAAATTACAAGTGTGCTGCTCCGGGCGAGTCAAGCCGAGATCTGCTATTGAGCCCCTTATTCACTCTGCGGAACCAAGCCCATGCGGAAAGTGTTCAAATCGGGATAAACCCCTACACCCCGCTGAGGCCCCGAGGGTCTCGCCCCCCGCACGGAGCCCGCACAAGGAAGGACGACCCGGACTTCGATCTCGTTCCGACACACGCACCGAAGCGACCCGGATCACGGTCTGATCACGGGATCGCAACGGGGCTTGCGCGCCCGGCATGGACGCCATGTGTCCCGGTAGCCGCCCGAGCAAACCTTTCACCTGCGAGATGAACCGGATGAGGTGAAACATGTCCCACATTCCGGGCGTCAGGTTGACAGTGAAGGTGTGAGCCGCTGTCCTAGAGGGCATGCTCGCGAACTCGGCACTCACCACGACCCGCACCGCCGGGTCCCGCGGTGCAGCCCACGTTCGCCACAGCTGTCGCTGTTGCGGCTGTTGAGCCCCACGCGCGCACGCGTGCTCCAGCCGTAGTCCGGGCCCCCGCGGCCGGACCCCCGTTCCCTCTTCTTTCACCCTTTCACCGAGGAACCACCCCACCCTCATGAACAGCGACAGCGACCTGCAGATCGCGGGCGACATCCTCGAAGTCCCGCACCTGCTCCAGGCCCCCCGCGAACACCCCTCCACCGTGGCCGAGTTCGTCGGTCTGGCCCGCTCCATCGCCGCCGACCGCGCCCAGTGGGCGCACCTCGTCCGCTACGACGCGACGACCCGCTGGTACCACCGGCTGCGCACCGGCCCCGGCTACGAGGTGTGGCTGCTGTCCTGGGTGCCCGGACAGGGCAGCGGACCGCACGACCACGGTCCCTCCTCCGGTGTGCTCACGGTCCTCGACGGCGAGCTGACCGAGCGCACCGCGCGGGCCGCGCGCACGCTGGGCGCGGGCGCGCAGCGTGTGTTCGCACCCGGGTACGCGCACGAGGTCGTCAACGACACGCTGGAGCCGGCGGTCAGCCTGCACGTGTACTTCCCCGGTCTGACCGAGATGCCCATGCACCCACGGTCCTCGGCCGGGGCGGCCCACTCCGCCGCCCGGTGCGCGGGGGCCTTCCACTTCCCCGACCCGGCGGGCGCGGCCGGCGCCTGAGCCGCCCGCGGGGGACGCGTCCTTCGTCCACAGGCCACCACGCGCCGGCTCCCTCGTCCACAGGCCGCCACGCGCCGGCCCGGCGGCTGACACACTGTTTCCATGCGGATTGTGGTTCTGGCAGGCGGCATCGGTGGTGCCCGGTTCCTGCGCGGTCTCAAGCGGGCCGTGCCGGACGCGGACGTCACGGTCATCGGCAACACCGGCGACGACATCCACCTCTTCGGGCTGAAGATCTGCCCGGACCTGGACACGGTGATGTACACGCTCGGCGGCGGCATCGACGAGGAGCAGGGCTGGGGCCGGGCCGAGGAGACCTTCCATCTCAAGGAGGAGCTCGCGGCGTACGGCGTCGGACCGGACTGGTTCGGTCTGGGCGACCGCGACTTCGCCACGCACATCGTGCGCACTCAGATGATCGGCGCCGGGTACCCGCTCAGCGCGGTGACCGAGGCGCTGTGCGACCGGTGGAAGCCGGGGGTGCGGCTGATCCCGATGACCGACGACCGGGTGGAGACGCATGTCGCGGTCACGCTGCCCGACAGCGGCGCCACCCCGGGGCCCGGCGAGCGCAAGGCCGTCCACTTCCAGGAGTACTGGGTACGGCTGCGGGCCTCGCTGCCGGCCGAGGCGGTGGTGCCGGTCGGCGCGGAACAGGCCAAGCCGGCGCCCGGCGTGCTGGAGGCGATCGCCGCGGCCGACGTGATCCTCTTCCCGCCGTCCAACCCCGTCGTCTCCATCGGCACCATCCTCGCGGTGCCCGGCATCCGGGAGGCCATCGCCGACGCCGGGGTACCGGTGATCGGCCTCTCCCCCATCGTCGGGGACGCGCCCGTGCGCGGCATGGCCGACAAGGTCCTCGCCGCGGTCGGCGTGGAGTCCACGGCCGCGGCGGTGGCCGAGCACTACGGCTCCGGACTGCTGGACGGCTGGCTCGTCGACACGGTCGACGAGGCCTCCATCGAGCGGGTCGAGGCCGCGGGCATCCGGTGCCGGGCGGTGCCGCTGATGATGACCGACGTCGACGCTGCCGCCCGGATGGCGGACGAGGCGCTCACGCTGGCCGAGGAGGTGCGCGGGACATGAGCGGCACGACGCAGCAGCCACGGGCCACCCCGGAGTTCCGGGTCTGGGCGGTGCCCGGACTGCCCGAGGTCGCGCAGGGCGACGATCTGGCCAAGCTGATCGCCGGCGCGGAGCCCGGGCTGGCCGACAGGGATGTGCTGCTCGTCACCTCCAAGATCGTCTCCAAGGCCGAGGGACGGCTGGTCCACGCGACCGACCGGGAGGCCGCGATCGACGCCGAGACCGTACGGGTCGTGGCCCGGCGCGGACCGCTGCGGATCGTGCAGAACCGGCAGGGGCACGTCATGGCGGCCGCCGGGGTCGACGCGTCCAACACCCCTTCCGGCACGGTTCTGTTGCTCCCGGAGGACCCGGACGCGTCCGCGCGCGCGATCCGGGACGGGCTGCGCGACGCCCTCGGGGTCACCGTCGGCGTGCTCGTCACCGACACCTTCGGGCGGCCCTGGCGCGCGGGACTGACCGACGTCGCCATCGGCGCCGCCGGCGTGCGGGTGCTGGACGATCTGCGCGGCGGCACCGACGCCCACGGCAACCCGCTGAGCGCCACCGTCGTCGCCACCGCCGACGAACTCGCCGCCGCGGGCGACCTGGTCAAGGGCAAGGCCGCCGGGCTGCCCGTCGCCGTGGTGCGCGGACTGCGGCACGTGGTCGCCGAGGAGGACGGGGAAGGAGCCCGGGCCTTGGTGCGCGACGCACGCGACGACATGTTCCGGCTGGGGACCTCCGAGGCCGTGCGGGAGGCCGTGACCCAGCGGCGTACCGTGCGGTCCTTCACCGACGAGCCCGTCGACCCCGGCGCGGTGCGGCGGGCGGTGGCCGCGGCGGTGACCGCGCCCGCGCCGCACCACACCACGCCCTGGCGGTTCGTGCTGCTCGAGTCCGCGCAGTCCCGCACCCGGCTGCTCGACGCGATGCGCGAGGCCTGGATCGCGGACCTGCGGCGGGACGGCAAGAGCGAGGAGTCGATCGCCCGGCGGATCCGGCGCGGGGACGTGCTGCGCAACGCGCCGTACCTCGTGGTGCCGTGCCTCGTCATGGACGGCTCGCACGAGTACGGCGACGAGCGGCGGGACGGCGCCGAGCGGGAGATGTTCGTGGTCGCCGCCGGGGCCGGGGTGCAGAACTTCCTGGTCGCGCTGGCCGGGGAGCGGCTCGGCTCGGCGTGGGTGTCCTCGACGATGTTCTGCCGGGACGTGGTGCGCGAGGTGCTCGGGCTGCCCGCGGACTGGGATCCGATGGGGGCGGTCGCCGTCGGGCATCCGGCGGAGCGGCCGAGGCCACGGCCGGAGCGCGACCCGGGGGCGTTCGTCGTCTCCCTGTGACCGCATAGGCTCGTACGGCACCTCAAGGCAACCCTGGATCTCACTCGTGGCAGGACGTTTCGCTCCGCGGCCCCCGCGTCCGACCGTGCGCGGCGGGCACGCCGGCGTACCCGCGGCCGTACCCCGGCAGGCCGTCGCGCCGGGGCTGGTGCGCGCCTGGGCGCCGGACGGGCCGCTGGACCTGGGCCTCGTGCTCGGGCCGCTGCGGCGGGGGCAGGGCGACCCCACGTTCCGGGCGACGCCCGACGGTTCGGTGTGGCGCACCGGCCGCACTCCGCTCGGACCCGGGACGCTGCGCGTGTCCGCCCATGGCGGGAAGGTGCGCGGCGAGGCCTGGGGGCCGGGGGCCGCATGGCTGCTGGAGCAGTTGCCCGAGCTGCTCGGGGCCGCCGACGACCCGTCCCCGTTCGTACCGCGGCACCGGCTGCTCGCGCTGACCCGGCACCGGCGGCCGGGACTGCGGCTGACCCGGACCGGGCTGGTGCTGGAGTCGCTGATCCCCTCGGTCCTGGAACAGAAGGTGACGACGGTCGAGGCGTACGCGGCCTGGCGGACGCTGGTGCGCACGTTCGGGGAGCCGGCGCCCGGGCCCGCCCCCGGACGGATGTACGTCATGCCGGCGCCGCGGACCTGGGCGCTGATCCCGTCGTGGGAGTGGCACCGGGCCGGGGTCGACGACAAGCGGGCGTCGACCGTGCTGCGGGCGGTGCGGGTCGCCGCGCGGCTGGAGGAGGCGGCGCGCATGCCTCCGGAGCGGGCGCGGGAGCGCCTGGAACTGGTGCCCGGCATCGGGCCGTGGACGTCGGCGGAGACCGTGCAGCGCAGTCATGGCGCGGCGGACGCCGTCACGGTCGGCGATCTGCATCTGCCGGGCATCGTGGGCTGGGCGCTGGCCGGGAACCGGAACGCGGACGACGCGGAGATGCTGCGCCTGCTGGAACCGTACGCCGGGCAGCGGCATCGGGCGGCCCGGCTGATCCTGGTGAGCGGGCGGGTGCCGCCCCGGCGGGCGCCGCGGATGCCGAAGGGCGACATCGGGCGCCTCTGAGCCGGGTCGGCTTCGTCCGCCGTCGGGTTCCCTCAGTGCGGCCGGCACGAGGCCGGGCTACTGGTCCGAGGAGAACCTCACGGACCCGGCCGGGATCGTCGCGTCGCACCACACTCTCGCGCCGTTCCTCAGCTCGTTGTCCGCGCCGACCACCGCGCCGTCGCCGACGACCGTGCCGTTGAGGACGGAGCGAGTGCCGACGCGGGCGCGGCTGCCGATGAGGGAGTCGGTGACGACGGCACCGGACTCGATGACGGCACCGGGCAGGATCGCGCTGCCGAACACCCGTGCGCCCTCGGCGACGAACGCGCCCTCGCCCACCACCGTGCCGCCGGTCAGCTTGGCCCCGGGGGCCACGACGGCCGTGGGCAGGATCAGACGGTCGCCGCATCGACCGGGCACGGCCGGGGAGGGCGCGCGGCCGAGGACCAGGTCCGCGGAGCCCCGTACGAAGGCGGCCGGGGTGCCCAGGTCCAGCCAGTAGGTGGAGTCGACCATGCCCTGCAAGTGGGCGCCCGCCGCGAGCAGTTCGGGGAACGTCTCCCGCTCCACGGACACCGGCCGGTCGTGCGGGATCGTGTCGATGACCGAGCGTCTGAAGACGTACGCCCCCGCGTTGATCTGGTCGGTGACGATCTCCTCGGGGGTCTGCGGCTTCTCCAGGAAGGCCAGGACGCGGCCGGTCCCGTCGGTCGGGACCAGACCGTAGGCGCGGGGGTCCGGCACCTGCGTCAGGTGCAGGGAGACGTCCGCGCCCGTCGTCTCGTGGGTGCGCACCAGCGCGCGGATGTCCAGCCCGGTCAGGATGTCCCCGTTGAAGATCAGGACCGGCTCGTCGGGGGCGGAGCGCAGCCGCGGGGCGACGTTGCGGATGGCGCCGCCCGTGCCCAGGGGCTCCTTCTCCGTCACGTACTCCAAATGGAGCCCGAGCGAGGAGCCGTCGCCGAAGTACGGCTCGAAGACCTCGGCCAGATAGGAGGTGGCGAGCACGACGTGCTCGACGCCCGCCGCTCTCGCCCGCGCCAGCTGGTGGGTGAGGAACGGCACGCCCGCCGCACGCACCATCGGCTTCGGGGTGTGCACCGTGAGGGGGCGCAGCCGGGTTCCCTTGCCGCCGACCAGGAGGATCGCTTCTGTCACCTGTCGTCTCCGCTTCCTGTTCGTCCTCGGTCCGCCCTCAGCGGCCCTGGTAGCGCGCCGCGGCCGACCGGATCGTGCCGAGCTTGCCGTAGAGCTGCTGGCCCGGGCAGTCGGTGGCGAGGCCGTCCCGGTGGCCGGAGATCACGTTCAGGCGTACGCTCTTCCCTTTTTGGTAGAGGTTGCCACCACCGGACGTCAGATATGTCTTTCCGAGCGGATTCATCCCGTAGAGGCCGAGCTTCCACGCGGTCAGCCGTGCGACGGCCGTCACCGCGGCGGAGGAGGGCTTGGTGGTGCCGTAGGTGCCGATGACGGCGACGCCCATGCTGTTGCTGTTGAACCCCATGGTGTGGGCGCCCAGCACGGCCTTCGCCGCACCGCCCGCCCTGCCCTCGTACGTGTTCCCGCACTTGTCGACCAGGAAGTTGTAGCCGATGTCGCGCCAGCCCATGCTCTTGACGTGGTAGCGGTAGATGCCGCGGATCACCGCCGGGGCCTGCGCGCAGGTGTAGCTGTTGCCGGAGGCCGTGTGGTGCACGAACGCCACCTTGACCTTCTGGGTGTAGACGAAGCCCCGTTCGCGCAGGGACTCGTCCGCGCCCCAGCCGTGGCGCGTGACGATCCCCGGCCGCGGTCCGACGGGGGCCCGGGCGCTCCGGCCCTCCGCCGGTTCGCCGCCGGGCGGGGCGGGCAGTTCGCGCTCGGTGTCCTCGCGGCCGGGCGCGGAAATCCCGCCGCCACCGGCCGCGGCGCCCCGTGCCGGGGACCGGGTGCCGGGGTCGACGAGTTCCAGGCGCAGCCCCGCGGGCAGCGGGACCGGCCGGGCGGCCGGGTCACGGCTCCCGGCATCGGCACGGACGCGTACGTCGACGCCGTCGCAGTCGCCCACCCACAGCGGCGCGGTGGCGCCGTGCACGTGTCCCGAGGTGCGCTCGGCCGTGCCGGGGTCGGCGCCGTGGTCGGCGTTGTGGGTGTCGAGGTCCTGCCAGCCGGACCAGGCGCCGGTGGCGGCTGAGCGGGTGCGGATCCGGACGGTGCCGTGCAGTTCGGCGTCCGGGTCGTCCCAGACGACGCCGGCCAGTGAGAAGTGGCGGACGTCCGTGCGGCGCAGGCCCTGTTCGCGGGCGGCGCCGCCGGGGCCGGGGTCGCGGATGAGCGGGGCGAGGGGCAGGGACTGGGTGCTCCCCGGGACGGCCGCCGACCCGGTCGCGGAGGCCGGCTCGGCGCTCGCCCGACTGCCCGTCAGGCCCGGCGCGAGGGCGAGGGCGGCCGTGCACGTGACACCGATCGAGGAGGCAAGAAATCCGTATCGACGCATGCTCCTGATCCTGGACATGGTCAGACAAACCTGTCCATCCGGGACTTGACGGGCCGTCGACTGCCGTTGCGCCGAACCGGTGGCCCGCCGCTCACCCGCACGTGGCCCGCCACGCGGTGGACGGGAGTGGCGGCGCGTACGCTTGCGCGGGTGAACGCCACCGAACGCACCCCTGCCGACCTGCTGCGTTCCGCGCTCGCCGCGGATCCCGGACGCCCACTGGTGACCTTCTACGACGACGCCACGGGCGAACGCGTCGAATTGTCCGTGGCCACCTTCTCCAATTGGGTGGCCAAGACCGCGAACCTCCTCCAGGGGGACCTCGGCGCCGGACCCGGCGACCGGGTCGCGCTGCTGCTGCCGGCGCACTGGCAGACGGCGGTGTGGCTGCTGGCGTGCGCGTCGGTGGGCGCGGTGGCCGACGTGGACGGGAACGCGGGCGCGGCCGACGTCGTGGTCAGCGGTCCCGACACGCTGGACGCGGCCCGCGCGTGCTCCGGGGAGCGGGTGGCGCTGGCGCTGCGGCCGCTGGGCGGGCGGTTCCCGCAGCCGCCGGAGGGATTCGTGGACTACGCCGTCGAGGTGCCGGGGCAGGGCGACGTGTTCGCGCCCTTCGCTCCGGTGGACCCGGAGGAGCCGGCGCTGATCGTGGCCGGGGCCGAGTACACGGCGGCGGAGGTCGTGGAGCTGGCCCGCGGCGACGCCCCGGAGCTGAATCTGACCGGGCCGGGCTCCCGCCTGCTGTCGGCCCTGCCGTACGACACCTGGGAGGGCCTCAGCGCGGGCCTGTACGCGCCGCTCACCGCCGGCGCCTCGGTCGTCCTGTGCCGCAACCTCGACCGCCTGCCCGAGGACGCCCTCGCCAAGCGCATCGAATCCGAACGGGTCACGGCCACGGCCAGATGACGCGACCGGGCCCCGCGCCCGGATCTCAGCGACCACCCGCCCGCCCTGAATCTTGCGGAATGCTGGATTCGGGGCGAACGGCGCGAATTCCACTGCCGCGCGGATTCGGATTCCGGACCGGAAAGGGATTCATCTGCGCAGTCGAACGACTACAGTGGGTATTCTCCGTGCCTCGCGCACGGCTCGGGCCGAGCGCTCGCGGGACCCGTGACACGACCCCCGTCCACGACGTCGTTCCAGGACAACACCGCCAACTCGAGGGCCCCTGGGGGTAAAGCCCCGGCCAAAGGCGAACTTTTGTCCAAGGAAATGGGCGAATTGCCCCCTTGTGCGGAAGTGGAATTTGTCACCAGCGTCGCTCGATGTTGAATCAGCCGGATAGTGTGAGCGATCCGGTGCGGCTGGCCGCGAGGTCTTCCTGGGGTCACGCACTGTGTGAAGCAGACCTGGCGCCGAGAAGGGCAGGCGCCGCGTGGCCCCGACGGAGGATTCGGACAACCGTGGACGCGCAAGGCCGTGGGCGGGCGGACAACATCGACCCCGCAGACCAGTGGGTACTCAATCCGGACACCGGCGAATACGAACTGCGACTGACCCCTTCCGCTCCGCAGTCGGCGGTGCCGGGTCCCCGCCGGCCGTCCGCCGGCAGGGCCGGGGGCAACGCGTCCGGGGAGTCCCAGGCGGCGCCCGCACGACAGAAGACCCGCGAGGCCGCTCCCGCCGAAACGGTGCCCGCACCGCGCCGGCGCCGGGCGGCGCCGCCGGACGAGCCGCCGCCCGGACGGCGGGGGCGCCGGCCGGAGAAGAAGTCGAAGACCAAGAAGGTCCTGATGTGGACCGGCGGCACCATGGCGCTCGTCCTGGTGGGCGCCACCACGGCCGGCTACCTGTTCCTCAAACACCTCGAGGGAAACGTCACCACGACCGACGTGGGCGGCGCGGCCAAGAACGGCTTCAGCAAGGACGAGGCCTTCAACATACTGATCATCGGCACGGACAAGCGCACCGGCAAAGGCAATGGGGGCTACGGCGACAAGGGCAGCGTGGGTCACGCCGACACCAACGTCCTGCTGCACGTCTCCAAGGACCGTACGAACGCGACCGCGCTGAGCATCCCGCGCGACCTGATCGTGGACATCCCTGACTGCCCGACCAAGCAGCCCGACGGCAGCACGAAGGTCATCCCGGGGACGTCCGGCCAGCGCTTCAACACGAGCCTCGGCCAGGACGGCCGCGACCCGGGCTGCACCATGCGCACGGTCAAAGAGGTCACGGGTGTTCAGCCCGACCACTTCATGATGGCCGACTTCAACGCGGTCAAGACGCTGACGACGGCGGTCGGCGGGGTCGACGTGTGCCTCAAGCACGCCGTGAACGATGACAAATCGCACCTGAACCTGCGCGCCGGCAAGTCCACCATCGAGGGCGAGGACGCGCTGGCCTTCGTGCGTACCCGGCATGCCTGGGGAAACCAGGGCGACCTGGACCGCATCAAGGTGCAGCAGCAGTTCCTCAGCTCGCTGATGCGCAAGATGGCCTCCGGGGACACCCTCACCGACCCGACCAAGCTGTACGACCTGGCCGACGCCGCCACCAAGGCGCTGACCGTCGACACCGGCATCGGCAAGGTCAGCGCCCTCAAGGACGTGGCTCTGGAGTTGAAGAAGGTGCCGACGAAGAACATCACCTTCCTGACGGTGCCGGTGCGGGACAACCCGGCCGAAAAGGTCCGCGCGACGGTCGTCGTCGACCCGAACCTCGCGCCCCCGGTCTTCGACGCCATCGCCAACGACGTCTCCTTCACCGAAGTGAAGAAGAAGCAGAAGGCCGACAAGAGCGCCGCGGCCGCCCGCCTCAAGGGCACCCAGTCCGAGGCCTCCGAGGTGCGGGTCCGGGTCTTCAACGGAGGGGCCGCCGCCGGCGCCGCCGGGGAGACCGTCACCTGGCTGCAGACCTCCGTGGGCGTGCTCAAGTCGGAGAACGCGGCCAACGCGCCCAAGGAGATCGCCAAGACCACGCTCGAGTACGCGCCCGACCAGGCACCGCAGGCCCGCAAGCTCGCGGCGCTCATGGGACTGTCCGGGGCCGCGCTGAAGCCCGGCAAGAGCTTCACCAACTCCCAGGGTCTGCCGACGATGACCCTGACCCTGGGCAAGGACTTCAAGGGTGCCGGCGTGCCACTCACTCCGCCGACGAAGGCCCCGGAGGTCAGCGGAAAGTCCACGGCGGACAAGGTCGAATGCGCAAGTTGAGCGAACCGCACCACCTTATGGGCCTGTCGTGCGTCTAACCCGACGCACGGCAGGCCTGTTTCATGGCATGGCACCAGGGTGGGAGGACGGGGAGTGACGCGGAGCAGTCTGCGCGGGGAGGGGTCGGCGGTCGAGGAAGCGATACCTCCCGCGCCGCGCAAGGGCAGCACATCGGACGGCCGCGGCCGGCACGGTGGAGGGGGGCGCGGCGGAGGAGGACGCGGCGGGAAGAGGCGCGATGCCGGGGGCGCAAGCCCCGCGCGGCGCGTACTGCGCTGGTCGGCCACGGCGCTCGCACTGGTCGTACTCGGCACGGCCGGCGCCGGATACCTCTACTACCAGCACCTGAACAACAACATCCGCAAGGGTCAGCGCAGCAGCGGCGACTCCAAGGCGCAGCGGTCGAGGCCGAACGCGGCCGGCCAGACGCCCATGAACATCCTGCTGATCGGTTCCGACAGCCGTAACTCCGACGCGAACGTCGCGCTGGGCGGCAGCCGGGACAACCGCGGCACCCCGCCGCGGGCCGATGTGCAGATGCTGATCCACCTGGCCGCGGACCGCAAGAGCGCCGCCGTGGTGAGCATCCCGCGGGACACCCGGGTCGACATCCCCAAGTGCACCGACCCCGACACCGGCGAGGTCTATCCGCCGGTCAACAAGATCATCAACGAGTCGCTGGCCCGCGGCGGCCCCGGCTGTACGCTCGCCACCTGGGAGAGCCTCACCGGTGTGTACATCGACCACTGGATGACGATCGACTTCGCGGGCGTGGTGAAGATGGCGGACGCCATCGGCGGCGTCGAGGTCTGCGTCAAGCAGAACGTGTGGGACCACCCCACGCCCCAGGCGCCCGGGGGTTCCGGCCTGAAGCTGACGGCGGGCAAGCACAAGGTCAAGGGCAAACAGGCCCTGCAGTGGCTGCGCACCCGGCACGCCTGGGGCAGCGACCAGATGCGGGCCAGGGGCCAGCACATGTACCTGAACTCGATGATCCGCACGCTGCAGCACCAGAACGTCTTCACCGACACCGGCCGGCTGATGAACCTGGCGGAGACGGCCACGAAGTCGCTCGAGGTCTCCGAGGAGGTCGGCACCGTCAAGAAGCTGTACGACCTCGGAATGCAGCTGAAGACGGTCCCCACCGACCGCATCACCATGACCACGATGCCCAACATCAAGGACTGGAAGGACGAGAACCACCTGCTCCCGGACGGCGCCAACGCCGCGCGGATGTGGAAGATGCTCCGCGACGACGTGCCCTTCGACGACAAGGGCCCGTCGGCGGACGCCAAGAAGCGGACCGGCAAGAGCGCGCCGAGCAGGACTCCCTCGGTCGCGGCCGACCGCCTGGGCGTCCTGGTGCAGAACGCCACCCGCACCGCCACCCAGGCCCCGGTCGGCGGCCGGGCCCGGGAGATCAGCCAGGAACTGGCGGGCAAGGGCTTCACCCGGGCCGCCGCGGACACCTCGCCGGCGCTGGCGGAGGACGAGACGCTCGTGCGGTACCCGAGCGCGGACATGGAGGGCGACGCGCAGAGCGTCGCCAAGGCCCTCGGGATTCCGCTGAGTTCGGTGCGCAAGTCGACCGACGTCTCCGGTGTCACCGTCGTCGTCGGCGCCGACTGGCGTACGGGGAGCACCTATCCGGAGGAGGCCACGCCGAAGCCCGGAGAACTGCCCGACAACTCCGACGCCATCAACGGCTCGGACGAGAACCAGTGCATGGACGTGTACGCGCCCTATCGGTGGTAGCCGGCCAACGGGCCGCGTCGACGCCCCCGGGCGAACGCGGAGCAACAGGTGTCGGGCTCGGGGGCCGGAGAGGCAGGAATGAATGGCGTTCGCCATACAGGCCGATCGGCCCCAACTCCCTTATTCAGCAAGGGCTTTCATCTACAGATCTCTTATGCAAGCATCCCGCACATGAACATCACTAAAAAGATCGGAACTGTTCTTACCTCCCTCGCCGCGATCATCGGCATCGGCGTCGTCGTGGCCCCCGGCGCCTCCGCCTCCACGCCGTCCTCGTGCTCAAACGTCTCCCAGATCGGGACCACGCGCGTTCTGACCGTGGGCGGCATGCAGGCCGCGTCCGTCAAGCAGTACTACGGCTGCGGCTACAACTACGCCTACATCTTCGTCTGGCAGCAGTACCGCGACACGCACTCGTCGTGGGACCTGTATGTGAAGATCGTCAACGAGGCGGACTCCGGTGTCGACTACGGCCAGGCGACGGTGAACAACACCACGCGTTCCGAGCTGTGGGGTCCTGCGGCCAACACTGCCTCACGCTGCACGCACGCCACCGGCTACCTGAACTCGACCGGGGGATCCACCAGCTCCGTGTGCTGACGTTCCTCTCGCGCGGTTAGCCCCGGAGCACGCTTGGGCTCCGGGGCTGACTGGCCGTCGGCGGTCAGACCGGTCAGGCCTGGCCGGCCACTGCCGGCCGCCGGGACGCGATGACCCTTCTGGCCAGGGACTTGGGGCTGGTCAGGAAGCCCCAGCCCCAGGACATGTGCATGGTGGCCAGGGCGACCGGGATGCGCAGCCGGGCGGACAGGGGGAGGTTCCTGCCCGCGGGGAGCGAGCCGGCGGTGATCGCCGCCAGGTAGCCGCCGGGGACCACCAGGGCCCACGGGGTCAGGGCGGCGCCCACCACGATCCCGGCCGCGATGGCGCACACCGCGGCCGGCGGGGCGAGGTAGCGCAGGTTGATGGAGCCCTGGTGGTAGCGGGCGACCACGTGCCGCCAGCGGCCGTAGTCCTTGTACTGCTTGGCGAGGGCCTTGACGTTCGGGCGCGGCCGGTAGGACACCCGCAGTTCGGGCGAGAACCAGATCAGGCCGCCCGCCTCGCGGATGCGGAAGTTGAGCTCCCAGTCCTGGGCCCGGATGAACTCCTCGTTGTAGCCGCCCTGTTGCTCCAGGGCCGCGCGGCGGAAGACACCCAGGTAGACCGTTTCGGCCGGGCCGGCCCGGCCGCCGGTGTGGAAGACGGCGTTGCCCACCCCGATCTTCGAGGTCATGGCGGCGGCGACGGCGTGCTCCCAGGCGTTCTCGCCCTCGGCGTGCATGATGCCGCCGACGTTCTGCGCGCCGGTCTCCTCCAGGAGCCGTACCGCCGTGGCGATGTAGTCCGGCGAGAGCATCCCGTGCCCGTCGACACGGACCACGATCGGATGGCGGGAGGCCTTGATCGCGGCGTTGAGCGCGGCGGGGGTGCGGCCGGTGGGGTTCGGGACCGTGTGCACGCGCGGGTCCTCGGCCACGAGCCTGGCGGCGATCTCGTCCGTGCGGTCCGTGGACGGACCGAGGGCGATCACGACCTCCATCTCGCCGCCGTACTCCTGCGCGAGGATCGCTTCGACGGCTCCGCGCAGGTGCCGTTCCTCGTTGAGGACGGGCATGATCACAGAAACGGCGGGGAGCCGCACGTCGGGCTTGGCGTTCATCGGTGCTCACGTTACCGCGAACGGGGGACACCGGTGCGCGCCGTGGGGGTCACTGCGCCAATCAGGAGATCGTATGGCCCTACGGTGCTCACGGTGCCCACCCACGCCTATGCGGAGGTGTCCCCATGCCCACCACGCCGTCCCGGCCCCGCCCGCGGTCATCGCGCCCCCCGCAGCGCCGCCCCGCACCGCCGCGGTCGGCCCGGGTCCCGTACGCGTCCGTACCGCGGAAAAGACCGCGCTGGGCCATGCGGGCGGCGACCACGCTGTCGGTGGTGGTGCTCGCCTCCGCCGGGATCGGGCACGCGGTGGTCTCCAGCCTGGACGCGGACATCGCCCGGGTCGATCCCTTCAAGGACATGAAGAACCGCCCGCGGGCGGGTCACGGCATGAACGTCCTGCTGGTCGGCACCGACGGCCGGGACCGGATCAGCGAGCAGGAGCGGCGCCAGTACCGGCTGGGCGGCCAGGCCTGCCACTGCACCGACACGATGATGATCGTGCACGTGTCGCAGGACCGGCAGCGGGCCAGCGTGGTGAGCCTGCCCCGCGACTCCTACGCCGAGCTGCCCGGTCACATCGAGCAGAACTCCGGCAGGCGGCACGGACCGCATCCCGTCAAGCTCAACGCGGCGTACGCGGAGGGCGGGCCCCATCTGACCGTGCGCACGGTCGAGGACCTGACCCGTCTGAAGATCGACCACTATCTGGAGGTGGACTTCACCACCTTCATGCGGACCGTGGACGTCCTCGGCGGGGTGCAGATCTGCACCTACGAACCGATGAAGGACAGCTACTCCGGCCTGGACCTGCCGGCCGGCACGCACACGCTCTCCGGCGGCCAGGCCCTGCAGTACGTCCGTTCCCGGCACGTCGACGGGGCCAGCGACCTCGGCCGGATGAAGCGCCAGCAGCGGTTCCTGGCCGCCCTGATCGAGCGGGCGACCTCCTCCCGGGTGCTGCTGAACCCGATCAAGTTCCGGAACGTGGCGCTGACCGTGCTGGGCTCGGTGCGGGCGGACCAGGGTTTCCACACCGACGAGCTGCTGGACCTCGGCCGGGCGATGCGCAACTTCTCCCCGTCCTCCTCCGAGTTCACCACTGTCCCGATCGCGCAGCCGTCGTATCCCGTCAAGGGCGTCGGCTCGACGGTGAAGTGGGACCGGACCAAGGCGGACCGGCTCTTCCAGGCCCTGCGCGACGACCGGCCGCTGACCGTGGGACGGCCGCGGCCGACGCACCCTCCGGCGACCGTGCAGGTCGCCCCGCAGCAGATCCGGGTCCAGGTGGAGAACGGCACCGCCGCGGCCGGGCTCGGCAAGCGGGTGGACCGGGCGCTGGCCTCGACCGGGTTCCGTACGACCGGGGCGCCCACGGATGCCAAGGACCGCACCGCGCGGCGGACCGTCGTGCTCTACGACCCCCAGTGGGACCGGTCGGCGAAGTCGCTCGCCGCGGCGCTGCCGGGCAGTGAGCTGCGGGCCGTGCCGGGGCAGGGCGCCACGCTCAAGGTGATCGCGGGAAGCGACTACCGCCAGGTGCGCCCGGTGCGGGTGGAGGACCCGGAGCAGGGTGCCGCCACGGTCGTGACGGGCGACGAGGTGCTGTGCGGCTGACGGAGTGAACCGGCGGGCCGCCGTCAGTCCTCGAAGCCCTCGGCGGCGCGCCTCTCGCGCAGCTCCTTGATCGCGCGGCGGCGGGCCAGGCGGTGGGTGCGGCGGATCTGGGCCTCCTGGTAGCGCCGCCGGTCCCGGTCGGTCTCGGGCAGCACCGGCGGCACGGGGCGCGGCTTGCCGTCGGCGTCCACGGCGGTGAAGACCAGGTAGGCCGAGCCGACCCGGGTGGTCGGCGTGGACTCGTTCCAGCGTTCGGCGAGGACTCGCACGCCGACCTCCATGGAGGTGCGGCCGGTCCAGTTGACCTGGGCCTTCACATGGACGAGGTCGCCGACCCGGACCGGTTCGAGGAACACCATCTCGTCCATGGACGCCGTGACGGCGGGTCCGCCGCTGTGCCGGCCGGCCACCGCGCCCGCCGCGTCGTCGACCAGCTTCATGATCACACCGCCGTGCACCGTCCCCAGCAGGTTGGTGTCGTTGTGGGTCATGATGTGGCTCAGGGTGGTCCGGGAAGCCGAAGTCGGCTTGCCGGGGATGTCCGATATCTCGGACTCGAGGGCGGAGGCCTGCTCTGTCATGACCCCTACCTTATGCCGAGGCGGCATCCGGGGAATTTGTGTCAGCTTGGCAACAGCGGCGCCCTTATTTACTGACGGCCCTTGTAAGGCACACAGCGGTGCCCTGCACACTGGGGCGCATGACTGATTGGCCCGAGGGGCGGTCCGGCGGCGACCGCGGACCCCGATACGGACGCGGCAGCGCCGGCGCGACGCCGGAAGGGGCGCGTGTGATGCGCCAGGTACGGCGCGGCGGCCCGGGGGGCCCCGCCGGACAGGGCGGGTACCCCGGCCCCGGCGGCCCCGGTCCCTCGGCACCGCCGTACGGGATCCCGCAGCAGCCGTCGTACGTCGACGGCCGGGGATACGACGATCCCGGCGGCTACGACGGTTACGACAGCGGCTACAACTCCGGCCATGTCTACGGCGGACCCGGCGGACCGGGCGGCGACGACCCCCGCGCCTACCGTGCCGCGCCGAACTGGCGCCGCCGCTTCAAGTGGACCGTGATCACCCTGGTCACGCTGCTCGTGGTGACCTCGGTCGCGACCTACTTCTGGGCCGACTCCAAGCTGCGCCGCGAGGTCGACCTGTCCAAGGTCATCGACCGCCCGGAGGCCGGCAAGGGCACGAACTACCTGATCGTCGGCTCCGACAGCCGTGAGGGCATGTCCTCCGAGCAGAAGAAGGATCTGCACACCGGGTCCGCCGAGGGCAAGCGCACGGACTCGATGATGATCCTGCACGTCGGCGACAACGGCGACACCCTGATATCCCTGCCGCGCGACTCCAACGTCACGATCCCGCAGTTCCGCGGTTCGGAGTCCGGCAAGATCAAGGGCCCGCTCGGCCCGAACAAGCTGAACGCGGCCTACGCCTTCGACGGCCCGGAGCTGCTGGTCCGCACCGTCGAGTACAACACCGGACTGCACATAGACCACTACGTGGAGATCGGCTTCGCCGGCTTCGCGAACATCGTGGACGCGGTCGGCGGCGTGGAACTCACCCTCGACAAGGGCTTCAAGGACAAGTACTCGGGCGCCGACTTCAAGGCGGGCAAGCAGACGCTGGACGGCCGGCAGGCCCTGGCCTTCGTCCGCACCCGGCACGCCTTCGCCGCCTCCGACCTGGAGCGCACGAAGAACCAGCAGAAGTTCCTCGCGGCCCTGGCCCACCAGGTGGCGACCCCCTCGACCGTCCTGAACCCGTTCAAGCTCTACCCGACGATGGGCGCGGGCCTGGACTCCCTGATCGTCGACAAGGACATGAGCCTGTGGGACCTGGCCTCCATGTTCTGGGCGATGAAGAACGTCAACGGCGGCGACGGCACCTCCATGAACATGCCGATATCCGGCTCGACCGGCGGCAACCTCGTGTGGGACATGCCGAAGGTCAAGACGCTGGTCAACGAGCTGAAGAACGACGAGAAGGTCACGGTCACGGGCAACTGACCCGGCCCCTGGGCCAGGAGAGCCCCGCGGTGCCGGCCGGCACCGCGGGGCTTCGGCCGTCCGGTCGGGCTCAGGTCACATCCTGACGCCGGCCATCGCGCGGCACATCTCCGCGCAGCGGCGACACGCCTCCGCGCAGCGCCTCATCATCTTGTCGTCGGGCATGGACATGCACGCCTCGGCGCACATGTCGCACGCCTTGGCGCACATCGCGCACATCTCGGCCGCCATGGGCGAGCGGCGCATCATCATGTCCGCGCACATGCGGGTCATCTCGGAGCAGTCCATGAGCGCGCGCATGATCTGCATCTGCGCCTGGCCGCCCAACTGCATGCAGCCGCTCATGGCCTCTTCGCAGACGGTGTGGCACGCCATGCAGGCCTGGACGCAGTCCTGCATCTCCTTGCTCATGGGGGTCATGGTTCCGGGCTGGGTCATGGCTCCTCCTGGGGGACGAAGGGCACCGGGGCGGGGCCCTGTTCCCTTCCGTCGTACGCCCGCCCGGGCACCCGCGCCATCCGGCACGGACACCGCCCCGGTTACCGCCGTTCGGCTTACGGCGGCCCTCTCCCGGGGCGACGCGAACGGCCCCCGGCGCGATGCCGGAGGCCGTCGAACACCCGTGAAGGGACCCGCCGGAGAGGGATCCGCTAGGGCAGGTTCCTCGCCATCACGATCCGCTGGACCTGGTTCGTGCCCTCGTAGATCTGCGTGATCTTGGCGTCGCGCATCATGCGCTCGACCGGGTAGTCGCGGGTGTAGCCGTAGCCGCCGAGGAGCTGGACGGCGTCCGTGGTGACCTCCATGGCGACGTCCGAGGCGAAGCACTTGGCGGCGGCGCCCTGGAAGGTGAGGTCGGAATCGCCCCGCTCCGACTTGGCGGCGGCCGCGTAGGTGAGGTTGCGGGCGGCCTCGATCTTCATGGCCATGTCGGCGAGCATGAACTGGATGCCCTGGAAGTCGGCGATCGGCTTGCCGAACTGCTTGCGCTCCTTGACGTAGCCCTTGGCGTAGTCGAGGGCGCCCTGGGCGATGCCGAGGGCCTGGGCCGCGATGGTGATGCGGGTGTGGTCCAGGGTCTTCATCGCCGTGGCGAAGCCGGTGCCCTCGGCGCCGATCATGCGGTCGGCGGGGATACGGACGTTGTCCAGGTAGACCTCGCGGGTCGGGGAGCCCTTGATGCCGAGCTTCTTCTCCGGGGCGCCGAAGGAGACCCCGGGGTCCGACTTCTCGACGACGAACGCCGAGATGCCCTTGCTGCGCTTGTCGGGGTCGGTGACGGCCATCACCGTGTAGAAGTCGGACACGCCCGCGTTGGTGATCCAGCGCTTCACGCCGTTGAGGACGTACGTGTCGCCCTCGCGGACCGCCTTGGTCTTCATGCCGGCCGCGTCGGAGCCCGCGTCCGGCTCGGACAGGCAGTACGAGAACATCGCGTTGCCCTTGGCGAGCGGGGTCAGGTACCGCTTCTTCAGTTCCTCGGAGCCGGAGAGCATCACCGGCAGCGAACCCAGCTTGTTCACGGCCGGGATGAGGGAGGAGGACGCGCACACGCGGGCCACCTCCTCGATCACGATCACCGTCGCGAGGGCGTCCGCGCCCGCGCCGCCGTACTCCTCGGGCACGTGCACCGCGTGCAGGTCGTTGGCGACCAGCGCCTCCAGGGCCTCCTGCGGGAAGCGGGCCTCCTCGTCCACCACGGCGGCGTACGGCGCGATCTTCGCCTCGGCCAGCGAGCGGACGGCGTCGCGGAGCATGTCGTGCTCCTCGGACGGGCGGTACAGGTCGAAGTCAGCCGATCCGGCCAAGGTCTCTCACGCTCCAACGCTAATTACCGTTAAGTAACCCAAATTTTATGCGCCCGCCCACGTCAGTGATACGTGAGCTTGGCGACAGCGGGGACATTGCCCGGCGAAGGCCCCGCGCATGCCCCCGATATGCTCGGGCACCGCATCACCATCGTCTCTCCTGGAGCACCCATGAGCCTCAAGATCACTGTGATCGGCACCGGCTATCTCGGCGCGACGCACGCCGCGGCCATGGCCGAGCTCGGGTTCGAGGTACTGGGTCTGGACATCGTCCCCGAGAAGATCGAGATGCTCCGGCGGGGCGAGGTCCCGATGTACGAGCCCGGTCTCGATGAGCTGCTGCGGCGGCACGTGGCCGGGATCGAGGGCTCGACCGGGCGGCTGAGCTTCACGACGGACTACGCGGAGGCGGCCGCGTTCGGCGACATCCACTTCGTCTGCGTGAACACCCCGCAGAAGCACGGCGAGTACGCCTGTGACATGAGTTACGTGGACTCCGCCGTCACCTCGCTCGCCCCGCACCTGACCGGTCCCGCGCTCGTCGTCGGCAAGTCGACGGTGCCCGTGGGGTCCGCCGACCGGCTGGCCCGTACGATCACCGAGCTCGCGCCCGCGGGCGCGGACGTGGAGCTGGCCTGGAACCCGGAGTTCCTGCGCGAGGGCTTCGCCGTGCAGGACACGCTGCACCCGGACCGGATCGTGGTCGGCGTGCGCAGCGAGCGGGCGGAGAAGCTGCTGCGCGAGATCTACGCCACGCCGATCGGCGAGGGTTCCCCCTTCGTGGTCACCGACTTCCCCACCGCGGAACTGGTGAAGACCTCCGCGAACTCCTTCCTGGCCACGAAGATCTCCTTCATCAACGCGATGGCCGAGGTCTGCGAGGCCGCCGGCGGCGACGTGGCCAAGCTGGCCGAGGCCATCGGACACGACGACCGGATCGGCAGGAAGTTCCTGCGGGCCGGGATCGGCTTCGGCGGCGGCTGCCTGCCCAAGGACATCCGGGCCTTCATGGCGCGCGCCGGTGAACTGGGCGCGGACCAGGCGCTGACCTTCCTGCGCGAGATCGACTCCGTCAACATGCGCCAGCGCGGGCAGATGGTGGAGCTGGCCCGGCAGGCGCTGGGCGGCGGGCCGTTCCTCGGCAAGCGGGTCGCGGTGCTCGGCGCCACCTTCAAGCCGGACTCGGACGATGTACGGGACTCTCCCGCGCTCAACGTCGCCGGGCAGATCCACCTCCAGGGCGGCCAGGTGACGGTCTACGACCCCAAGGGCATGGACAACGCCCGGCGGGTGTTCCCCACGCTCGGATACGCGGGCTCCGCGCTCGAGGCCGTGCGGGGCGCGGACGTCGTGCTGCACCTGACGGAGTGGCGGGAGTTCCGCGAGCTGGACCCGGCCGGGCTGGGCGAGGTCGTGGCCGCCCGGGTGGTCCTCGACGGGCGCAACGCGCTCGACCCGGAGCTGTGGCGGCGGGCCGGGTGGACGTACCGGGCGATGGGACGCCCGACCGCTTAGTCCCGCGCCGGCGGGCAGACAAGGACATGTGACGCCGGTTCGGCCGAGGCTCAGTCGGCCGAACCGGCGTCTGCACGCATTGTGCACCACCGGAGCCGGGTGTGAACGAGGAACTCCCTGTGGATCAGGTCTGCTTCGCCCGGTAGCGGCGCATCTTCGCGCGCGCTCCGCACACCTGCATCGAGCACCAGCGGCCGCGGCCGGCCGGGCTGCGGTCGTAGAACGCCCAGTGGCACGTGGCCGCCTCACAGGCCTTCAGCCGGGTCCAGGTGCCCGCGACGAGGGCCTCGGCGACGGCGGCGGCGACCCGGGAGAGCAGGGGACCGGCGTCGGCGGGCACGAGCGTGGCCGAGCCGTCCCCGGCGTCGACGGACACCAGCAGCGGCGCCCGCGCCAGCAGCTCGCCCAGCGGTGTCACCTCCCGGTGCGGGGAGTGACCGGCGTGAGCCAGCAGCGCCGCCCGCAGCGACTCGCGCAGCTCGCGTGCCCGCGGCAGCTCCGCCTCGGGGATCCCCAGCCGCGCCCGGCCCTCCGCCGTGTCGAGCGAGTCGGCGCCCGTCTCGATGTCCAGCGTGTTCACCAGGGCCTCGACCAGCGCCAGGCCCCCGGGCGCGGACGATCTCTCACTCATGTCAGCGACGGTACCTCTTGAATGCGGTTGCGTCGTTACCTGCAATGCGGGAGCATACGGTAACGGTTACCGGTTACCCGCCTCCATGGGTAACACCGTCCCCGACTGGGAGGAAGTCATGGCTCTCGCCAAGCTGGGTGTCGTCGTCCTGGACTGTCCCGACCCGCGCGCCCTCGCCGGCTTCTACGCCGAGGTGCTCGGCGGGACCGTGGAGGGCGACGGCGACTGGGTGGACCTGAAGGTGCCGGGCGGATCGGCGCTGGCGTTCCAGCGGGCGCCGGGGCACGTGCCGCCGAGGTGGCCGGCCGGGGACGCCTCGCAGCAGTTCCACCTGGACCTGGTGGTGGAGGACCTGGACACGGCGGAGAAGGGGGTGCTGGCGCTCGGCGCGAAGCCCCTGGCCGAGCAGGGCGGCAAGAGCTTCCGGGTCTACGCCGATCCGGCCGGGCACCCGTTCTGCCTGTGCGCCTGCTGAGAGACGTCCGCCGGCCGCCGTACGCGACGGGACGGGACGGCAGGAGACGCACGTACGTGGTCTCCTGCCGTCCGGCAGCGGAACTCAGCCGTCGAGTTCGCCGATCGTCGCGTTGGACGGTGCCCGGGTGGCCTGTTCGTCACGGGCCACGTCCTCCGCGGCGCCCAGGACACGGACCGCGTTCTGCCAGGTGAGCTTGGCCAGGTCAGTCCTGGACCAGCCTCGGTCCAGGAGTTCCGCGATCAGGTTCGGGTAGCCGGAGACGTCGCCGAGGCCGTCGGGGGTGAAGGGCGTGCCATCGTAGTCGCCGCCGATGCCCAGGTGGTCGACGCCGGCGACCTCACGCATGTGGTCGAGGTGGTCGGCCACCGTGGCGACCGTGGCGACCGGGCGCGGGTGCGCCTCCTCGAAGGCATGGTGGACCTTCATCGCCTCGGCGGTGCTGTCGAGGGGGTGGAAGCCGTGTGCGCGCATGTTCTCGTCGGCGGCGGACGTCCAGTCCACGGCCGCCTGGAGCACGAACTTGGGCACGAACGTCACCATCGCGATCCCGCCGTTGGCGGGCAGCCGCTCCAGCACGTCGTCCGGGATGTTGCGGGGGTGGTCGCACACGGCCCGCGCGGAGGAGTGCGAGAAGATCACCGGCGCGCTCGTGGTGTCGAGCGCGTCCCGCATGGTCGTCGCGGCCACGTGGGAGAGGTCGACCAGCATGCCGAGCCGGTTCATCTCCCGGACCACCTCGCGGCCGAAGGCCGACAGGCCGCCCACGCCCGGCTCGTCCGTCGCCGAGTCCGCCCAGGCCACGTTGTCGTTGTGGGTGAGCGTCATGTACCGCACGCCGAGCGCGTACAGCCCGCGCAGCGTGCCGAGGGAGTCGGCGATGGAGTGGCCGCCCTCGGCGCCCATGAGGGAGGCGATCCGGCCCTCGGCACGCGCCGCCTCCATGTCGGCGGCGGTCAGGGCGGGTGCCAGGTCGGCCGGGTGGCGGGCGAGCAACTGCCGTACGCAGTCGATTTGTTCCAGCGTCGCCGGCACCGGGTCGGGCAGGTCCGCGCGGACGTAGACCGACCAGAACTGGGCGCCGACGCCGCCCTCGCGCAGGCGGGGCAGGTCGGTGTGCAGATGGGCGTTCTGGGGGGTGGCGATGTCGCGGGCGTCGAGGTCGTAGCGGACCTGCTCGCGCAGCGCCCAGGGCAGGTCGTTGTGGCCGTCGACGACGGGGAACTCGCGCAGCAGGTCCCGGGCTTCGTTCAGCGAGGTCATCGGCGTCACTTCCCCGTGCCGAAGCCGAAGCCGCCGGAGTTCTCGACCTTGGCGCGCAGCCGCTTGCCCTTCTCGGTGGCCTGGTCGTTCAGCTCCTGCTGGAACTCCCGCATCCGGGCGAGCAGTTCCTCGTCGTGCGCGGCGAGCATCCGGGCGGCGAGCAGCCCCGCGTTGCGGGCGCCGCCCACGGACACGGTCGCCACCGGAACCCCGGCCGGCATCTGCACGATCGACAGCAGGGAGTCCATGCCGTCCAGGTACTTCAGCGGGACGGGCACGCCGATCACCGGCAGCGGCGTCACGGAGGCGAGCATGCCGGGCAGATGGGCGGCCCCGCCCGCGCCCGCGATGATCGCCTTCAGTCCGCGGTCCACCGCACGCTCGCCGTACGCGATCATCTCGCGCGGCATGCGGTGCGCGGAGACCACGTCGACCTCGTAGGAGATCTCGAACTCGTCGAGCGCCTCGGCGGCTGCCTCCATGACGGGCCAGTCGGAGTCCGACCCCATGACGATGCCAACAACTGGGCTCATTCGGTGATGGTGCCTCTCAGGTAGCCGGCTGCGTGACGGGCGCGTTCCAACACGTCGTCCAGGTCGTCGCCGTAGGTGTTGACGTGGCCGACCTTGCGGCCGGGCTTCACGTCCTTGCCGTACATGTGGATCTTGAGCTGGGGGTCGCGGGCCATGCAGTGCAGGTACGCGGAGTACATGTCGGGATAGTCGCCGCCGAGCACGTTCACCATGACGGTCCACCGGGCGCGCGGGCGGGGGTCGCCGAGCGGGAGGTCGAGGACCGCGCGGACGTGGTTGGCGAACTGGGAGGTGATGGCGCCGTCCATCGACCAGTGGCCGGAGTTGTGCGGGCGCATCGCCAGCTCGTTGACGAGGATGCGCCCGTCGCGGGTCTGGAACAGCTCGACGGCGAGGTGGCCGACGACACCGAGTTCCTTGGCGATGGTCAGCGCGAGCTGCTCGGCCTGGAGGGCCAGTCTCTCGTCGAGGTCGGGTGCCGGGGCTATCACGGTGTCGCAGACGCCGTTCACCTGCCGCGACTCGACGACCGGGTAGGCCACGGCCTGGCCGTGCGGGGAGCGTACGACGTTGGCGGCGAGTTCCCGGACGAAGTCGACCTTCTCCTCGGCGAGGACGGGCACACCGGCGCGGAAGGGCTCGGCGGCCTCCTCGACGGAGTCGACCACCCACACGCCCTTGCCGTCGTAACCACCGCGGACGGTCTTCAGGACCACGGGAAACCCGTCGCCCTCGGCAGCGAACGCGGCGACATCCTGCGGGTCGGCCACGATCCGGTGCCGCGGGCACGGCACGCCGATCGCGTCGAGCCGCGCGCGCATCACGCCCTTGTCCTGGGCGTGCACGAGCGCGTCGGGGCCGGGGCGCACGGGGATGCCGTCCGCCTCCAGGGCCCGCAGGTGCTCGGTGGGGACGTGCTCGTGATCGAAGGTGATCACGTCGCAGCCCCGCGCGAACGCGCGCAGCGTGTCCAGGTCGCGGTAGTCGCCGATGACGACGTCGCTCACCACCTGCGCCGCGGAGTCCTGGGGAGTGTCACTGAGGAGCTTGAACCTGATGCCCAGCGGGATGCCCGCCTCGTGTGTCATACGAGCGAGCTGGCCACCGCCGACCATGCCGACTACCGGAAACGTCACGCTCCTAGGGTATCGGCCGCGGCGCCGCGCCCAGCTTCCGCGCCCGCCGGGGCCGTACCGGCGCCTCTCGGGGATGTCACCCCCCGCACTGACGTACGCGGCGGCGCCCCCATCGGCGTTCTTACCAGTCGCTTCGACGGCTCTTTCCCGCCTTTTCCCGGACTCTTTCCGACCCGTTCCCGAGCTGATGCCTTGTCCACAGGCGCGGGCGTGCGCCGCTGGTTAGCATGGCCGGGTTGACGGAATCGACCGAGACGGGGGCCTGCACGACCATGGAACATGGTTCCTCGGGGCTTCGACCGGCGCCCCCGGCGCCCCGCGGCGCGCTGCGCAGGCGCGTGGACCAGCTCTGGCGCGAGGTCGTGAAGTTCGGCGCGGTGGGCGGGGCGGGACTGCTGGTCAACCTGCTCGTGTTCAACCTGGTGCGGCACGTGACCGGACTCCAGGTGGTGCGGGCGAGCGTCATCGCCACCGTCGTGGCGATCGTCTTCAACTACATCGGCTTCCGCTACTTCACCTACCGGGACCGCGACAAGAGCGGGCGCACCAAGGAACTGACGCTGTTCCTGCTGTTCAGCGTGGTCGGTTTGGTGATCGAGAACGGCGTGCTGTACCTGGCGACGTACGGCTTCGGCTGGGACAGCCCGCTGCAGAGCAACGTCTTCAAGTTCCTCGGCATCGGCATCGCCACCCTGTTCCGCTTCTGGTCGTACCGCACCTGGGTCTTCCGCACCCTGCCGGCCCGGCAGGCAGTGGCGGGCGCGGAGTCCTTCCTCCAGACCGAGTCGAAGAAGCCCCGGACCAACGCCTTCCGCTAGATCCCGGGCTCGGGCGGTCAGCGCACCGTCGGGTCCTCCGGCTGCCTCTTCAGCGGCGGGGTGCGGGACAGGAACAGGCCGAAGACGGGCGGCTGGGCCTGGAGCAGTTCCAGGCGGCCGCCGTCGGCCTCGGCGAGGTCGCGGGCGACGGCGAGTCCGATGCCCGTGGAGTTGCGGCCGCTGATGGTGCGCTCGAAGATCCGGGCGCCCAGGTCGGCGGGGACGCCGGAGCCCTCGTCGGTGACCTCCACCACGGCCTGGTTGCCGGTCACCCGGGTGCGCAGCGCCACCGTGCCGCCGCCGTGCATGAGGGAGTTCTCGATCAGCGCGGCCAGCACCTGCGCGACGGCGCCCGGCGTGCCCACGGCCTGGAGGTGCCGTTTGCCGGAGCTGACGATCGCACGGCCGGCGCTGCGGTAGGCGGGGCGCCACTCGGCGATCTGCTGCTGGATGACCTCATCGAGGTCGAAGGAGACGGCGGAGCCGGTGCGCGGGTCGCGGGCGTTGGTCAGCAGGCGGTCCACCACGTCGGTCAGCCGCTCGACCTGGGTGAGGGCGACGTTCGCCTCCTCCTTCACCGTGTCCGGGTCGTCGGTGAGGGTGATCTCCTCCAGGCGCATGGACAGCGCGGTCAGCGGCGTACGCAGCTGGTGCGAGGCGTCGGCGGCGAGCCGCCGCTCGGCGGTCAGCATCCGGGCGATGCGCTCGGCCGATCCGTCGAGCACGTCCGCGACCCGGTCCAGCTCCGGGACGCCGTAGCGCTTGTGGCGGGGGCGCGGGTCGCCGGATCCGAGACGCTCGGCGGTCTCGGCGAGGTCGGTCAGCGGGGAGGCGAGCCGGTTGGCCTGGCGGACTGCGAGCAGCACCGCGGCGACCACCGCGAGCAGCGCGACCAGGCCGATGATCAGCAGCGTGCGGCCGACCTCGCGGGTCACCGAGGAGCGGGGCTCCTCCACCCGAACGGTCTCGCCCTGCTCTCCCTTGGCCGTGGAGTGGATCACGTCGCCGGACGGTTTGTCGCCGACCTGGATGGGCGGCTTCCCGGGGATGCCGATCACGGCGTACTGACCGTCGGCCATCTGGTGGCGCAGGATCCCCGCGTTGACCGTCGCGTCACCGAGCAGCCGGCTGTCGACGATGCTGGCCAGCCGCAGCGCCTCGGAGTCGACGCGCTCCTGGGCGCTGCTGCTGATGGTGCGGGTCTCGACGATCACCAGGGACACGCCGAAGACGGCGATCACGACCAGGACCACGGCAAGCGTGGACTGGATCAGTCGGCGGCGCATGTCCTCCTACCTGACGGAAGCACGGGGCGGCGGGCTCAGCTCTTCTCGAAGCGGAAGCCGACTCCGCGCACGGTCGCGATGTACCGGGGGTTCGCCGCGTCGTCGCCGAGCTTCTTGCGCAGCCACGAGATGTGCATGTCGAGTGTCTTGGTGGACGACCACCACGTGGTGTCCCAGACCTCGCGCATCAGCTGGTCGCGGGTGACGACCCGGCCCGCGTCCCGCACGAGCACCCGGAGCAGGTCGAACTCCTTGGCGGTGAGCTGGAGCTCCTCGTCGCCCATCCACGCGCGGTGGGACTCGACGTCGATGCGCACGCCGTGCGTGGCCGGCGGCTGCTGCGGCTCTGCGGCGCCGCGCCGCAGCAGGGCCCGGACGCGGGCGAGCAGTTCGGCGAGCCGGAAGGGCTTGGTGACGTAGTCGTCGGCGCCCGCGTCGAGGCCGACGACGGTGTCCACCTCGTCGGCGCGTGCGGTCAGGATCAGGATGGGCACCGTGTGGCCGTCGGAGCGCAGCCGGCGGGCAACCTCCAGGCCGTCCATGCCGGGCAGTCCGAGGTCCAGCACGACCAGGTCGACACCGCCCTGCATTCCGGCGTCGAGCGCGGCGGGTCCGTCCTCACGCACCTCGACCTCGTAACCTTCCCTGCGCAGTGCGCGGGCCAGCGGCTCCGAGATGGACGCGTCGTCCTCGGCGAGCAGTACACGGGTCATGAGCCGATGGTAGTCCGCTCGCGCTGCCCGCTGGGGCGGTCCTGCGGTGTGATCGACACGCGCGGTTCTTACCTTGCGGCCGGTCGAGTGCCGCTCGGGCGGCCCGCCTCGCGGCGCGGCCGGCCTGGACGCGATCGTTTGAGGTCTCGGTAATAGACCTTCGAAAGCAGGGCAGGGTTCCCCAGGAACCTGTGATCCATGTCTCAAGTCCTTCCATATCCGGCAGTGTCCTGCCGTATGGTGGATTGAACGTCTGATGCACACAGGGGACCTTTGGCGATCGTATTGACGCTGAAGGTCTCTTTTGTGAGCGGGCCGGCCCGGGCCGGCCCGGGAAGAATGACCTAGGGCCGGGCCTCGTACGCGCGTCGACGCGGGCAGAGGTGTGGATCCCGGTGGCCGTCGTCCGCCGCTTCGCGATCCGGAGCGGACTCCCCCTGGGCGTGGGGTGGACCTCGGGCCTGCCGGTGCCGGCCACCCCCACCGGGCGCGTAACCGCCGAGGGCGGCGCGTCCCGACCAGCAAGGAACGACCATGGCGTCCAGCCTGACGAAGGACTCGGTCCATCCGGGCACCCCCGGTTCCGAGAAGACCTTCTTCGGCCACCCCCGCGGCCTGGCCACCCTCTTCATGACCGAGATGTGGGAGCGCTTCAGCTTCTACGGTATGCGGGCTCTGCTCGTCGTGTACCTGCTCTCCGGCGGCCCCGACGCCAAGAAGGGGAGCATGAGCGGTGGGCTCGGCATGGACCTGGCCACCACCACCGCCATCTACTCCGTCTATCTGTCGATGGTGTACCTGCTCGCCATGCCCGGCGGATGGCTGGGTGACCGCGTCTGGGGTCCCCGCAAGACGGTGGCGATCGCCGCGATCACGATCATGGCGGGCCACGCGGTCCTGGCGCTGCCCGGCGGCCAGGCGCCCTTCTTCGCCGGTCTCGCGCTGGTCGCGCTCGGCTCCGGCCTGCTGAAGGCCAACATCTCCACCATGGTCGGCCACCTCTACAACGGCCCGGACGACCCGCGCCGCGACGGTGGCTTCACGATCTTCTACATGGGCATCAACATGGGTGCCTTCTTCGCGCCGCTGATCATCGGCACCGTCGGTCAGCAGGTCAGCTGGCACCTGGGCTTCGGCCTCGCCGCCGTGGGCATGGCGATCGGCCTCGCGGCCTTCCTCATCGGCACCCGGAACCTGAGCCCGCAGAGCAACGTCGTGCCCAAGCCGCTGGACGCCGTCGAGCGCGCCTCCTGGCTGCGCAAGGGCCTGACCTGGCTCGCGGTCGCCGCCGTCTTCTACGGCCTCGTCGGCTTCACCGGCCACTTCACCCTGAACTGGGCGATGATCCCGCTCACGGTCATCGGCCTGGTCATCCCGGCCGGCGTCCTGCTGCGCATCAAGCGCGACAAGGAGCTGTCGGGCGTCGAGCAGTCCAGGATGACCGGCTACATCTGGTTCTTCGTCGCGGCCGCCGCCTTCTGGATGATCTACGACCAGGGCGGCTCCACGGTCCAGGCGTTCGGTGAGACCAAGACCTCCTCCTCGCTGCTGGGCTTCGGCTTCCCCTCCTCCTGGTACCAGTCGCTGAACCCGGTGTTCATCATGGCGCTGGCCCCGGTCTTCGCCTGGTTCTGGCTGTGGCTGAGCCGGAAGGGCAAGGAGCCGAGCACGGTCGCGAAGTTCTCGGCCGCCCTGTTCTTCATCGGCGTCTCGTTCTTCTTCTTCCTGCTGCCGCTGGGCATGGCCGGCGGCGACACCATGGTCAGCCCGATGTGGCTGGTCGGCATCTACCTGATCCAGACCGTCGGCGAGCTGTGCCTCTCCCCGGTCGGCCTGTCGGTGACGACCAAGATGGCCCCGGCCAAGTACGCCAGCCAGATGATGGGCGTGTGGTTCCTCGCGGTCACCGCGGGCGACTCCATCACCAGCCTGCTGTCCAACCCCGCCGTGGCCGGGGTCGACCTCAGCGGCACGGGAGCGGTCACCCTGGAGGCGGTCCTCGCCGCCCTCGCCGGTGTCGCGGTGTACATGTACCGCCGGAAGGTGAAGTCCCTGATGGGCGACGTGCACTGACGTCTCCTGCCGGAACACGAAAGGGCCGCCCCTCGCGGGGCGGCCCTTTCGTGTTGCCGGTCTTCGTGTGGCCGCCCTCGTGCCGCCGGTCCTCGCGCCGTCTCGTGCCGCGGTCGCCGTCGGGCCTCGCCGAGCGGCTCCCGTTCAGGCGGGTGCCCCCAGTTCGGCCCACACTCTCTTGCCGGTGACGCCGGGCGCGCGCACGACACCCCAGTCCAGGCACAGCCGCTGGACGATGAACATGCCGTGGCCGCCGGGACGCCCCGCCCGGTGCGGGGTGCGCGGGGCGGGCTGTCCTGTGCCGCGGTCGGAGACCTCCAGGCGGATCACCTTGTTGTCGCAGGTGATCTCCAACTGATCGGGGCCCTCGGCGTGCAGGCAGGCGTTGGTGACCAGTTCGGAGACGACGAGGAGTACGTCCTCCGCGGCGGCCCGCTGGTCGGCGGTCGCGGCGGGCAGCCAGCCCCACGCGTACAGCGCCTGGCGGGTGAAGTCGCGGGCGAGCGGCACGACGCCGCTCTCGCCGTCGAAGCTCAGCCTGCGGATCTGGCGACTCCCGGACGGGGCCGCCGGCACGGCCGTCGCACCCCCTGGGGGTACCGCGCCCGCCGGCGCGTCCCCC
Source organism: Streptomyces sp. NPDC014889 (assembly GCF_043081205.1). Taxonomy (NCBI): domain Bacteria; kingdom Bacillati; phylum Actinomycetota; class Actinomycetes; order Kitasatosporales; family Streptomycetaceae; genus Streptomyces; species Streptomyces sp. NPDC014889. The sequence goes on from NZ_JBIBWH010000006.1 coordinate 48,468, forward strand.
TCGGACGCCCCGGAAGCGCCGCTGGGCTCCGGGCCGCGGTCGCCCGGCGAGTAAGGCCGGGTGGTGGCCATCAGCGCTTCACCTCACCGATTCACCAGTTCACGATTCAAAAGTCACCAGTCACTTCACACGTACACGGTCGGTACGTCCGTACACACGCCGAACCCGGTCGCCGACTCGCGAGGGCGGCCGATCCACTCAGGATGTCTCCTGCCCGACCGATCGAGGGGAACACCCCCGTTTTCGGCCCGCCATGCCGACGCCCGGCGTACGCCGGGCGCGGAGCACGGAAGGGGCACGTCGACGGACCCGGGGCCGGCTCAGCCGGCCTCGTCGGCCAGCGCGTCCTCCAGGGAGCCGTGCACGGTGAAGACCGCGTCCGCCCCTGTGATCTCGAACACGCGGGCCACCACCGGCAGCATCCCGGCCAGATGCACGCCCCCTCCGGCCGCCTCCGCCTTCAGCCGCGCGCCCAGCAGGACGTTCAGCCCCGTGGAGTCGCAGAACTCCAGGCGTGAACAGTCCACCACCAGGCGCGAGCGCCCCTTGTCGAGGCACTCCTCGAGCGGCTCGCGCAGCAGGTCGGCCGTGTGGTGATCGAGCTCACCCGCCGGCGTCACGACGGCACTGGAGCCCTCTTGCCGCACCTCCACCAGAAGCCGGCCCGACTGTGCGCTGCCGACCGTCCCGCGGTCCATGCCGTCTTCTCTCCCGGGGTCTTGGCTGCTGACTGACGCCCTCGAACACTACGCCTTCCCTCACCGCTCCGACACCCGAACAACTACACACAATCGGACATAGCCCCACATAAGGAACTTGCGGCGGTGTTGGGAAAGCGGGTAGGGCTAGTAGGGACCCGCACCCGACACGGCCGGCTTTGGAGGCGCCGCACACCGCAGTGCACATATTGGCTTCGGCAGCCATATGCCGAGAACGATGGAGGACATCATGTCACCCCGGCTCGACGCCTCGCATACCCGGATGGCGACGTCGGCATCCCCCACGGAGCACCTGGATCCCATCGAATTTCCCGACGTACGCGCCGAGCGGGCCGATCAGGCCGACGCACTGGCCGGACTTCCGGACATCCCCCCGTACGACGAAGTGGCGCCCGACGACGCCCGGGCCCTCTCCAAGGCCCTCTTCGAGCGGCTGGAGTCCCTCGAGGAGGGCACGCACCCCTACTCGTACGTCCGCAACACGCTCGTCGAGCTCAACCTCGCGCTCGTCAAGTTCGCCGCCTCCCGTTTCCGCTCCCGCAGCGAGCCGATGGAGGACATCATCCAGGTCGGCACCATCGGCCTGATCAAGGCGATCGACCGGTTCGAACTGTCCCGGGGCGTGGAGTTCCCCACGTTCGCGATGCCCACCATCATCGGTGAGATCAAGCGCTTCTTCCGCGACACCTCCTGGTCCGTGCGCGTCCCGCGCCGGCTCCAGGAACTGCGCCTCGACCTCGCCAAGGCCGGTGACGAACTGGCCCAGCGGTTTGACCGCGCCCCGACCGTCGCCGAACTCGCCGAGCACCTCGGTCTGTCCAGGGACGAGGTGGTGGAGGGCATGGCCGCCTCCAACGCCTACACCGCTTCGTCGCTGGACGCCCAGCCCGAGGAGGACGACTCCGAGGGCGCCCTCGCGGACCGCATCGGCTACGAGGACCACGGGCTCGAAGGCATCGAGTACGTCGAGGCGCTGAAGCCGCTGATCGCGCAGCTGCCCTCCAGGGACCGGAAGATCCTGTCCCTGCGGTTCGTCGCCAATATGACCCAGTCGGAGATCGGCGAGGAACTGGGCATCTCGCAGATGCACGTCTCGCGGCTGCTGTCCCGCACACTCGGACAACTGCGCAAGGGCCTGACGCTCGAGGAGTGACCGGGTGACGGGGCGGCGGTGAGGCGCCGGTCGACGGGCTCGACAGCCGCGACCGGCGCCTCACCGCCGCCCTGAGCGGTCCTGCTCTCAGCCTGTTCAGACCTGTTCAGAACTGTTCAGGCCTGCTCAGACCTCGCGCACGCCGCGCCGCCAGACCTCGGTGACCAGCGGGACGCCCGGCCGGTAGGCCAGGTGGACGTGGCTGGGCGCGTCGAGGACGGCGAGGTCGGCGCGGGCGCCCGGGGACAGCCGGCCGACGTCGTCGCGGCGCAGGGCCCGCGCACCGCCCGCCGTCGCAGCCCAGACCGCCTCGTCCGGGGTCATGCCCATGTCGCGTACGGCGAGCGCGACGCAGAAGGGCACCGACGACGTGAAGGACGAGCCCGGGTTGCAGTCGGTGGACAGGGCGACCGTGACGCCGGCGTCGAGGAGACGGCGGGCGTCGGGCCACTGGGCCCGGGTGGAGAACTCGGCGCCGGGCAGGAGCGTGGCGACCGTGTTCCCGTTCGCCAGCGCGTCCACGTCCGCGTCGGTCAGGTGGGTGCAGTGGTCGGCGCTGGCCGCGTCCAGCTCGACGGCGAGCTGGACGCCCGGGCCGTAGCCGAGCTGGTTGGCGTGGATGCGCGGGAGCAGGCCCTTCGCCCTGCCCGCGGTGAGGATCTCCCGGGCCTGGTCGCCGTCGAAGGCGCCCTTCTCGCAGAAGACGTCGATCCAGCGGGCGTGCGGGGCGCACTCGTCCAGCATCTCCCCGGTGACCAGGGCGACGTACGCCGCCGGGTCCTCGGCGTGGTCCGGGGAGACGATGTGGGCGCCGAGGTAGGTGACCTCGTCGGTGTGCGCGGCGGCGATGCGCAGGGCGCGGGCCTCGTCGGCGACCGTGAGGCCGTAGCCGGACTTGGTCTCGAACGTGGTCGTGCCCTGGCGCAGGGCCTCGGCGAGGTAGTGGGTGAGGTTGGCCTCCAGCTCCGCGTCGGTGGCGGCGCGGGTGGCGGCGACGGTGGTGCGGATGCCGCCGGCGCTGTAGGCCCGGCCGGACATGCGGGCGTTGAACTCCTCGGTGCGGTCGCCCGCGAAGACCAGGTGGGAGTGGGAGTCGACGAAGCCGGGGATCACCGCCCGGCCGCCGGCGTCGACCCGGTTGTCAGTGGTGGGTGCTTTCCTGGATTCACCGGTCCACACGACGTGGTCGCCCTCGATGACGACGGCCGCGTCCCGGACCAGTCCGAGGGGGGATCCGTCACCGAGGGAGGGGTCGTTGGTGACCAGCGTGGCGATGTTGGTGATGACGGTGCTGCTCATGGTGTCCTCAGGGGTGACGGGGGGATTCAGCCGCGCAGTACCTCGACGGCGCCTGCCAGCGCCGACGGCACATCCGGTACGAGGGTGTGGGCGCCGTCCCGCACGATGTGCCGGCCGGCCACGACCGTATGGCGTACGTCGGCTGCGGTCGCCGCGAATACGGCCGTCTCGGCGCCGAGCCTGGGCAGCGTCCCCGCTGTCCTGACCGAGTCCAGCGCGATCGTCGTGAAGTCGGCGTGGGCGCCGGGGGTGAGGCTGCCCGCGTCGGACCAGCCAAGGGCGGCGTGGCCGTCGGCGGTGGCGGCCCGCAGCAGGGACGCGGCCGTCCAGTGGCCGCGGGCGCGGGTGCGCAGCCGCTCGTTCAACTCCATCGCGCGGGCCTCCTCGAGCAGGTCGATGACGGCGTGGCTGTCGGAGCCCAGACAGAGCGGGGAGCCCGCGCGCTGGAGGGCGATGGCGGGTCCGATGCCGTCGGCCAGGTCGCGCTCGGTGGTCGGGCACATGCAGGTGCCGGTGCCGGAGCCGCCGAGCAGGGCGATGTCCTCGTCGGTCAGGTGGGTGTTGTGCACGCCGGTCGTGCGCGGGCCGAGGACGCCGTGGTCGGCCAGCAGCCGGGCCGGGGTGCACCCGTGGGCGGCCTGGCATGCGTCGTTCTCGGCGGTCTGCTCAGACAGGTGCACGTGGAGCGGGGCCCGCCGCTCCTCGGCCCACCGCGCCACCGTCGCCAGTTCCCGCGCGGGCACGGCCCGTACGGAGTGCACGGCGGCACCGATCCGCGCGTGATCGTGTTCCTTGAGATCTGAACAGCGTTCGGCCCAGGCCTCGGCCGTCCCGTCGGAGAAGCGGAGCTGGTGGGTGTCGGGCGGCTGCCCGAATCCGGAGGACAGATAGCAGGTGTCGAGGAGGGTGATGCGGATCCCGGCCTCGGCGGCGGCCGCGATCAGTGCCTCGCCCATCGCGTTCGGGTCGGCGTACCGGGTGCCTCCCCGCGCGTGGTGGACGTAGTGGAACTCGCCGACGGCCGTGATGCCGGCCAGGGCCATCTCGGCGTACACCGCGCGGGCCAGCGCGTGGTACGTCTCGGGAGTGAGCCGGTCGGCGGTGGAGTACATGACCTCGCGCCAGGTCCAGAAGGTCCCCGAGCCGACCTGGACGGTGCCGCGCAGAGCCCGGTGGAAGGCATGGCTGTGCGCGTTGGCGAGCCCCGGGACCGTGAGCCCCCGCAGCACCTCGGCACCCGGCTCCGGGACGGGCACCCCGGTGCGGACGGCCGCGATGCGGCCGCCGCGCACGTCGAGCGCCACGCCCGGCTCGATGAGGGTCCCCCCTGCCCGAGCGCCGTCGAGAGCTCGGGGGAGGGTGCCGAGCCAGGCCTGCTCCAGCCAATACGTCCGCGTCTGCTCGGTGGGGGTCACGTGCAGGCCAGCCCTTCCAGTACGTCGGCGAGCGCGCGCACCCCGGCCACGCAGTCGTCCTCGGCCGCGAACTCGGCCGGGGAGTGCGAGACACCGGTGGGGTTGCGCACGAACAGCATGGCGGTCGGGACGGTCCCGGACAGGATTCCGGCGTCGTGTCCGGCGCCCGTGCCGAGCACCGGCACCTTCAGGCACGCGCTCGTCGTGGCCAGGAGGCGGGCGAGTTCGTCGCGCAGCGCGTGGTCGAACTCGACGACGGGCGTGAAGGACTCGCGGACCACGTCCAGGTCGGCGCCGTGCGCGGCGGCGTACTCGCGGGCCGCCTTCTCGACGCCGGTGACCACGGTGTCCAGGGTCGCCTGGTCGGCGGCGCGGGAGTCGAGCCAGCCGCGCACCAGGGACGGGATCGCGTTGACGCCGTTCGGCTCGACGGCGATCTTGCCGAAGGTGGCGACGGCACCGGCGAGCGCGGCCTCGCGCCGGGCGGCGAGCACGGTCTCGGCGTACGGCAGCATCGGGTCGCGCCGGTCGACGAGCCGGGTGGTGCCCGCGTGGTTGGCCTCGCCCCGGAAGTCGAACCGCCACCGCCCGTGCGGCCAGATGGCGCTGGCCACACCGACGGCGTCGCCCGTCAGGTCGAGGGCGCGGCCCTGCTCGACGTGCAGTTCGACGAAGGCGCCGATGCGTGCGAGCCGCTCCGGGTCGGGGCCGATGGCGTCGGGGTCGTACCCGGCGGCCTCCATGGCCCTGGGCAGCGTGATCCCGTCGGCGTCGGTGAGCCGGTGCGCCTGCTCGACGGTGAGGTGCCCGGCGGTCAGCCGCGAGCCGGTGCAGGCGAGCCCGAACCGCGCGCCCTCCTCGTCACCGAAGTTGACGATGGCCAGCGGCTTGGTGAACCGCGCGTTCCTGCCGCGCAGTTCGTCGAGGGCGGCGAAGGAGGACACGACGCCCAGCGGCCCGTCGAAGGCCCCGCCGTCGGGCACGGAGTCGAGGTGCGACCCGGTGACCACGGCGTCCCCGGTCGCGGGGTCGCCGAGCCAGGCCCACTGATTGCCGTTGCGGTCGACCTCGTAGGCCAGGCCGCGGTCCTCGGCCTGCTGCCGGAACCAGGCCCGGCACTCGGCGTCGGCCGCGTTCCAGGCGAAACGCCGGTAACCGCCGGACTCGGCATGGCGCCCGATGGGGAGCAGCTCCCGCCACATCGTGTGGAAGGAGTCGCCCACGGCGGGCGACGGGGTCCGCGTCGCGGTCGGACGGGCCTCGCTCGGGTCGGCCGGATGCCGCGTCACGCCTCCTCGCCCTCGCGCATGGGCACGCGCACCCCGCGTTCGCCGGCCACCGAGTCCGCGATGTCGTACCCGGCGTCCACGTGCCGGATCACGCCCATGCCGGGGTCGTTGGTGAGCACCCGGCGGATCTTCTCCCCGGCGAGCGGGGTCCCGTCGGCGACCGTCACCTGTCCGGCGTGGATGGACCGTCCCATGCCGACGCCGCCGCCGTGGTGGATCGACACCCAGGACGCGCCCGAGGCCACGTTCACCATCGCGTTCAGCAGCGGCCAGTCGGCGATCGCGTCGGAGCCGTCGAGCATGGCCTCGGTCTCGCGGTACGGGGAGGCGACGGAGCCGCAGTCGAGGTGGTCGCGGCCGATCACGATCGGCGCCTGGAGCTCACCGCTCGCGACCATGTCGTTGAACCGCTCGCCCGCCTTGTCGCGCTCGCCGTAGCCGAGCCAGCAGATGCGGGCGGGCAGGCCCTGGAAGTGGACGCGTTCGCCGGCCATCTTGATCCAGCGCGCCAGGGACTCGTTCTCGGGGAACAGCTCCAGGATCGCCTTGTCGGTCTTGGCGATGTCGGACGCCTCACCGGACAGCGCGGCCCAGCGGAACGGGCCCTTGCCCTCGCAGAACAGCGGCCGGATGTAGGCGGGGACGAACCCGGGGAAGGCGAACGCCCGCTCGTACCCGGCGAGTTGGGCCTCGCCGCGGATCGAGTTGCCGTAGTCGAAGACCTCGGCGCCGGCGTCCATGAAGCCGACCATGGCCTCGACGTGGCGGGCCATGGACTCGCGGGCCCGGGTGGTGAAGCCGGCCGGGTCCTTGGCCGCGGCGTCGGCCATGTCGTCGAAGTCGGTGCCCAGCGGCAGGTAGGCCAGCGGGTCGTGGGCGGAGGTCTGGTCGGTGACGATGTCGATGGGCGCGCTCATCGCGAGGAGCTGCGGGACGAGTTCGGCGGCGTTGCCGAGGACGCCGATGGACAGCGGCTTGCGCTGGTCGCGCGCCTCCACGGCCAGGTGGAGGGCCTGCTCCAGGGAGTCGGCCCTCACGTCCAGGTAGCGGTGCTCGATACGCCGCTCGATGGCGCGCGGGTCGCAGTCGATGCAGATGGCCACGCCGTCGTTCATGGTGACGGCGAGCGGCTGGGCGCCGCCCATGCCGCCGAGGCCGGCGGTCAGGGTGATCGTCCCGGCGAGCGTGCCGCCGAACTTCTTCGCGGCGACGGCGGCGAAGGTCTCGTAGGTGCCCTGGAGAATGCCCTGGGTGCCGATGTAGATCCAGGAGCCGGCGGTCATCTGGCCGTACATGGTCAGGCCGAGGGCCTCCAGGCGGCGGAACTCCTCCCAGTTGGCCCAGTCGCCGACGAGGTTGGAGTTGGCCAGCAGCACGCGCGGGGCCCACTCGTGGGTCTGCATGACGCCGACCGGGCGGCCGGACTGGACGAGCATGGTCTCGTCGGCCTTGAGGGTCCGCAGCGTGCGGACCATGGCGTCGAAGGAGCGCCAGTCGCGGGCGGCCCTGCCGGTGCCGCCGTAGACGACGAGCTTGTCCGGGTGCTCGGCGACCTCGGGGTCGAGGTTGTTCTGGAGCATCCGCAGGGCGGCTTCCTGCTGCCATCCCAGGGCGCTCAGTTCCGTACCGCGCGGCGCTTGTACCCCACCAGGGGGCGGCCCGTAGGGCCTCGTTTGAGGGTGGTGGCGGGAGACGGGCGGGCGGGGTCCTGACATGGTCTGCCTCCTGGTGGGTGCTCCCGGGCGATTATTACTGTGTCTATTCACATCCTGGCGTGATGAATAGGGCTAGTCAATACAGGGACGCGCGCCGGCGTGCGCGGCGGGCCGATGTTTGGCCGCCGCCAGGTCAGGAAGGCAGGACCTGGAGGCACACCGACGGGACCGGGGGCGCGGCATGGACAAGGACATCGACCAGGACATCGACCAGGACGTCGACCAGGGCACGGACCAGGGCTTCGGCGAGGCGGACCGCGAGCGGGCCGTGCGGCGGGACCAGGCGGTGCGGGCCGCCGTGACCCAGGGGCTGGTCGGCCCCGGCTCCCCCGTCGTGGGCCTGCTCGACGTCACCGGCATCCGGGAGTCCGCGGCGGCGCTCCGGGCGGCGTTCGACGCGGTGCTGGCGCCGGGAACCCCGGTGCTGCACGCCTTCGCGGTCAAGGCGACCCCGCTCGTGCCCGTCCTGCGGCTGCTGCACGAGGAGGGCATCGGCGCCGAGGTGGCGAGCCCGGGGGAACTGGCGCTGGCGCGGGCGGCCGGGGTCCCGCCCGCCCGTACCGTCCTCGACTCCCCCGCCAAGACACCTGCCGAACTGCGCGAGGCGCTGGAACTCGGCATCGCCGTCAACGCGGACAACCCCCAGGAGCTGGCCCGCATCGACGCCCTCGTGGGCTCCGCCACCCCTCGCTCACCGCTCGGGATACGGGTGAATGCGCAGGTCGGCGGGGGTGCCATCGAGGCGCTGTCGACGGCCACGGCGACCTCGAAGTTCGGGGTGGCGCTGCGCGACGAGGGCGCCCGCGAGTGGGTCGTGCGGGCGTATCTCGACCGTCCGTGGCTGACCCGGCTGCATGCCCACACCGGGTCCCAGGGCATCCCGCTCTCCCTGATGGCAGAGGGCGCGGCGCGGACGTACGAGCTGGCCGAGGAGATCAACGCGCGGGCCGGGCGGCGGCAGATCGACACCCTCGACATCGGCGGCGGGCTGCCGGTGAACTTCAGCTCCGAGGCGACCACGCCGACGTACGCGCACTATGCGCGGCTGCTGCGCGAGGTGGTGCCGGGGCTGTGCGAGGGGCGGTACGGGCTGGTGACCGAGTTCGGGCGCTCGCTGCTGGCCAAGCAGGGCACGATGGTGGCGCGGGTGGAGTACACCAAGAGCGCCGGGGGGCGGCCGGTCGCCGTGACCCACGCGGGCGTGCAGGTCGCGACCCGCACCGTCTACGTGCCGGAGGCCTGGCCGCTGCGTCTGGCCGCGTACGACGCGAAGGGGCGGCCCAAGCCCGGCCCCGAGGTGGTGCAGGACGTGGCCGGGCCCGCCTGCTTCGCGGGGGACCTGCTCGCCGAGGCCCGCGCGCTCGCCGCGCTCGAACCGGGCGACCACGTGGCGGCGCTGGACACCGGGGCCTACTACTTCGCCCACCACTACGCCTACAACTCCCTGCCCCGGCCTGGGGTCCACGGCTACGTCCCGGACGGCTCCGGAGGTGTCGCCTTCGCCCTCGTGCGCGAGCCGCAGCCGGTCGAGGAGATCGTGACCGAGTCCGGAGGGGCGCACGCCTCGGCGCTCACCACCTTGCGCGCACCCGAGCGCGCCTGAGGAACGCCCAGGGCCTCAAGGCAGTCCAGGAAGCCAGGGGGAGGTCCACAACATCGAGGCACGTCAAATGCCTTGCGGCGCACCGGAGATACGGCACGACCCGCCCGAAACCCGGTTCAGTCGACCCACGTTAGCCCCTCGGTCGCATGTTCCACCGGAAAATGCCGTAACCCTCACCACCGGCGTACACCCTGCGTAGCCTCGGCATCACTCAGCCGAACCCCCGGTGGGAGAGGAACAACGGTGCCCGGAATCGACGAGTGCCTACTGGAAGCCATGCGGCTGCCCGGTGCCAGAGGCGCCGCGCTGGTCGACTGGACGAGCGGACTTGCCCTGGGCACCGTCGGGGAGTCCCCGGGCGGCGACCACGAGACCACCGCGGCGGAGGCCGCCGAACTGGCCCGGCTGGCCGCCGAGCACGGCGCCTTCGCCGCCGCCGAGGACCCCGACGGCGAGCTTCCTCCGGTGGAGGACCTGATCGTCAGCAACCGCGACAGCTACCACCTGCTGCGGTTCGTGGACACGTCCTTCGACAGCAGCGTCTTCCTGCACCTGTGGCTGACCCGCGCCGAAGGCAACCTCGCCCTGGCCCGCATACGCCTGGGCGAGATGGCCGAGCGGCTGGTGCTGGGATGACCGTGGTCGACATTCCATCCCCGCCCCAACTGCCGATGCGCAGCAAGCCGGCCGAGGCCGACCGGGCCTGGGGCGGCCTCTCGCCGATGCTGACCCGGCTCGCCGCCGAGCAGGCCACCGGCGTCCTGGTCCGCGAACACGGCACGCTCTACCTGACCGAGGGCCGCGTCGCGCACGCCGAGAGCCCCCTGAGCCCCGGCCTCGACCTGCTGCTCACCGCCCACGGCACGCTGACGGCCGAGGCGTGGCGGGACGCGGTCGCCCAGGCCGACGACCGGCACGGCGCCGCACACCTGCTGCTGGCCGGCGGCCATCTGACCGAGGGCGCCCTGGAGCTGTGCCACCTGGGCGCGCTCCACGACGCCGCCTACTTCGCGCTCGCCCCGAGCAGCACCCCGGGCCGGTTCCGCTACGGCATCGCCCACCCGCTCGGCCCCGTCCTGCCGGTCCCGTTGGCCGCCCTGGAGCGCGAGATCCTGCGCCGCCGCGAGTTGCTGCACCGCGTCTGGCCCGACGCCGCGCCGGACAGCGCCCCGCTGGTGCGGACGCACACCACCGCGGCACCGAAACTGACGCCCCGCCAGCAGACGCTCCTGGAGCGGATCGACGGCACCCGCACGGCCACGGACCTGGCCAGGGAACTGGGCCGGCAGGCGTTCCACACCCTGGTGGACGTACGGCGTCTGGCGGCCGCGGGGCTCGTCGCGCCGGCCGTCGCACCGGAGGACGCGCCCGTACCGGACGGCGCCGGGCAGACCCACACGCTCGCCGACCGGCCGGCGTACACCACCGACCCCCACATCACGCTGCTGAAGAGGCTCAGGGATGCGCTGGAGGCCCTTTGAGAGGAGACACCGGATGGCAGCCGAGCCCGAAATCCTGGACGAGCTGCGTCGGCTCAGAGCCCGGGTACCCCAGCTCACCGGCGCCCTCGCCGCCAGCGTCGACGGCCTCGTACTGGCCCACGACACCCCCGGCGTGGAGCCGGAGAGCGTGGCCGCGCTCACCGCTACCGCGCTCGGCGTCGCCGTGCGCATGGCGGACATGACCGGCCAGGGCGATCTGCGCGAGCTGCTCGTGCGGGGCGTCCACGGCTATGTCGCGACCTACGCGGCGGGCCGCACCGCGGTGCTGACCCTGCTCGCCGAGGACCGCGTCAACGTCGGCCGTCTGCACCTGGAGGGCCGCCGGGCGGGCGCCCGCATCGGGGAACTGGTCGACGCCGAGGCGGCCAAGGCTCCCGGCAGGACGCCCGCGAAGGCCGTGAAACCGGCCACCAGGACCGGCACCGCACGGACCAGAACCACCCGCGCGCCGCGCACCAGCGCCACCAACGCGCGCACCACCACCGAAAGTTGACAGAACAAGGAGACCCTGGCCATGGCCAACACCGAGACCTGCCTGAAGGAAGCGCTCGCCTCCATCGAGGGAGCGACAGGCGTCGCGCTCGTCGACTACACCAGCGGCATGGCGCTGGGCACGATGGGCGGCAGCAAGAGCTTCGACCTGAACGTCGCCGCCGCGGGCAACACCGACGTCGTACGGGCCAAGATGCGCACGATGGAGCACCTCGGCCTCAAGGCGCAGATCGAGGACATCCTGATCACCCTGACCGACCAGTACCACCTGATCCGCCTGATCAGCGGGCGCGGCGGGAACGGCCTGTTCCTCTACCTCGTCCTGGACGCCAAGCGGGCCAACCTGGCGATGGCCCGCCACCAGCTGAAGCGGATCGAGGAGGACCTGGAGGTCTGACCCCGGCCCCGCCGGACCGGCCGTCAGGCTCCGCCCCGGCCGAGCGCCGCGGTGCGGCGGCGTGCTCCGCCCGGAGCCGCGTCGCCGGCCGCGAGGCCGGTACCGCGGTAGCCCCGCACCGCCTTGCCCGCGGGGTGTCCGCCGCGCTTGCCCAGCCAGTCGACGCGCACCCACAGCAGTGTGTCCTCGGCCCGTTCCAGCCGCCCGAGCCAGCCGGCCTTGAGCCACAGTCCCACCCCGGCGCCGGCCAGCAGCAGGCCGCCGGCCGCGGGCAGGACGAAGGAGCTGCCCAGCGCGGCCAGGAAGGCCGGCGCGAGCCACCAGCGGTGCCCCCGGCGCCAGACGCGCACGCTCACCGCCCGGTCCTGGAGGACGTCGTGCCGTCCGGCCCGGGCGGCGCCGCGGGCCAGGGCCCGGTAGCGCCGGCGCCGGGCGCAGGCCACGAGGGCCGCCGTCACCAGGAACAGGGCGGCCCCCGCCAGCACACCGATCCGGCGCCCGGTCAGCCCCGGCACCAGCACGCCGATCCCCGCCGCGAACACCCCGAGCCACCACAGCGGCGCGGCTCCGGCCCGCACCACGACGGCCACCCGGGCCAGGCCCTGACCTCCCCGACCTGTGCGACCCGCCCGCGCCATGCTCTGCCTCCTCGTCGTCCTGGCATCCTCGTTCGGGCGGGCAGGCTAGCGAGCGTTGGTGAGACGAGTCTGAGAGCCCCTCCGGGAGCACCCGGCCCCGGGCGTCACGGGATGTCAGTCCACGAAGAGCCCCCGCGCCGCCGCCTTCCCGTCGAACTCCTCCAGGCGCGCCTGCGCGTCGGGCAGGTCGTCGCACATCGCCTCCAGGAGCACCCGGCCGAGCAGCATCGGCGCGCACGCGGTGTCGAAGGCGAGCCCGGTGCCCACGGCGGCGGGCAGCAGCAGGTCGGTGTGCTTGGCGACCGGCGCGAAGGCCGAGTCGGCGACCGTGACGACGGTCAGACCCGCGTCCTTGGCGTAGGCGAGGGTGTCCACCACCTCGCGCGGGTGGCGCGGCAGCGCGAAGCACAGCAGTGCCGAGGCACCGGCGCGTACGGCGCCGTCGATGCGGTCCTGGATCATCGTGCCGCCCTCCTCGAGCAGCCGTACGTCCGGGTGGACCTTGGCGGCGAAGTAGGCGAAGCCGTAGGCCTGGGCGGCGGCCGCCCGCAGGCCGAGGACCGGCAGCGGACGCGAGGCGGCGAGCACCTGTCCCGCCCTGCGCACCGGGCGCGGATCGGCCAGCACCTCCGCCAGGTGCCTCAGATTCTCGATCTCGGCCTCGACGGCCTGCTGGTACTCGTTGTACGAGGCCGGCTGGGCCGCCGGTTCGGCGGGCGCGACCTCGCGCAGGTGACGGCGCAGCGCCGGATAGCCGTCGAAGCCCAGGGCGACCGCGAAGCGGGTCACCGACGGCTGGCTGACCCCGGCGAGTTCGGCCAGTTCGACGCTGGAGAGGAAGGGCACGTCGGCGGCCCTCCGCACCATGCTGTGCGCGATGCGCCGCTGGGTCGGTGTGAGCCGGTGCCCCTCGAAGAGCGCCTGCAGCCGTGCGGCAGGGCTGTCGGTCACGCTCATGACGTGCTCCCCCTCCAGATGTCGTCGACGCCCCGGGAGGGTATCTCCCCGACCAGTTTCTATTCAGACACCAAGAACTCTGCATGAGGCCATACAGCCAGGGCAAGGGAACGGCCAAGTGTCATTAAACCCGGCCATAAATGCGCAGAACGTGACAATCCTCGTGCTTAGTGTGAGCAGGCCCCGTCGGTGTCGCCGGCCGCAGCCCCGGTGACGCCGACGGCGGCCCTCCCCCGCCCCGAGAGGGGGGCTATCCCCAGTGCGGTGGGCGGCCCGGCTCCCTAGCCTGGTCCGCATGAGCGGAATGGACGCGCGGGACACGGACCTGAAGAAGGACCTCAACGCCTCCCTGCAAGCCCGCAGGGAGCTGGGCGAGGAGTACGAGTCGGCGCTGGTCGACTCGTTCCTGGAGAAGGTCGACCAGCGCATCGACGGGGCCGTCGAGCGCCGGATGCGCCGGCAGTTCGCCGAGCAGCAGATGACGGCGGCGCGGGGCTCCCGCTCGCCGAAGGCCACCGACTCCTGGGGCGAGCGCTTCGGCTTCGGCATCGTCTCGCTGGTCCTGGCGGTGCCGCTGTCCGCGATCGGCGGTGCGGTCGCGAACCTGCCCGGCCTGATCGTCGCCTGGATCGGGATCGTGGGCGTCAACGTCGTCCAGGCCGCCCGCACCACCCCGGGCCTGTTCACCGCCCGGCGCCACGACCACGCCGAGGACGACACCTGGCAGGACTGAGCCGCCGCGCGGAGGACGACACCCGGGGCCGTTCGACTCCCGCGGCTTCCGCCGTCCATGGATGGCCGCGCGGGGCCGAAGCGTCATGCGCGGGGACCGCCGCACCCCCGTCGAACGGGGGGCGGGACGACGGCGGTCCCCGCGAGGGACGCGAGCCGGGTCAGGACCCGGGCTTCGCGTCCGTGGCGTCCATGGAGGTCCGGGAGCCGCTCCGGAGGTCCGCGACGCCGCACGGCGCCGGCCGGGGCAGACGGCCTCCCCCGGGCGCCCGGCGCCCGGGAGGCGGTCCCCGCCCCTTCCGACGCCCACCAATGTGCCGGACGCGTGTTAAGCGGGTGCTGCGTGCACGTGACACGCGCGTACCGTTTCCACGACTGCCCCTCAGCCGCGGGTCACCGCACGTTCCCCGCCGGCGCGCCGGCACACCGGCCGCGGCGCGGGAGCGTCAGTGCTTTCCGCCCTTGGCCAGGAAGGAGAGCAGGTCCTGACGGCTGACGACGCCGGTCGGCTTGCCCTCCACCAGCACGATCGCCGCGTCCGCCGAGCCCAGCACCGACATCAGGTCGGCGACCGGCTCGCCGGAACCGACCTGGGGCAGCGGGGCCGACATGTGCTTCTCCAGCGGGTCCTCCAGCGCGGCCCGCTTGGTGAACAGCGCGTCCAGCAGTTCCCGCTCCACCACCGAGCCGACCACCTCGGCCGCCATGACGTCCGGGTGGCCGGCGCCCGGCTTCACGATCGGCATCTGCGAGACGCCGTACTCGCGCAGCACCTCGATGGCCTCGCCGACGGTCTCGTCCGGGTGCATGTGGACCAGGGAGGGGATGGAGCCGCCCGCCTTGTCGCTCAGCACGTCGCCGACGCGGGCGTTCGGGCCCTCGTCGTCCAGGAAGCCGTAGTCGGCCATCCACTCGTCGTTGAAGATCTTCGACAGGTACCCGCGCCCGCTGTCCGGCAGCAGGACCACCACGACGTCGTCCGGGCCGAGCCGCTCGGCCACGCGCAGCGCGGCGACGACGGCCATGCCGCAGGAGCCGCCGACCAGCAGGCCCTCCTCCTTGGCGAGGCGGCGGGTCATCTGGAAGGAGTCCTTGTCGGAGACGGCGACGATCTCGTCGGCCACGGACCGGTCGTAGGCGGTCGGCCAGAAGTCCTCACCGACGCCCTCGACGAGGTAGGGCCGCCCCGAGCCGCCGGAGTACACCGAGCCCTCCGGGTCGGCGCCGACGACCTGGACCTTGCCGTCGCTGGCGTCCTTCAGATAGCGCCCGGTGCCGGAGATGGTGCCGCCGGTGCCGACGCCGGCCACGAAGTGCGTGATCCTGCCCTCGGTCTGCTCCCACACCTCGGGACCGGTGGAGTGGTAGTGCGACAGCGGGTTGTTCGGGTTCGAGTACTGGTCGGGCTTCCAGGCTCCGGGGGTCTCACGGACCAGCCGGTCGGAGACGTTGTAGTACGAGTCGGGGTGCTCCGGCGCGACGGCCGTCGGGCACACGACGACTTCGGCGCCGTACGCGCGCAGCACGTTGATCTTGTCCATGGAGACCTTGTCGGGGCACACGAAGATGCACTTGTAGCCCTTCTGCTGGGCCACGATGGCCAGTCCCACGCCGGTGTTCCCACTGGTCGGCTCGACGATCGTGCCACCGGGCTTGAGCTCCCCGCTCTGCTCGGCCGCCTCGATCATGCGCAGGGCGATGCGGTCCTTCACGGAGCCGCCGGGGTTGAAGTACTCGACCTTCGCCAGGACGGTCGCCTTGATCCCCTGGGTGACGTTGTTGAGCCGAACCAGCGGGGTGTTGCCGACGAGGCTGATCATCGAGTCGTGGAATTGCACCGTTGTCTCCGGTTGCTGCAAAAGATGTGGTCGTAGTGTGCCGCCAGCCTAAGGCCAGGGGGACTGCCCGGGGGTGGGCGTTCACTCCCCGTCGAGATTGGACGACGGTCCGTACGGGGCAAGGAGTGGATGTACGGCTACGAGGAGGTGTCGGCGGGCATGACGAACATGTCGAGGGCGAGAGTGGCCCGGCGGATCGCGGCCGGCGCCGCGTACGGCGGCGGCGGACTCGGTCTGGTCGGTGCCGCGGCCGTCGGCCTGCTGCTGGCCGAGGTGCAGATGGCCAAGCGCCACGTGGGCAACGGCACGGACAACCACGTGCCGGTCGCGGACGGCCTGTACGGCCGCGGCTACGACACGCCCGGCGAACCGCCCCTGAGTCTGGTCATGCTCGGCGACTCCACGGCCGCGGGGCAGGGAGTGCACCGGGCCGGGCAGACGCCGGGCGCGCTGCTGGCGTCGGGTCTGGCGGCGGTGGCGGAGCGCCCGGTGCGGTTGCGCAACGTGGCGCTGCCCGGTGCCCGGTCGGACGACCTGGACCGCCAGGTGACGCTGCTGCTCGGCGACCCGGAGCGGGTGCCGGACATCTGCGTGATCATGGTCGGTGCGAACGACGTGACCCACCGGATGCCGCCGACGCGCTCGGTGCGCCATCTGTCGGCGGCGGTGCGGCGGCTGCGCACGGCGGGCGCGGAGGTCGTCGTGGGCACCTGCCCGGACCTCGGCACGATCGAGCCGGTCCAGCAGCCGCTGCGGTGGCTGGCCCGGCGGGCCTCGCGCCAGCTCGCGGCGGCGCAGACGATCGGGGCGGTGGAGCAGGGGGGCCGGACCGTGTCGCTGGGCGACCTGCTGGGTCCGGAGTTCGCGGCGAACCCGCGGGAGCTGTTCGGTCCGGACAACTACCACCCCTCGGCGGAGGGGTACGCGACGGCGGCGATGGCGGTGCTGCCGACGGTGTGCGCGGCGCTGGGCCTGTGGCCGGCTGAAGAAGAGCGTCCGGACGTGTCGCGGAGCGAGGGCTTCCTGCCGGTGGCCCGTGCGGCGGCCGAGGCCGCGTCGCAGGCGGGCACCGAGGTCACGGCGGCCCTGCCGACCGGTCCGCGGGGCCCCTGGGCCCTGCTCAAGCGGCGCCGGCGGCGCCGGGTACCCGAGCCCGAGCCGGCCTCTTCCGGCCCGTCCGACGAGCCCCTCACCCGGACGGGCTGGGAGGAGCCCGGCGGCGGTCTCCGGGCGGTCTGAGAGCCACCCCGGCCGAGCTGGAAAAGCAAGCGCTTAGAGAAGTGCGGTCAGGGTCACACCGCGGCAGGAGTGACCCTGGCCGTACGGGCGGGTAACTTCCAAGCAGCCGCACGCAATCGACCACACGGCCGCCCGGTCGCCCGACCACCGCCCTCCACGAGCGCAGCGCGCCGCCCTATCGACATGGAGTCGTGATGCCCGAAGCCGTCATCGTCTCGACTGCCCGCTCCCCCATCGGCCGCGCCTTCAAGGGCTCCCTCAAGGACCTGCGCCCCGACGACCTCACCGCCACGATCGTCCAGGCGGCGCTCGCGAAGATCCCCGAGCTGGACCCCCGGGACATCGACGACCTGATGCTCGGCTGCGGACTGCCCGGCGGCGAGCAGGGCAACAACCTCGGCCGGATCGTCGCCGTGCAGATGGGCATGGACCACCTGCCCGGCTGCACGATCACCCGCTACTGCTCCTCCTCGCTCCAGACCTCCCGGATGGCCCTGCACGCGATCAGGGCCGGCGAGGGCGACGTGTTCGTCTCGGCCGGCGTCGAGATGGTCTCCCGGTTCACCAAGGGCAACTCCGACAGCCTGCCGGACACGCACAACCCGCTGTTCGCCGAGGCGGAGGCCCGCACCGCGGCCCGGGCCGAGCAGGGCGGCTCGTCCTGGCACGACCCGCGCGAGGACGGCCTGGTCCCGGACGCCTACATCGCGATGGGCCAGACCGCGGAGAACCTGGCCCGCCTCAAGGGCGTCACCCGCCAGGAGATGGACGAGTTCGGCGTGCGTTCGCAGAACCTCGCCGAGCAGGCCCTCAAGAACGGCTTCTGGGAGCGGGAGATCACCCCGGTGACGCTGCCCGACGGCACGGTGGTCGGCAAGGACGACGGCCCGCGCCCCGGCGTGACCATGGAGGGCGTGGCCGGCCTCAAGCCCGTCTTCCGCCCGGACGGCCTGGTCACGGCCGGCAACTGCTGCCCGCTCAACGACGGCGCCGCCGCGGTCGTCATCATGTCCGACACCAAGGCCCGCGAGCTGGGCCTCACCCCGCTCGCCCGGATCGTCTCCACCGGCGTGTCCGCCCTGTCCCCGGAGATCATGGGGCTCGGTCCGGTCGAGGCGTCCCGGCAGGCCCTGAAGCGGGCCGGGCTGACCGTCGGCGACATCGACCTGGTCGAGATCAACGAGGCCTTCGCCGCCCAGGTGATCCCGTCCTACCGCGACCTCGGCATCGACCTGGACCGGCTGAACGTCAACGGCGGCGCGATCGCCGTGGGCCACCCCTTCGGTATGACCGGCGCGCGCATCACCGGCACGCTCGTCAACTCCCTCCAGTTCCACGACAAGCAGTTCGGCCTGGAGACGATGTGTGTCGGCGGCGGTCAGGGAATGGCGATGGTCCTCGAACGCCTCAGCTGAATCACCGCGTCACAACGGCCTCATGAGAGACCGTCAGTGGCCGCCTTACCACCCGCTGTGACCGAATGGCCCGGAATCCAAGAAACCCCTTGGTTCCGGGCCGTTTTGTGATCCAATCTCCCTCAGGATGTGACCTATCTCCCTTGGCGGAGAGGTTTACGCAGGTCAGCGCTTCACCTCTGGGGGTTCTGGGGCTGCATCGGGCCATAATTCTGTCCGTTTCGTGACATTACGCACTGACACTTGGATAGTCCGCCCTTCAAGCTGATGTAGGAAGTCGGGGGTCGACCTTGAACCCGGGAGTACGTCAGTGAGCGCCATGCCCATCGCCTTGCTGCTCACCACGGCCGCCACCGGCGCCGTGGGCGTCGCCGTCCTGCGTGTGCTGTGGGTGCTGCGCCGCCAGGTTGCGGCGCTGCACACGCAGCTCGCGGAGAACCACGCGGCCACCGCGCGCGCACTGCTGCCCGCCGCCCGCGGTCACGCGGACACGGAGCAGATACGTGCCGCCGTGGTGGAGGCGCTCGCCGAGGAGCGGGAGCGGGAGCTGGCCGAGGCGCGCGCCTTCTGGGCCGCGCAGGAGGCCCGGGACGCCGCCGACGCGCCCTCCCTGCTGGGGCTGCCCGACAGCGAGCTGTTCCTGCCCCGCCAGGCCGATCTGACCGGCCTCGAACACCTGGAGCCGGTGACCGAGTCCGGCCAGGAGGCCGACGAGCTCTCCGGCAAGGACTGCGTCCAGGGCGGCGCCTCCGGTGAGTCCCCCGAGCTGGCCGCGGCCCGCCGCAGGCACCCCTCGCACCCGGACTTCACCCCGCACCCCTCGCCCGTCGGCGGCGACCACGAGCAGACGCTCGCCACGCTGGAGGACCTGGCCGAGGCCGGCGTGGAACTCGCCGACGTCCGCCCGGGCCCGCTGGGCACCCTCGACGTCTACGTCTTCGCCGACGGCACGACCCTGTGCATGACCCCGGGGCACCGCGAGACCGCGGAACGCCTGGCCGACGCGCTGCGCGCGGGCGAGACCCCGGTACTGCTCGGCGGTTCCGGCGTCTCCGGCGCCTACACCCTCACCTTCACCTGCGGCACGGAGCAGGTGTACATCCTGGCCGACCGGGTCATCGCGTCGCTGTAGCGAACGCGCCGGCCCCGAGCCGGTCCGCGTCTCAGACCCCGGCGCGTTTCAGTGCCTCCTGGACCAGACCGACGGCCTCCTCGACCTCGGCGTCGCTCTTGAGTACGAGCGCCAGGTCGTGCCCCGCGACCGTGACCTGGTCGGCGGCGGCGAACATCCCCGCGTCCGGCATCTGTCGCGGCTCGCACCCGGGGCTTTCGGCGAGCTGGGCCCGCCGGGCGAACTCCCTGGCCAGCGCCAGCGCCTCCGCCGCGCCCGCCCGTTGCAGCCGGCTCTGCGGCGCCGCCCTGAGGCGGTCGGCGAAGTGATCCACTGCCTTGGTCAGAGATGTCGTGTCAACCACGCCGCGAGAGTACGCGTCGCGGCACGACTGTTGCCAATACGCGAACCCTCAGGCACGGTGACGTGAAGGACCGGCTTCGAGTGCGTCCGGAGGCGCCGATGTCCCAAGTCTTCTCCGAAGAGACCCATCGCAACCTGCTCGCCCGCATCCCCCACTGCACCGGTCGTGATATCTCCGACTGGCTGCGCACCGTCGAAGATGGCCCCGCGCTCTGCTTCGAGGAGAAGGTCAGCTGGCTCCGCCACGAACACGACCTCGCGTACGGCCACGCCAAGGCGCTCATCCACGAGTACGACCTGAGGAGGGCCGCGCGCAAGCTGCTCTAGGCACGCGGCGCGCACGCCGGCGCCGGGCGGACACGGTGCCGGAACGACGAAGGGCCCCGGGAAGACCCGGGGCCCTTGTCCTGTGCTGTGGGTGTCCTGCCCTGTGGGCTAGTCGCTCTGGTTGAGGATCGCGATGAGGCGCAGGAACTCCATGTAGATCCACACCAGCGTCAACGTGAGGCCGAAAGCCGCGAGCCAGGCCTCCTCGCGGGGCGCGCCGTAGGCGATGCCGTCCTCGACCTGCTTGAAGTCCAGGGCGAGGAAGCAGGCGCCGAGGATGATGCCGATGACGCCGAAGAGGATGCCGAGCGGTCCGCTGCGGAAGCCGAGGCCGTCACCGCCGCCGAACACCGCGAACAGCAGGTTGACCATCATCAGCAGCACGAAGCCGAGCGCCGCCGCCATCACGAAGCCGTAGAACCGGCGGGTGACGCGGATCCAGCCCGCCTTGTACGCCAGCAGGACGCCGACGAAGACGGCCATGGTGCCGATCACGGCCTGCATGGCCGCGCCGCTGGCGACATGGGTGTCGACGATGTTGGAGACGACGCCGAGGAACACGCCCTCGACCGCGGCGTAGGTCAGGATCAGCGCGGGCGAGGCCTTGCGCTTGAAGGACTGCACCAGGGCCAGGACCATGCCGATCACCATGGCGCCGATGCCGATCCCGTAGGAACGGTTGATGTTGGCGCTGTCGACCGGCAGCAGCGCCCAGGCGAGCGCGGCCGTCACGACCAGCGTGCCGAGCGTGGACGCGGTGCGCAGGACGACGTCGTCCATCGTCATCCGGCCGGTGGTGGCCGGGGCCTGCGGCGGCGCGCCCTGCTGAAGGTCCTGCTGGGTGTAGGCGTTCTGAGCGTAAGGGTTCTGCGCGTAGGGGTTGCCGCTCGGCTGGGCGTACGGATTGCCCTGCGCGTACGGATTGCCCTGCGTGCCGACAGCGGGACCCCCGGCCTGCGGCGCGGCGTTGCCCGCGTAGCCGTTGTCGCGGCTGAACCCCCGTCGCGAGAAGACCGGGTTTCTGCTCCTCATCTCACTCCTCCATGGCCGCGCGGCGCGGCCTTGGCCTCAAGAGTAATGGAAAGGCAAAGGACTGACCCTCGTACCTCGGAAGGATCTTTCCCTCGCCTGCTGCGGAACACGCTACGTCGCCGACTGATTCCCGGCCAGGGAGGGCCCCGATCATGACCGATACGGAACACGTCCGGAACCGGCCGGAGACCGCCCGGGTGCCGGTCAGCCGATCGGGAACCCGGTGTAGCCCTCGGCGAGGTCGGTCTCGGCGGCCCGGCAGGAGCTGATCCGGTCCAGGCGGGCCCGTTGCAGGCGTCCCTCGAAGGCGATGGCGTCCGGGTCGCGGTGCAGCATCGTCGTCATGTCGTAGCTGAAGCGCTCGGCCTGCCAGACGCGCCGCAGGCAGGTCTCCGAGTAGGCGTCGAGGAGTGCGGCGGACCCCGTGTACTTCTCGTGGACGAGGGCCCGCGCGAAGGTGACGACGTCGCCGACGGCGAGGTTCAGTCCCTTGGCCCCGGTCGGCGGCACGATGTGGGCGGCGTCCCCGGCCAGGAACAGGCGGCCGTGGCGCATGGGCTCGTGGACGTAGGAGCGCATCGGGGTCACCGACTTCTGGGTGATCGGGCCGCGGCGCAGGGTCCAGTCGTCGGCGGTCTCCAGCCGCCGTTCGAGCTCGTCCCAGATCCCCTCGTCGCTCCATGCCCCGGCGTCGGTGTCCGCGGGCACCTGGAGGTAGAGGCGGGAGACGGACGGGGAGCGCATGGACAGCAGGGCGAAACCGCGGTCGTGGCGGGCGTAGACCAGTTCGTCGTGCGAGGGTGCCACGTCGGCGAGGATGCCGAGCCAGCCGAAGGGGTACGTCCGCTCGAACACCTGGGAGAGCGGGGCCGGGACGGCCTTGCGGGCCACGCCCCAGAAGCCGTCGCAGCCGACGACGTAGTCGCACCGGAGGACGTCCTCGCGCCCCTGGTGGCGGAACCGCACGGCGGGGCGGTCGCTCTCCGCCCCCTCCACGGCCAGCGCCTCCGCCTCGAAGAGCAGCGGGCCGCCGTCGGCGAGCTGGAGGGCGATGAGGTCCTTGCAGACCTCGGTCTGGGCGTAGACCGTCACCGACCGGCCGCCGGTGAGCGCGGGGAAGTCGACACGGTGCCGGCGCCGGTCGAAGCGCAGCTCGATCCCGTCGTGCCGCAGCCCCTCGCGGTCCATCCGCTCCCCGGCCCCGGCCGCGCGCAGCACGTCCACGGTGCCCTGTTCCAGGATCCCGGCCCGCTGCCGGTGCTCGACGTAGGCGCGGTCGCGGCTCTCCAGGACGACCGAGTCGATCCCGGCGTTGTGGAGCAGCCGGGCGAGGAGCAGGCCGGCCGGTCCGGCTCCGATGATGCCGACGGTGGTGCGCATCGGTCGTTCCCTTCGGACGGGCGTCGCCACCACAGGGGGTTCGCCTGGTGAAGTTTCTTTCACTTTGATGCGCCCCTGAGTCTCCGTCGGGGCCCGTCCGATGTCAATGGTTGTCCGCGTCAACGGGGGTTCGCGTCACCGCGCGCCGACGCCGGAGCAGGCGGGACGGGTGAGGTGAGGGGCGCGCGGGCGCGGGGAGACCTGCTCGGACCCGCTCTCGTGCCGCACGGCACGGCATGCCGGTGTCGCCGTCTGCGACGTGGTGGTGCCCGGAGCCGGACTTGAACCGGCACGCCCGCGAAGGGGCAGCGAGGTTTAAGCTCGCCGTGTCTGCTTTCCACCATCCGGGCAGGCCATGGGCTCCGCGCTGCGGCTCCGACCCTATCGGGGCCACTTCCCCGAACAGCGGCCGGGTGGACTCATGTTGTCTGATTTTATTGGCAACTGAGGGAGCATCAGCGCTCGGGGGTGGCCATCGGCACTTGCCAGCAGCCTTGCGGGCGAGGACCGGACGTGCACAGGGAATGACGGAATTTCACCGTCCGAACCGGGGCGCTCCCCCTGTTCTTCACGGCCGTCCGGAAAGACGCAGCTCATCCCCAGGTGTCAGGGACGGCCCTCATCCCCAGGTATGACGTGCCCGGCCTCCCTCCGACCCCAGTCGGCCCCCGGAACGGGAACAGCGGCTGACTGCACGGGCCCGATCGGCCGAGACGATGGTCCACGTCCCGCGAACGTCGTCGTCCCCGTCAGGAGCACCCACCCGTGACCACCTCTTCCATCGCCGGCCGGACCACCGCCGTGGCCGCGCGTGCCACGGATCTGTCGAAGATCTACGGACAGGGCGAGACCCAGGTGGTCGCCCTCGACCGGGTCTCCGTCGACTTCCGTCAGGCCGAGTTCACCGCGATCATGGGCCCCTCCGGGTCCGGCAAGTCCACCCTGATGCACTGCGTCGCGGGCCTGGACACGTTCTCCTCCGGTTCGGTGCGCATCGGCGACACCGAGCTCGGCTCGCTGAAGGACAAGCAGCTCACCCGGTTGCGCCGGGACAAGATCGGCTTCATCTTCCAGGCGTTCAACCTGCTGCCGACGCTCACGGCCCTGGAGAACATCACGCTTCCGATGGACATCGCCGGCCGCAAGCCGGACCGGGAGTGGCTCGACTCCGTGATCCAGATGATCGGGCTCGCCGACCGGCTGGGCCACCGGCCCTCCCAGCTCTCCGGCGGTCAGCAGCAGCGCGTCGCCGTCGCCCGGGCGCTGGCCGCCAAGCCGGAGATCATCTTCGGTGACGAGCCCACCGGAAACCTCGACTCGCGCTCCGGCGCCGAGGTGCTCGGCTTCCTGCGCAACTCTGTGCGCGATCTGGGCCAGACGGTGGTGATGGTGACCCACGACCCGGTGGCCGCGGCGTACGCGGACCGTGTGGTGTTCCTCGCGGACGGGCGGATCGTGGACGAGGTGTACGACCCCACGGCGGACTCGGTCCTCGACCGTATGAAGCAGTTCGACGGCAAGGGCCGCACCAGCTGACCTCCCGCCTCCCTCCCCCCGCCCCCTCGTACACCCTGGACTGAGACGAACCCATGTTCCGCACAGCCTTGCGCAACGTACTCGCGCACAAGGCCCGGCTCCTCATGACTGTGCTCGCCGTGATGCTCGGCGTCGCCTTCGTGTCGGGGACCCTGGTCTTCACCAACACCATCTCGGACGCGTTCCAGAAGAGTTCCGCCAAGGGCTTCGACCATGTCGACGTGGCCGTGCGGTCCAAGTTCCAGCAGAGCAAGGGCGACCAGGTCGGCAAGCGGCCCGAACTGACCCAGGCGCTGCTGGACGAGAGCGCCCGCGTCCCCGGCGCCGGCTCCGTCATCGGCGTCGTGCACGGCTTCACCGCGATCGCCGACAAGGACGGCAAGCTGATCGGCGGCGGCTTCCAGTCCCAGGGCGGCAACTACTGGGGCACGAAGGACCCCCGGTACCCGCTGAAGTCCGGTGCCGCCCCGCACGGCGAGAACCAGGTCCTCATCGACGCCGAGACCGCCCGGCGCGCCGGGTACAAGGTCGGCGACACCATCCGCGTCTCCGTCGACGGCCCCGTCCTGAAGCCCACCGTGAGCGGCATCTTCACCACCGACGACGGCAACGTCGCCGCCGGTGGCAGCCTCGCCCTGTTCGACACGGCGACCGCCCAGAAGCTGTTCGGCAAGCCGGGCACGTACGACGAGATCGACGTGCGGGCGAAGGCGGGCACCAGCCAGGCGGCGCTGAAGTCGCAGCTCGACCGGGTGCTGCCGAAGGGGAAGACCGAGACGACCACCGCCGCGAAGCTCGCCGACGACCAGGCGCGGATGATCTCGGACTCGATGAGCGGACTGCGTCAGGGCCTGCTGGTCTTCGCCGGCATCGCGCTGTTCGTGGGCACCTTCATCATCGCCAACACCTTCACCATGCTGGTCGCCCAGCGCACCAAGGAGTTGGCGCTGCTCCGCGCGGTCGGCGCCTCCCGCCGTCAGGTCACCCGGTCCGTGCTGATCGAGGCGTTCCTGGTGGGCACGGTGGCCGCCGTGACCGGTCTGGTCGCGGGCATCGGCATCGGCGCAGGACTGAAGTCCCTGCTGGGCTCGATGGGCGCCACCGTGCCCGACGGGCCGCTGGTCGTCACGCCCGGCACCGTCGCCGCCGCCCTCGTGGTCGGTGTCCTGGTGACCATGCTGGCCGCGTGGCTGCCCGGCCGCCGGGCCGCCAAGATCCCGCCGGTGGCGGCGATGAGCAGCCTGCACGCGCAGGCCACCACCAAGTCGCTGGTCCTGCGCAACACCATCGGCGCCCTGTTCTCGGCCGCCGGTGTCGCCACGGTCCTGGTGGCCACGACGATGGACGACGTCGAGTCCGCCCAGGCGCCCATGGGCATCGGCGCGGTACTGCTGATCATCGGCGTGTTCATCCTGACCCCGCTGCTGTCCCGTCCGCTGATCGCCGCCGCGGCCCCCGTATTGCGCGCCTTCGGCGTCTCCGGCAAGCTCGCCCGGCAGAACTCGGTGCGCAACCCGCGCCGCACGGCGGCCACCGCGTCCGCGCTGATGATCGGCCTGACCCTCATCACCGGCATGACCGTGATGGCGGGCAGCCTCCAGCACGCGATCGACAAGATGGCCTCGTCCGCGATCCGCGCCGACTACGTGGTGTCGATGGCGAACGGCAACTTCCTCTCCCCGGACGTCGACAGCAGGCTGCGCGACACCGAGGGCGTGACGGCCACCAGCCCGCTGCGCAACGCGCCCTCCCGCATCGACGGCGAGACCGAGTTCCTCACCGGGGTGAACGGCAAGGCGATCGGCGAACTCACCGACCTCAGGGTCGACCACGGCTCCTTCACGGTCGCCGGCACGAAGGTCGTCGTGGACGACAAGACCGCCAAGTCGCACGACTGGAAGACCGGTTCGGTCTTCACCGCCTCCTTCGAGGACGGCAAGAAGCAGCGTCTGACCGTCGCCGGGATCTACGAGGGCAACGAGATGATCCGCGGGATCATGCTGGACAACGCCACCCTCACGCCGCACCAGTCCCGCCCGAACGACATGCAGGTCATGGTCAAGACCTCCGACGGGGCGTCCGACGCGACCAAGGACCGGCTGGTGAAGGCCCTCGGCTCCAACCCGGCGATCAAGATCCAGGACAAGAAGGACATCTCCAACGGCATCGCGCAGGTGTTCACCCTGATGCTGAACCTGCTCTACGGCCTGCTCGCCATGGCGGTGATCGTCGCGGTCCTCGGAGTCATCAACACCCTGGCGATGTCGGTGTTCGAGCGCTCCCAGGAGATCGGCATGCTCCGCGCCATCGGCCTGGACCGCAAGGGCATCAAGCGGATGGTCCGCCTGGAGTCCCTGGTGATCTCCCTGTTCGGCGGAGTCCTCGGCATCGGGCTCGGCGTCTTCTTCGGCTGGGCGGCCGGTGAGCTGCTGGGATCCAGCCTGTCGACGTACGAGCTGATCCTGCCCTGGTCGCGGCTGGTCGTCTTCCTGCTGCTCGCGGCGGCGGTCGGCGTGCTGGCGGCCCTGTGGCCGGCCCGGCGCGCGGCACGGCTGAACATGCTCCAGGCCATCAAGTCGGAGTAGCGGCACCGCTGCGACCTGCACGCCGGAGGGGCCCGTTCCGTCACGGAACGGGCCCCTCCGGCGTATGCGCCAGGCGGTGGGCGCTAGTGCTGCGGCGCCCCCCAGGTGCGGGACCGCAGCGGCATCCCCGAGTCACCGGACACGGGGGTCCGCACGGCCAGCACCTGGTTGACCCCGATGCGGTTGCGTTCGAAGGCGAGCGCGGAGGCCGCCATGTACAGGAGCCAGACGCGGGCGCGTCCGGGACTGGTGAGGCGCACCGCCCGGGCCCAGTCCGCCTCCAGGTTGGCCACCCAGCGGCGCAGGGTGAGCGCGTAGTGCTCGCGGATCGACTCCACGTCGCGCACCTCGAAGCCGGCCCGCTCCAACTGGGTGACCGTGGTCCCGAGGGGCGCGAGTTCGCCGTCCGGGAAGACGTAGGCGTCGATGAACTCGTTCACGTGGTACGCCGATTCGTCCCGCTGCGGCCGGCGTCCGATCTGGTGGTTGAGCAGCCGCCCGCCCGGCTTCAGCAGGGCGTGCAGATCACGCGCGTAGTCCAGGTAGCGTGCGGCGCCGACGTGTTCGGCCATGCCGATGGAGGAGATCGCGTCATAGGGGCCGTCGTCCACGTCCCGGTAGTCCTGGACGCGGATCTCCACCCGGTCGGTGAGCCCCTCTTCGGCGACGCGCTTGCGGGCGTACGCCGCCTGCTCCTGGGACAGCGTGACGCCGACGACGGCCACACCGTGCTCGCGGGCCGCGTGGACCGCCATGGACCCCCAGCCGCAGCCGACGTCGAGGAGGCGCTGACCGGGCCTCAGGTCCAGCTTGCGGGAGATCAGTTCGAGCTTGTCGTGCTGGGCCTGTTCGAGGGTGGCGCGGGGTTCGGGGGCCGGCCAGTAGGCGCAGGAGTACACCATGGAGGGGCCGAGGACGAGCTCGTAGAAGTCGTTGCCGACGTCGTAGTGGTGGCTGATGGCGCGCTTGTCGCTGCGCTTGGTGTGCAGGTGGCCGCGGCGCCTGCGGACCTCCTCGCGGGGCGGAGCCGGCGGGAGGGGCGGGCCGCTCAGCCTTACCAGGCCGCGGACGGCGGCGCGGGCCTCCGGGTCGCGCAGCGTCTCGGCGAGCCCGCGGGCGTCCTCGCCGCGCTCCCAGATCAGGCCCGAAAGCAGTTCCAGGGCGGTGTAGAGATCGCCCTCGACGGTGAGGTCACCGGCCACCCACGCACGGGCCAGGCCGAGTTCACCCGGCTTGAACAGCAGCCGCCGCAGGGCCCGGCGGTTGCGTACGACGAGCATCGGTGCGCCCGGCGGCCCCGCCTCGGAATCGTCCCAGGCGCGGACGCGCACGGGAAGCGGGGTTCCCACCAGTTGTTCGAGGAGTCGTGTGAGCCGCAGCGCGGCATCGGGCATGGTGCACACCTCCATGACGACGAACGCCGGAATGTCATCCACCACGTAAACACCGGGACGCGCCGGGCGCAGTCCCGCAATGGAGTTACGACTGGGCAAATACCACCGTTCCACCGCAACGGCTCCGCGTCACGCCCCGCGGAACGCCGAAGGACCTCCCGCACCACGGATGGCGGGAGGTCCTTCGGTTCGTTCGTCGGACCGGGAGGCCACAACGCCCGGAGTTCCGGGTCAGGAGGCCCGGGTCAGGAGGCCTTGGCCTTCTCCTCGGTCTTGCTCGCGGCGGGCACCGGCGCGGGCTTGGCGGCCTCGTAGAACTCCTCGCGGGGGTTCTCCATGGCGCCGAGGGAGACGACCTCGCGCTTGAGGAACATGCCGAGGGTCCAGTCGGCGAAGATGCGGATCTTCCGGTTCCAGGTCGGCATGGCCATACCGTGGTAGCCGCGGTGCATGTACCAGGCGAGGCGTCCCTTGAGCTTGATCTTCATCTTGCCCATGACGATCATCGCGACGCCCTTGTGCAGGCCGAGACCCGCTACCGCGCCCTTGTTGGCGTGCTCGTAGTCCTTCTGCGGGAAGCCCCGCATCTGGGAGATCACGTTGTCGCCGAGCACCTTGGCCTGGCGCAGCGCGTGCTGGGCGTTCGGCGGGCACCAGGCGTTCTCGTTGCCCGCCCGGCGGCCGACGAGGTCGGGCACCTGCGCGTTGTCACCGGCGGCCCAAATGTAGTCCGTGCCCTGCACCTGGAGGGTGGGCGCGCAGTCGACGTGACCGCGCGGGCCGAGCGGCAGGCCGAAGCGGGACAGCACGGGGTTGGGCTTGACGCCCGCGGTCCACACGATGGTGTTGGAGTCGACCTCGAGGCCGTTCTTGAGCACCACGTGGCCGTCGACGCAGGAGTCCATGGAGGTGGAGAGGTAGACCTCCACACCGCGGCCCTCGAGGTGCTCCCTGCCGTACTGGCCGAGCTTAGGGCCTACCTCGGGGAGGATCTTGTCGGCGGCGTCGACGAGGATGAAGCGCATGTCCTCGCGGGACACGTTGTTGTAGTACTTGGCCGCATCCCGGGCCATGTCCTCGACCTCACCGATGGTCTCGGCGCCGGCGAAGCCACCGCCGATGAAGACGAAGGTGAGCGCCTTGCGGCGGATCTCCTCGTCGGTGGTGGAGTCGGCCTTGTCGAGCTGCTCCAGGACGTGGTTGCGCAGTCCGATGGACTCCTCGATGCCCTTCATGCCGATGCCCTGCTCGGCGAGGCCGGGGATCGGGAAGGTGCGGGACACCGCGCCCATCGCGATGACCAGGTAGTCGAAGGGCAGCTCGTACGCCTCGCCGACCAGCGGGGCGACCGTGGCGACCTTGCGGTCCTGGTCGATGGTGGTGACCCGGCCGGTGAGGACCTCCGCCTTCGGCAGCACGCGTCGCAGCGGGACGACGACGTGCCGGGGGGAGATGCTGCCGGCTGCGGCTTCGGGGAGGAAGGGCTGGTAGGTCATGTACGAACGGGGGTCGACGACCGTGACGGTCGCCTCTCCGTAGCGCATCTTCTTGAGGATGCGCCGAGCTGCGTACAGGCCTACGTACCCACCGCCTACTACGAGGATCCTGGGACGCTCCGTGGTGCTCATGGCATCGAGTATCCACCTGCCCCAGGGGGGTCGCTCGTGCGCCCCTTCACAAGGTTGGGCACCCCCTGTGCTAGACTCCGCGCCCCCTATTCGGCGGTCCCTGGCGGCAGCAGGCGGCCGCCGTCCGGTTCGGACCGTTGTCAAGGCCGCGTGAGCTGCTCCTCTGACCGAAGAAGGTCCTCCGCGGAGGGGCCGTGCGGCCCTTCCAGAAGCACTTCCCGACGCTCACCCGAGCACCGTTTCCTGCCTGCTGAGACCCCAAAAAGGCCCCCGGAGGCCCGTTCGGCCCTTGACATGGCCCAATTCCTTGTGAAGAACTTCACGAAGTTTTCCTGGCGGAGCGTCACCGAGGGACCCCCAACGGCCCCCCGAACGCGCTCACACGGCATACGGACTGCTCAACGGGATACTACTGGCCAGTAAGATCCAGGCCGAACGAGCCTACGCCACCGACCACGCGATGCCGTCGAGCATCGCTCACGAACGCGACTCCCGAACCGGGCGCGTGTACACGCGAGCGCGTACACTAATCTCATGACTGAGAACATCGTGACCGTACGGGAAGCCCGCGCGCACCTCGCCGACCACATCAACCGGGCCGAGGAAGGCGTTCCGACCGTCATCACGCGCAACGGCGCTCCGGTGGCAGCCGTGGTCCCGATCGCGGACTTCGAAGCGCTGGAGGAAGCGGCCGACGTCATGCTGGCGCGCGAAGCCGAAGCGGTCCTGGCCGAGGGCGGCCCCACAGTGACGATGGCGGAACTGCTGGCGGACCTGTTCACCGAGCAGGACGGCCAGGCGGCGTGAAGTACGCCTTCCGGTTCACCACGGCGGCGCAGCGGCAACTCCGGGCCATCAGTCGGCCCGACGCCATGCGCATCCTGACCGCGCTGACCGCGCTCGGTGACGACCCGTACCGCGAGGACGCCGACGTCAAGAAGCTCACCGGCCCGTCCGGGCTCTACCGGCTCCGGGTCGGAAGCTACCGGGTCGCCTACCAGATCAACGATGGTGAACTCGTCATCCTCGTCGTCAAGGTGGGCGACCGCCGGGACGTGTACCGCAACCTGTAGGCGGTCAGGCCAAAGACCATCCGATCCCGTCCAGGATGTCGTGCTCGCTGACGACGACCTCCTTCGCGCCGATCCGCTCCATGACGGCCAGCAGGACCAGGGCGCCCGCGCCGATGACGTCGACGCGGCCCGGGTGCATGGAGGGGATCGCCGCGCGCTCGGCGTGCGTGGAGCGCAGCAGGCGGTCGCTGATCTCGCGGACGCGCTCGCGGGAGACCCGGGAGTGGTGGATGGCCGCCGAGTCGTAGGCGGGCAGTTCCTGCGCGATCGCCGACACCGTCGTCACCGAGCCGGCCAGGCCCACCAGGGTGCGCGCCTCGCGCAGCGGGACCGTCTTCTCGGCGAGGTCGAGCGCGGTCTCGATGTCGGCCCGTACGGCGGCGATCTGCTCCTCGGTCGGCGGGTCCGTGACGACTCCGTCCCGCACCAGGTGACGTTCCGTCATGCGGACGCAGCCCACGTCCACCGAGCGGGCCGCGCGGACGTGGTCGTCGCCCACGACGAACTCCGTCGAGCCGCCGCCGATGTCCACCACCAGGAAGGGCCGGGCGAGGTCCGTACGGCCCGTCAGCTCCTTCGTCGCGCCGGTGAAGGAGAACTCCGCCTCCTGGTCACCGGAGATCACCTCGGGCTCGACGCCGAGGATGTCCATCACCCCGCGCACGAACTCGTCCCGGTTCTCGGCGTCCCGGGAGGCGGAGGTGGCCACGAAACGCAGCCGCTCGGCGCCGTGCTCCTTGATGGCCCCGGCGTACTCCCGGCAGGCCGCGAAGGTCCGCTCCAGGGCCTCGGGGGCGAGCCGGCCGGTGCGGTCCACGCCCTGGCCGAGCCGCACGATGGTCATGCGCCGGTCCAGCTCGCGCAGTTCGCCCGTCGCCGGGTCGGCGTCCGCGACCAGCAGACGGATGGAGTTCGTACCGCAGTCGACGGCGGCGACCCGGGTCATGCGCCGCCCTCCTCGATGCCGACGGGCCCCGCGGGCGTCACGCACGGGCCCTTGCGCCACCACTCGGGCAGCATCGCGATCGCCTCGTCGCCGAGCGGGTTCACCCCGGGACCCGCGGCCAGCGAGTGGGCGACCAGGACGTGCAGGCACTTCACCCGGTCCGGCATGCCGCCCGCGCTGGGGAAGCCCGTCAGCTCCTCGATCTCGTCCCGGCGCCGGATGTAGTCCTCGTGCGCGGCCCGGTACGCGGCCGCGAGCTCCGGGTCGGTGGCCAGCCGCTCCGTCATCTCCTTCATCACGCCGTCGGCCTCCAGCGTGCCGATGGCCGAGGCGGCGCGCGGGCACGTCAGGTAGTACAGCGTGGGGAAGGGCGTGCCGTCGGGCAGCCGCGGGGCCGTCTCCACGACGTCGGGCTGCCCGCAGGGGCAGCGGTGCGCGATCGCGCGCAGCCCGCGCGGCGGCCGCCCGAGCTGCTGCTCGAAGGCCTCGATGTCCGCCTCGGTGGGCTCGGTGCGCTCAGTGGACGGCGGTGGGGTTTCCATGCCTTGCGTACATCTCTCTGTCAGTTCACTGGTCGGAGGCGTCGGACTTGTCGACCCCGTCCCAGACGTTGGCGTACCAGGGGCGGCGGGCCGTCCCCCGCTCGGCGCGGGACCGCTCGGCCCGGCCCGGTTCGACCACGACGTAGCCGGTCTCCCCGGGCTTCACGTAGTGCAGCCGCCGCCGGATCTGCTGTTCGGCGTAGGTGTCGTCCTGCCAGCGTGCCTTGAGGTCGCGCAGTTGTTCCACCCGCTGCTGGGCCTGCCGCTTCTGCCGTTGCAGGTCGGCGATGTCGGCGCGCTGGGAGACGTACTGCCGCATCGGGTACGCGAGGGCGACCACCATCGAGCACAGCACCAGCGCGAGCAGCGCCGCGCGGCCGGTGAGGCGGGAGCGGCGGGCCTGGCGCCGGGTCTGCGAACGGTAGACACGGGCCGCGGTCTGCTCACCGAGCAGCCTGAGCCTGGTCGTGGTGGAGAACCGGTCCCGGTCCTTGACGGCCATCGTCCCGCCTCCCGTTCGTGCCCGCGCACACACGTGCGTACGTCCCCGGACACGGTACGGGACCGGGTACGGGGACGTACGTGCGACGGGCGAAGCCGTACGCTGTGCGGCTCAGCCGCCGTGGCGGCCGAGCCCCTGCCGTGCCTACTGGTTCGCGGAGCGGAACCGCGGGAAGGCCGAGCGGCCGGCGTACACCGCGGCGTCGTCGAGGATCTCCTCGATGCGCAGCAGCTGGTTGTACTTGGCGACGCGCTCGGAGCGGGCCGGGGCGCCGGTCTTGATCTGGCCGCAGTTGGTGGCGACGGCCAGGTCGGCGATGGTGACGTCCTCGGTCTCGCCGGAACGGTGGGACATCATGCACTTGAAGCCGTTGCGCTGGGCCAGCTCGACGGCGTCCAGGGTCTCGGTGAGCGAACCGATCTGGTTCACCTTCACGAGCAGCGCGTTGGCGGCGCCGTCCTCGATGCCGCGGGCGAGGCGCTCGGGGTTGGTGACGAACAGGTCGTCGCCGACGAGCTGGACCTTGTCGCCGAGCTTGTCGGTGATGACCTTCCAGCCGGCCCAGTCGTCCTCGAACAGCGGGTCCTCGATGGAGACGAGCGGGTAGGCGGCCACCAGCTCCTCGTAGTACTCGGTCATCTCCGCCGCGGAGCGGTCCTTGCCCTCGAAGAGGTACTTGCCGTCCTTGTAGAACTCGGAGGCGGCGACGTCGAGCGCGAGGGCGATCTGCTCGCCGGGCGCGTAGCCGGCTTCCTTGATCGCTTCGAGGATGAGGTCGAGGGCCTCGCGGTTGGAGCCGAGGTTCGGGGCGAAGCCGCCCTCGTCGCCGAGGCCGGTGGACAGGCCCTTGCTCTTCAGGACCTTCTTCAGGGTGTGGTAGACCTCGGTGCCCCAGCGCAGGGCCTCGGAGAAGGACTCCGCGCCGATCGGGGCGATCATGAACTCCTGGATGTCCACGTTGGAGTCGGCGTGCGAGCCGCCGTTCAGGATGTTCATCATCGGCACCGGCAGCAGGTGCGCGTTCGGACCGCCCAGGTAGCGGAAGAGGGGGAGGTCCGAGGCCTCGGAGGCGGCGTGCGCGACGGCGAGGGAGACACCGAGGATGGCGTTGGCGCCCAGCGAGCCCTTGTTGTCGGTGGCGTCCAGGTCGAACATGGCCTGGTCGATCAGACGCTGCTCGGTGGCGTCGTAACCGACGAGCTCCGGGCCGATCTGCTCGATCACGGCGAGGACGGCCTTCTCGACGCCCTTGCCCTGGTAGCGGTTGGGGTCGCCGTCACGGAGCTCGATGGCCTCGAAGGCGCCGGTGGAGGCGCCGGAGGGGACGGCGGCACGACCGGTGCTGCCGTCGTCGAGGCCGACCTCGACCTCGACCGTGGGGTTGCCTCGGGAGTCCAGGATTTCCCGGGCTACGACGACGTCGATGGACGGCACGAGCATCTCCTTCTGGGATGTGACGCTGAAAGTGCGGGGCGTGAGCCCTGCGACTAGAGCCTAACCGTCCCGCGGTGGCGACCGGCCGACCGACCGCCTCGTGGACAGGATGACGGTATCCATTGTTCCCGTCCGGAACAAAGGGGAGGGGAAGGTTCGGGAACGCCCCGGCGTGCGCGAGGCGAAAAAACCCCGCCCCGACGCGTAGGGGGGAACGCGCCGGGGCGGGGAGCCCAGGGAGGGCGGGGACGGGCCTTTACTTCAGGTGGAGCTGCTGGCCCGGGTAGATGAGGTCGGCGTTGTCGACGATGTCCTTGTTCAGCTCGAACAGCTTCTGCCAGCCGCCCTGGACGCCGTGCCGGGCGGCGATGGAGCTGAGGGTGTCGCCGGAGACCACCTTGTACTCGCCGTCGCCCTTCTTGACCTTCTTGCCGGTCGGCGTGGTGACGGTCCTGCTCGGGGCCGGACGCGTCGCGGAGCGGTTGGCGGCCTGCCGCTCGGTCGAGCGGGTGGTGGTGCTCTTGGCGGAGCCACCGTTCGACGAGGACGCAGACGACGACGCGGGGGCGCTGCCGGTGTAGGCGGCGCCGGACAGACCCTTGCCGCAGACCGGCCAGGCACCCTTGCCCTGGCCCGCGAGGACCTTCTCGGCGACGGCTATCTGCTGCGACTTGGAGGCCAGGTCGGCGCGCGACGCGTAGGCGGTGCCGCCATAGCCGGCCCAGGTGGAGTTGGTGAACTGGAGGCCGCCGTAGAAGCCGTTGCCAGTGTTGATGGACCAGTTGCCACCGGACTCGCACTGCGCGACCGCGTCCCACTGGGAGGCGGTGGCGGCGGAGGCGTCGCCGACCGCCATCAGCGGGGCGGCGACCGCGGCGGAGGCGACACCGGCGAGCGCGATGACCCGGGTGGTCCTGGACGTACGACGGTGCTTGCCCTTGCTGGAGAACAGCATGGAAGGATCCCCTCACCGACGCCTGCGAGGTGAGCTGTCGGGTTCGGGCCGGTTGAGTTGCCCGGCCGTGCCTCACGCATGAGGCACGGCTCCACCCCTAGCCGCTCCGGTCAACTGCCGGGCACGGCACTTACCTTGGGTCCCCCGCTCCTGCCCACGGCGCTTGACGCGACGACTGTTCCCGTACGGCCGCTGGCAGGATTCGGCGTTGCGGCAGCCGGGGCTCGCGGTGACGAGCAGTCATGACCGTAGGCATGCGCTCCGCCGAATTCCAAAGACGATCAGGGCTTCTGAGACTCATCCCACACTTTGGCCGAATGGGACATTCGGCGCGAAGTGTGACGTGAACTCCCGCTACTTTTGGGGCGTTTCGGTCGGGACATTCAGGGTCTGACCGGCGGAGATGTGGTTCGGGTCGGACCCGATGGCCCCCTTGTTCGCGGCATACAGCGCGTCCCATCCGCCGGGGACGTCAAGGGAGTCGGCGATGGACTCGAGGGAGTCGCCGGCACGGACGGTGTAGGAGTCGGCGGCGCGCGCGGCGTGGCGGCCGGCGGAGGCGGCCGTGTGGTGGTCGGCCAGATCCTCGACGGCGCTGCCGCCGCGGTGGCGTCCGCCGCCGAGCGCCCCGGTGTCGACCAGGGCCGAAGTGCCGCCGACCTGCCACGACTTGTCCGTGTCACCGGACTCCGGCGCGGCCGAGGGCGAGGTGTCGGGCGACTGGGACCCGCTCGCGGCGACATCGGGGGACGTGTCGGACTTACCGGGCTTGCCCTTCTTTGCGGGCGAGGACGGCGAGGGTGTGGACGTGCCGGGGGGCGTGCTCACGGAGTCGGAGGGCTCGGAGGAGTCGGCCGAACCGGGTGCGGCGTCCGACGAGCCGGATGAGCCGGATGAATCGGACGGCGTCTGTGACGAGTTCGACAGACCGAGGTCGTCGGTGAGGGACTTTCCGGAGGAGTTGGAGGATCCGGACGTATCACCCACACCGGTGTCGACCTTCGCCGCCTCGGACTTCTCGCCGAGACCGGAGAGCAGCCCGCACGTCGGCCAGGCGCCGGGACCCTTGTCGGCGAGCACCTTCTCGGCCACGGCTATCTGCTGGGACCGGCTCGCCTGGTCGGCGCTCAACGCGTAGTCGAGACCGCCGTACTTCTCCCAGTCGTCCTGCGTCAACTGCAAGCCGCCGTAGTAGCCGTTGCCGGCGTTGGCGCTCCAGGCGCCGCCGCTCTCGCACTTGGCCACCTTGTCCCAGGTGTTGCCGTCGGCCGCGCTGGCGCCGCCGGCGGCCATCAGCGGAATGGCGATGGCGGATCCGGTCACTCCGGCGGCGACGAGGAGGGCCGGAGCCTGACGGGGCCGACGGTGACGGCCGTTCCCGGAGAGCATACGGAGACCTTTCGTGCGACAACGCTGACCGGCGTGACGACCGCGACTCGGCGCCACGCTGATGGGTGAAAGTATCCGCTGACGATCGCTTGTCACAAGTTCATGCCGCACAGATCACGTGAAGATCACACAGTTGAGACTCTGTCATCTTCGAGGCGGTCAGTGGGTAGGGGTGATGCGGCGGCAGGCACCTTTTCCGGCCTTGTCCGGCTTCCCTCCGACTTACCGACCGGGAGTGAACCGCACCGGCAGCGTCCGCAGTCCGCGCATGATGAGCCCGCCGCGCCAGCGCAAGTCGGCTGGATCCGCACCCAGTTGCAGGTCCGGAAGCCGGGTGAGCAGGGTGGCGAGCGCGGTCTGGCCCTCCAGACGGGCGAGCGGCGCGCCGAGGCAGTAGTGGATGCCGTGTCCGTAGCCGAGGTGTTGATTGTCACGTCGGCCGAGATCGAGGACGTCGGGGCCTTCGAACTTCTCCGGATCCCGGTCGGCGGCGGCGAGCACGACGAGGACCGGGTCGCCGGGGGCGATGTCCTGGCCGCCGATGGTGAGCGGCTCGGTGGCGTAGCGCCAGGTGGCCAGTTCCACCGGCCCGTCGTAGCGCAGGAGTTCCTCCACCCCCGTCTCCAGCAGGCCGCCGTCGCCCTCGGCGAGGGACCGCTGGAGCCGGTCCCGCTGCTCGGGGTGGGTGAGCAGCGCAAAGGTGCCGTTGCCGATGAGGTTGACGGTGGTCTCGAAACCGGCGAACAGGAGGATGAAGGCCATGGCGGCGGCCTCGTTCTCGGTGAGGTGCTCGCCGTGGTCGGAGGCGCGGATCAGAGCGGAGATGAGGTCCTCGCCGGGGCCGGGCTCGGCCGGCAGCGCCTCGCGCTTGCGGTGGATGAGCTCCGCGAGATAGCCGCGCATCTTCTTCACCGAGCGGGCGACTCCGCCGCGGGGGCCCTTGCCGTGCCGGATCATCATCGCCGCCCAGTCCCGGAAGTCGTCCTGGTCCTCGCGGGGGACGCCGAGCAGGTCGCAGATGGCGTAAATGGGCAGCGGGAAGGCGAACTCGTGGATGAGGTCGGCGCTACCGCGCCCGGCGAACCCGTCGATGAGTCCGTCGGCCAGTTCCTGCACCCGCGGGGCGAACTCGGCGACGCGGCGCGGGGTGAACGCCTTGCTGACCAGCCGGCGCAGCCGGGTGTGGTCCGGCGGGTCGATGTTCAGCAGGTGGGTCATCAGCTCGGCCTTGCGCTCGCCGGGGA
Source organism: Streptomyces sp. NPDC014889 (assembly GCF_043081205.1). NCBI lineage: Bacteria > Bacillati > Actinomycetota > Actinomycetes > Kitasatosporales > Streptomycetaceae > Streptomyces > Streptomyces sp. NPDC014889. The sequence goes on from NZ_JBIBWH010000006.1 coordinate 86,312, forward strand.
TGCCGGTCTTGCCCTTGGCGTGCGCGGGCTCGGCGTGGTGCGCCGGGTTCTTGCTCAGCCGCTGGTCGGCCAGGGCCTGCCGGGCGTCGGCGTACCGGGTGACCAGCCAGGCCTCGACTCCGCTGGGGAGGCGGGTCCTGTGCACGGGAGCGTGCTCGCGCAGCCAGGCGTAGGCCGGGTAGGGGTCGCTCGCGAACTCCCAGGTGAACAGGGTGGGTGGCTGGTCGTGCATGGGGCCGACCCTAGCGCCGGGGCGTCCGCGAGGTGGAGTCGCGTAGCGCGCCGTCCCTCAGGCCTTCAGTCGCGCTCCGTCTTTATGATCACGTCCCGGTACGCGCGCGCCGCCGCGCGCAGGGCCGCCTCCGGGTCGACGCCCTCCGCCTCGGCACGGGCGGCCAGGGCCAGCAGCTCGTACCCGAAGCCCTCGCCCGCCGGGAGGGGGACCTCCAGGCCCGCCGTGCGGACCCGGGAGGCCAGCTTGGCGGCGAGGGCGAGACCGGGCTGGCCGAGGGGGACGCCCTCGGTCACGGAGGTGCGCTGCTTCTCCTCGGCCTTGGTGCGCAGCCAGTGCGCCTTGACCTCCTCCGGGGTGGTGGCGGTCTCGTCGCCGAAGACGTGCGGGTGGCGGTGGATCAGCTTGGCGACGATGGTGCCGGCCACGTCGTCGATGGAGAACGGCTCCTCGGGGTCCTCCTCGGCGATACGGGCGTGGAAGACCACCTGGAGCAGGACGTCGCCCAGTTCCTCGCGCAGTTCCTCGCGGTCGCCGTCCTCGATCGCCTCGACCAGCTCGTACGCCTCCTCGATGCCGTACTTGGCCAGGCCCTTGTGGGTCTGCCGGGACGACCAGGGGCACTCGGCGCGGATGCGGTCCATGACCTGGACGAGGTCGAGCAGGCGGGCGCCGGGCAGGTCGTAGGAGGCGGGCAGCAGCTCCAGCTCCGGCATCCGCACCCGGCCGGACCCGGCCAGGCGGGCCAGGCCGTCGGTCAGGGCGGGCTCGCCCTCGCCGGTGGCCACGACGACGACGGTGCGCCCGCCGGCGCACGCGTCCACCAGTTCCTCGGCGCTCGGCGCCGCCTCGTCCACGGCTGTGCCCGCCTCCCGCAGATACGGCAACTGCGGATGGGCGCCGTCCGCGCACAGCACCCGGTCGGCCGCCCGCAGCGCCTGCCAGGCGGGCCAGGACAGCAGTCCGGGGGCGACCCGGTGGCTGGTGGTGAGGAGAACGATCCGGCCGGGGGCCGCTGCGGAGGTGGTCGCGCTGGTGGGGTTCACGCTCCGAACGTAACGCACGCCGTCCAGGTCACTCCGAGCGTCCGGTCAGGCCGGCTGCTGCTCCTGTGACGCCGAGACGTTCCGCAGCCACGGTGTCCTGGCGTTCACGAGGGTGCTCTTCTCGACGTCCCACGTGCCGTAGCGCGGGTTGAGGTCGACGTGGAGGTCGGCGGAGGCCTCGGACAGCGCCTTCCAGAAGGCCGGCTGGCCGGCGTCGGTGTGCAGATGGGCCGCGAGTTTCTGCGCCTTCACCTGGAGGCGGAGGTTGTCGTCGAGGCGCTGCGGCGGCACCCCGTACCGCTGGAGCCACGTGTCCTCGAGCGCCTTGGCGCCGCCCGCCTGCTGCTCGAGACCGGTGCGCAGCTTCTGGACCTCGCTGCGGCTGACGCTGAGTCCGGCGTCCCGGGCGGCGCGGTCCAGCACGCGGTCGAGCACCATCTGGTGCAGCGTGTCCCGGGTGAGGGTGCCGGTCGAGGCGACGGCCTGCTGGTACTGCGCCTCGTCGGCCACGGCGGCCCGCTGCGCCTCGCGCACCTCGCCGACCCGGCCCTGCAACTGCCCGAAGGTGATCCGCTGGCCGCCGACCACGGCCGCCGCGCCAGGATGCGCGTCGCTTCCACAGGCGGTGAGCAGGGGTGCCGCCGCGAGGATCGTGGCGGACAGGACGAGCGCGGTGCGACGGCGGCGGTGCAAGGAAACCTCCCGGGGTGGAGATTGTGCGATGGTGCACAAAGTCTTGCGGTGATCGATATTAGGCAGCGGCCGGGCTCCGGCCAACCCATTCGACCAACGATTCATCACGACTTCGGGCACCGTCGCCCACCGGGACCGCCCGGTTCCGGCTCAGCCGGTGATCGCCACCGGGGCGTCCCACCAGTCGCGGTCGACGGTGATGGTGACGCCGCCGCGCGTCTCCTTGCTGTTGACCATGTACTGGTGGGCGCGGCTGTGGTCGGTGAACTGGCTCGCGCCCCAGGGCCAGTCGGTGGTGGTGGTCTCCTTGCCGTCCCACAGGGCGTACCAGAGGTTGCCCGGCAGGTCGGTCTTGTTGGTCGCGGTGGCGATGGCCTTGGCGCTGGAGCTGGTGAAGCCGTAGTAGCCGGCACGGTAGGTCTTGTCGCGCAGCACCTTGTCGAAGGCGCGGACATAGGTGAGCACGGCGTCGTTGCACGCCTTGTCGGTGATGTCGTACGGCTCCATGTCGAGGTAGACCGGGCTGCCCGCCTTCATGCCGAGCGCCGAGGCCTTGGCGACCGCGTCCTTGGCGTCGGCGGTGCCGAGGGAGGCGGCCGTGGCGGCGGTGAGCCGCTCGGGGTTGGCGCTCTTCTGGCAGGGCGGCTGGGCGCCGACGTACAGCGGGATGAGCTTCCAGCCCTGGGAGCTGACGGACTTCACCCAGGAGGCGGTCAGGTTGGGCTGGGCGCAGCCACGGTTCTTGCCGCCGATGTAGACGGCCGCGGCGCCGTAGTACTTGTCGGCGCGCCAGGCCTTCATGGCGGTCAGCGAAGGCGCCGTGCAGGTGTCGAAGGCCCGGCCCGTGAAGGTCTTCTGGGCCGGCCAGGCGGTGGCCGCCATGGACGTCTGGGCCGCGATCCCGGCGCCGGCGACGACGACGGCTCCGGCCGCCGCCCATGTGATGTACCTGCGCTTCTTCGACTGCCGGTGCTCGGCCATCCCCACCCCTGTTGTCGTGTACGCGCGTGTTGCGCGTGTGCGGAGGCACGCTAGCCGACGGAACCCCTCCCGCCCGAAAAGTGATCGCCTCGCAGGACACAAGAATCACACAAGGCACTGCAAAATCGTGCGTGTTGTCCACGACGGCAACCAGTCCGGCCTCCTCGGGCGTCATATGGTCCGCTCGCCACGACTCTGTGGCCCAGCCCGAGAAAGCACCTCACATGCACTTCGCGTTCCGCGCCGCCCGTGTCCTCGCCCTGGCCACGCTCCCCCTGACCCTGACGGCCTGCGGCGGTTCTTCCGGCTCCGGTTCCTCCGGCTCCTCCGGTCACGCGCCCTCGGCGTCCGCGGGCGACCCCAACGCCGGTCTGCTGACGGGCGCCCAGCTGAAGAAGGCACTCGCCCCGGCGTCGTTCTTCGCCTCCGGTTTCGCCGTCGACCCGAGCGGGGCCAGGGACTCCGGCGACACCTACACGCCCCCGTCGACCGCCCCGGCGGCCAAGCCGGACTGCGCCAGGCTCGGCGGCACCGCCTGGATAGACATCACCGGGATCACCGGCGTGTCCTTCGCGCAGAACGACTACGTCAACAAGAACACCTCCGAGGACATCGGCCAGGAGATCGACGCCTACCGGGGCACCACGGCGGAGCGCGTCCTGGAGGCCGTGGAGAAGGCGGCCACGGTCTGCACGGGCTTCACCGACTCGCAGACCCACACCAAGGTCAAGGTCACCGGCCGCGCCACGCCCGGCCTGGGCGACGGCGCCTACACCCTCACCCTCACCGACTCGGCCTGGGAGAACGGCACGACCCTCATCGCGGCCCGCGTCGGCACGAACGTCGTCAGCGTCATGTCGACGGACGGGCACGACAACGGGGCGGCGACGGCGAAGAAGCTGACGGAGCGGATCGTCACGGCCTTGAAGCGGAGTTCCTGACGGGATCCGTCCGCACCGCCCGGTGCCCTAACCTTGCCTGACGACTCCGTCCCCCGAATGGCGGAGCGCTTGGGGGTGGAGATGGACAAGCGGCTGGAGGCCGGCTGGTTCCAGCGGATCGTCTGGTCCGTCCTGGCCTGGGGTTCGCTGGGCATGCTGGTGTGGGTGCCGTTCCTGTACGTGGCGATCCGCCGCGGACGCGGGTCGGACTGGGGCGCCTTCGCCGCCTTCGTCGTGTACGAGTGCACCGTGATGCCGGGACTGTTCCTCGTGCCCGACGACAGCGACGGCTCCGCGGTGCTCGGCCTGGTGATGCTCCTGAGCCTGCTGGCGGCGACGGGGATGCTGCTGTTCGCCGTGTTCGACCGGCGGACGCCGCAGGCGATGGCGGCGGCCGGGTACGGCGCGGCCCCGTCCGCGGCCACGGTGCAGCAGGGCCCCTACGGCTACCCGTACGGGCGCTGAACCGCGCCCCCTACGGCCTGCTCGGCCCCGCCGGTCGGCCGTGCACCTGGCCCAGCCACTGCAGGGTGCGCTGGATCTCGGCCGGGAGGGGATGCGCGGGGCCGTGCCGGCGCTCCGCGTCGTGCAGCAGGCGCAGCAGGGTGTCGTGGGCGGCGGTCCGGTCGCCCAGGGCGAGCAGCAGGTGCCCGATCCGGCGGCGGATCTCGAAGGGCAGGTCGGGGTCCGCGGCCGCGTACGGGTTCTCCGCGAGCCGGTGCTCGAAGTAGGGCAGCAGGGCCCGGTACTCGGCGAGCGCCGCGGCCGGTTCACCGAGCTGTTCGAGGCACTGCGCCGCGTCGTGGCGGAACCGGAGGGACTGCGGGTCGGCGGGGCCCGCCTCGGTGGCCCGTTCGTCGGCGAGGCGCCGCAGTTCGGGCAGGGCGCGCCGGTACTGGCCGTCGTCCATCAGCGTGGCCGCGTACTGCTTGCGCAGGGTGCGCACCACCGGGGAGTGCTCGCCGTGCTGGGCGGCGGCGGCCGGGAGGATCGCACCGAGGATGTCGACGGCCTGGGTGATGCGGCCCTCGCCGAGCAGTCGCTTGACCTCGTCGACGGCGGTGGCGACGTCGCTCAGGCCGCCGGACCCGGCGGTGGACGGTTCGGGGCGCGGCGCGGGTGTGACGGCGCGGTCGGGCCAGGGGGCGTGCGGGCGCAGGAAGGGGCGCGTGGGGTCGAGGGGACCGCCGGTGTGCGGGCCGCGCGGCGGCAGCAGCGGCAGCAGGTCCTCGTACACCGCCTGGGCGCTGGCCGGTCTGTGCTGGGGGTCCTTGGCGAGCAGCCGCAGCACGAGGGATTCGAGGGCGTCGGGGACCTCGGGGCGCAGCCGGCGCACGGGCACCGGCGGCTCGTGGAGGTGGCGGTGCAGCACGCCGACCGCGGTGGAGGCGGCGAACGGGACGTTCCCGCTGAGGAGTTCGTGCAGCACCACGCCGAGCGCGTACAGGTCGGTGTACGGGCCGACGGCGCCGCCCATGGCCTGTTCGGGGGCCATGTAGGCGGGGCTGCCGACGGGTGAGCCGGTGCGGGTGAGCCGGGTCGTCTCGGTGTTGAGGACGGAGGCGACGCCGAGGTCGAGGACGGTGACGGTGCCGTCCGGCTTCACCATCACGTTCCTCGGTTTGAGGTCGCGGTGGACGATCGGTACGGCGTGCACGGCGGACAGCACGGCGCAGAGCTGGGCGGCGACGGCGACCGCCCACTGCCAGGGGTACGGCTCGTTCTCGGCGAGGTGGTCGCCGAGGTCAGCGCCGTCGACGTACTGCATGACGAGGTACAGGTTCTCGGCCTCGCTGCCCGCGTCGTGCACGGTCACCAGGCCGGGGTGGTCGACCTGCGCGGTGACGCGGCACTCGCGGACGAAGCGGCGGCGCAGGTCGGCGGCGTCCTGGCTGTGGGATCCCGCGACCTTGTCGGGGCGCAGCAGTTTGACGGCGACGCGGCGGTCGAGCCGCTGGTCGTAGGCCGTCCACACCTGACCCATGCCGCCCTGGCCGATGAGCGTGGACAGTTCGTAGCGTCCGGCGACGACGCGTGCGCTCACCGGCCGCCCTCCGGGCCCCAGCTCGTGGTGAACCCGGCGTCACCGGTGCCGGGGGCTCCGCCGTGACCGGACCGGCCGTCATGGCGGGACCGGCCCCCGTGATCGGGCCCGGTGTCCTGGCCGCGCAGGAAGTCGCTCAGCTCGTCCAGTTCGGCGCGGACCTGGTCGATCCGGGCGGGCGCGGGACGCTGCGGCTGCGGGGGCGTCGCGTCGGGGACGGGCACGGGCGCCGGGTTCGGCGCGGACGGGTAGGAGGCCGGCTGCGGCGGGGAGTAGGGGCCCGGGCGCGGCGGGGAGTAGGGCGCGGGCTGCGGCGGGCCGTACGCGGCGGGCGGCGGGCCGTAGCTGTGCGGGGCGGGCGGCGGCGGGTAGCCGTACGCCACGGTGGCGGCCGCGGGCCCCGGGGCGACCTGGCCGGTCAGGGGGGCCTCGTGGTGGCGGAGGTCCCGGTACAGGAAATAGCCGACGCTGCCGAACGCGGACAGCAGGAGCAGGGACACGCCGACGTCGCTGTGCCAGGTCTGCGGGGCGCCCTCGCCGGTGCCGCCGACGCCGATGAACACACAGCCCGTGAACAGGACGACGAGCGACAGCACGAACAGGACCCAGTCGCGCCGGGCACGGGTCAGGCAGGCGACGCGCAGCATGGTGCCCCAGGCCAGGAAGCCGATGCTCAGCACCGAGAGGGCCACGAACAGCACCCTGAGGCCGACCACCAGCGCGGTCGAGGGGCGCGGAGGCTGCGGCGGCGCGTAGCCGGGGCCGTGCATGACTGCTCCTAGTGGCGAGGCCCCGGTGGGGCGTCTGCGGGGACGGTGGGTACGGTGCGGAACCAGGGTGCTCCGAGCGTGTTCCGAGGGTATCGGTCAACCCGGACAACCGGCCTGGGATGTACCGAACCGTTGTCGTCGCCCGTCACCGCCCGTCCGCCTCCCCAACGGGCCCGGGCCGGCCCGGCGGTGACGCCCTACCGCCCACCGCGCTCAGCGGGCGTGGAAGCGCTCCGGTGCCTTCGTCGGGTTGCCGCCCGCGGGGAGCTTCTGGCCGGGGCAGGTGGACAGGACCTTCTTCATCGCCGCCTTCTCGGCCCCGGTGACCCACAGCTGGTACTTCTTCTTCACCGCGACCTGCGCGGCGACGTACGCGCACCGGTAGCCCTTGGCGGGCGGCAGCCACGTCGCCGCGTCGCCGTCGCCCTTGGAGCGGTTGGCGCTCGCGTCCACGGCTATCAGGTTGAGCGGGTCGTTGGCCAGCGCTATCCGCTTGCTGGCGTCCCAGTACGCGGCGCCCTTCTGCCAGGCGTCCGAGAGGGCGACGACATGGTCGATGTCGACCAGGCTGCGCCCCCGCCGGTAGACGATCTCCTTGCCGGAGTACGGGTCCCGCTCCAGCACGCCGTACGACACCTTGCAGTTCCCGTCGGTGAACCGCACCTGCTTCAGGTCCCGCTTGAGGATGTCGTCGCGCGTGGGACAGCCGTTGGAGTCGGTGTCCGCCCAGGCGGTGCCGAACTTCTCCCGGACGTAACCGGTCTTCGGCGAACGCGCCTTGACGGTCAGTGACTCGGCGGCGGCGAGGGCCTCGCCTCCGGTCTTCACCGGCTCGGGTCCGCTCGCGCCCCCGTCCAACTGCTCCGTGCATCCGGTCGCCAACAGTGCCACGACGGCAGCCGCAACCGCCCCGCCCCTCAGACGCGTCACGCTGCGCCCCTCCCCTAACCTGCCTGGTCCCGCCCCCGGTTCGGGCGTCCTTCACCTGCTGCCCACCGTAGCGGGGCGATATGCGCAGGCCACACGGGGGTACAGGGGTCGCAGGGCGGGAACACGCGGACCGCGGACGCTCCGCGGCCCGCTGGAACGCGCGGGCTACGACCCCAGGATGGACGCCAGGAACTCCCCGACCCAGCCCAGCAGTTCACGCCCGACCAGCGGCTTGCCGCCGATCTTCGCGGTCTTGGGGCGGGGCACGAGGACCTGGTGGACGGCCGGCTTGATCACCGAGCCCGGGTAGAGGCGCTTGACGCGCAGCTCCTGCGACTCGCGCAGTTCCACCGGGGCGAAGCGGATGTTGTTGCCCTGGAGGACGATCTCGCCGACGCCGCAGGCGCGGGCGAGCATGCGCAGCCCGGCCACCAGCAGCAGGTTCTCCACCGGCTCGGGCACCTTGCCGTAGCGGTCGGTGAGTTCCTCGCGGACGGCCTTGATGTCCTCCTCGGAGTCGGCGGAGGCGATGGACCGGTAGGCCTGGAGGCGCAGCCGCTCGCCGGGCGCGTAGTCGTGCGGGACGTGCGCGTCGACCGGCAGCTCGATCTTGACCTCGAGCGGCGGCTCCTCCTGGATCTCCCCCGTCTCCAGCTGCCGCCGGTAGTCCGCGACCGCCTCGCCCACCATCCGCACGTACAGGTCGAAGCCGACGCCCGCGATGTGCCCGGACTGCTCGCCGCCCAGCAGGTTTCCGGCGCCGCGGATCTCCAGGTCCTTCATCGCCACGTACATGCCCGCGCCCATCTCGGTGTGCTGCGCGATGGTCGCCAGGCGCTCGTGGGCCGTCTCCGTGAGCGGCTTCTCCGGCGGGTACAGGAAGTAGGCGTAGCCGCGTTCTCGGCCACGGCCCACCCGGCCGCGCAACTGGTGGAGCTGGGACAGGCCGAAGTTGTCGCCGCGCTCCACGATCAGGGTGTTGGCGTTGGAGATGTCGATGCCGGACTCGACGATCGTCGTCGAGACCAGCACGTCGAACTTCTTCTCCCAGAAGTCGACGACGACCTGCTCCAGGGCCGCCTCCGACATCTGGCCGTGAGCGGTGGCGATGCGGGCCTCGGGGACGATCTCCCGCAGCCGGGCCGCGGCGCGGTCGATGGACTCCACCCGGTTGTGGATGTAGAAGACCTGGCCCTCGCGCAGCAGTTCGCGGCGGATCGCCGCGCCGATCTGCTTCTCCTCGTACGGGCCGACGAACGTCAGCACCGGGTGCCGCTCCTCGGGCGGCGTGGTGATCGTCGACATCTCCCGGATACCGGTCACCGCCATCTCCAGCGTGCGCGGGATCGGGGTCGCCGACATCGTCAGGACGTCGACGTTCGCGCGGAGCTTCTTGAGCTGCTCCTTGTGCTCGACGCCGAAGCGCTGCTCCTCGTCGACGACGACCAGGCCGAGGTCCTTGAACTTCGTCTCCGAGGAGAACAGGCGGTGGGTGCCGATGACGATGTCCACCGCGCCGTCCCCGAGACCCTCCAGGACCGCCTTGGCCTCGGTGTCGGTCTGGAAGCGGGAGAGCGCCCTGACGTTCACCGGGAACTGCGCGTACCGCTCGGAGAACGTGCCGAAGTGCTGCTGCACCAGCAGCGTCGTCGGGACCAGGACGGCGACCTGCTTGCCGTCCTGGACGGCCTTGAAGGCGGCGCGGACCGCGATCTCGGTCTTGCCGTAGCCGACGTCGCCGCAGATCAGGCGGTCCATCGGGACCGACTTCTCCATGTCCTCCTTGACCTCGGCGATCGTGGTGAGCTGGTCCGGGGTCTCCACGTACGGGAAGGCGTCCTCCAGCTCGCGCTGCCACGGGGTGTCCGTGCCGAAGGCGTGACCGGGCGCCGCCATCCGCGCGCTGTAGAGCTTGATCAGGTCGGCGGCGATCTCCTTGACCGCCTTCTTCGCCCGCGCCTTGGTCTTCGTCCAGTCGGCGCCGCCGAGCCGGTGCAGGGTGGGCGCCTCGCCGCCGACGTACTTGGTGATCTGTTCGAGCTGGTCGGTGGGGATGTACAGCCGGTCGCCGGGCTGGCCGCGCTTGGCCGGGGCGTACTCCACCACCAGGTACTCGCGGGTCGCGCCCTGCACCGTGCGCTGCACCATCTCGATGTAGCGGCCCACGCCGTGCTGTTCGTGGACGATGTAGTCGCCCGCCTCCAGGGTCAGCGGGTCGATGGTCTTGCGCCGCCGCACCGGCATCCGCGTGCCGTCCCGGCCGGCCGTCCGCTGGCCGGTCAGGTCGGTCTCGGTGAGCACGGCCAGCTTCAGGGCGGCGTCGACGAAGCCGTGGTCGATGCCGCCGCAGGCCACGTGCACGACCGACGGGGACAGCCGGCCGAGGTCCACGTCGAGGCGGGCCGCGACGCCCTCCCCGCCCAGCACCTCGACGGTGCGGGAGGCCGGGCCGTGGCCCTCGGTGACGTAGACCGCGCGCCAGCCGTCCGCGAGCCAGCCCTTGGTGTCGGCGAGCGCCTTGGCGATGTCCCCGCGGTACGTCTCGGGCGCGTGCATGCCCAGCTTGAGCGTGTCCCCGTCCCCGTCGTACGCCGTCTCGTCCGCGGCGAACGGCGACACCGACCACCACATCATGTCCAGCTCGCGCGCCCGGTCCCGGACGTCGGCGATCGACCACAGTGAGGCCGCGCCGAGGTCGATGGGCGCCTCTCCCCCGCCGGCCGACGCCGCCCAGGACGCCTGGAGGAACTCCTGGGAGGTCGCCACCAGGTCCGCCGCGCGCGTGCGCACCCGCTCCGGGTCGCACACCACGGTCATGGCGCCCTTGGGCAGCACGTCGAGCAGCAGTTCCATGTCGTCGACCAGGACCGGGGCCAGGGACTCCATGCCCTCCACCGCGATGCCCTCGGCGATCCTGCCCAGCAGTTCGCCGAGCTCCGGGTGCCGCTCGGCCAGGACGTGCGCACGCGTGCGCACGTCCTCGGTGAGCAGCAGCTCACGGCAGGGCGGCGCCCACAGCCCGTGCTCGGCGACCTCAAGGGAGCGCTGGTCGGCGACCTTGAAGTACCGGATCTCCTCGACGTCGTCGCCCCAGAACTCGATGCGCAGGGGGTGTTCCTCGGTGGGCGGGAAGACGTCGAGGATGCCGCCGCGCACGGCGAACTCGCCGCGCTTCTCCACCAGCTCCACCCGGGAGTACGCGGCGGCGGCGAGGGCGTCCACCACGTTGTTCAGATCGGCGGTCTGCCCCGCCCGCAGGGCCACGGGCACCAGATCGCCCAACCCCTTGACCTGCGGCTGGAGCACCGAGCGCACGGGGGCGACGACGACGGAGACCGGTCCGGTCTCCGGATCGTCGGGGCTCGGGTGGGCCAGGCGGCGCAGCACGGCGAGGCGGCGGCCGACGGTGTCGCTGCGCGGGCTGAGCCGCTCGTGCGGCAGCGTCTCCCAGGAGGGGTACTCCACGACGCCCTCGGCGGGCAGCAGCGAACGCAAGGCCGCGACCAGGTCCTCGGCCTCGCGGCCGGTCGCCGTCACCGCGAGCACGGGACGGGCGGACTCACGCGCCAGCGCGGCGACGGCGAAGGGACGGGCGGCGGGGGGACCGACGAGGTCCACGTGCATGCGGTTGCCGTCCGCCGCCGCGGTGATCGCTTCCGCGAGGGCGGGGTCCTTGACGACGGCGTCGAGCAGACCGTGCAGGCTCATGGGGGGCTTTCCGTCCGAATCCGTCCGAGGGTGGGCAACGCGAAGGACCCGACTCGTGCGGCGGGCCGGGGATTCCTTCAGCGTACGCCGCCGGGCAGTCGGTCCGCGGAGGCTGTGGACAACCCCGGCCGCGCCCCAGCCGCCCCTTGCGGCACAAGCCCGGTGCCGGGTAGTCCCCCTGACTTCCCGGCACCGGGCTCCTCCGCGACCCCCGTCCGCGGAGGGATCACGCCGCGCTCGCTACTCGGTCGCGATCGCGTTCAGGACGTTCATCCGGCCTGCCCGGAAGGCCGGGATCAGGGCGGCGAACAGGCCCACGAAGGCCGAGCCGACGAAGACCCCGATGATCGTGCCCCAGGGGATCTCCAGGACGTTCAGGCCCTCCAGGGCGAGGAGCTTCTGGGCGGTCGCGCCCCAGCCCATGCCGAGCCCCAGCCCCAGCAGCGCGCCGAACAGGGCGATCACCACGGACTCCAGGCGGATCATGCGGCGCAGCTGGCGGCGGGAGAGGCCGATCGCCCGCATCAGGCCGATCTCCCTCGTCCGCTCGACCACCGACAGCGCCAACGTGTTCACCACACCCAGGACGGCGACGATGATCGCCAGGGCCAGCAGGCCGTAGACCATGTCGAGCAGCTGGCCGATCTGGTTCTCCAGCTCCTTCTTGTAGTCGGTCTGGTCGCGCACGCTGTACTGCGGGTAGTCGTGCAGCGCGGACTTGAGCGCCTGGTACGCGGCGGTCTCTTGGCCGTCCTCGGCGGTGGCGAAGAGGAGCTGGTCGAGCGGCATACGGTCGGCGGGCAGGTACTTGGCGACCGTGGCGATCGAGAAGTACATCGCGCCGTTGTCGATCATGACGTCGTCGCTGGTGATCGCGCGGACCGTGAGCTGTGCGGTCCTGCCGTCCTTGAACCCGACCTCGACCTTGGACCCCTGCTTGACGCCGTGCTTCTTGGCGAAGCCCTCGGGGAGCGACATCGAGTCGGCCCTGTAGGCGTCGGCGAGCGTGCCGTCGACCGTCTTGACGCGCAGGTCCTCGGCGTACGTCGGGTCGGCCGCGTTGATCATCTCGTTCTTGGACGTACGGCCGTCCGGCGTCGTCAGGGAGACGTCCACGAGCTTGTACTCGGTGATCCGCTCAAGACCCGGCACGCCCTTCACGGCCTTCACCGCCTGCGGGGTGATGACCTCGCCGTTGTCGCTCTGGATGATGAAGTCCGTGCCGACGGTCTTCTCGAGCTGGTCGGTGGCGGAGGCCACCATCGAGGAGCCGACCACCGACAGGCAGGCCACCAGGGCCAGGCCGATCATCAGCGCGGCGCCGGTGGCGCCGGTGCGGCGCGGGTTGCGCAGCGCGTTGCGCTCGGCCATCCGCCCGATCGGGCCGAAGATCCGCAGCAGAACCACGCTGAGGACGCGGACCAGGCCGCCCACGAGCAGCGGGCCGACGACGACGAGGCCGATCAGGGTGAGCACCACGCCCAGGCCCAGCCACGCCGAGCCCTGAGTGGCCTTCGTGGCCTCGGCGGCGGTGTACAGGCTCGCGGCGCCGGCGCCGGTGAGGACCAGGCCGACGACGGCGCGGATCGTCCCCGCCCTGCCGTCGGCCGGGGTGCCCGCGTCGCGCAGGGCGGCCATCGGGGAGACCTTGCCGGCCCGCCGGGCGGGCAGGTAGGCGGCGAGGACGGTGACGACCACGCCGAGGACCAGGCCGATCACCGGGGTGGTCCAGGCGACCGTGAGATCGTCCGTGGACAGGTGCATGCCCGCCTGGCCCATGAGCTTCATCAGGCCGACCGCGATGCCGACGCCCGCCCCGACGCCGAGCACGGAGCCGACCACGCCGAGGAACAGCGCCTCGACCAGCACCGACCGGTTGACCTGGCGGCGGGAGGAGCCGATGGCGCGCATCAGGCCGATCTCCCGGGTGCGCTGGGCGACCAGCATCGAGAAGGTGTTGATGATCAGGAAGATGCCGACGAGGAAGGCGATTCCGGCGAAGCCGAGCATCCCGTACTTCATGACGTTCAGGAAGCTCTCGATGTCCTTCTGGTTGGCGTCGGCGACCTCCTTGGCCGTCTGCACCTTGTAGCCGGCGCCGAGCGCGGCGGACACGTTCTTCTTCAGCTGCTCGTCGGTGACGCCCTTGGCGGCGGTGACGTTGACGTTCGTGTACACACCGGTCCGGCCGACCAGGGTCCGCTGGGCGGTCGGGGTGTCCAGGTAGAAGATCGCCGCACCGGGGTTGGTGACGGTGAAGGCGGCGATGCCGGACACATGCGCGCGGTGGGTGCCGACCGCGGTGATCAGACCGATCTCGTCGCCGAGCTTCAGGTGGTGCTTGTCGGCGGTGTCGGCGTCGACCATCACCTGGTCCGCGCCCTTGGGCGCCGCACCGGAGGTGATCTTCATGGTGCGGGCGTCGTTGTCGTTCCAGTTGCCGACGATGGTGGGAGCGCCGCTGCTGGGCGACAGCTTGTCCTTGTCGGCGTCGACGACGGTCACGGAGGTGGAGAACACCGTCCCCTCGGCCGCCCGCACGCCCTCGGCCCGGCGCACCTCGCCGACCACGGAGCCCGGCAGGACCGGCGGCTTGCCGGTGCGGGAGGTGGTCTCACCGGTGTCGGACGAGGCCTTGGTGCTGACCGTCACGTCGGAGGACGTCGCCTGGAACAGCTTGTCGAACGTCGTGTTCATGGTGTCGGTGAACACCAGCGTGCCGCACACGAAGGCCACCGACAGCAGCACCGCCACGGCCGACAGCGCCATGCGTCCCTTGTGCGCGAAGAAGTTGCGCAGAGAGGTCTTCAGGACGGTCATGACGTACGCCCCCGGGCGTCGAAGTCCTTCATGCGGTCCAGGACCTGATCGGCCGTCGGCTGGTGCATCTCGTCGACGATCCGGCCGTCGGCGAGGTACAGCACGCGGTCGGCGTAGGAGGCGGCCACCGGGTCGTGCGTGACCATCACGATCGTCTGGCCCAGGTCGTCCACGGACCGGCGCAGGAAGCCCAGCACCTCGGCGCCCGCGCGGGAGTCCAGGTTTCCGGTGGGCTCGTCACCGAAGATGATCTCGGGCCGGGCGGCCAGGGCCCGGGCCACGGCGACACGCTGCTGCTGGCCGCCGGAGAGCTGGTTGGGCCGGTGCTTGAGCCGCCCCGCGAGACCGACGGTCTCCACCACCTGGTCCAGCCACTTCCGGTCGGGCTTGCGGCCGGCGATGTCCATGGGCAGGGTGATGTTCTCCAGTGCGTTCAGCGTGGGCAGCAGGTTGAACGCCTGGAAGATGAAGCCGATCCGGTCCCGGCGCAGCTGCGTGAGCTTCTTGTCCTTCAGCCCGGTGATCTCGGTCTCGTCCAGGTAGATCTGGCCGCTCGTCACGGTGTCGAGACCGGCGAGGCAGTGCATCAGCGTGGACTTGCCGGAGCCCGAGGGCCCCATGATCGCGGTGAACCGGCCACGGGCGATGTCCACGTCGACGTGGTCCAGGGCGACGACACGGGTCTCCCCGGCCCCGTACGCCTTCACGACCTGCCGCGCCCGCGCGGCGACGGCCGTAGTCCCTCCAGTACCCCCGTGCCTGGGAATGGTCACAGCCGTTGTCACGTCAAGTCTCCTATGTCGGTCAGGTGGTGAAGCGTCCGGTGGTGCGTCACGTGCGAAGTGGGTATGTGCGTCGTGCGCCGCGCTACGCCGATGAGTCTGCTCGACGGGGGGTGTCCGGCGCGCTGGTGCTCAGCGCAGTCTTCTCCGGGGGAAAACCCCACCCCCGCCGCTGTGGTGTACCGCCCCCCGCGGCGTAAGACCAGGTTAAGGAGCGGCCCCCTCGCGGCTCGTCCTCCGTCGGTACGAACCCTCCCCGACCCCGGGTACGGAGCTTCCCCTAGGGGGCCTCCGTCCGCGGGAGGAGCCGTTCTCAGGGTTGTCTCCACCTCACGGCCCCCTGGGTCTCCACCCTCCCGCCGGGCGGTGGCCGAGTGGGAAGCTGTCCGGCGGCAGATGGATGCAGGGGGAAAGGATCCGGGGTGGGCACCACCGAACCCATGACACGGCAGGCGGCTCGACCCGGCGCGGCCGACCGGCGGGGCGCGGTCGTCGCCGCGCTCATGCTGGCCATGGCGCTGGCCGCGCTCGACTCGACGATCGTGTCGACGGCCGTGCCGCAGATCGTCGGGGACCTCGGCGGCTTCTCCGTGTTCTCCTGGCTGTTCTCCGGCTATCTGCTGGCCGTGACGGTGAGCCTGCCCGTCTACGGGAAGCTGTCCGACACCTTCGGCCGCAAACCGGTGCTGGTCGCGGGCGCGGTCGTCTTCCTCCTCGGCTCCCTGCTGTGCGCCGGCGCCTGGAACATGGGCGCGCTGATCGCCTTCCGCGTCGTCCAGGGCCTGGGCGGCGGGGCGTTGCAGGGCACGGTCCAGACGCTCGCCGCCGACCTGTACCCGCTGGAGCAGCGCCCGAAGATCCAGGCGAAGCTCTCCACGGTGTGGGCGGTGTCGGCGATCGCCGGACCGGCGCTGGGCGGGGTCCTGGCCGCCTACGCCGACTGGCGCTGGATCTTCCTGGTCAACCTGCCGATCGGCGCCGCCGCCCTGTGGCTGATCGTCCGCCACCTCCGCGAGCCCGAGCGGGAGCGGCGGCGGCGCCCGCGCGTCGACTGGGCGGGCGCGCTGGCGGTGTTCGCGTGCGCGGGCGCCCTGCTCACCGCGGTGGTGCAGGGCGGGGTGGCGTGGCCGTGGCTGTCGGCGCCGTCGCTCGCCCTGTTCGGTACGGGGCTCGCGCTGGCCGCCGCCGTGGTCGTCATCGAACGGCGGGCGGCCGAGCCGATCCTGCCGGGCTGGGTGTGGCGCCGCCGTACGATCGCCGCGGTGAACCTCGCCCTGGGCGCCCTGGGCCTGCTGATGGTCGCGCCCACGGTCTTCCTGCCGACGTACGCCCAGTCGGTGCTCGGCCTGGCGCCGGTGGCGGCCGGATTCGTCCTGTCGGTCTGGACGCTGAGCTGGCCGGTGTCGGCGGCGCTCAGCCAGCACGTCTACCGGCGGATCGGCTTCCGCAACACCTCCATGCTCGGCATCGGCGCGGCGGCCCTGACCCTGTTCGCCTTCCCCTTGCTGCCCTATCCCGGCGCGGCCTGGCAGCCGACCGCGCTGATGCTGGTGCTGGGCGCGGCCCTCGGCCTGTTCCAGCTCCCCCTCGTCGTGGGCGTCCAGTCGACGGTGGGGTGGTCGGAACGGGGCACCGCCACCGCCTCCGTCCTCTTCTGCCGCCAGACCGGCCAGACGCTCGGCGCCGCCGTCTTCGGCGCGGTCGCCAACGGGGTGCTGGCCACCCGCCTCGGCGGCGCGGGCGACCTGGACTCGGTGACGCGGGCGCTGAGTTCGGGCACGGCCCCGGAGGCCACCCGGCGGGCCATCGCGGACGCGGTCCACGCGGTGTACATGGGCGCGGGGTGCGCGGCGGCGCTGGCGTTCGTTGTGCTGCTGGTCCTGGCGCCGCGCCGCTTCCCCGTGCTGTAGGAGTAGGGCCGGCCGCGCCGCGCTACTCGGCCCACGCTCCTTCCTTCAGGGCCGTGATGCTGTCCTGCACGGTGTCCATCTGGACCCGTACCGCGTCCCACACCTCGCCGTGCTCCCGCAGCACCTGCTCGGTCTCGTGGGCGATCCGGTCGGCCCGCAGCCGCGCCTCGGCCAGCAGCTCCGCCGCCCGCACGCGCGCCACCTCCGGGTCCCGCCGCGCCGCCTCTCGCGCCTCCACGAGGGCCTGCTCCGCCTCGGACAGTGCTCTCCCGGCGGCCGCCACCCGTTCGGTGTGCTCCACCTCCAGCTCGGCCTGACGCCCGGCCGCCTCCCGCTCCGCGTCGACCAGCGCGTCCGCCTGCTCGCGGGACTGCTCGGTGAGCATCCCGGAGGCGCGCTGCCGCATCTCCCGCAGGGCCGCCAGCGCCTCGCCTCGGGACTCCTTCACCTCGCGCCGCACCGAGATCCGGATGTCCTCGGCCGCCGCCTGCGCCGCCAGGAGTCGCAGCCGGGCCCGTTCGTCGGCCTCGGCGCGTACGGCGTCGGCGTACGCCCGCGCGTCCTGGAGCACACCGTCGGCGTGCGTCCGCGCCGCCTCCAGCAGTTCGTCCGCCTCCTGCCGGGCCCGCTCCCGGACCGTCCGCGCCTCCTCGAGTCCCAGTTCGTACAGCCGCCGTGCGCTCTCGCCCAGCGACTCGTAGGACTGCTCGCCGAGCCCGGCGAGCCTCTCGCGCAGGGACGCGAGTTCCCCCTCCATGTTCCTGGCCAGGACGGTGAGCCGCGCGGCCCGTTCCCAGGCGGCGTCCCGGTCGTCGGAGAGGGCGTCCGCGAAGGCCTTCACCTGATCGGGGCGGTAGCCGCGTCCCCGTACGACCACGAAGCCGTGGAGCGACATCGGTGCGCTGCCCATCCTGGACCCCTCTTCGCCGACGGTGATTTCGCGCACATCTTCGGGGATTGGGCGGAAATGTTCATAACGCGACACTCCGGGCACAACCGATGGTCCACCTCGAACGCAAAAGGGCCGGACCCGGTCGCACGACCGGGTCCGGCCCCTGAGGCGAGCGTTCACACGCTCAAAGCAGTCCGTCCCACATCTGCTCCAGCAGCACCGACCACCAGCTCTCGGGCGAACCGAGCGCCGCCGGGTCGAGTGCGGCCAACTGCGACTGGAAGTCGACGGTCCAGCGGCCCGCCTGCTCCTGGTTCAGGCCGAACCGCAGCCGCCACATCCGGCCGAGCAGCGCCAGGCAGCGCGCGAACTCCGGCAGGCCGGTGTTCACGAACTGCGGCGCCACGGGCACACCGCCGGGACCCGCCTCAACGGGCACCGCCACGATGTTGGCCGTGCCGTACTGCACGCAGACCGCCTTGCCGAAGTCGCTGCCCATCACGAGGTAGGAGCCCGCGTCCGACGCCGGCTGCACCCCGCGCTCGGCCGCCAGTTCGGCCAGCGTCGGCACCGGGCGCCCCGGTTGGGCCTGCGCCCAGAAGAAGGGGCCCATCTCCATGGGCAGACCGGCCACCACCAGGGTGTGCGCCACGACCGGCGGTACGCCCTGCCGGGAGACCGCCGCCTGCTCGAACCGGAAGACACCGGGACCGAACGCCGCCGCGAGCTCCTGCGCGATCCCCTCCGGGGGGATCGGCGGCATCGGCTGCACCGGCGGCAGCGGCGCGCGGACCGGTCCCGGACGGGCCGGGCCGTCCGCCACCTGGTGCAACTCGCCCTGGTGCGCGAGCAGTTGCTGCATCCCCTGCTGGCGGCTGGCATGGTCGGTGCCGTACGGCGCGATGGACGCGATGCGGGCCTGCGGCCACTGCTCACGAATCATCCGCGCGCAGTACGCGCCCGGCAACTGGCAGGACTCCAGCTCCGTGTGCAGCTCCAGGACCCGGTCCGGCGGCACGTTCATGGCCCGCAGCTCGTGGAAGATCTGCCACTCCGGGTGCGGCGTGCCGGGCGCGGAGCGCCGGATCAGCTGCTGCTCGGAACCGTCGTGCGCGCGGTAGCGCAACACGGCCTGGTAACCGGGCCCCACGGTCGGCAGGCCCTGCTGGGGGTAGCCGTAGGCCGGCGGATGCTGCCCGGGAGCGGGCGGCTGACCGGGCATGGCCTGACCCGGCACGGGCGGCTGACCAGGTACGGCCTGACCGGGCACGGGCGGTGCGCCCGGCGGCGGTACCGCGCCCGGTGGCATCGGCGGCGGTGTGCCCGGAGGCACTCCCGGCACGCCGGGGGCGCCCGGGGGCGGCACAGGCGGGTGGGGACCGCCCGGGGGCGGCGCGGCCAGCATCGTCTCCGCGTGGTGCACGGCTCCCGGCGCGCCGGGGGCGGCGGGCATGCCCGGGGCACCCGGCGGCACACCGGGGGCACCCGGGGCCGTGGGAGCGCCGGGCGGCGGCGTCGGCGGCTGCGGCGCGCCGGAGGCGCCCGGAGCACCGGGCGGGGCCGGCGGGTGCGGGACGCCACCGCCGCTCTGCCCGGGGTCGGCGAGCATCGTGGCGGCGTGGTGGACGCCGCCCGGGGGCGTACCGCCGGGCGCGCCCGGACCGTTGAGGCCCTCGGGGCCGTCGGGGCCGAGCGACGACACCATCTGGGTCGGCACGTACCCGCCGGCGCCCGGCGGGGGCGGCGTGGACGGGCCGCCCGGCCGCGCACCCGGCGTGCCCGGAGCACCCGGCGGCGGAGGCATGGACGGGCCGCCCGGCCGCGCACCCGGCGTGCCCGGAGCACCCGGCGGCGGAGGCATGGACGCACCGCCCCCACGGCGAGGCGGAGGCGCCGCCTTGCTGGTCGCGGCGTCGGCGATGTCACCGGCGTCGGGCGCGAGCGGCGGCCGCCCGTGAGAGGCACCGCCACCCGGCGCCTGCGCACCCGGAATTGGCGGCGGAGGCGGCGTGCCCGGTCCGCCGGGCCCCTGCGGATACCCGTAGCCCGCGCCACCGACCGCCCCGGACGGCGCCGGCGTACCACCCGGCGGAGGCGGCGGAGTACCCGGAGCCGCCGGGACGCCCGGCGCCTGCGGATACCCGTAGTCCGCCCCGCCCACGGCCCCGGACGGCGGCGTACCACCCGGCGGAGGCGGCGGAGTGCCCGGAACCGGCGGAGGCGGCGTACTGCCCTGCGGCCCGCCCGGCGCGGGCGAACCGCCCGGCGGGACCGGCCCGTCGGGGCCGCCGACCGCCGGTGCGACGGCCGTGTGCGGGAGTGCGCTGCCGCCCGCCATCAGCGCCGTCTTGGCGTCCGGCGGAGCGACGGGGGGCGGGGTGTCGTCGTCGGAGCCGCTCAGCGGCGGCGCGAACACGGTCGCCGGCAGCGGCACGGAACGGTCGTCCCCGGTGTCGGCGTTGGTGTCCGTACCGGCCCACGGGGTCGCCCCCGCCGGCGCACCCGGCGCACCCGGCGCACCCAACGGCACCCCTGCCTGCGTCCGGGGAAGCGGACCACTCCCGGCCGCCTCCGCCGACGCGGCTGCGGCGCCCGCGCCGCCACCCGTGCCCGACTCGCCGCGCCGGTCCGGAATGCCCATCCGGTCCGCCGCCTCCTGAAGCCACTCCGGCGGGGTCAGCAGGAAGGACGTCTGGTTCAGGTCCACCCGCGCCGGCGGCGGGGGAGTGTCGGCGGCCGGCTCGACCCGGCCGTACTCCTCCTCGTACCGGCGGACCAGCTCGCCCACCGGCAGCGCGGGCCACAGTGTGGCCTCCCCGCTGTCCCGGGCGATCACCAGCCGCTGCGCGCCCCCGTCCAGACGCGGGCCGTCCTCGCGGTCCTCGGCCCACACGACGAAGCCCAGCTCGAACTCCCGTACCCGCACCTCGCGGTGCTGGTACGCGGGCACGTCACCGTTGATCCACTCTTCCGCGCGCTCCTGCGCCTGCGCGAACGTCACCATCGATCGACTCACTCCCCCACCGACGAGACGGCCGCGGCACGGGCGAAACCGCCGTCCACCATCAGGTTCGCCACCGTCTCCAGCTCCGGCGGCGAACCCGCCAGCCGGGACAGGAACGTGTCGAAGTCCTCACCGCACGGCAGCAGCAGCCGCTGCACCCGCTCCTCCTGCGACCAGGACGGATCCGCGTCCCGCGCGTCGTCGTACGCGCAGAACCACACCGAACCGGCCCGCTCGCCCTTCACCTTCACGGCGAGCAGTCCGCCCTGGACGAAGCCGACGGCCAGGTAGTCCTTGGTCAGATGGTCGCGCAGGCACTTGTTGACGTACACCAGGTCGTTGACCGCCGCCTCCTCGCGGACCGTGAAGAACGGCTGGTCGACCAGCAGCCCCAACTCCGCGTCCAGGGCCGTCCCGACCGGCGCGCAGCCGCCCGCCGCCTTCAGGAACGAGCGGTAGGCGCCCGGCAGCCGGTACCCGAGGTCCTCCTCGACGCCCTGCACCTGCTGCTCCGACACCGCGGCACCCGACTTCGGCAGCCGGAAGTGCGCGGGCCGCGTCTCCTGCAGCGGACGGGTGCCCCGCTTGTTCTGGTCGACGTTCGCGGTCGCGATCCCGCCGTGGTGGCGCAGCAGCGCCTTCACCTCGACCGGGACCAGTTCCAGGCGCCGGGAGCCGGCCACGTGGTGCCACGTCCAGCCGTGCGGGGTCGCCACGTTCGGCACCGTGTCCCACAGCTCGTGCCCCGACGCCGCCATCGCCGCGTTCGCGGACACGTAGTCCGTCAGCCGCAGTTCGTCGACCCCGAACCCCTGCGGCGGCTCCGCGATCTCCACCGCGGCCCGCGCGTACGGCGAGAAGTCGGGGAAACCGCGGTCGTCCACCCGCACCCCTCTCGGGTGACGTGCGGCCCGGACCGGATCCGGAAAGTGCACGACCTGCCCGGCATAGGCCGCGTTCGGCGGCGCGGCCTCTCCCCCAGCCTGGCGGCCGGGTGGTACTCCCAGCCCGAGCCGACCTGTCGTCATGGCTGTTGCCCCCTGCGGCACTCTGTACGGCCCACGGCGACCGGCTCGCTGCTCCGCCCCGCCGAGGCCCGTATCCCTACTTCTCTCCAACGCGTCCACCGCGCGCACCGCGGCGTGCCGACAGCCTATGCGGTACGACGTCCCCGGTCACCGGGCCGCCACCCACCGGCCCCGCCATGCCGTGACCAGCCGTCACCCTCCAGTGACGCACTGCCCCGGACGGGGTGCGTCACACCGCCCCAGCTTCCGCAGCAGGCACGCCATTTGGCACTCTGTGAGTTTCCGGGGGGATGCACGGGAGGGAAAGACGATCATGAACGCGACGCAAACAGGACCGCATGCGAGCGCTTCCGGAGACCCGAGAGTCGGCTGGAGCAGCGCCGAGACACCGCACGCGCCCGCACTCCGCCACCGCCGCGACGGCATCCTGCCGACCGTCGCCGCCGCCCTCTCCGTGCGCGGCGCCACCCTCACCGGCACCGCCGCCCGGGGCGAGGAGCCGCCGGCCCTGCACCCCCTCGTCCAGGACTTCCTCGACGCCCTCACCAGCGCCCAGCGCGACCGCTTCACGGGCCGCTGCGCGGAGACCGTCCTGATCTCCCGGCACATCACCGCCGCCGACGCCGCGCGCAGCAAACGTGCCGCCCGCAAACCCATGAGCAACGGCGAGGCCCGCAAGAGCCTGAAGCACGCCAAGCTCACCACCCGCCGCATCCGTGAGGACGGCGATCCCCTGCACGGCAGCTTCGCCGGCCCCTGCCGGGCCTGCACCGCGCTCAGCGCCCACTTCGGCGTCCGCATCGTCGACCCCACCGCAGGCAAGAACTGACCCGCCGGCCTCGAAACCGCCGGCCGCAGCCGCCGCGAGACCCCCCACCCGCACCCACGCCACGGCGCCGGCCGCCGCGGCACGATCCACGAACGAAGGGCAGATGCACGCCGACCGCGCCTCCTTCCCCCATCCCTCGGCTCCTCCCCACGAACAGGGGCGAACCTCCGCACGCTTCCCCGCGCCCGTCGAGACCGCGCTGCGCGCGGCCGGCTGGCAACCGGGACGCTGGGACATAAAGCAGGCCGAGATGTGGGCCGACGCCCTGCGCGAGCACCTCTCGCCCGCCGGCCACCACCACGCCGTGTTCCCCGCCGCCGTGGAGGCCTGGGCGGAGTTCGGCGGCCTGCGCGTCTCGCCCGCAGGACCCGGCCGCCGGATCGCCCCCGCCGTCCTCGACCTGGACCCGCTGCACGGCCTCCACATGGCCCGCACCCTCGGCGACCTCGGCCGCGCCCTGGACACCGAGGTCTGCCCGCTGGGCACGGAGACCGACAGCCGTTCCCTGCTCGCCATCGACGCCGAAGGCCGTGCCTACGCCCTCGACCACACCGGCGACTGGTACCTCGGCCCCGACGTCGACACGGCCCTGTCGGCCCTCATCTCCGGCACGGAACCCGTACGGCTCACCACGGGCTGAGCACGCGCGGAAGGGCCGCTACGACGCCGGGATCACCGCCGACACCCGGAAGCCCCCCGCGTCCGTCGGCCCCGACACGAACACACCGCCCAGCGCGGCGACCCGCTCCCGCATCCCGAGCAGCCCGTTCCCGCCCGACGGCAACCCCGCGGCCGACGCCGAGGCGGGCTCGGGCGGTGGCTCGTTCTCCACCTGCATCGCGATCTCCGCGGTGCGGTGCGCCAGCCGTACGTACGTCTTCGCCCCCGCCGCGTGCTTGTGGACGTTGGTCAGTGCCTCCTGCACCACGCGGTACGCCGTCTGCTCGACCTCCGCCGCGTACGAGCGGACCGTGCCCTGTACCGAGAGGTCCACGGGCATCCCGGCCGCCGCCGACTGCCCGACCAGCTCGTCCAGCTCCTTCAGGCACGGCCCCTCGGGGGCGCCGCCGGCGGCGCGGGAGGCCGCGGCGGCCGCGGCGGCCCCCACCGCGGCGAGCGGCACGTCGTCCGCCGCACGGGACACACCCTGCTCCGGGACCCGGCCCTGCACCGGGGGCTGGGCCTGGGCGGGCTCCGTGCTGCGCAGCACCCCGAGCATCTCCCGCAGCTCGGTCAGCGCCTGCCGCCCCATGTCCCCCACCAGGGCCGCGTTCTTCACCGCCTTCTCCGGGTCCTTGCGGGCCACGGCCTGCAGCGCGGCGGCATGGACCACCATCAGACTCACCCGGTGCGCGACCACGTCGTGCATCTCCCGCGCGATCCGGGTCCGCTCCTCGTTGCGGGCCCACTCGGCCCGCTCCTCCGCCCGCTCCGCGAGCAGCTGCAACTCCCGCTCGAGGCTGTCCGCGCGCTCCCGCAGGCTCTCCATCAGCCTCCGCCGGGCCCCGACGTACAGGCCGAGAAGAAGAGGAGGGGCCGTCAGCCCGAGCGAGGTCGTCACCGCGGCGAACGGCACGAACCAGTTGCCGAGGGTCAGATCCCCGCGCGCCATGTCCTGGTGCACCCGCACGAACGTCACGATCATCGTCCCGACCAGGGACATCCCGGCCAGCGCGGCGATCACTCTGCGGGGCAGCTCGCACGAGGCCAGGGTGTACAGCCCGACGATGCCCATCAGAAAGCCCATCTGGGCCGGTGTGATGGCGATCGCCACCAGCACCACGGCGATCGGCCACCGCCGCCGGATGAGCAGCACGGCCCCCGCCAGTACCCCGAACACGATCCCCAGGGACACCGGAATCCCCGCGTCCCGGGCGAACGGCACCCCCTCGGCACCGCACTCCAGGGCGGACACCAGCGCGAGTCCCCCGTCGAGTGCCGCGCTGCGCCATCGCGCCCACCACCACGGCCCGGTCAGGACCGCCTCGTGGTCTTCCCCCGTCGTGGTCATGGCTCCAGCCTACGGGCGGCGGCCCGGGCGCCTAGGGCGGGCGGAACGGATTCGTGGCCCTGAGCCGGGCACGTCTCCGGTATGGTCTGAAGCGCTGTCCCCCGTGGTGTAACTGGCAGCACACTGGTTTTTGGTACCAGCAGGACAAGGTTCGAATCCTTGCGGGGGAGCTCCGGCGCAGAAGGTCTCATTCCGGGTCCCGCCCCCACGGGTCGGGACCCGATCTCATATCCCCCCACAACCGCCCCGGTATCCTGCGGATGTCCACCCCCACCCATCCACAGCCGAAGGGCATCCCGTGAGCGCCATTCGCCCGGCAGCCGTCGTCGTTCTCGCAGCGGGTGAGGGCACCCGTATGAAGTCGGCCACACCGAAGGTTCTGCATGAGATCTGTGGCCGGTCACTGGTGGGTCATGTGCTCGCCGCCGCACGCGAGTTGAAGCCGGAGAACCTGGTCGTCGTGGTCGGGCACGCGCGGGAGCGGGTGACCGCGCACCTGGCCGAGGTCGACGCCGAGGTCCGCACCGCCGTGCAGGAGAAGCAGAAGGGCACCGGGCACGCGGTCCGGATGGGCCTGGAGGAGCTCGGCGGGCCCGTCGAGGGGACCGTGATCGTCGTCTGCGGCGACACCCCACTCCTCACCGGCGACACCCTCCAGCGGCTGGCCACCGCGCACCAGGAGGACGGCAACGCCGTCACGGTGCTCAGCGCGGAGGTGCCGGACGCGACCGGTTACGGCCGGATCGTGCGCGACGCCGGCACAGGCGCGGTGACCGCGATCGTCGAGCACAAGGACGCCACCGAGGACCAGCGGGCGATCCGGGAGATCAACTCCGGGGTGTTCGCGTTCGACGGGCGGCTGCTCGCCGAGGCGCTGGGCCAGGTCCGTACGAACAACAGCCAGCATGAGGAGTACCTCACCGACGTGCTCGGGATCCTGCGCGAGGCCGGGCACCGGGTCGGCGCCTGCGTGGCCGGCGACCACCGGGAGATCGCCGGGATCAACAACCGGGTGCAGCTGGCCGAGGCGCGGCGGACCCTCAACGACCGTCTCCTGACGAACGCGATGCTCGCCGGTGTCACGGTCGTCGACCCGGCGACCACCTGGATCGACGTGACGGTGACCTTCGAGCAGGACGTCGTCGTGCACCCGGGCACGCAGCTCCACGGGACCACCCGGCTCGGCGAGGGCTGCGAGGTGGGCCCCAACAGCCGGCTGACCAACACCCGGGTCGGCCCGGGGGCGCGGGTGGACAACACGGTGTCCGACGGCGCCGTGGTGGGCCCGCAGGCCTCCGTGGGGCCGTACGCGTACCTGCGGCCGGGTACGCGGCTCGGGGTGAAGTCCAAGGTGGGTACGTACGTCGAGACGAAGAACGCCTCGATCGGCGAGGGGACCAAGGTTCCCCACCTGTCGTACGTCGGTGACGCCACCATCGGCGAGTACACGAACATCGGCGCCGCGAGCGTGTTCGTGAACTACGACGGGGAGAGCAAGCACCACACGACGGTCGGCTCGCACTGCAAGACCGGTTCGGACAACATGTTTGTGGCTCCCGTCACGATCGGGGACGGCGCCTACACCGCCGCCGGGTCCGTGATCACCAAGAGCGTGCCGCCCGGTTCGCTGGCCGTGGCCCGTGGCCAGCAGCGGAATATCGAGGGCTGGGTGGCTCGAAAGCGTCCCGGAAGCGCGGCGGCGAAGGCCGCCGAGGCGGTATCCGGACAGCCAAAGGGCGAAGCCTGACCGGAAACCGGCACGCCAAAGACGGCGTACCGTGATAAGTGCACACGCCCCCCAATTCCGCTGCGACCACCCGCTGAGGAGACACTGCTGTGACCGGGATCAAGACGACCGGCGAGAAGAAGATGATGTTCTTCTCCGGCCGCGCCCACCCCGAGCTTGCCGAGGAAATCGCCCACGAGCTGGGTGTCGGGGTCGTCCCGACCAAAGCGTTCGACTTCGCGAACGGCGAGATCTACGTGCGTTATCAGGAGTCGGCGCGCGGCGCGGACTGCTTCCTGATCCAGAGCCACACCGCTCCGATCAACAAGTGGATCATGGAGCAGCTGATCATGATCGACGCACTGAAGCGTGCGTCGGCCCGTTCCATCACGGTCATCGTGCCGTTCTACGGTTACGCGCGGCAGGACAAGAAGCACCGGGGGCGTGAACCGATCTCGGCCCGTCTGATCGCGGATCTGATGAAGACCGCGGGTGCCGACCGCATCCTGACCGTGGACCTGCACACGGACCAGATCCAGGGCTTCTTCGACGGGCCGGTGGACCACCTGTTCGCGCTGCCGCTGCTGGCGGACTACGTGGGCAACAAGGTGGACCGTACGAAGCTCACGGTGGTGTCCCCGGACGCCGGCCGGGTGCGGGTGGCCGACCGCTGGTGCGACCGGCTGGGCGCCCCGCTGGCGATCGTGCACAAGCGGCGTGACAAGGACGTGGCGAACCAGGTCACCGTGCACGAGGTCGTCGGTGACGTGAAGGGCCGTATCTGCGTCCTGGTGGACGACATGATCGACACCGGTGGCACCATCTGCGCCGCGGCGGACGCCCTGTTCGCGCACGGCGCGGACGACGTGATCGTGACGGCGACCCACGGTGTGCTGTCGGGTCCCGCGGCGGACCGGCTGAAGAACTCCAAGGTGAGCGAGTTCGTGTTCACCAACACGCTGCCGACGCCGAACGAGCTCGAACTGGACAAGATCACGGTGCTGTCCATCGCGCCGACGATCGCGCGCGCGGTGCGCGAGGTGTTCGAGGACGGTTCGGTGACGAGCCTGTTCGACGAGCAGTGACGATCGGGCCTGGTGAACGATCAGGCCCCTAGATCGTTTTGGGTCCGGCCTCCCGGTCCGAGTAGACTGCACCAGTTGCTCGGCGAGGGAGGCCGTACTCGTTCTCGTGGTACGGCGATCCGTTATCGACGCGCTCTTCGTAGCAGGCCGTTCGTGGCCGGGTGACCCCGACCGTTTTCCGTGTACCTCTACGAGGAGTGAAGAGCATGTCCGAGGTGAAGCTCGCCGCCGAGACGCGCACCGAGTTCGGCAAGGGCGCCGCCCGCCGTGTCCGCCGTGAGAACAAGGTTCCCGGTGTGCTGTACGAGCACGGCATGGTGCCGGTCCACCTGACGCTGCCGGGTCACGAGCTGCTGATGGCGCTGCGTACGCCCAACGTCCTGATCTCGCTGGACATCGACGGCAAGACCAACGAGCTGGCGATCCCGAAGGCCGTGCAGCGCGACCCGCTGAAGGGCCACCTGGTGCACGTCGACCTGCTGATGGTCAAGCGCGGCGAGCGCGTCGTCGTCGAGATCCCCGTCGTCGCCGAGGGCGAGCTGGCCCCGGGCGGCAACCTGCTGGAGCACGTCCTGTCGGCGCTGCCGGTGGAGGCCGAGGCCACGACCATCGCGGACCAGCTGACGGTCTCCGTGCAGGGTCTGGCGGCCGGTGCCGCGATCCACGCCAAGGACATCGCCCTGCCGAGCGGCGTGAAGCTGGCCGTGGACGAGGACACGGTGGTGCTGCAGGTGCTGGCCGCGCAGGCCGAGGAGGCCGCGGCGGGCGAGGAAGGCGAAGAGGCCGCGCAGGCCTGAGCCCGACCGTCGTCGTTCCGCCGGCCGCCGCTTCCCTCGGGGGGCGGCGGCCGGCGTGTATGACGCCTATTGAGGAGACATGGACGTGACGACCTCCGCGAACGATCCCTGGCTGATCGTCGGCCTCGGCAACCCCGGACCGGAGTACGCCATGAACCGGCACAACGTCGGGTTCATGACGGTGGATCTGCTGGCCGACCGGATCGGGGGCCGGTTCAAGCGGGCGGGCAAGGCGCAGGCGCAGGTGGTGGAGGGCCGGATCGGTCCCCCCGGCCCGGAGAGCCGCCGGGTGGTCCTGGTGAAGCCGATGTCGTACATGAACCTGTCCGGCGGACCGGTGAACGCGCTGCGCGACTTCTACAAGGTGCCGCTCGCGAACATCGTGGCGATCCACGACGAACTGGACATCGACTACGGCGTGCTGCGGCTGAAGCTGGGCGGCGGCGACAACGGCCACAACGGGCTGAAGTCGATGACGAAGGCGATGGGTCCTGACTACCACCGGGTGCGGTTCGGGATCGGGCGCCCGCCGGGCCGGATGCAGGTGGCGGACTTCGTGCTGAAGGACTTCTCCTCCGCCGAGCGCAAGGAGCTGGACTACTTCGTGGACCGGGCGGCGGACTCGGTGGAGTGTCTGCTGGCGGAGGGCCTGGAGCGGGCGCAAAGCGCGTACAACTCCTGACTTGTCCCCCGCTGCCTCTCCCCGGAGTTGACCGCTCGTAGCGATATGGCCAATGATCCCGGCCATGCCTGCCGCCACCGCCCGCCGCTCCCGCCAGGCCTCCCACACCGCGCTCCGGTTCGGCCGGGTCGCGGCCATGGGCACGGTCACGGTGCTGATCCTGATCGCGGGTGTGTGGGCGTCCTGGCACACCGCGCCGTACGTGATGCTCACCAAGGGACGTGAGCACGGCACGATCGCGGTGACGCGGTGCGAGGGCGACACGTGCACCGGTCCCTACACACCGGTCTCGACGGGGTCGACGGCCCGCGACCGGGCGTTGATCGAGCACACCGTGGCGGTGCGCAAGGGACAGAGCTACAGCGTCGTCGTGAAGCCGGGGACCGACGAGGTGGTCCGCTCGGGCCCGGCCGGGATCCTGTACGCGTGGGCCCCGCTGGGCGGTGCGCTGCTGCTGGCCTCGGTGGTCGTGGCGGGCGGCCTGCGACGGACCCGGGCGGCGTGGGTGCTGGCGGGCTCGGGGGTCGCGCTGCTGACGGCGGTCTTCGTGGCGTTGTGAGCCATCCCGGAACGGCCTGTTCCCATCCCGGTGGGCCGGCCGGAGGGCATCGCCCGAAGCCGGGCCGATGAACAGGTCGCCCCGATCGAGCAGGAATCGAGAAGCCGGGCCGCGGCGCGGGCACGTAGCGTGAAGACGACATCGCGGCCCCGCGGCGGGGCGGGCCGCTGCCTCAAGGAGGGCACATGCCGTACACCGTAGACTTCGCGAACGTGTCCACCGTCGGCCTGGCATCGTCCCCCGTGGCGGAGGCTCTCGCAGGACTGCGCGCCAACGAGGCACGCTATTACAAGAACAAGTACGACCACGTGTTCACCGTCAGGCCCGCCGGCGAGGCACCGGAGGTGCTCGACTGGGTGAGCCACATCCTCTCCGAGGAGCGGGACATCGTGATCTCCGCCCGTCCGCTCGAGGTGGCTTCCTTCGAGGTGGACGGGTTTCGGATGGCCTACGTGTTCTACGAGTCCGGCCTGTCGATCAACGTGATGTACGGCATCGAGGACGGAACGAAGCGCGCAGTGGGGTTCAAGCTCTCGGAAGGCATGGAGGTCCCCGAGGAACTGGCCTCACGTTTCAAGTTCGCGCGCCAGAAGTCGAAGCTGGCCGAAGTGATCCGCGGCTCCTTCTTTGTGATCAAGGGCACGTACGACCAGTAAGCCTCCATGACCAGTGAGAACGGGAGCCTGCCTCGAAGGGCAGGCTCCCGTCGTACGTGCCCCGCGTCAGTGCGTGCGCGCCTTCTCGACCTACTTGGTGGTGACCGTCACCGATGCGTCGGCCGTCCCGGCGAGCACCTTGGCGTCCCCGGAGTAGCTCACGGTCACGGTGTGCGTGCCCGCCTTGTGGAACACCGGCAGCTTGATGTTCGCCACGCCGTCGTTGAGCTTGGCGCCGCAGGTCCGGCCGTCGACGGTCACCGTGACGGTGCCGGTCGGCTTGGCACCGGTGGCCGTGACCGTCACGTGCGCCATGACCTCGGTCTTGTTCACCACGACCTTGTTCGGGGTGACCTTGAGGTCGACCTTGGAAGCGACCTTCCCGGACTCCGACCCGGTGTTGAGGCCGACGACCACGGGGTCGTGGTCGGAGGCCGAGAAGGGCTCGTCGGCGTTGAAGAGCTGTGTGACGTTGTAGTTGTAGCGGCTGTAGTTGTACGCGACCGACTCCTGGGCGTTGATCTGCCAGACCGTCGCGCCGGTGACCATCGACTGCGCGGCCGGACTGGCGACGATGTGGTCGAGGGTGCCCTGGAGGCCGTGGAAGGAGTAGGAGTAGTGGTCCGGGTCGTACGTCGACCCGAGGTCGCTGTAGCCCTGGCTGTACAGGTACTCCATCGGGTCCTCGTGGTTGTAGGCGTTGAAGTCGCCGACGAGGAACACCTTGTCCGTCTTCAGCGCCTGCGCCTGCTCCTGCGCGAAGCCGAGCATGTCGTGCGCCTGGTGCGTGCGGGTCTCGTTGTAGGCGCCCTGGTTGTAGGCGGGGCGGGTGTCCTCCTTGTCGCCGGGGTAGAGCCCGGCGCCGGTTCCGCCCTTCGACTTCAGGTGGTTGGCCACGACCAGGAAGGCGTCGGAGTCGGCGGTGCCGGCGGCCTTGAAGCCCTGGGCGAGCGGCTCGCGCGCGATGGAGAAGTCCTGACCGGGACCGGAGAGGTCCTTCAGGATGTGCGAGGCCCCCACCGGGGAGACGTCGGCCGGCTTGTAGATGAACGCGGTCCGGATGACGTCCTCGGCGGACACCGCAGGCCGGTCCGCGGCCGCCGGCGACGGCGTGAACGCCCAGGTGCCGGCGCCCGCCTTGACGTTGAGGGCGTCGACCAGGCCCGCGAGCGCCTTGTCGCGGTCCTCCCCGAACTTGGCCGAGTTCTCGACCTCCTCCAGCGAGACCACGCTGGCCCCGAGTCCGTTGATGCCGGTGACGATCTTGCTCTGCTGGCGCTGGAAGTTGGCCTCGTCGGCGGCGCCGCGCGGGCCGGTGGCACCGCAGTCGTTGACCGCGATGTGGTTGCCCTGGCGGTCGTTGTAGAAGGAGCACTTCCCCAGGCCCTTGGCGATGTACTGGTCGCCCGTCATCGGGAAGTAGTTCTGCACGTTGAAGGTCGCGAGGCGGACCTTGCCGCCCACGGCCGCCGGCTTCGCCTTCTGGGCGCGCATGTCGGAGAACGAGACGATGTCCGTGCCGGCGCCGTTGACCTGGCCGGTGGGCTGGAAGTTCCACAGCGAGTTGCGGTACTCCAGGACAACGGGCTTGTGGAAGGTCACCTTGGCGCCCACGCTGACCGGGTTGCCGGCGGTGAGCCAGGGCAGCGGGTCGTTGGCGGCGGCGCCGGTGGCGGTGTAGCTGACGCCGGCGCCGTCATCGAGTGTGATGGCGTGGGAGTCGTTGTAGTCGGCGGTCTGCTGGGCGGCGTCGCTGCCGGCGGGCCCCGCGTCCGTCGGCTGACGCAGCATCTTGTCGCCGGCGGCCAGCCCGATCTGGCCGTAGAAGTTGGTGTTGTAGTTGTCCGTCACCGTGAAGTCGCCCTGGGGAGCGATGAGCTCGCCCTCGTGCGCTTCCTTCTGGAACTCGGTCTCCAGGTCGCTCCACGCGATCTTGAGGGGGGTGACGGGCGGCAGCGGGGTGGACAGCTTCGTGACGGTCGGGAAGGTGATCTCGGTGGTGCCGGCGAACTCCTGGACCGTACCGCGCACCTGGACGCTCTCGCCCACGGTCACGGTGCCGGCCGACTGCGACCCGTGGACGAACACGGCGTCCGAGGCTCCGGGGGTCTTGTCGTCGGCGACGGTGCCGCCGGCGCCTCCCGTCTCGATGTAGAAACCGTTGAACCCGCCGGTCGCGTACACCGCCGTGACGACACCCTCGGTGGTGACCGTCTTGCCCGCCAACGGCGACGTGTCCGTGTTGGTGCCCTGGATCTCGGCGATCGTCACATTGCCTGCGTCGCCGCCCGGTTCACCGCCACCGTCACCGGGTTCATTGCCCGAGTTCTTGGGGGCGGGCTGGCGAGTGGTGAAGTCGACGCTGTTGTCGTCCGTGTCCACACCGGGTGTCACGCGGGTGACGGCCGTGGTGTTGCTCGGCGCGGGAGCAGCCGCGCGCTCGACGATCGAGCCGGTGCCGAAGCCGACCGTGTCGATGACGGCGCTGGTCGCGTCGTTCAGCGTCACCGAGCCGTCGGTCGCCGACATCGCCAGCTGACCGCTCGTGTCGGGGCTGGGCAGCGGCGTGGTGCCGCCGGTGCCCTTCGCCTCCTGGACCAGGTAGTAGCCGTGGGCCGGCACGCTGCCCGAGAGGGCCGTCGTCCCGCCGAGGTTGCCCTTGGCGCTGAAGTACGACACCGACCAGCCGCTCACGCTGACGGCCGCGTCGGTCGGGTTGAACAGCTCTATGTAGTCATTGGTGTAGGTGGAGCCGGAGTTGCCGCCCCCGCCGTACACCTCGTTGATCACCAGTCCGGTACCGGCCGGGTTCGCGTCGGCAGGCCCGGCGAGGAAGCTGCTCAGACCGGTCACGGCAAGCACGATGCCGGTGGCCCGGACCAGAGTCCGGCGGGACCGGGAGTTCCTCGGGAGAGGAAGAGGCATGGAGTCGCTCCTGAAGTTGGAGAACGGCGGCACGGGCAACGGGAACCCGAGTACGACCGAACAAGGCGAAGCGAGTAAAACCGGGACTCCCGCCTGTTATCCCAACGTCAGGTGAACTGCTTGTCTCGATCTCTCCAAAACCGGGACGGCGACTGCTTGAAGGGGTGTCAGATTCACGCGGCAGGCCACGCGTTGACCCACTGACAGCCGCCGGCGCGGCCCTCGCACCCGCCGGGCACGGTGGGCGAGGTGAGCAGGGCCGACGGCCTCGGGCAGGCCGTCGCGGCACAGGCGGGAGCACATGGCCCCCGTGACTGCCGAGGTGGACAGCCGCCCACGCAAAAACGCTCGGCTGGGAAATCCCAGCCGAGCGTCTCGCCTGTGGCGGTCAGCCGGTGTTGCGCAGGCCGGCCGCCACGCCGTTGACCGTGAGCAGCAGGGCCCGGGAGAGCAGCGGGTCGGGTTCCTGGCCGGCCGCCGCCGCGTCGCGCTGCCGCCTGAGCAGGGTGACCTGGAGGTAGGAGATCGGGTCGAGGTAGGCGTCGCGGATGGCGAAGGTCTGCCTGAGCACGGGCTGGGCGTCGAGGAGTTCACTCTCGCCGGTGACCCGCAGCACCTCGCGCACGGTGAGCTCGTGCTCGGCCCGGATGGTGTCGAAGATGTGCTTGAGCTCGTCGGGGACGAGGGTGTCGACGTAGTGCTGCGCGATGCGCAGGTCGGTCTTGGCGAGGGTCATCTCGACGTTGGAGATGAAGTTGCGGAAGAAGTGCCACTGCCCGTGCATCTCGTCGAGCACGGTGTCCCCTTCCAGCCGCAGGCCCGCCTCGCGCAGCGCCTTCAGGCCGGAGCCGACGCCGAACCAGCCGGGCACGATCTGCCGGGACTGGGTCCAGCCGAACACCCAGGGGATGGCGCGCAGTCCGTCGAGTCCGGCGCCGGAGTCGGGGCGGCGCGAGGGGCGCGAGCCCAGGTGCAGGTCGGCGAGCTGGTCCACGGGGGTGGAGGCGAAGAAGTACGCCGGCAGGTCGGGGTCCTCGACGAGCCTGCGGTAGGCGGCGTGGGCGGCGTTGGACACCACGTCCATCGCGGCGTCCCAGCGGGCCAGCGCCTCCCCGGACTGGCGCGGGGCGGTGTGCAGGGCGGAGGCCTGGAGGGTCGCCGCGAGCGTCAGTTCCAGGTTCTCCCGGGCCAGGGACGGGATGAGGTACTTGTCGGAGATGACCTCGCCCTGCTCGGTCACCTTGATCTCGCCCTCCAGGGTGCCCCAGGGCTGGGCGAGGATGGCGTCGTGGGTGGGGCCGCCGCCGCGGCCGACGGTGCCGCCCCGGCCGTGGAAGAGCCGCAGCCGTACGCCGTAGCGGTGGGCGACGTCGCGCAGGCGCCGCTGGGCGCGGTGGATCTCCCACTGGCTGGTGGTGATGCCGCCGAACTTGGAGGAGTCGGAGTAGCCGAGCATGACCTCCTGCACATCGCCCCGCAGCGCGACCAGGCGCCGGTAGGACGGGTCGGCGAGCATGTCCTCCAGGATGGTGTCGGCCGCCCTGAGCTCGTCGGTGGTCTCGAGGAGCGGCACGATGCCGATCTTCGCCCAGCCGGCGTGCAGGTCGACGAGTCCGGCCTCGCGGGCCAGGACGGCGGCGGCGAAGACGTCGTCGGCGCCCTGGCACATGGAGATGATGTACGACTCGATCACCTCGGGCCCGAAGACGCTCAGGGCCCGCTTGACCGTCTCGAAGACGCCGAGGGTCTTGGCGCCGGCCGCGTCGACGGGGGCCGGGCTCGGGCCGAGCGGCCGCCTGGACCGCAGCTCCTTGGCGAGCAGCTTGGCGCGGTACTCGCGGGGCATGTCCGCGTAGCGCCAGGACTCCTCGCCGAGCCGGTCGAACAACTGGCCGAGGGCGTGGTGGTGGGCGTCGGCGTGTTCGCGGACGTCCATGGTGGCCAGCTGGAGGCCGAAGGCGGCCAGGGTGCGGATGGTGCGGCCCAGGCGGCCGTCGGCGAACAGGCCGCCGCGGTTCTCGCGCAGGGACTCCTGGATGATCCGCAGGTCGCGCAGGAGTTCGGCGGTGCCGAGGTAGTCGCGTCCCGGCTCGTGCGGGGTGCCGGTGGCCAGGCGCTGCTTGGTGTTGACGAGCTTCTGGCGGATGCAGGTGGCCTTGAGCCGGTAGGGCTCCTCGGCGTTGAGCCGCTTGTAGCGGGGGCTGATCTCCGGCAGGTTCTCCAAGTCGGTGCCGAGGGACTGCAGCAGTGCGTCGGTGGCGCCGGTGTAGCGGATCGAGTTGGACAGGAAGCCGCGCAGCTCGTCGATCATGTCGAGGGCGTCGTTGATGCCGTGCTCGTGCTGGAGGATCAGCACGTCCCAGGTGACCTCGGGGGTCACGTTGGGGTTGCCGTCGCGGTCGCCGCCGATCCAGGTGCCGAAGGTGAGGGGGCGGGTGTCGTCGGGCAGCTTGACGCCGACGCGCTCCAGTTCCGCGGTGAGGTCCTCCAGGACGTCGCCGACGGCGCCGGCGTGGAGTTCGTCGAGGTAGTAGATGGCGTTGCGGGACTCGTCGGCGGGTTCGGGGCGGACGACGCGGAGTTCGTCGGTCTGCCAGACGAGGTCGATGTTCTCCGCCAGCCGGGTGTCCAGGCGGCGGCGGTCGGACTCGACGACCGGGGCCTCCAGGAGCGCGGCGATGCGCCGGAGCTTGTTGAGCACCGAGCGGCGGGCGGCCTCGGTGGGGTGGGCGGTGAACACCGGGCGGACGTTGAGGTGCCGGACGGTCTCGCGCAGGTGCTCGGGGTCGGCGTCCTTGAGGCGGTCGGCGGTGCGGGCGAGCAGACCGCCCTCCGCGGCGCGCCGGGCGCGCAGTTCGCGTCCGCGGTGCACCTGCTCGGTGACGTTCGCCAGGTGGAAGTAGGTGGAGAAGGCGCGGACCAGCTTGGCCGCGGTGTCGAGTTCGGTACCGCGCAGCAGTTCGGCGGCGGCCTCACCGTCCTCTCGGGTGAGGCGGCGTACCTTCTCGACCAGGTCGAGGAGTTCGGGGCCTTCCTGCCGTACCAGGGCCTCCCCGAGGAGGTCACCCAGTCGGCGGATGTCGGCCCGCAGCTCGGGGCTGGTCGTCGTCTGGTCGTCGGCACTGCTCACAGGTGCGGCTCCTTGCGGGTTGAAGCACGTCTGGGAGGGGACCCGGACGGGTGCCGCGCGGCGGCTGCCGCTTACGGGCCGAGTGTCCGGGAAGGAATTCTTCAGAGCGGACCGCGCTGTCCGACCGCCTCCAAGTCTAGGTGTCGCGGGGGACGCGCAGACGAGGGGCTCTTGCCGCGGCGCGACGCGCTGCCATACTTACGACGCCGTAGGTTACGGAACCGTAGGGAGCTGACCGGTTCCCTGACCCCGACAACCCTTCTCGACCCTCGACCCCACAGGGGACGCCCATGACCACAAGCTCCGATGTGATCGACGACGCCCCGAAGGCGACCGACACCTCTCTTCCCTCCGCCACCCTGGGAGGTGAGCAGAAGCGTTCGATCGAGCAGATCACGCTGCTGCTCTTCATCACCGTTCCGTTCCTGGCACTGCTCGCCGCGGTGCCGCTGGCATGGGGCTGGGGGGTGAGCTGGCTGGACCTCGGCCTGCTGGTCTTCTTCTACTTCCTCGGCTGTCACGGCATCACGATCGGTTTCCACCGGCATTTCACGCATGGCTCGTTCAAGGCGAAACGGCCCCTGAAGATCGCGCTGGCGATCGCGGGGTCGATGGCGGTCGAGGGACCCCTGGTCCGCTGGGTCGCCGACCACCGCAGGCATCACAAGTTCTCCGACCACGAGGGTGATCCGCACTCCCCGTGGCGCTACGGCGAGACGGTCCCGGCGCTGCTGAAGGGCCTGTGGTGGGCCCATGTCGGCTGGATGTTCGACGAGGAGCAGACGCCGCAGGAGAAGTACGCCCCGGACCTGATCAAGGACCGGACCATGCGGACGATCTCCCGTCAGTTCATCCTGTGGACGGCGGTGTCGCTGCTGCTGCCGGCGCTGATCGGCGGCCTGGTCACGATGTCGTGGTGGGGCGCGCTCACCGCGTTCTTCTGGGGCTCGCTGGTCCGGGTGGCGCTGCTGCACCACGTGACCTGGTCGATCAACTCCATCTGCCACGCGGTCGGCAAGCGCCCGTTCAAGTCGCGGGACCGCTCGGGCAACGTCTGGTGGCTGGCGATCCTGTCCTGCGGCGAGTCCTGGCACAACCTGCACCACGCCGACCCGACCTCCGCCCGGCACGGGGTGGAGCGCGGCCAGCTCGACTCCTCGGCCCGGATCATCCGCTGGTTCGAGCAGCTCGGCTGGGCACACGACGTGCGCTGGCCGTCACGCTCGCGTATCGATTCCCGCCGCAACGACGGGCAGGACGACTCCCGGCGCCGGGGGAAGGCCGCCGAGGCGGCATGATTGACGGCGTGGCGACCGACTCCAGCACTTCCAGCAACGAAAAGCCGCGGCGCACGCGCCGTACCCGTATGACCGGTGCCGAGCGCCGCCAGCAACTGCTGGAGATCGGTCGCACGCTGTTCGCGACGAAGGGCTTCGAGGGCACCTCGGTGGAGGAGATCGCGGCCAAGGCCGGGGTGTCCAAGCCAGTGGTGTACGAGCACTTCGGCGGCAAGGAGGGCCTGTACGCGGTGGTGGTGGACCGCGAGATGCGGCGGCTGCTGGACATGGTGACCAGTTCGCTGACGGCGGGCCACCCCCGTGAGCTGTGCGAGCAGGCGGCATTCGCCCTGCTGGACTACATCGAGGAGTACACGGACGGCTTCCGCATCCTGGTCCGCGACTCCCCCATCCCCCAGTCGACGGGGACGTTCGCGTCGCTGATCTCCGACATCGCCACCCAGGTGGAGGACATCCTCGGACGCGAGTTCAAGTCCCGCGGCTTCGATTCGAAGCTGGCCCCGCTGTACGCGCAGGCGCTGGTCGGCATGGTCGCCCTGACCGGCCAGTGGTGGCTGGACGTCCGCCGCCCGAAGAAGGCCGAGGTCGCCGCCCACCTGGTGAACCTGGCCTGGCACGGCCTGGACGGGCTGGAGCCGCGGCCCCGGCTGATCGGGCACCGCAAGTCCTAGAAGGTTCTAGACGGAGAAGTCCTGGGCGAGCGGTTCCAGGAACTCCAGGCGGTTGCCGACGGGGTCCTCGGAGTAGAAGCGCCTGTGGCCCGGCAGGTCGTCGTCCCAGACGACTTTCGCGCCGTGCGCCGTGACCGGGCGGCGTAGGCCTCGATGTCCGTCACCCCGAGCCCCGGGTGGGCCTTGCGGGCCGGGCGGAAGTCCGGCTCGACACCCAGGTGCAGGTGGACGGCGCCCGCCTGGAACCAGCAGCCGCCGCGCGCGGCCAGTACCGGCGGCTTCGGGACCTCGGTCATGCCGAGGACCCCGGCGTAGTAGGCGCGCAGGTCGTCCTCGGAGCCGGGCGGGGCGGCGAGCTGGACGTGGTCGATGGCGGCGAGCACTTCTCAGGCCCCCTTGGTGGCGACCGCGAACACGCGGCGGAAGGGGAACGGGGTGCCGTGCGGTCCGGCCGGGTACGCCTCGCGCAGGGCGGTGCGGTACTCGGCCAGGAACTCCTCGCGGGCCGCCGGGTCGCCGGCGAGGGCGGTGAGCACGGGCCGCAGCCCGGTGCCCTTCACCCAGTCGAGGACCGGGTCCTCACCGGTCAGCAGGTGGATGTACGTGGTCTCCCAGACGTCGGCCGCGCAGCCGAGGCCGGTCAGCCGCTCCAGGTAGGCCTCGGGGTCGAGCACCGCGTCCGCGTGGCGCAGGGTGTCCCCGAGCCGGTCGCGCCAGCGGGCGGAGCCGGCGAGGGCGCGCATGAGCCGGTGGCTGGGGGCGGAGAAGTTGCCGGGCACCTGGAAGGCGAAGGTGCCGCCGGGGCGCAGCCCCGCCACCCAGTCGGCGAAGCGGTCCGGGTGCCCGGGCACCCACTGGAGCGTGGCGTTGCTGACGATCAGGTCGTACGGCTCGTCCGGTGTCCAGACACGGGCGTCGGCGGGGGTGAAGTCGAGGCGGCCGCCGCCGGGGGTGGGGCCCTGGTGGTCGACCACGGCCTTGTCGAGCATCTCCGGGGAGTTGTCGTAGCCGGTGATGTGCGCGGTGGGCCAGCGGTCGGCGAGCAGGGTGGTGACGTTGCCGGGGCCGCAGCCGAGGTCGGCGATGCGGGGCCGGTCGCCGGGCAGGGCGGGGACGCGGGCGACGAGGTCGGTGAAGGGGCGGGCCCGGTGGCCGGCGTGGCGCAGGTACTGGGCGGGGTCCCAGGCGGGACTCTGGGCGGGCATGGCGGCCTCCAGGAGGTGCGGGCGCGGTGCGGGTGGGTCGTCGGCGGCTGCGCCCACCCACTCTCCCCCGGCATATCTCTCGACGTCAAGAGACTTGACGCCAAGAGACTTCATGTCGACACAACCACTACACTGATCGCCATGGAGGACGAGGTCGATCGGCTGGTCGCAGCGTGGCGCCGGGAGCGCCCGGACCTCGACGTGGAACCGCTCGAGGTGCTCAGCCGGGTGAGCAGGCTGGCCCGGCACCTGGACCGGGCACGACGGCTGGCCTTCTCCGAGCACAGCCTGGAGCCCTGGGAGTTCGACGTCCTGACGGCGCTCAGGCGCGCGGGCTCGCCGTACCAGCTCTCCCCCGGGCAACTGCTGACCCAGACGCTGGTCACCTCGGGCACCATGACGAACCGCATCGACCGGCTGGCCAAGAAGGGCCTGGTGGAGCGGCTTCCCGACCCCAGCGACCGGCGCGGGGTGCTGGTCCGTCTGACGGACGAGGGCCGGGACCGGGCCGACCGGTCCCTGGCCGGGCTCCTGGACCAGGAGCGCGCGCTGCTGGCCGAGCTGTCGACCGCACAGCGTGCCGAACTGGCCGGACTGCTGCGCCAGCTGACCGCCCCGTTCGACAACATCCCCGGCTGAGGGACGGCGCCGGGTCAGGCGCTGCTGCTCTCCTCCACCCCGATCCGCCCGGCGGGCCCCAGGTCGGCCGGCCCGACCCCGGCCCGGCGGGCCAGGGCGACGGCGGCCAGGGTGGAGTGCACGCCGAGCTTGCCGAGGACGTTCTGCATATGGGTGCGCACGGTGTGCGGGGACAGGTACAGCCGCTCGGCGACGGCCTTGCGGCCCAGACCCGCGACCATGCAGCGCAGCACCTCACGCTCGCGCGGGGTCAGCGACTCCACCAGGCGCTCGCTCTCGGTGCGGTGCTTGCGGGCGGCGGTCAGCTCCCGCAGCACGCCGGTGAGCAGGGCGGGCGGCAGATGGGTCTCGTCGCGCAGGACTCCGCGGATGACGGTGAGCAGCCGGGACAGCGAGCAGTCCTTGGCGACCCAGCCGCAGGCACCGGCCTGGAGGGCGAGCGCGGCGCGGCGCGGGTCGTCCTTCTCGGCGAGTACGACGGTCCGCATCCCCGGCTGGGCTGCCCGCACCCCGGCGACCAGGGAGATCCCGTCCACCAGTCCGTCCTCGTCGCCCTCCCGCACGGGAACGGCGGGGCGGGCCCCGGGGACGTTGCCACCGAGGTCGGAGTCGACGAGCACGACGTCGAAGCGGCGGCCCTCGGCGGCCGCCCGCTCCAGACAGCGCAGGGCCGCCGGACCGGAGCCGGCCGCGGACACCTCCACGTCGGGCTCGGCGGCCAGGGCGGCGGCGAGCGACTCGGCGAAGATGCGGTGGTCGTCGACGACCAGGACGCGGACACGAACCACTGAAAACCCCCTTCCCCACGCTCCTGGCAGAGCAGGGGAGTCTTCCGACGCCGGAGAACGCCGAGCGGCGCGGGCCCGACGTCCGGAGCCGAGTACGGTCGCACGACACTCGCCGTGACCGACCGCCTCCGCGCCCGACGCTGTCCTGCCCGAGCCCTCTCGCCCCCCTGACCAGCACCGGCCCCCACCGGTGCCGCTCATCAGAGTACGGGCGGCGGCCGACAGGGGAAGGCAATTCGCAGAACTGACCGGCCGACGCGTTTAGGGTGTGCCGCATGTTTCGTATTGAGGCAGAAGTCGACAAAGAGCGCCGCGATCTGCTCCGCTCCCGCCTCCGCGACACGAACACCGCGGCCTCGCCGTTCATCGCCGATCTGCGCAGAACCCCGGCCGCCCGTGAAGTCCCCCTCCACCTCTGGGCGTTGGACGACTGCGGCGACCTGGCGGGCGGCCTGGTCGGCCACACCTGGGCGACCTGGCTGCACGTGACCCACCTCTGGGTCGACGCCCCCCACCGCGGCACGGGCCTCGGCTCCCGCCTCCTGGTCCGCGCCGAACGCATCGCCCACCGCGACCGCGCCTGCACCGCCGCCCGCCTGGAAACCTGGGACTTCCAGGCCCCCGGCTTCTACCGCAGGCACCACTACAAGGTGGTCTGCGCGATCCCCGACTACCCGCCGGGCATCACCGAATACACGATGATCAAACCGCTCGGCTGAACCACCACGCCCCGCCGACGTCCGCTCCCCGCCCTGCCCCATGCCCCTGGCGCTGTACGTCAACTGCCGCGAAACTTTCTACGTGCCGAAGGACGGGACAACAGCGCCGCCCGCTTCACGGGCGTCACCGAGCTTTGACACCTGGCGCAACCGCGTCCCCGACAGCAGGTTGTCAGTCCACCCGCCGTGCCCCCGCCGAGGGAACCGCTTCGAAGACGCGTGGGGCCGTGTGGCCCGCCTTGGTGAACGTCTCTTCGATCGCCCTGGTGAGGGTGGGGACGTCGGCGGAGTCCGTCAGAACGATCGCCGAGCCGCCGAAGCCGCCGCCCGTCATACGGGCGCCGAGGGCGCCGGAGGTGAGGGCCGTGTCGACGACCAGGTCCAGTTCCGGGCAGGAGACGCGGAAGTCGTCGCGCAGGGAGGCGTGGCCCTCGGTCAGGATCGGGCCGATCGCCCTGATGTCGCCCGACTCCAGGAGGGAGACCACCCGCTGAGCCCGCCCGTTCTCGGTGACGACGTGGCGGACCAGCCGGGCCACCTCCTCGTCGCCGGCCAGCTCGGCCAGCGCCGCGTCCAGGCCGTCGCGGGGGATGTCACGCAGGGCGTCCACGCCCAGCAGGGCCGCGCCCTTCTCGCAGCCCGCGCGGCGACGGCCGTACTCGCCGTCGCTGTGCGCGTGTTCCACCCGGGTGTCGACGACCAGCAGGCGCAGCCCCTCGGCGGCCAGGTCGAAGGGGACCTGGCGCTGGGACAGGTCGCGGGTGTCCAGGAACAGGGCGTGGCCCGCCTCGCAGCAGGCCGAGGCGGTCTGGTCCATGATGCCGGTCGGGGCGCCGACGTAGACGTTCTCGGCGCGCTGGCACAGGCGGGCCAGCCGCCAGCCCTTCAGGCCGAGGCCGTAGAGATCGTTCAGGGCCAGGGCGACCACGACCTCCAGGGCCGCGGAGGAGGACAGTCCGGCGCCCGTGGGCACCGTCGACGCCAGGTGGACGTCCGCGCCGGTCACCTCGTGGCCCGCCTCGCGCAGCGCCCAGACCACGCCCGCGGGGTAGGCGGTCCAGTTCCGGTCGGACTCCGGGGTCAGCTCGTCGAGCCGCAGTTCCACCGGCCCTCCGGGCACGTCCGCCGAGTGCAGCCGCAGCACGCCGTCGTCGCGGCGCGCGACCGCGGCCGTCGTCATGTGCGGCAGCGCGAAGGGCATCACGAAGCCGTCGTTGTAGTCGGTGTGCTCACCGATCAGGTTGACGCGGCCCGGCGCCGCCCAGACCCCCTCCGGCTCGGCGCCGTACAGCTCGATGAAGCCTTCCCGGACCTCAAGTGCCCCCACTTACCGCTCCCTTGCGATGTGCTGCGCGAACTCCCAGGCATCCGCGACGATACCCGCGAGATCGGTGCGGGACGGCTTCCAGCCGAGCTTTTCCCGGGCGGCCGCCGCCGAGGCGACCAGGACCGCCGGGTCGCCGGCCCGGCGCGGGGTCACGACCTCGGGGACGGGGTGGCCGGTGACCCGCCGGACGGTCTCGACGACCTCGCGGACGGAGAAGCCGTTGCCGTTGCCGAGGTTGCACACCAGGTGCTCGCCGGACCGGGCGGCGCCCAGGGCCAGCAGATGGGCCTCGGCGAGGTCGGCCACGTGGATGTAGTCGCGCACGCAGGTGCCGTCCGGGGTCGGGTAGTCGTCGCCGTGGACGGAGATCGCCTCCCGCCTGCCCTGCGCGACCTGGAGGACCAGCGGGATCAGGTGCGACTCGGGGTCGTGGCGTTCGCCGTACGCGCCGTACGCGCCGGCCACGTTGAAGTAGCGCAGCGAGACCGCGCCGAGCCCGTGGGCCGCCGCCTCGCCGGCGATCATGTGGTCGACGGCGAGCTTGGAGGCGCCGTAGGGGTTGGTGGGCCGGGTCGGTGCCGTCTCGGGGATCGGCACCTGCTCCGGCTCGCCGTAGGTCGCCGCCGTGGAGGAGAAGACCAGCGTGCGCACGCCCGCCCCGCGCATCGCGGCGAGCAGGGCCATCGTGCCGCCGACGTTGTTGGCCCAGTACTTCTCCGGCTTCACCACCGACTCGCCGACCTGCGAGGAGGCGGCGAAGTGCAGCACCCCGGCGAAGGAGGGGTCCAGCCAGTCGGCGGCGTCCCGGATGTCGCCCTCGACGAAGGAAGCGCCCGAGGGCACGCCCTCGCGGAAGCCGGTGGAGAGGTCGTCGAGCACGACGACCTCGTGCCCGGCCTCCAGCAGGTGCTGGGCGACCACACTGCCGACGTAGCCCGCGCCACCCGTCACCAGGTACTTCCCGCTCATGAACCCGCTACCTCCCGCAGTCGCTCGG
Source organism: Streptomyces sp. NPDC014889 (assembly GCF_043081205.1). Classification (NCBI taxonomy): domain Bacteria; kingdom Bacillati; phylum Actinomycetota; class Actinomycetes; order Kitasatosporales; family Streptomycetaceae; genus Streptomyces; species Streptomyces sp. NPDC014889. Next base: position 130,137 of record NZ_JBIBWH010000006.1, read on the forward strand.
CCGCGCGCTCCGGCGGCACGTCGTTGATGAACACGTTCATGCCGGACTCGGAGCCCGCGAGGAACTTCAGCTTGCCGGAAGTGCGTCGGATGGTGAAAAGCTCCAGGTGGAGCGCGAAGTCGTCGCGTGTGACGCCGTCGAACTCCCCGAGCGCGCCGAACGGCGCCTGGTGCCAGCCGGCGATGTACGGCGTCGGCGGCTCGCCCTCGCCGAACAGCCGGTCGAAGCGCCGCAGGAGGTCGAGGTAGATCCCGGGAAACTCCGCGCGCGCGGCCTCGTCGAGTCCGAGCAGGTCGGGGACCCGGCGCCGGGGGTAGAGGTGGACCTCGTAGGGCCAGTGCGCCGCGTACGGCACGAAGGCCACCCAGTGGTCGCCCTCGACGACGACCCGCTCACCGGCCGACTCCCGTTCCAGGACCGCGTCGAAGAGGTTCTGCCCGCCGGTGGCCGCCCGGTGGGCCGCCACTGAGCGCAGCATCAGCGCGGTGCGCGGGGTGGTGAACGGGTAGGCGTAGATCTGGCCGTGCGGGTGCCCCAGCGTCACGCCGATCTCGGGTCCGCGGTTCTCGAAGCAGAAAACCTGGTTCACGGAGGGTAGTTGAGACAACTGCGCGGTGCGGTCCGTCCACGCGTCCAGGACCAGCCGGGCCTGCCGCTCGCTCAGGTCGGCGAACGAGGCGTCGTGGTCGGAGGTGAAGCAGACGACCTCGCAACGACCGAGGTCGCCGGCCAGCGAGGGGAAGCGGTTCTCGAAGACCACCACGTCGTAGGAGGAGCCGGGGATCTCGCTCAGGCGATCGCTCGCGGAGGGGCACAGGGGGCACTCGCCGGCCGGCGGGTGGTAGGTGCGGCCCTGGCGGTGGGAGGCGACGGCGACCGTGTCACCGAGCAGCACGTCCCGGCGGATCTCCGCGGTGGTGACCGTCCGCTCCAGCGGGCGCCGGTCCACCGCGTCGCGCACGGTGTCGTCCCGCAGGTCGTAGTAGATCAGCTCACGACCGTCGGCCAGCCGGGTCGAGGTCTTCTTCACTGCCGGACTCCCTCCCACCATCCAACACAATCAAACATAACACATCACAAGCCACCCCACCCTTCTCGGCCTGTTTACATCACGGTCGAACAAAGTCCACCAACAAAAGTGTTCAAATAATAAATGCGGAGGCGTAGGTTCCCGCTGGACCAGTTCGCGCGACGAAGCGAGTTCTCATGCAAACCCCCACAAACGCACCCGTACACCTGGCAGCGGGGCTACGGCTGCCCACCAACGGGCTCGACTACGCGATCCTCGCGATCTACTTCGCCGTGGTCCTCGGCATCGGCTTCGCCGCCCGTCGCTCGGTGAGGACCAGCCTGGACTTCTTCCTCTCGGGGCGCTCGCTGCCCGCCTGGATCACCGGCCTCGCCTTCATCTCCGCCAACCTGGCCGCCACCGAGATCCTCGGCATGGCCGCCAACAGCGCCCAGTACGGCGCGTACACCGTGCACTGGTACTGGATCGGCGCCATCCCGGCCATGGTCTTCCTCGGCCTGGTGATGATGCCCTTCTACTACGGCTCCAAGGTGCGGTCCGTACCCGAGTTCCTGCTGCTGCGCTTCGACAGGCCGGCACATCTGCTCAGTTCGATCCTGTTCGCCTTCGCGGCCATCCTGATCGCCGGTGTGAACCTCTACGCCCTCGCGATCGTCGTCGAGGCGCTGCTGGGCTGGCCGCAGTGGGTGGCGATCGTGGTCGCCGGCTTCTTCGTCCTCGCCTACATCACCCTCGGCGGCCTGTCGTCCGCGATCTACAACGAGGTGCTCCAGTTCTTTGTGATCCTCGCGGCCCTCATCCCGATCGTGGTGCTCAGCCTGAAGAAGGCCGGCGGCTGGGACGGGCTGACCCACCGGCTCACCGAGCAGCACGGGGCCGACTTCACCACCGCGTGGGGCGGCACCGGGATCGGCGACGCCAACCCGCTCGGCGCCAACTGGCTGACCATCGTCCTCGGCCTCGGCTTCGTGCTGTCCTTCGGCTACTGGACGACCAACTTCGCCGAGGTGCAGCGCGCGCTGTCCGCGAAGAACCTCTCCGCCGCCCAGCGCACCCCGCTGATCGCCGCGTTCCCGAAGGTCTTCATCGTCTTCCTGGTGATGATCCCCGGCCTGGCCGCCGCCGCGCTGGTGCCGAACTTCGGCACGCCCGCATCGGGGCTCCAGTACAACGACGCGATCCCCTACCTCATGCAGGAGTTGCTGCCCAACGGCGTGCTCGGCATCGCGGTCACCGGTCTGCTGGCGGCCTTCATGGCGGGCATGGCGGCCAACGTGTCGTCCTTCAACACCGTGTTCACCAACGACATATGGGCCAAGTACGTGGTACGGCACCGCGAGGACGCGTACTACGTCCGCTTCGGCCGGCTCATCACGGCGATCGGTGTGGTCGCGTCGATCGGCACGGCCTTCCTGGCGTCGTCGTTCTCGAACATCATGAGCTACCTCCAGACGCTGTTCTCCTTCTTCAACGTGCCGATGTTCGTGGTGTTCATCGTCGGCATGTTCTGGAAGCGGGCGTCCATGAAGTCCGGTTTCTGGGGCCTGCTCGCCGGTACCACCGCGGCGATGGTGAACTACTTCGTCCTCTACAAACAGGACATCGTCCACATCCCCTCCGACCAGGGCGCCAACTTCGTCTCCGCGATCGCCGGGTTCGCCGCCGGCGCGGTGGTCATGGTCGCCGTGTCCCTGTTCACCAAGCCCAAGCCCGAGGAGGAACTCCGGGGCCTGGTCTACGGCACCAGGTCGCCCGGCCTGGCCGAGCCGCCCGCGCCCGGCGACGAGGCCTGGTACCGCCGCCCGGCGCTCCTCGGCTGGGGCGCCGTCGTGCTGGCCGCCCTGTGCTACGTCCCGTTCTCGTTCTGATCGCGGAGGATCGACCAACCATGCAAGAGCCCGAGAACCCCGGACGCTCCGGGTACTCCGAGAACGACGTCCAGCGCGAGGTCACCGACCTGGAGAGCAGGTCCGCGACCGCCGCGCGCATCTTCGACCTGCGGCGGATCATCGGCGGACTGTTCGTGCTGTACGGCGTCATCGTGACCGTCACCGGGATCACCGACTCCCAGGCCGCCATCGACAAGGCCCAGGGCGTCAACATCAATCTGTGGACCGGCCTCGGCATGCTGGTCCTGGGCGTGTTCTTCCTGGTGTGGATGAAGCTGCGCCCGGTTGCCCCGCCGGAGGAACCGCGGGAGGAACCGCGGGAGGACTGACCCGGGCGTCCCCCGTCCCGGGCGGGGACGCCGCGGCTACGGCAGCGGGCCCGCCCGGTCCAGCAGACCGGTGCGGGCCGCCAGGGCCGCCGCCTCCAGCCGCGAGCCCACCCCCAGCTTCATCAGGACGCGCTGGACATGGGTCCGGGCGGTGCTGGGGGCGATGCCCATACCGGCCGCGATCAGCCGGGTGTCCTCGCCCTCGGCGACCCGGACCAGAACCTCGACCTCGCGCGGGGTGAGCATCCGCAGCAGGCGCTGGCCCTCGTCGTCCGGTGGGGCGGCGGGGTTCAGCAACTCCCCGAAGGCGCCCTGGAGGAGCTGCGGGGCGACGGCGGCCTCGCCCGCCCGCGCCTTGATGATCGCCCGCTCGACACCCTCGATGCGCTCGTCGTGGCGTACGTACCCCGAGGCCCCCGCCGCGAAGGCGGCCGCGATGCCGCGCGGCGACGGGACCGGCCCGAGCACGACCACCGCGACCTGCGGACGCTCCCGCTTGATCTTCACCACCGGCTCGAAGGTGCCGGGTTCGGCGGGTGTCGCCGTGCCCAGCAGGCACACCTCCGGAGCGCGGCTGATCACCAGGTCCGCCGCTCCCGCGGCCGGCGCCGCGGCGGCCAGCACACGGTGTCCGCGCAGCTTCAGCGCCGAGGCCAGCGCCTCGGCCAGTAGTCGGTGGTCGTCGACCACCATGAGCCGCACTCCCATCGAGCCCCCCAGTCCCCCACGGATGTCCACAACCCGCCCCGGGCGGCGGCCCCCCGGCACGCCCGCCCGTCATGCCCCCGGAAGCTACACGCTTGTTCGACGTCGCGCTGCCCCTACCGGCGAGAAGTGCCCCGGATCGGCGACCTTTTCGCATTCCTCGCATTCAAAAACCGTTTCGGGGGTCGTGCGGGGGCGCCGGGTGGTACGCGGACGGCCCCGTCCCCGGTCGGGGACGGGGCCGTCTCGTTCCGGCCGTGCGGCGGGTCAGCCGCCCGTTCCGAAGGCCAGCGCCAGGTAGTCCTTGCCGAGCGAGGTCGACGCCTTGCGGGCGTAGATCGACGACATGTAGAGGTGGCCCTGGGAGTAGAGGAACTCCGCGCGCTCCGGCGACATCGACGTCTCCGCGTCGCGCACGTCCCGCGAGGCCGGGTTCTCCAGCAGCTTGGTCTGCTTGAAGCTGGTGCCGTCGATGCTGACGATCTGGCCGCCCTTGTCGTACGGCGGGCTCTTGTACGCGATGACGTCGCCGCCGTCCATGCGCAGCGGGTAGATGTGGTAGCCGTCGCCCGCGTCGGCGCGCTGACCGGTCTGCTTGCCGGTGCCGAGGTCGAAGGCGACGACCTCGTTGGTCTTGCGGAACTCCTCACTGCCGTCGTGATCCTCGGTGGGCACGTACAGCCGGTCGTTGCCGACCGCGAGGCCGTGGCAGTCCTCGACCCTGCTGATGCCGTCGCAGCGGGCCGCGTAGGTGTCGCCGGGCGCCGAGATGTGGGCGCGCAGCTTGCCGGTCCCGTTGTCGATGGAGAAGAAGTCCGAGATGCCGCTGCCGTCGCCCGCGCTCTGGCCGACGTCGGCGGCCACGACGAGCGGATCGGTCGAGACGATCGCGGCGTACTCGATGCCCTGCGACATCTTGTACTCCGAGATCACCTTGCCGGACTTCGGGTCGATGGTCTGTATGTGCAGCTGACGCTGCCCGTACTGGCCGCACTTGCGCACCGCGACCAGCTTCGCGCCGCCGCCGTACCCGGCGTCGTAGCAGGTGTCGGCCGCCTTCGGGGCCCACAGGACCTTGCCGTCGGCGATGTCGAAGGCGGCGCCGCCGCTGGTGCCGCCCACGGCGACCGTGGCGCCGCTGACGGTGACGTTGTCGAGCCTGACGAGCTGGTCACCGGACTTGACGGTCTGCGTCCACAGCTTCTTTCCGGCGTCGAGGTCGATCGCCGCGACCTGGCTGCAGCCGTGCGTGGGCTGGTCCTTGGTCGGCATGGCGGGCTCGTAGACGATCGCCGTCCGGTCGTCGGAGGTGGAGTGGATGCTGGCCTGGCACACCGGTCCGGGCAGCGCGATCGTCCACAGCTTGGTGCCCTTGTCCCGGTCGTAGCCGACGACCTCGGCGACGCCGGTCTTGACGTACGCCTTGTCGGTGAGCCAGGAGCCGCTGGTGGTGACCAGGTCGCTCACCTCGGGCATCGGCACCTGGTAGAGGACCTTGGCCGTCGGGTCGGACGGGGCCTTCTCGGTGCCGCCGGACGCCGGCTTGCCGTCGTCTCCCTTGCCGCCGGTGCCGCCGCTGGAGCTCGCGGTGTCCTGCTTGCCGCCGTCGGACCTGTGCGAGTACCAGATGCCGCTGCCGATGATGAGTGCGATCACGACGACGGTCGAGACGATCATCGCCACCTGGGCGTTGACCTTCCGGCCGCCGCCGGGTTGTACGGCCTGCGGCTGCACCGGCACGGTCGGCGGCTGGGCGGGGTAGCCGTATCCGGGCTGCTGGGCGCCGTACGGGTTCGGCTGACCGGCGGGGGGCTGGGCGTAGGGGTTCGGCTGCCCTCCCGGGTAGCCGTAGCCCGACGGGGGCTGCGGCGGTCCGGCCGGGGGCGGCGGCGTCTGCGGGGCGCCCTGCGGCGGCGGTGCCTGCGGGTAGCCGTAACCGGGCGCCGGCTGGGGGGACTTGGCGAGGTCCGGACCGCCCGCGGGCGGCGGCGTCTGCGGGGGCTGTGCGGGTGGCGCGGGCTGCGCGGGTTGCTGCGGCGGCTGGTTGGGCGGCGGGGGCGGCTGGGTCATGGCGAGTGCACCTCGGGGAAGCTGAGCGGGAGGGGACGACGGGGAAGCCTGGTGGCCGGAACGGCGTGCGGCGCCGGCCGCGTCGGACGCGGCCGGCCGGGCTCACTTGCCGTAGGCGAGCATCAGCTTCTCCTTCGTGTCGGCCTTTCCGCTCAGCCGGGTGGTGGAGAGGTAGAGGCGCCCGTCGACCCAGTCGACGGCCCGCGAGAAGAAGCCGTTCTCGATCGACGCGGTGCCCTCCGGGTTCTGCAGCAGCTTCACCGGGGTGTGGGCCGAGCCCGCCGTCGCCACGGACACGACCTGGCCGCCCTCGTCGTACGACGGCTCGACGTACACGACGAGCTGCCCGTTCTCCGCCTTGAGCGGCATCATCGAGGTGTCCGTCGGGGACTTGACGCGCCACTTCTCCTTGCCGGTGGCCAGGTTGAGGGCGACGATCTCGTTGGCGCCGGTGGTGACGTCGGTGGGCAGGTAGAGGGTGTCGGCGTCGGAGGCGACGGCCTGGCAGCCCTGGAGGTTGCGGGCGAGGATGGCCCAGCCGCACTGCGCGTTGAACTTCGCCTTGGTGTCCACCTGGGAACGGATGGCGCCGCCGCTGCCCAGCGTCGAGATGTTCCAGTGCTTCTTGTCCTCGTCCACCGAGTACAGGATCACCGGGTCGACGGAGTAGACCCGCTCGACCGACCAGTTCTTGGGGATCTTCTTGGTCCACCTGACCGCGCCGGTGGCGGGGTCGAGCTCCTGGACCTCGTCGTGCTCGTTGGAACCGCCGGCCCCGCAGGACGCCACCGAGATCAGCCGGGCGCCGCCCGCGAAGGCGCCGGGGAAGCAGGCGTCGCCGTAACGCTTCTTGTCGAACAGCTTCTTGCCGCTGCCGATGTCGTACGCCGTCCCCGACTGCGAGCGGCCCACCACCAGTGTCTTGCCGGCCACGGTCATCTCGATGCTGAGCGTGCTGTCGAACAGCTCGCCGTCCGCCACCTTGGCGGTCCAGCCCTTCGCCCCGGTGTTCAGGTCGATCTGCTGGAGCTGGTTGCACTTGGCGCGGTCGCTGCTGCCGCTCATGTAGGCCACGACCACCTTGTCGTCGGCCGTCTTCCGCGGTGTCACCGCGCAGATCTTCTCCGGGAACGTGACCGGTTCCCAGGTGGGCCTGCCGTCAGCGACGTTGTAGGCGAAGACCTGCTTGTACGCCGCCTTCACCGCCGCCTTGCCGGTGATCCACATGCCGGGGGCGTCGGCGCCGCCACCGGGCGCGGAGGGAGCCTCCTGGTACCAGAGCACCTTCGCCTCGCCGGACTTGCGGCCCGCGTTGAGGTCCTCCGTGTCCCCCTTGCCGTCGCCGCTGCCGTCCCCGGGGTCGACCGTGGCGTCGGAGGCGGCGGACTTCGAGGGCTTCGCGTCGTCGCTCGCCCCGGCGACCGGCTTCTTGCCGTCGTCGCCGCTGAAGGCCCACACGCTGACGCCGACGACGAGCAGGGCGGCCACAGCGGCGCCGATGACGGCCGCGGTCCTGCCCTTGAACGGGCTGCCGGAGCCGCCGGGGGGCGGGGTGCCGGGCGCGCCCGCGAAGTGCGGCTGCTGCGGATAGCCGTAGCCGGGCTGCCCGTACGGTCCCGGCTGCTGGGGCGGCCCGTACGGACCGGGCGCGGCGGGCGCGCCGTAGGGGCCGGGCTGGGCGTAGGGCCCGGGCTTCTGCGGGTAGCCGTAGCCGGGCTGGGGCTGCGGCGGTCCCGCGGGCGGGGGCGGGGTCTGCGGCGGCTGGGCCGGGGGCGGGGGCGTGGCCTGGCGCGGGTCCTGGGGGGCGCCGAAGCCGCCCTGGGCCGGCGGGTTCTGGGCCGGCGGAGTCTGTGGGGGCGGGGGCGGAGGCTGCGGGGGACCGAAGCCGCCGGACTGCGGAGGCTGGTCCTGCGGCTGCTGCGGCTGATCCTGCGGTGCTCCGAAGCCGCCCTGGGGCGGCTGGCTGGGCGGCTGAGACATCAGCGCGCGTCCCCCTCAATCACTGCTTTTTAGCCACGCCCTGAGGTACTCGACGCACCCAGAGCCGTCCGGGAAAGTTCCCGGACGGCTCATTCTTATCACTCGCAACCTGGCCGTCACCGGCTCGCGTCGGCCCCTGTTCCCAAGGGAGGACCGGGCCGTGACGCGCCCGTTATGCGTGGCGGGCCCGGGGGGACTTCCCTCCAGGAAACCGACACGTCCCGTTCACACAGCACGCGCGCCCGCCCCCGACGCGCCCCGCCGTAACGCTACGCGTCCTCGGCGAGTTCGAGCCAGCGCATCTCCAGTTCCTCCCGCTCCCCCGCCAACGCGCGCAGCACGGCGTCGAGTTCGGCGACCTTCGTGAAGTCGGTGGCGTGCTCGGCGATCCGCGCGTGCAGTGTGGACTCCTTCTCGGAGATGCGGTCCAACTGCCGCTCGACCTTCTGCAGTTCCTTCTTCGCGGCGCGCAGTTCGGCGGCGCTCCGCTCGGGCGCGGCCTGCGCGGCGGCGGGCGCAGGGGCCGGGGCGGCGGCCGCGGCCTGCTGCTCCATCCGCTGCCGCCGCTCCAGGTACTCGTCGATGCCGCGCGGCAGCATCCGCAGCGCGCCGTCGCCGAGGAGCGCGTACACCGTGTCGGTGGTGCGCTCGACGAAGAAGCGGTCGTGGGAGATGACGATCATCGAGCCGGGCCAGCCGTCGAGGAGGTCCTCGAGCTGGGTGAGGGTCTCGATGTCGAGGTCGTTGGTGGGCTCGTCGAGGAAGAGCACGTTGGGCTCGTCCATGAGCAGGCGCAGCAGCTGCAGCCGCCGCCGCTCACCGCCGGACAGGTCGCCCACCGGCGTCCACTGCTTCTCCTTGCCGAAGCCGAACGTCTCGCAGAGCTGCCCGGCGGTCATCTCCCGCCCCTTGCCGAGGTCGACGCGCTCACGCACCCGCTGCACGGCCTCCAGGACCCGCCAGTCGGGGTCGAGTTCGGCGACCTCCTGGGAGAGGTAGGCGAGCTTGACGGTCCTGCCGACGGCGATCCGCCCGCCGACGGGCTGCGCCTCGCCCTCGGTGCGGGCGGCGTCCGCCATGGCCCGCAGCAGGGAGGTCTTCCCTGAGCCGTTGACGCCGACGAGGCCGATCCGGTCGCCCGGGCCGAGCTGCCAGGTGATGTGCTTGAGCAGCACCTTCGGCCCGGCCTGGACGGTGATGTCCTCCAGGTCGAAGACCGTCTTGCCGAGGCGGGAGGAGGCGAACTTCATCAGCTCGCTGCTGTCGCGGGGCGGCGGCACGTCGGCGATCAGCTCGTTGGCGGCCTCCACCCGGAAGCGGGGCTTGGAGGTGCGGGCGGGAGCGCCGCGCCGCAGCCAGGCCAGCTCCTTGCGGATCAGGTTCTGCCGCTTGACCTCCTCGGTGGCGGCGATGCGTTCGCGCTCGGCGCGGGCGAAGACGTAGTCGGAGTAGCCGCCCTCGTACTCGTACACGGCCCCGCGCTGCACGTCCCACATGCGGGTGCAGACCTGGTCGAGGAACCACCGGTCGTGGGTGACGCACACCAGCGCGGAGCGGCGCTCGCGCAGGTGCCGGGCCAGCCAGGAGATGCCCTCGACGTCGAGGTGGTTGGTGGGCTCGTCCAGGACGAGCAGGTCCTGCTCCTCGATGAGCAGCTTGGCCAGCGCGATCCGCCGCCGCTCGCCGCCGGACAGCGGTCCGATGACGGTGTCGAGGCCCTTGGGGAAGCCCGGCAGGTCGAGCCCGCCGAACAGTCCGGTCAGTACGTCCCTGACCTTGGCGTTGCCCGCCCACTCGTGATCGGCCATGTCCCCGATGACCTCGTGGCGGACGGTGGCCTCCGGGTCGAGGGAGTCGTGCTGGGTGAGCACACCGAGCCGCAGTCCGCCGGAGTGCGTGACGCGTCCGGTGTCGGCGCCCTCCAGCCTGGCCAGCATCCGGATCAGCGTGGTCTTGCCGTCACCGTTGCGCCCGACGACCCCGATCCGGTCCCCTTCGGACACACCGAGCGAGACACCGTCGAGCAGGGCACGTGTGCCGTACACCTTGCTGACGTTCTCGACATTGACCAGGTTGACGGCCATTTCACTCCTGTGCGCGGGGGTCGGTCAGCTTTCTAGCGTAGGGCCTCGGAGGAAAGGGCCCGACCGTCGCGCTGTCGTCACTCTTTGTGATGACATGATCGGGATACGGCCGCTACGGTGGAAAGGCAGACAGCAGGATCCCGTCCATGGGAGGAACTATGACTGCCGAGTCCGTGAAGCAGCACAGCCACTGGCCGGTGCCGCCGCTGGACGGCTACACCGTGGACGACCTGTTCACGCTGCCTGATCTCCCGCCGCACACCGAGTTGCTCGACGGGAGCCTGGTTTTCGTGAGTCCGCAGCGCCGCTTCCACTTCCTCGTGATCGACCTGTTGGTCAACGGCCTACGCAGCTCTCTTGGCCCGGAGTTCAGTGTCGAGCGGGAGATGACCGTCGTCCTCGACGACCGCAACGGCCCCGAACCCGATATCAGCGCGGTGCGGGCCGACGCGGTCACCGGGCTGGACCAGACCAGTTTTCGGGCCGAGGACGTCCTGCTCGCCGTGGAGGTCGTCTCTCCCGACTCGGAATCCCGCGACCGCACGACCAAGCCGCAGAAATACGCCGCCGCAGGGATCCCGAACTTCTGGCGCGTCGAGCAGAACGGAACCGCCGGCGGACCCGTCATCCACGTCTACGAACTCGACCCTATGACGCAGGCATACGTGCACATGGGCGTCCACCGTGAGCGGATCAAGGTCGACAAGCCCTGCGCCATCGACATCGACCTGACGGCCATCGACGGGCTCTGAGCCGCACGGCCCCGTCAGAGCACCGTCGCGCCCGGCGCGGGCGCCGACGCCGTACGCACCGAACGGCATGTCCCTGACGCGCGCAGCGCCTCGGCCACCGTCTCCGCCGACTCCGCGTCCGCCACCAGGAACGCCGTCGTCGGCCCCGACCCCGAGACCAGGCCCGCCAGGGCCCCCGCCGCACGCCCAGCCGCGAGCGTGTCCGCGAGGGACGGGCGGAGGGAGAGCGCGGCGGGCTGGAGGTCGTTGGAGAGCGCGGCGGCGAGCGCGGCGGTGTCGCCCTTCTCCAGGGCGGCCAGCAGGTCCTCGGAGGCGACCGGTTCGGGAATCTCCGTGCCTTCGGCCAGCCGGTCGAACTCGCGGAACACCGCCGGGGTGGACAGCCCGCCGTCCGCCATCGCGAACACCCAGTGGAAGGTGCCGCCGACCTCCAGCGGGCGCAGCTTCTCCCCGCGCCCGGTGCCCAGCGCCGCCCCGCCCACCAGGCTGAACGGCACATCGCTGCCCAACTCGGCGCAGATGTCGAGGAGTTCGTCGCGGGAGGCGTTCGTGCCCCACAGCGCGTCACAGGCCACCAGCGCGCCCGCGCCGTCCGCGCTGCCGCCGGCCATGCCCCCGGCGACCGGGATGTCCTTGGCGATGTGGATGTGCACGTCGGGGCTGCGGCCGTGAAGCTCGGCGAGGGCGAGGGCGGCGCGGGCGGCGAGGTTCGTACGGTCCAGGGGGACCTCGGCGGCGTCCGGGCCCGCACAAGTCACGCGGAGCTCGTCGGCCTCGGTGACCGTGACCTCGTCGTACAGGCCGACCGCGAGGAAGACGTTCGCCAGGTCGTGGAAGCCGTCGGGGCGGGCGGCGCCGACCGCGAGCTGGGCGTTGACCTTGGCCGGGACGCGTACGGTGACGCTCACTTACCGGCCTCCTTGTGCTCGGCGATCCGTGCGAACTCCGCCACCGTCAGCGACTCGCCCCGCGCCTGCGGGGAGACCCCGGCGGCGACCAGGGCCGCCTCCGCCGCCGCGGCGGAACCGGCCCACCCGGCGAGCGCGGCCCGCAGGGTCTTGCGGCGCTGGGCGAAGGCCGCGTCGACGACGGCGAAGACCTCGCGCTTGGTGGCGGTGGTCGCGACCGGTTCCTTGCGCCGGACCAGGGACACCAGCCCGCTGTCGACGTTCGGCGCGGGCCAGAAGACGTTGCGGCCGATGGCCCCGGCCCGCTTGACCTCGGCGTACCAGTTGGCCTTCACGGACGGCACGCCGTACACCTTCGAGCCGGGCGCCGCCGCGAGCCGGTCGGCGACCTCCGCCTGCACCATCACGAGGGTGCGCTCGATGCTCGGGAAGGTGCCGAGCATGTGCAGCAGGACGGGCACGGCCACGTTGTACGGGAGGTTCGCGACCAGGGCGGTGGGCGCGGGGCCCGGCAGCTCGGTGACGTGCATCGCGTCGGAGTGGACCAGCGCGAACCGGTCGGCGCGCTCCGGCATGCGGGTGGCGACGGTCACGGGCAGCGCGGCGGCGAGCACGTCGTCGATCTCGACGGCGGTGACCCGGTCGGCGGCCTCCAGCAGGGCGAGGGTGAGGGAGCCGAGCCCCGGGCCGACCTCGACGACCACGTCCTCGGGTTGGACGTCGGCGGTGCGGACGATGCGGCGGACGGTGTTCGCGTCGATCACGAAGTTCTGGCCGCGCTGCTTGGTGGGGCGTACGCCGAGCGCGGCCGCCAGTTCGCGGACGTCGGCGGGACCCAGAAGGGCGTCGGGGACGGGGCTGCTCACGGCACAAGGGTACGGGGACGCGGACGACCCGCTCGCCACGGCCACCGGGGACGGGGCCGACCCGCCCCCGCCCCGGGCGGGACCCACCCGCGACCGGCCGGGGCGAGGCCTACCAGCGACCGGCCGAGGGGCAAGGCCTACCAGCGACCGGTCGGGGCGGGGCCCACCCGCAAGGTCCTCCGGAGCGGAGGCCGGCGCGCGGAGGTCCGGCACGGGGGACGGCTCGCCCGCCCCCGCTGCCCGCGCGGAAACCAACGCCCAGGGACATCGCGCAGGGATGCCGGCGAGGCCGCCCCGCAGGCCCCGGCTCACCCGCCCCAGCCACCCGCGCGCGCAGGACACAGCGCGAAGGAACGGCGCCCAAGAGGCCGACCCGCGGCGCTCCGGCACGCGGCCGACCGGCGACCGCCCAGGCGCGAGGCCGCCCCGCGGGCGTCAGGAGCCGAGGCCGCCGCACGGGAACGGCGCACGGAGGCAGGCACGGGGGACGGCTCCGCCCGCGACCGCCCGGAACGAGGCCAACCGGCGACTGTCCGGGGGGCCGATCCCCTCGCCCGGGGGGCCGACCGACCCGCGACCACCCAGGGGCGGGGCAGGCTCGCAGGCGTCCGCGGGCGGGCCGACCCGCGCCGCCCTGGGCGGAGGTCGGGGCGGTGTGGAGGGCGGTGTTCGCTGTTCGCCTACCCCCGCAGGCGGTCGCCGCAGTGGGGCCAGGCGCTTGGGCCGTGGCTCACGTACAGCTTTTTCGCCCGGTAGGTCTGCTCCTCGGCCGGGGCGTCCTGGGGGCGGCCTCTGCCGCCGAGGCGGTGCCAGGTGCCCTCGTCGAACTGGTACAGACCGCCGTACGTGCCCGAGGGGTCCACGGCATCCGCCCTGCCGCCGGACTCGCACTGCGCCAGCGCCTGCCAGTCCAGGTGGTCGGCGCCCCGCACCGACCGCGGGCGGGCCCTGGTGCCGACCTTCACGATCTGTGTCCGCGGCGCCCGCACCACCTCCGACTCCACGTGCCACGGCCGCTGCCGCACACCGTTGACCGTGCGCACGGAGTACGTGACCCGGCGCACTCCGGGTTGTCCGGCCCGCTCGACGACCTCCGTCCCCTTGAACAGGGACGGGTCGGTGGTGCGCCGCACGGCGAACGGGATGACCTCCTCGCGCACCTCCCGGCTCCCGGTGATCCGCAGCACGGTGACCGTCTGCCCGTCGCGCGGGAAGCTGGACGGCGCCACGGACGTGGTGTCCTGGCCGCGCAGGGTGACCCCGGCCTCCGCCACCGCCTCCCGCACGGTCGCCGCGTTGGTGCGGACGGTGCGGGCGCGGCCGTCCGCCATGACGGTCACCGAACGTTCGGTGCGCACGTCCAGCGCGAGCCCGGCGCGTCCGATGGGCTGCGAGCGCGCGGCCGACAGATACGCGCCCTCCGCGCGCACACCCCACTGCCTGAGCGCCTCCTCGACCGTGCGCGCCGTCGTCCACACCTCGCGGCGCTGCCCGTCGAGCGTCAGCCGCACCGGCCGCCCGCGGCGCACGGTGATCTCGTCACCGCTGGTGAGCGCGGTCCCGGGGGCGGGCAGCACCACGTCGTGCGGCCCGAGCCGCACGCCCTCGTCGGCCAGCACTCCGGAGACGTCGTCGGCGAACGTGTGGAGGGTGCGCCCGCCGCCGTCGACGCTGAGCTCGATCGCCTTGTCCGTGGCGAGGAACGCGGTGGTCCCGCCCGCCAGGAACGCGACGACCAGCGCGCGGGGCAGCAGCCGGCGCACACACACCTCCGGCCGCTCGGCGTACCGCGCCCAGCGCCGCCGCGCGCCCCGATGCGTTCCGCCGCCGCCCGTGACGCTCCCCGTACCGCTTCCGGTCCGGCGGATCTGCCGGGGCAGTACCGGCTGGGTGGGCTCGTGGGCGGCGGACCGGCGGACGGCCTCGTAGGCGGGCCGGTAGGTGTCCGCGTACGGCGACCCCTGCGGTCCGTACGGCAGGGTCTGCGCGGTGTGCACGTCGTGGTGGACAGCGGCGTGCTCGTACTGCCGGTACGCGTCGTACTGGTGCGGCCAGCCGTACTGGCCGCACTGCTGCTGGTACTGGTGGCCCTGCTCGTACGAGTCACCGCCGTACTGCTGATACGGGTTGCACGGGCTGTACGGGACGTGGGAGTGGTACCAGCCGTACCGGTGGTCCCCATCGAAACCCTGGTACCCCTCGTACAGGCCGTGCTGCTCGTACTGCTCGTACGGGTTGTAAGGCCCGTAGGGCTCATACGCCTCGCGGTTCTCGTATGCGCCGTACGCCTCGTAGGTCTCGTACCGCAGATCGCTCACGCGGCCAGAACCTAGCGGAGCGCCCGTCACTCTCCAAAGCGCTCCGAGTACGCTCAGTAGCCGAAGGCGCGGGAGGTGTTGACCGCGAGCGCCGTCGCCAGGGTGTCCTCGTCGATGCCGCGCACGGCGGCCATCGCACGCACCGTGACCGGAACGAGGTACGGGGCGTTGGGCCGTCCGCGGTACGGCGCCGGGGTCAGGAAGGGCGCGTCGGTCTCCACCAGGACCAACTCCAGCGGGGCCACGGCGAGGGCGTCCCGCAGGTTCTGGGCGTTCTTGAAGGTGACGTTGCCGGCGAAGGACATGTAGTAGCCGGCGCGGGCGCACACCTCCGCCATCTCCGCGTCGCCCGAGTAGCAGTGGAACACCGTCCGCTCGGGGGCGCCCTCCTCCTTGAGGACGCGCAGGACGTCGGCGTGCGCGTCCCGGTCGTGGATGACGAGTGCCTTGCCGTGCCGCTTGGCGATCTCGATGTGGGCGCGGAAGGAGCGCTCCTGGGCGGCCTTGCCCTCGGGGCCGGTGCGGAAGTAGTCGAGCCCGGTCTCGCCGACGCCCTTGACCTGGGGCAGCGCGGCCAGCCGGTCGATCTCGGCCAGAGCCTCATCGAGCGCGGCGTCCCCGCCCGGCTCGCGCGCCCCCTGCCGCGACCATCCGTCCGGGTCGCCATGGACGATGCGCGGCGCCTCGTTCGGGTGCAGGGCGACCGTCGCGTGGACGCTGTCGTACGCCGCGGCCGTCTCGGCGGCCCATCGCGAGCCGCCCAGGTCGCAGCCGACCTGGACGACCGTCGTCACGCCCACCGACGCGGCCCTGGCCAGGCCCTCCTCGACCGTGCCGGACTGCATGTCGAGGTGCGTGTGGGAGTCGGCGACCGGTATCCGGAGCGGCTCCGGAAGCGGGGGCGCCGCGTTCTTGTCGGCGTTCGAAGGCATGACCCGATCCTACGGAAGGGGCCGGACGTCATCCTTCGCCGTTCGCCGGCGGGAGGGACGCGCCCTCCTCGGCCCGACTGCCCGACTCCTCAGCCCGCCTTGCGGTGGAAGGGGTGCAGCAGGTCCGACAGGTGCCAGTGGTGGTCACCGTGGCCGACGCGGTCCCTGTGGGCCTCCTGCGCGCGGTCCGCCGCCTCCTCCCCGGGCGGGGACGTCTCTCCCCGGGCCGCCACGGGTACCGCCGGACGGTGCCGCGGCTCCTCGTGCCGGTGCTCATGCCGGTGCTCGTGCCGGTGCTCCTCGTGCTGGTGCAGATGGCTCTGCGCGGACGACACCCGCCCGGCCCGCATGATCCGGACGACGTGACCGTCGCAGTTCTGGCAGTTCGGCCGGCTCAGCGGGGACGGCACGACACGGCCGTCCGCCACGTACCGCACGCACTCGTTGCCGTCGCCGTCCGTGTAGTGCTCTATCTCGTACGACTGCTCCCACCCGTGCCCGCACCTCATGCAGGCGAAGGAGTAGGACTCGTTGACGACGGCGGTGGCCGTACCGCGGTGGGCGAAGCCCCGCCCTTCGATGTCGCTCATGCCAGCTCCTCGTGTCCGCGTGTCCGCTGGACAAAAGGGACGGTTGCCGTCCCGCCGTCCAGTGAACTCCTCCGCCGACGGCCACGCACACGGCCTGGGGAGTGTTGGAGGCGTTTTGGGCCCCGCTTGCCAAAGGGTCCCTCCGACGGCCGAAGTCCCTTTGCCTTCCCGGACGGCTCTTTGCCGCTCCATGGGGCGGCCGCTCATGAGAGATGCGCCCTGCTCAGAGGGGGTGTGAGCGGGTCTCACGCCTCCGCGCGCTTGGCGGCGACCACCGCGTCGAACACTTCCCGCTTGGGCACCCCGGCCTCCACCGCGACCGCCGCGATGGCCTCCTTGCGGCGCTCCCCGGCCTCCTCGCGCACCCGCACCCGCCGCACGAGCTCGTCGGCGCCGATCTCCTCGGGCCCCTTCTCCGGCGCCCCCTCGACCACGACGGTGATCTCGCCGCGCACGCCCTCGGCGGCCCACGCGGCCAGCTCCCCGAGCCCGCCGCGCCGCACCTCCTCGTAGGTCTTGGTCAGCTCCCGGCAGACGGCGGCCCGCCGCTCGGCGCCGAACACCTCGGCCATCGCCGCCAGCGTGTCGTCGAGCCGGTGCGGGGCCTCGAAGTAGACCAGCGTGCGCCGCTCGTCCGCGACCTCCCGCAGCCGGGTCAGCCGCTCGCCCGCCTTGCGCGGCAGGAACCCCTCGAAGCAGAACCGGTCGACCGGCAGCCCGGACAGCGCCAGCGCGGTGAGCACGGCGGAGGGGCCGGGTACGGCCGTCACCCGGACGTCCTGCTCCACGGCGGCCGCGACCAGCCGATAGCCCGGGTCGGACACGGACGGCATGCCCGCGTCCGTCACCAGCAGCACGCGCGCCCCGCCGAGCAGCTCCTCGACCAGCTCCGGGGTGCGGGCGGACTCGTTGCCCTCGAAGTACGACACCACGCGCCCCTTGGGCGTGACGCCGAGCGCCTGGGTGAGCCGGCGCAGCCGCCGGGTGTCCTCCGCCGCGACCACGTCCGCGCCGGCCAGCTCCTCGGCGAGCCGGGGCGGCGCGTCCTGGACGTCGCCGATGGGGGTGCCCGCCAAAACAAGGGTTCCAGTCACGCGTCCCATCCTCTCAAGTGCCGTCGCGGGCGAACGCGTCCCGGCCCGTACGGGCCATGCGCGGGACTCACACGGAACGGTTCCCTACGATGGCGCGGTGACCAGTACCGCGTCCCACACGGACACCCGGCAGGGCCCGGCCCCGCACGACCAGCGGCCGACATGGCAGCAACGGCTGCGCCGCTTCGGCCACTTCGCGGGGCCCGCAAGCGGCGAGAAGGGGGTCGTCGACCGTCTGGTGCCGCCGTACGCGCAGCCCGGCGGGCGCCTGTGGGCGGCCCTCGGCGTCCCGCGGACCGTCGCCGACCGGATCGTGCGCTGGTCCGGCTGGGGCGGCCCACTGCTGGTCACCCTGGTGGCGGGCGTGCTGCGGTTCTGGAACCTGGGCAGCCCGAAGGCGGTGATATTCGACGAGACCTACTACGCCAAGGACGCGTGGGCGCTCGTCCACCGCGGCTTCGAGGTCAACTGGGACAAGAACGCCAACGACCTGATCCTCAAGACCGGCGGGCACGTCCCCATCCCCACTGACGCGGCGTATGTGGTGCACCCGCCGGTCGGCAAGTACGTGATCGGCCTCGGCGAGCTTCTCTTCGGGTTCAACCCGTTCGGCTGGCGCTTCATGACGGCCCTGCTCGGCACGCTGTCGGTGCTGATGCTGTGCCGGATCGGGCGGCGCCTGCTGCGCTCCACCTTCCTGGGCTGCCTGGCGGGCGCGCTGATGGCGGTGGACGGCCTGCACTTCGTGATGAGCCGGACCGCGCTGCTCGACGGCGTGCTGATGTTCTTCGTGCTGGCCGCCTTCGGCTGCCTGCTGATCGACCGCGACAGGTCCCGGGCGAAACTCGCGGCCGCGCTGCCGGCCGACGCCGACGGGCGGGTGCGGCCCGACGCGTACACGGCCGAGACGACCCGTCTCGGGCTGCGCCCCTGGCGCTGGGCGGCGGGCCTCATGCTGGGCCTGGCGTTCGGCACCAAGTGGAACGGCCTGTACATCCTGGCCGCGTTCTGCGTGATGGCCGTGCTGTGGGACGTGGGCGCCCGCAAGGTGGCCGGCGCCTGGCACCCGTACTCGGCCGTGCTGAAGCGGGACACCGGCATCACGTTCCTGGCCACCGTCCCGGTCGCGATCGCCGTCTACCTGGTCTCCTGGATCGGCTGGATCCGCTCCCCCGCCAACGGCAGCGGCGGCTACTTCCGCGACTGGGCCGCGACCGACGGCAGGGGCAGCGGCTTCTCCTTCCTGCCCGACTGGCTGCGCAGTCTGTGGCACTACGAGCACGAGGTCTTCAAGTTCCACGTCGGTCTGTCCTCGCCGCACAACTACCAGTCCAACCCGTGGAGCTGGATCGTCGACGGCCGCCCGGTCTCGTACTTCTACGAGTCGCCCTCCCCCGGCACCGCGGGCTGTCCCACTAACGCCGCCGGCAAGTGCGCCCGCGAGGTCCTCGCCATCGGCACGCCGATGCTGTGGTGGGCGGCCTGCGCCGCGCTGGTGTACGTCCTGTGGCGCTGGTTCTTCCGCCGCGACTGGCGCGCGGGCGCCATCGCCTGCGGCGCCGCCGCCGGCTACCTGCCCTGGTTCATGTACCAGGAGCGCACGATCTTCTTCTTCTATGCCATCGTCTTCCTGCCCTTCCTCTGCCTGGCGGTGGCGATGCTGATCGGCGCGATCGTGGGCCCGCCCGGCTCCTCGGAAACCCGCCGGGTCGCGGGCGCGACCGGCGCGGGCGTCCTGTTCCTGCTGATCGCGTGGAACTTCGTCTACTTCTGGCCGCTGTACACGGGCACGTCGATCCCGATCGACTCGTGGCGTTCAAGGATGTGGCTGGACACCTGGGTCTGACCTGGTCATCGGTGGTGCCCGGGGGTCCTCGGTTGCCGGGGGCCCCGACCGGATGAACCATGGCATAGGTACGGCTTCACCCGCTTCGAGCCGGTTCAGGCAACTTCGAGCAGTTCGAGCAACTTCGAGCCACTGAGGATGGGGTTTCCCGAGGCTTGCACGTGCGACCTGTGGAGGACTCATGCACACGACTCGATCCCGTGCCCGTTTCGCCGCCGTCTGCGCCACCGCCCTGTGCGTCACGGGTGCCCTGTCGCTCCCGGCCCTCGCTTCGTCGTCGCCCTCGCCGTCGGCGGTCTCCGCGCTGGACAAGCAGTTCCTGGCCGCGGCCCATCAGGGGAACCTGTGGGAGATCACGACCGGCGAGCAGGCCCAGAGCGCCGCGACCACCGCCTGCGTCAAGCGGGTCGGGCGCGACTTCATCCGCGACCACCGCACCCTTGACGCCGGTGTCGTGAAGACCGCGACACGACTCGGCGTGACACTGCCGTCCGGGCAGACGGAGGCGCAACTGAGGCAGACCGCCGACCTCAAGCGCCTCGCCGGGACACGCGCGTACGACGCCGCGTGGCTCAAGGCCCAGTACCCCGCCCACGTGCAGACCCTCGCGCTCATCGACAAGGAGATCGCCTCGGGCGCCAACCCGGTCGTGAAGTCCCTGGCCAAGAGCGCCCGCCCGGTGGTCGCCCGCCACACCGAGATGGTCAACCACGGCATGTGCCACGCGTAGACGCCGTCGGCTCACGGATGTGGGCCCGAGTCAGCCGGCTGATCACGGTCAGCCGGCTGATCACTGTTCGGACACCATTCGAAAACAGCCCCGTGGGTTCTCCTGCGGCCGCTTACAGTCGGTGGGCCGCAAACGGGGAGGGAGCGTTTCCATGCGCAAGGGGGTCAAGGCCGCCGTCATCGGTGGGGTGTTCGCCGTGATGATCGGCGGGGCGGGGTACGGGACGTACAACTTCGTGTCCGCGCTGAACGGGAATGTGAACGGAGACTCGGTGGGCGGCAGCGGGCCGGCGCCGGTCAGGACCGGGCCGCCGAGCCGGGGCGAGGTGAAGGAGACCTCGGCGAAGTTCTTCGCGGCCTGGGAGAAGGACGAGCCCGCCGAGGCCGCCTCGTACACCAACTTCCCCGATGCGGCAGAGCAGTTGCTCACGGCCTACGGACACGACGCGCACATCACCAAGGTGAAGATCACCCCCGGTACCGTCTCCGGGGCCACCGTGCCCTTCTCGGTCAAGGCCACCGTGTCGTACGGCGGCAAGTCCAAGCCGCTGGCCTACGCCGGCCGGCTGAGCATCGTGCGGGGCGTGTCCACCCATCAGCCGCTGGTCGACTGGGAGCCCTCCGTCCTCCACCCCGACCTGGTCAAGGGCGACACCCTCGTCACCGGGGAGTCGCCGTCCCCGCCGATCGAGGCCGTCGACCGCAACAACACCGTGCTGACCAAGGACGACTACCCCTCGCTCGGGCCGATCCTGGACGAGCTGCGGGCCAAGTACGGCGACAAGGCGGGCGGCGAGCCGGCGGTCGAGCTGAGCATCCGGCACGAGGACTCCGGCGCCGCCGACACTCCGCTGGTCACCCTCGCCAAGGGCCGGCCGGGCAAGCTGCGCACCACCCTCAGCGCGAGTGCGCAGGCGGCGGCCGAGCAGGCCGTGCAACGCTACGCCGAGTCGTCCGTGGTCGCCGTGAAGCCGTCCACCGGCGAGGTGCTCGCGGTCGCCAACCACCGGGCCGACGGCTTCAACGCGGCCTTCCTCGGCCGGCTCGCGCCCGGCTCCACCATGAAGATCATCAGCGCGGCCACCCTCATCGACACCGGGCTCACGACGGCCGCCGGTCCCGCGCCCTGCCCGAACGAGGCGGTGTGGCAGAGCCAGACCTTCCACAACCTCAAGAACATGGCGCCCAACGAGCGGGCCACCCTCTCGGAGAGCTTCGCCCGGTCCTGCAACACGGCGTTCGTGAAGTACGCGGACGACGTCCAGGTGGACTCGCTGACCAAGGAGGCCGAGGAGCGTTTCGGGCTCGGCCGGGACAACTGGAAGGTCGGCATCCCCTCCTTCGACGGCTCCGTCCCCGCGTCCGGCGGCCCGGACACCGCGGCCAACCTGATCGGACAGGGCCAGGTCCAGATGAGCCCGCTGAACATGGCGTCGGTGACGGCGACCGCGATGACCGGGGCCTTCCGCCAGCCCGTCATCGTGTCCACGCGGCTCGACGGCCGTCCGCTGGCGCAGGCCCGGGGCCTCTCGGCGAGCACGGTCGCCCAGCTCCGGCAGATGATGAACCGCACGGCCGTCAGCGGCACCGCCGCCCCGGCGATGTCCGGGCTCGGCGGCAGCATCGGCGCGAAGACCGGCTCCGCGGAGGTCGACGGCCAGGCCAAGTCCAACAGCTGGTTCACCGGCTACCGCAACGACATGGCAGCCGCCGCCGTGACCCAGGAGGGCGGCCACGGCGGCGACGCGGCGGGCCCGATCGTGGCATCGGTACTCCGCACAGCGAGCTGACGCTCCCACCCTGCCGATCCGCCCACCTGGCCGAGCCGCGCGCCCGACCGGTCCGTATCGCCCGACCGAGTCCGCAAGCCTGGCGAAGCCGGCGCCCGACCGGTCCAGGGGACCGGTGGGTCCGGAGCGCCGGACGGTCCGGAAGGCCGGACGGTCCGCAAGGCCGGAAGGCCGGAAGGCCGGAAGGCCGGAAGGCCGGAAGGCCGGTCGGCCCGGCCGGTCCGGACGGCCGGAAGGCCGGAAGGCCGGTCGGCCCGGCCGGTCCGGACGGCCGGAGAGCCATGGGACGGGACCGCGGAGTACCGGCGCACCGCCAGGCCGGCGGCCCGGAGAGCCGGGCGGACGGCCGGTGAGCCTGACGGCCAGACGGCCGAGGGACCGAAGAACCACGGGCCGGACGGCCGGCTTGTGGTCGTCCTGTGGATTGGCCCGAGTTCCCAGCGGGACCGGCGCCCCCGGCGGGGCCCTCACCACCGCCCCGGCGAAACCTGCTCCCCTGTACCGGGACTCGGCCCCGCCCCGGCGAGGCCCGGCCCGCCCCGGACGCCACCGGACTCCCCCGGGGGCCGGGTCGAGCCTCCGGGGCTGGATCGGGCCCCTGCCCCCGCCCCCGCGGGGCCCGGCCCGCCCGGACGGTACCGGGCTCCCCCGGGGCCGGGACGAGCCCCCGGACTGGATCGAGGCTGCTCTGCCCCGGGCTGGATCGGGACCATCCCCCTCTCCCACCAGGCCCCCCAACCCTCCCGGGACCCGGACCCGTCCCAGCCGGAACCGGGACCCCGTCCCAGCCGGGGGACCGGATCAGGCGCCCGCCCCGTGGGTGCATCCGGGGGAAGAAGCCCTATGGTGGGGCGGTCATTGAGGATCGTGGGGGCGGTGGGGCGGCGGGGGCCCCGGGGGATTGGCGGAGGACGGAAGGCAGTGGGGAAGAGAAGGCGCGTCGCCGAGCGACGGAAGAGGACTCCGGCCGTGGTCGGCGGGGTGATCGCCGTCGTCGTCGGCGGGGCCGGCATCGGCGCCTACGCGCTGTACGGCGGCGGTGCGGCGGCCGACGACCGGCCGCACACGACGTCCGGCCCGGGCGGGACGGAGAAGAAGACCGGCCCGCTGTCGGCGGCCGAGGTGCAGACCGCGGCCGAGGGGTTCCTCACGGCCTGGCAGCAGGGCAAGCCCGCCGACGCGGCCGCCGCGACCAGCGACGCCTCCGCGGCCACCGCCCTGCTGACCGGCTACGCGAAGGACGCGCACCTGAAGGACGTCACCCTGACCGCGGGCACCGCCACGGGCGACAAGGTGCCGTTCTCCGTGAAGGCCACGGTGTCGTACAAGGAGCTGACCAAGCCGCTGGCGTACGACAGCGCGCTGACCGTCGTCCGGAACGACACGGACGGCGAGCCGGTCGTGGAGTGGCATGCCGCCGTCGTCCACCCCGACCTGAAGGACGGCGACACCCTGGTCACCGGGGAGTCCGGCACCGCGCCGGTCAAGGCCCTGGACCGGAACGGCGCCGAGATGACCACCGCCCAGTACCCGTCGCTGGGCCCGGTCCTGGACGGGCTGCGCGAGAAGTACGGCGCCACGGCCGGCGGCAGCGCGGGTGTGGAGCTGCGCGTGGTCCGCGGCAAGGAGTCGAAGAAGGCCGACCTGTCCGACAAGACGCTCGTCGAACTGAGCAAGGGCACACCGGGCACGGTGAAGACGACGCTGAGCCCGTCCCTCCAGGCGGCGGCCGAGAAGGAGGTGTCGAAGACCGACCGCGCCTCCGTGGTCGTGATGCGTCCGTCGACCGGCGAGATCCTGGCGGTGGCGAACTCCAACCGCGGCTTCAACACCGCCTTCCTGGGTTCTCTCGCCCCCGGCTCCACGATGAAGATCATCACCTCGTCGATGCTCTTCGAGAAGGACCTGGCCTCGGTCAACAAGCCGCACCCCTGCCCGAAGACGTACACCTACGGCGGCTGGAAGTTCCACAACGACCAGGACTTCGAGATCAAGGGCGGCACCTTCAAGGCCAGCTTCGCCCGCTCCTGCAACACCGCCTTCATCAGCCAGGCGAAGAAGCTGAAGGACTCCGACCTGACCCAGCAGGCCCAGCAGGTCTTCGGCCTGGCGATGGACAACTGGGCGATCGGTGTGCCGTCCTTCGACGGCGCGGTGCCGGTGCAGACGGCCGCCCCGATGGGCGCCTCCCTCATCGGGCAGGGCGGCGTCCGCATGAACCCGCTGAACATGGCGTCGGTGGCCTCGACGGTCAAGGCGGGCGTCTTCCACCAGCCGTACCTGGTCTCCCCGGACGTCGACCACCGCAAGCTGGCCACGGCCTCCCGGACGATGTCCGCCTCCACCCTGTCCCAGTTGCGCGAGGTGATGCAGTACACCGCCGCGTACGGCACGGCCGCCCAGGCCATGGCCGGACTCGGCCCTGACTACGGCGCGAAGACGGGCTCCGCCGAGGTCGACAACCAGAAGAAGCCCAACGGCTGGTTCACCGCCTACCGGGGCGACCTCGCGGCCGCGGGCGTCGTGCAGAAGGGCGGGCACGGCGGCGACACCGCCGGTCCGATAGTGGCGTCCCTGCTGAAGGCCGGGAGCTGACGGCGGCCGAGTGGGCCCGCGGAGACCGGCGGCGTCACCCGTGGGCGAGCGCCGCCGGTGACGCCGCCGCCCGGTAGGTCCGCTTCAGGAACCTGTGCACCGTCTTCGTCTCGAGCTGCACCACCGAGACACCGCGCGTGGAATGGAACTCGATCACGGCCTGCACCCGCCCGCAGGGCCACACCCGCACGTCACCGCTGCCGGCCGGGGCGCGCAGCCCCTGTTCCAGCAGTGACCGGGGGAAGGTCCACTCGTGCGGGCCGGGCAGGTCGACCATGACGGCGCGCGGATCCTGAAGGGAGTCGTAGCGAAGGACGACCGGGACGGCCCCGACATCATCGAGAACGTCTTCCGTGAGGATGTGGGCTTGTGCGTGCTGTTCGACCACCGACATCGGACGACCCCTAACGCTGTGTGACCTGTGCGAGGGCTGGACATCCGCTTTCCCTCCAATGTCGCATATTTCCAGGATTCCGCTTCCCGAACGTTCCGATCCGGCGCACATCAACGACGCACTCGCTCTTGCAAGCGCTTCGCAACAAGCCTCTATCATCGAACGGTGCATGTGCCTGACGGATTCATCAACGCGCCCACATCCGCCGTCACCGGAGTCGTCGCCGCCGGCGCCGTCGCCGTGAGCCTGCGCGGTGCGCGCCGGGAACTCGACGAACGGACCGCGCCGCTGGCCGGTCTCGTCGCGGCGTTCATCTTCGCCGTGCAGATGCTGAACTTCCCCGTCGCGGCCGGCACCAGCGGCCACCTGCTCGGCGGGGCCCTGGCCGCGATACTCGTGGGCCCCTACACCGGCGTTCTGTGCGTCAGTGTCGTCCTGCTCATGCAGGGCATCCTCTTCGCCGACGGCGGCCTGACCGCGCTCGGCGTCAACATCACCGACATGGCGATCGTCACGACGGTGGTGGCCTACGCCGTCTTCCGCGGACTGGTGAAGGTGCTCCCGCGGCGCCGCAGCTCCATCACGGCGGCCTCCTTCGCCGCCGCGCTCCTCTCCGTCCCCGCCGCCGCCGTCGCCTTCACGCTGATCTACGCGGTCGGCGGCACCACCGACGTGGCGATCGGCAAGGTCGCCACCGCCATGATCGGCGTGCACGTCCTCATCGGCATCGGCGAGGCCGCGATCACCGCGCTGACCGTGGGCGCCGTCATCGCCGTACGCCCGGACCTGGTGTACGGCGCGCGTGGCCTGGAGCAGCGCCTGAAGCTGCGGGTGAACGGCGAACTCGTCGACGCCCCCGAGCCCGAGCCGGAGCCCGTGCCGGCCGCCGCCCGATCCCATCGCAAGCTGTGGCTCACCGGCCTGGTCACCTCCCTCGTCCTCGCCGGATTCGTCAGCTTCTATGCCTCGGCCAACCCCGACGGTCTGGAGAAGATCGCCCACGACCAGGGCATCGACAAGAAGGAGGAGCCGCACGCCGCCGCCGACTCCCCGCTCGCCGACTACGGGGTGAAGGACATCGCCGACGCCCGGCTGTCCGGCGGGCTCGCGGGCGTGATCGGCGTCGGGGCGACCGTCGTCGCAGGCAGCACGGTCTTCTGGGTGGTCCGCAGGCGGCGTACGGCCGCCGAGCCGTCCGCTCCCTCCTCCCGGGCCGCCTGACATGGGGGCGGGTCACGCGCACCGGTTGTACCGGCACGGGCACTCGCCCGTGCACGCGCTGCCGCCGCACACCAAACTGGCCGCCTCCTTCGCCTTCGTCGTGGTCGTGGTGTCGACCCCGAGGGAGGCGATGTGGGCGTTCGCCGTCTACGCCGTCCTGCTCGCCGTCGTCGCCTCCGTGGCCCGCGTGCCCGCCGGCTTCCTGCTCAAGCGGCTGCTGATCGAGGTCCCGTTCGTCGCGTTCGCGGTGCTCATGCCGTTCGTGGCCCAGGGCGAACGGGTGGACGTGCTCGGAATGTCCCTGAGCGTGAACGGGCTGTGGGGCGCCTGGAACGTGCTCGCCAAGGGCACCCTCGGCGTCGCCGCGTCCGTCCTGCTGGCGAGCACGACCGAGTTGCGCGAACTGCTGCTCGGCCTGCAACGCCTGAAGCTGCCGCCCCTGCTGGTGCAGATCGCGTCCTTCATGATCCGCTACGGCGACGTCATCGCCGACGAGATGCGGCGGATGCGGATCGCCCGAGAGTCGCGCGGTTTCGAGGCGCGCGGTGTCCGGCACTGGGGCGTGCTCGCCAAGTGCGCGGGCGCGCTGTTCATCCGCTCCTACGAGCGCGGGGAGCGTGTGCACCTGGCCATGGTGAGCCGGGGCTACGCCGGTTCGATGCCGGTCATCGACGAGGTGACCGCGTCCCGGGCCCAGTGGTCGTACGCCCTGGCCCTCCCCTGTGCCGCGTTCGCCGTCTGTCTGCTGGGATGGATCCTGTGACAGCTTCTCTGGAGGTCTCCGGCCTCGCCTTCGCCTACCCCGACGGCCACCAGGCCCTGTTCGGCGTCGACTTCAGCATCGGGCGGGGCGAACGGGTCGCGCTGCTCGGCCCCAACGGCGCCGGGAAGACCACGCTGGTACTGCATCTGAACGGCATCCTGGGCGGGGGCACCGGGACGGTGACGGTCGCCGGGCTGCCGGTCGGCAGGAAGCACATGGCCGAGATCCGGCAGAAGGTCGGCATCGTCTTCCAGGACCCGGACGACCAGTTGTTCATGCCGACCGTGCGGGAGGACGTGGCCTTCGGGCCCGCCGCGAACGGACTCAAGGGACCGGAGCTCCAGGCCCGGGTCGCCACGGCCCTGGAACAGGTCGGCATGGGGGAGTTCGCCGACCGCCCGCCGCACCACCTCTCCTTCGGCCAGCGCCGCCGGGTCGCGGTGGCGACCGTCCTCGCCATGGAGCCGGAGATCCTGGTCCTGGACGAGCCCTCGTCCAACCTGGACCCCGCCTCGCGCCGTGAACTGGCCGACATCCTGCGCTCGTTGGACGTGACCGTGCTCATGGTCACCCACGACCTGCCGTACGCGCTGGAGTTGTGCCCGCGCGCACTCATCCTGAGCGACGGCGCGATCGCGGCCGACGGGCCGACCGGCGAACTGCTCGCCGACGACACACTGATGCGCGCCCACCGCCTGGAGCTGCCCTTCGGCTTCGACCCGCGGTCCGTGTCGATGGGCGCGTGAAGGGCCGGGAGGCGGCGTCGGAACGCCGCCCGGGGTGAGCAGAGGACCGGCCGGCACTGACATAACGATCGTGCCAAGCCGATCCGCCGCAGGAATCGCAGGCCGGGGCCGCCGGTTGCACCCACTGTCGCAGGCGAAGAGCGGGAGGAATGGCGGACGTGGACGTGGACGTGCACGGCACAGTGGCCGAGGGCTTCGAGCCGGTCGGGGAGGCGTTCGCGGCGAACTTCGCGCTGCGGGGCGAGCGGGGCGCCGCGGTGGCCGTGTACCGGGACGGGCACCGGGTCGTGGACCTGTGGGCGGGAACGCGTGACGTCGACGGCACGGCCGGCTCGGCGCCCTGGGAGCGGGGCACCGCGCAGATCGTGCGCTCGGCGACCAAGGGCGTCGCCGCGGCCGTGCTCCTGCTGCTGCACCAGCGCGGGGAGCTGGACCTGGACGCGCCGGTGGGGGCGTACTGGCCCGAGTTCAAGGCGGCGGGCAAGGAGCGGACCCTGGTCCGCGACCTGCTCTCGCACCGTGCGGGCGTCCCCGTCCTCGACCGGCCGCTGACACCGGAGCAGGCCGCCGATCCGGTGCTGGGCGCGGAGGCGGTCGCCGCGCAGGCACCGGTCTGGGAGCCGGGCACGGACCACGGCTACCACGCGCAGACGTACAGCTGGCTGACCGGCGAGCTGGTGCGGCGGATCACGGGCCGCACGATCGGCGAATGGATCGCGCGCGAGGTGGCCGGACCGGTCGGCGCCGACCTGTGGGTGGGGCTGCCGGCGGGCGAGAGCGGGCGGGTGGGCCGCGTGGGCCAGGTGCAGCCCCCGCGCTCGGCGACGGGCCTTCGCACCCGGCCCAAGCGGTCCGTGGCCGAGGCGTACGCCGACCCGCAGTCGCTGACCCGGCGGGCGTTCGCAGCGATCACCCCGCTGCCCGACGAGAACGACCCCGCCTACCGCGCGGCGGTCCTGCCCGCGGCCAACGGCATCGCCACGGCCGACGGGCTGGCCCGCTTCTACGCGGCGCTCATCGGCGAAGTGGACGGCGGCACCCGCCTGTTCACCCCGCGGACCATGGAACTGGCCCGCACGGAGCACTCCGCCGGGCCCGACCGCGTACTGGTGGCCCCCACCCGCTTCGGTCTCGGCCACATGCTGCACAGCCCGGCGTCGCCCCTGCTCGGCCCCGGCTCCTTCGGCCACCCCGGCCGCGGCGGCGCCCTGGCCTTCGCGGACCCGGACGCGGCCGTCGCCTTCGCCTACATCACCAACGGCTTCCACCCCAACGTGACGGCGGACCCGAGGGCGCAGGCCCTGGTCCACGCGGTGCGGACGTCCCTGGCGTAGTCCTTCCCGGCGGGAGTGTCAGACGTGGATAGGCTGCGACGTGCGGCCCGAGGCCTCGTCGATCTCGCCGTGCGCCTTGGTCAGAAGCTGCATCGCGAGTTCGTTCAGGGCCCTCGCCCCGGCGATCTCCTCGCCGACCCGCGGCTGGTCGGAGTCGGTGCGGTGGCGGCTGGCCCTGCCGTGGGCGCGGACCTCGCTGCCGTCGGGCAAGCGGACCATCGCCGCCGCCCGGGTGTGCTGGCCGTCCTCCTGGAACTCCAGCTCGATGTGCCATCCCACAACGGTCTTCATCATGGCGGTCACCTCCGGAACACCTGATTCCAGGGTGCCTCTCGGCCGCCGCCCGCGCACCCAAGGAGCCCGCGCTACCCGGTGTGCAGCATCAGCCCGATGCCGACGACCAGCAGCCCGGCGGCCGCGATCCGCGGCGCCCCGAAACGCTCCTTGAAGAACACGGCGCCGATCGCGGCGCCCACGATGACCGACGTGAAGTTGCTGAACAGCTTTCTCTGCCTGGCAGGAGCCGCCAGCCTACGGACCGCGTAGACAGTAGGGGATGACGGGACTACCCGCCTGCGATGAGCAGGCGATATCCGTAGTCCATGGTTTGCTGAGCCAGCAGGTCGGCGTGGCGGCGGTGCCAGGTGCCGGATGCGAGGTCGGCGCGGAGCCGGGCGATCGCTGGCTCTACGACGGACGGCGGCAGCTGCGCAAAGGTGGAGCTGGCCTGGCGGATGACCGGGTCGAGGTAGCACTCCGGTCGGCGCCAGTAGGCGCACTGGAAGCCGTCGGTGAAGTCGTGCGGGATGGAAAGGGGCAGCACGGTGTGCGCGTCGAGCGCGTCGGCGACCTCGGTCACAGGGGTGAAGCGGGCGTGGTCCAGCTCACGGATCTCCGGCAGGTACTCCTCAAGCAGCCACAACTCCGGTCGGTGCGTGGGATCCCAGGTGAAGACGACCTGCCTGTCAGCGACGCGGCGCAGTTCGCTGAGTCCGCGGTGCAGGTCGGGCCAGTGGTGGACGGTCATGATGGCCATGGCCGCGTCGAAGGAGCCGTCCGTGAACGGAAGGGCTTCGGCTGCAGCCTTTACCTTGTTCATCCCGAGATGTTGGCCGAGCATGACCTCGGAAGGATCGACAGCGGTCACGCTGACGCCTTCCGGCTCGTAGGAGCCAGTGCCGGCGCCGACATTGACAACCGTGCGGGCGCCTTCCAGTGCCTGGCCGATGAGAGCATGCAGGCGGGGGTCAGGGCGTCGGACTTCGCTGTATCCGATACCGATGCGGTCGTAGGTCGCCGACGGACGGTCGGCAGCGGCGGTGTCCATGGGGTCAAGCCCAGCAGATCGAATGGGCGGAAGACCAAAGATTCAGAGATTCAGCGCGGGCCAGATGTTGATGTTCCGACCGAGCATGACCGAGCGTGCGGGCATGGCGCAGAGGAGCTGCGGTACGCACGGGTATTCGACACGATGCCCCGGCGCGGACGTGACCGGTACGGGGCAGCGAGAATCCACGCATCACAACGACAAAGCCGAGGGAGAACCCGTGAACAGACCGGTCCCGCGCCGCGCCACGGTCCTGTATGCGATATCCGCGAGCTGCGCGGTCATCGGCGCCCTGCTGTGGGTGCGCGGCCAGACCAGCGCGCTCCCCAGGGGCTACGGGGCCTTCCTGGCAGCCGATGGCTACACCTCGTCAGCTTGGCGGGTGTGGTCACCGGCGGTGCCCGAAGAACGTCTTGGCCTGTACCTCATCGTGGCCGGGCTGGTGCTGGCTGTGGCGGCGCGCCTGTTCTCCATCCGGCACGACTGAGCAGCGCCAAGATCACGCGACTGAGCTCAGCCAACACCCGGTGACTCTGCCTGTGGGCCCAGGTCCACGACCGGCGCCTCTACGAGGTCATGCCGCCACCGGTCACGGCGTCATCCTGATCGTTACGCCCACCATGTGCAGAGCCGCGAGGGGAGCGTGGCATCCTGCGGCGGTGCGATTGAGCGATCAGGCAAATAGTGTCGACCTCCGCCCGCTGCGCTATCAGTTCCCCACAGTCAGGGGCGACTCTTATGACGACAACTGGCTGGTCATCGGAGGTTCCGTGGCAACTCGCGATGGCAGCTGGTCCTTCACCGATGCCTGTCTGCTGACCGATGAAGCGCGTAAGGTGGCTGCGTGCGGTGGCAGCGGGCACGGTGACTGTGACCGGACCTGACACGGACGGCAAGTTGTCCCCGGACACGTGGTTCATCGAACCGGTCTTGGCCTTCAGCCTCGCCGACCGCAACGAGGGCAGGGCGGTGGTTCGCATTCACCTGTCTTTGGAGGGCGCGGCTCCTTGGCAGCAGGGTGATGACGGAGCGGACCTTTACCAGCACGTCGTGGAGGTGCAGCTCGATATGGCTGCACTCCTTCACGCGGCTGACCAGTGGGATCTTGCTTTGGCGTCCTTCCCGACCCGCTGATCAACATCACTTCTTCATGGAGGCGGTCCCTAGGAGCCCAGCTCAGGCTCCGGCCTTGACTTCTCTATTGGAAAGCCCCCTGACCAGCCAAACTATTACTGCATGAGCAAGGATTGACTGACGACTCCCGCAGCGCGGCGATCGGGGCGAGTTCCGCCTTCGTCTGCGCCCACAGCACCAGCGCGTACGCCGCCACGGACAGCGCCGCGCCGAGCAGCCCGACCGCGGCGTACGGCCGCAGCGTGGCGACCGTGCGTCCGCGCCAGTGCCACACCGCGTACGCCGGGATCACCACGCCCTGGATCGCCATCAGCCAGGCGATGTACCCGAGGGACGAGCCGGCGGCCCGCACCCCGAGCCCGTCGACGACCGTGTACGCGGCGATGGCCAGTCCGGTCGCCAGGGCGGCGCCGATCGCCGCCCAGTCGGGCCGGCGTCCGCGCAGGCCCCACAGGGCGACACCGGTCAGCCCGGCGCAGGACACGGCGACGCCCGCGGCGGCCCAGCCGTCGGGCACCTCGTGCGCGAAGAGGGCGGCGAGCACGGTGACGACGAGCGGGGCGGTGCCGCGCGCGATCGGGTAGGCCTGCCCGAAGTCGCCGAGCCGGAAGGACGTCATCAGCAGGGCGTAGTACACGACGTGGATCGCGGCCGAGAAGAGCAGGTACGGCCACGCGGCGCGGGCCGGGAACGCGACGAACGGCGCCATGGCCGGCCCGATCAGCAGGCCGCCGCCCGCGATGAGCGTGAACCCGGTCAGTTTGTCGGTGATGCGGTGGGCGATCGCGTTCCAGCCGGCGTGCGTGACCGCGGCGAGCAGGACGGCCGCGGTGACCGCCGGAGTCACGAGGTGCGCTCGCGCACGTCCACCAGGACGCCTCCGGCCTGGGCGACCAGCGCCGCGGGTGCCATCGGGAAGACGGTGTAAGGGGTTCCGGCGGCGGCCCAGATCACGTCGTGGCCGAGCAGCGAACGGTCGGCGAGCACGCGGGTGCGGGTCCGGTGCCCGAAGGGCGGTACGCCGCCGATGGCGTACCCGGTCGTCTCCCGTACGACGTCAGCCTTGGCCCGTGTCACCTTCTCGGCGCCGAGCTCCTCCCTGACCCGCTCGATGTCCACCCGGGAGGCGCCGTCCATGAGCACCAGCACCGGCTCTCCGTCCACGGCGAAGATCAGCGACTTGCAGATCTGGCTCAGTTCGCAGCCGACGGCCGCCGCGGCCTCGGCGGCGGTCCTGGTCGCCTCGGGGAACCTGCGGACCTCGGGGAGCAGTTCGTCGAGCCCCAGCTCACACAGGGCGTCGGCGAAGCGGGGGTGGGCTCCTGACTCGGGTGTCGTCGTCATGAACGGCAGGCTAGCCGCCGATTACGGGCATCACGAAGGAATTCCCACGTGGTGGATGAGGCCTCCGGAACCGACGAGGCCGGTGAGGGTGCGCCGTCCCCACGGCACCCTCACCGGCCGTTCACCCCGGCGGGTCAGGAGCTCACGCCCCGACGAGCTCCCGCCGTTCGTCCGGGTCCGCGTGCCGCGGCTGCTCGGTGTGCAGGGCCGTGCCCTCCACGTCGACGTCGGGCAGGGCGCGCTCCAGCCAGCCGGGCAGCCACCAGGCCCGCCGGCCCAGCAGGGCCAGTACGGCCGGCACGATCGCCATGCGCACGATGAACGCGTCGAAGAAGACCGCGATCGCCAGGCCGAAGCCGATCATCTTGACCATCGACTCGCTGGAGCCGATGAAGCCGGAGAAGACGGCGATCATGATGATCGCGGCGGCCGTCACCACCCGGGCGCCGTGCCGGAACCCGGTCACCACGGCCTGGCCCGGCGTCTCCCCGTGGACGTACGCCTCGCGCATCCGGGTGACCAGGAACACCTCGTAGTCCATGGCGAGTCCGAAGACGACGCCCACCATGAAGATCGGCATCATCGACATCACCGGGCCGGTCTCCTCCACGTGCATCAGGCCCGACAGCCAGCCCCACTGGAAGACCGCGACCACCGCGCCGAGCGCCGCCAGCACCGACAGCAGGAAGCCGAGCGCCGCCTTGAGCGGGACCAGGACCGAGCGGAAGACCACGATCAGCAGCAGGAAGGCCAGGCCGACCACCAGCGCCAGATACGGCAGCAGCGCGTCGTTGAGCTTCTGCGAGACGTCGATGTTCATCGCCGTGGAGCCGGTGACGAGCACCTTCGCGTCGGCCTTCGCCTCGATGTCGCCGCCCGCGCCGCGGATGGCGTGCACCAGGTCCTCGGTGGCGGTGGAGGACGGCTTGGAGTCGGGGACGACGGTCACCATCGCGGTGTCGCCGGCCTCGTTGGGCTGCGCCTCCGTCACCGTCACGACGTTCTTGAGGCCCTTGATCTCGTCGGTGACCTTGGTGAAGGACGCCTTGGGGTCGGCGCTGCCGCCGGCGTCGACCACGAGCATCAGGGGGCCGTTGAAGCCGGGTCCGAAGCCCTCCGAGAGCAGGTCGTAGGCGCGGCGCTGGGTGGTGGAGACGGGCTGGGAGCCGTCGTCCGGCAGGCCCAGTTCGAGGGAGGCGGCCGGGATCGCGGCGGCGCCCAGGCCGAGCACGCCGAGCAGCAGCACGGCGACCGGGCGGCGGACGACGAAGCTCGCCCAGCGGGTGCCCATGTTGGGCCGGTCCGGCTGCGGCGCGGGACGCCGGCGGCGGAGCAGTCCGCCCTTCGCACCGATCGGCTTGACCTTGCGGCCCGCGTAGCCCAGCAGCGCCGGGATCATCGTCAGGGCGATGAGGACGGCGATGACGACCGTGCCGGCCGCGGCCAGGCCCATCTTCGTCAGCATCGGGATGTTGACCACGGACAGTCCCACCAGGGCGATGACGACGGTCAGACCGGCGAAGACCACAGCGGAGCCCGCCGTGCCGACGGCCCGTCCGGCCGCCTCCTCGCGCTCGCGGCCCTCGGCGAGTTCGGCGCGGTAGCGGGAGACGATGAACAGGGCGTAGTCGATGCCGACCGCGAGGCCGATCATCGTGGCCAGGATGGAGGTGGTGGAGCCCAGGTCCAGGGTGTGGGCGAGGGCGGTGATCGTCGAGACGCCGATGCCGACGCCGATCAGCGCGGTCAGCAGGGGCAGTCCGGCCGCGACGAGCGAGCCGAAGGTGATGACGAGGACGACGGCCGCGATCGCGATGCCGATGACCTCGCTCGCGCCGGTCTCCGGCGCGGTCTGGAGGGCGTCGCCGCCGATCTCCACGGTCAGCCCGGCGTCCCGCGCGTGCTGCGCGGCCTCCTTCAGGGCGGTGCGGGAGGAGTCCTCGAGCTCCATGCCGGAGACCTTGTACCGCACCGACGCGTAGGCGATCGTGCCGTCCTGGCTGACGGCGTGCGCGGTGTAGGGGTCGGCGACGGAGACGACCTCCGAGCCACTGGACAGCTCCTCGACCGTCTTCTCGACGGTCGCCTTGTTCCCGGCGGCGGTCATCTTCTCGCCGCTCGGTGCCTTGAACACCACGCGGGCGGTGGCCCCGTCGGCGCTCGCGCCGGGGAACCGCTGTTCCAGCAGGTCGAAGGCCTTCTGCGCCTCGGTGCCCGGGATGGAGAAGGAGGTGTTCCCGGCGGCCGGCGCGGAGGCCGCGCCGACGCCGGCGAGGGTGAGCAGCACCAGCCAGACGAGGGCGACGAAGTGCCGTCGCCGGAAGGCGAGGCGGCCGAGTCTGTAGAGGAAGGTGGCCACGTTGACGTACTCCCGGTCAGGTCGTGGGGGGTGAAGGTGGGCAGGGGTGATGAGCCCGACGACGTGAGCGGTGCGTCAGAGAGTGGGCTTGCTGGGGAGAGGTGTCAGGAAGTCGGTACGCCGAGGGCGGGGAGGACCACGGCGTCGAGGTACGAATGGAGGAAGCCCTGGGTCGGCGGCAGGCCCTCGATGAGCGCACGGACGACGAACCCGCCGGCCAGCATGTGCACCACGAAGTCCAGCGCCGGGCAGTCCGCCCGGATCTCGCCCCGGTCGACGGCGCGTTGCAGCAGGCTGCGGAACGCGGCCATCTC
This sequence comes from Streptomyces sp. NPDC014889, assembly GCF_043081205.1. Classification (NCBI taxonomy): domain Bacteria; kingdom Bacillati; phylum Actinomycetota; class Actinomycetes; order Kitasatosporales; family Streptomycetaceae; genus Streptomyces; species Streptomyces sp. NPDC014889. The sequence continues at coordinate 165,580 of NZ_JBIBWH010000006.1, forward strand.
CGGTTCGATGAGCTGTTCCCGGAAGGCCTGTCTGAGGTCCGGGTTGGTGTGCATGGCCATGGCCAGGGCCCGCATCAGCGCGGAGTTCTGCTCCATGACGCAGTCGTCCTCGCGAACGAGGGCGTGCAGGTCGGTGCGGAGCGCTCCGGTGTCGATCGTGTCGATCCTCGTCGGCTTGTCGTGCCGCATGGCCCCGACGACGAGCTCGGCCTTTCCGCCCCACTGGCGGTAGAGGGTGGCCTTGCTGGACCGGGTGCGGGCGGCGACGGCGTCCATGGTGAGGGAGTCGTAGCCGACCTCGCGGAGCAGGTCGAGCACGGCGGCGTACAGCTCCGCCTCGCGCTCGGGCGTGATACGGCTGCGGCGCCCGGTCGCGACCTCGGCCATGTCCTCCGCCTTCCCGTTGGGAACGACACCGTTTCGTACATGAGAAAGGTAGCGCACCCGCCGAACGAAACGAAACCGTTTCGTACGTGTCCTGGGTCACGACTGTCGGTTCCGCATAAGTTGCTGCGGCCCATACCCGGGCAAAGCATGGGAAGGTGAGCTATCTGCGCCTGCCGCACCTCAGCGGCGATCTGCTGTGCTTCGTGGCCGAGGACGACCTCTGGCTGGCGCCGCTCGACGGAGCGGGCCGTGCCTGGCGTCTCACGGTGGACCGCACCAAGGTCGGCCCACCCCGCTTCTCGCCCGACGGGCGGCACATCGCGTACACGAGCTGGCGCAGTCTGGTGCCCGAGATCCACCTGGTCGCGGTGGACGGCGGCCCGGCCCGTCAGCTCACCTACTGGGGCAGCACCGACACCCGGGTGTGCGGGTGGGCGCCGCCCGACGAGCACGGCCGGACCGACATCCTCGCCGTCGCCTCCCACGGCGAGCCGTTCTCCTACTTCACCTGGGCCTACAAGGTCGGCACCGACGGCTCCCCCGGCCGCAAGCTGCCCTGGGGGCCGGTCTCCGACCTCCAGGTCGCCGACGTGGAAGGCGGCCACAAGACCCTGCTGCTGACCGGCACGCCGCCGCACGAACCGGCCTCCTGGAAGCGGTACCGGGGCGGCGCGACGGGCCGGCTGTGGCTGCACGGGCAGCGGCTGCTCGCCGACATCGGCGGGCATCTGGCCTGCCCGATGTTCGTCGGCGGCCGGATCGCCTTCCTCTCCGACCACGAGGGCGTGGGCAACCTCTACTCCTGCGCGCCCGACGGCTCCGACCTGCGCCGGCACACCGACCACGACGCCTTCTACGCCCGGCACGCCTCCAGCGACGGCACGCGGGTGGTGTACCAGTGCGCGGGCGACCTGTGGATGGTGGACGACCTGTCCGCGGACTCGGTCCCGCGCCGGCTGGAGGTACGGACGAGCGGGCCGCGGGCGGGCCGCCGCCGCTACCAGGTGCCGGCCGCCCAGCACGTCGACGGCATCTCCGTCGACGAGACGGGCCGGGCCAGCGCGGTCGTCGTACGCGGCTCCCTGCACTGGCTGACCCACCGCGACGGCCCCGCCCGCACGCTGATCGACACCCCCGGTGTGCGCATCCGGCTGCCGGAGATGCTCGGCGGGACCGGCCAGGTCGCCTACGTCACCGACGCGGACGGCGAGGACGCCGTCGAGATCACCCACCTCCCCCGCGCCACCGGCGCCCGTCCACCACGCCGCCTGGCCTCCGGCCGCCTCGGCCGCGTCCTGGAAACGGCCTCCGACCCCGCCGGCGACCGCCTGGCCCTCGCCTCCCACGACGGCCGCCTGCTCCTGCTCGACATGACCGACCTGAACGAGGAGGAGGCGGCGGAGGAGGTGGCCGCGGTCACGGGACAGGGCGACGAGCCCCCGGTCGCCACGGACACGACCGAGGCACACACGAACGAACACGAACCCGCCGCCACAAACGCGCCGGAGGGCGCGTCTGCCGCGGATACGGTCAACGGTCCGGCCGGCACCGGTGCGGCAGGCGGGCCCGCCGGAACCGGCCCGACGGACGGCTCTACGGCAACCGGTGCGGCAGGCGACTCCACGGCGACCGGTGCGCCCGACGGTCCACTCGGCACCGGTTCACCGGAGGACCCGGCTGCCACCGATGCGGTCAACGGTCCGGCCGGCACCGGTACGGCAGGCGGGCCCGCCGCCTCTGGCGCGCGTGAGGGCGCCGGGCCTGGTGCGCCGGAGGGTTCCGGCGGCACCGGTGCGGGCGACGGTTCCGGTGGGCGGCTCACCGAGTTGGTCCGGTCCGTCAACGGGCCCGTGCGGGACCTGGCGTTCTCGCCGGACGGGGCCTGGCTGACGTGGTCGCAGCCCGGGGTCGGGCGGACCCTGCGGCAGATCAGGATGGCGCGCATCCAGGACCGGCTGATCGTCGACGTCACCAACGGCCGCTTCGAGGACGAGAACCCGGTGTTCACCCGGGACGGCCGGTACCTGGCCTTCCTGTCCTGGCGCGGCTTCGACCCGGTGTACGACGTGCACACCGGGGACCTGTCCTTCCCGCTCGGCTGCAAGCCCTACCTCGTTCCGCTGTCCTCCGCGACCCCGTCCCCCTTCGCCCTGAACCCCGAGGGACGGCCGGCCGCCGGCGGTCTGGACCCCGTCGAGGACGAGGAGACCGGCGAGTCAGGCGCGGTGACCGTGGAGGTCGAGGGCCTGGCGAACCGGGTCACCCCGTTCCCCGTCATCGCCTCCAAGTACTCGGCCCTGCACCCGGTCGCCGGCGGCGGCCTGGTCTGGCTGCGCTGGCCGATCTCCGGCGCCCTGGGCGAGACCTTCGTCAACCCGGACGACACCACCGGCCGGCCGACGCTCGAGCACTTCAACATCAGCAGGGCGAAGAAGTACGAACTCGTCGGCCATCTCGACTTCTTCGCGGTCAGCGGCGACGGCACCCGCCTGGTCGTCGCCGACGAGGGCGACCTGCGCGCGGTGCCGTCCACGGAGATCGGCGACAGCGACACGACGACGTGGATCGACCTGCGCCGGATCCTGCACGTGGTCGACCCGGCCGCCGAGTGGCGCCAGGCGTACGAGGAGGCGGGCCGGCTGATCCGCGCCTATTTCTGGGAGCCGGACATGTGCGGCATCGACTGGGACGCGGTGCTCGCGCAGTACCGCCCGCTGGTCGAACGCGTCGCGTCCCCGGACGAGTTCGCCGACCTGCTGCGCGAGGTACTCGGCGAACTGGGCACCTCCCACGCCTACGTCTCCCCGGCCCGCCGCAACGAGGGCCCCGCACACTACCAGCGCCTTCAGGGCCTGCTCGGCGCCAACCTGACGTACCGCGACGGCCGTTGGACCGTCCGCCGGATCCTGCCCGGCGACTCCTCCGACTCCAAGGCCCGCTCCCCGCTGGCCGGCGCGGGCATCCGCGAGGGCGCGGTCCTCACCCACGTCGACGGCCGCCCGGTGGATCCGGTCACGGGCCCCTACCCGCTGCTCGCGGGGACGGGCGGCACGACGGTGGAGCTGACCTTCTCCCCCGCGGAGGGCCAGGGACCGCCGCGCCGGGTCGCCGTCGTACCGCTGATCGACGAGCGCCCGCTGCGCTATCAGGACTGGGTGGCCAAACGACGTGCTGTGGTAAGGGAGTTGAGCGGCGGCCGGTGCGGCTACCTGCACATCCCCGACATGGGCGGCTCCGGCTGGGCGCAGTTCAACCGGGACCTGCGCATGGAGGTGTCCCGGCCCGCCCTGATCGTCGACGTCCGCGGCAACGCGGGCGGACACATCAGCGAGTTGGTCATCGAGAAGCTGACCCGCACCATCCTCGGCTGGGACCTGACCCGCAACGCCCAGCCCGTGTCGTACACCTCCGACGCGCCCCGCGGGCCCGTCGTGGCTCTCGCCGACGAGGCGACCTCGTCCGACGGCGACATGATCACGGCCGCCTTCAAGCTGCTCAAGCTGGGTCCCGTGGTCGGCCAGCGCACCTGGGGCGGAGTGGTCGGCATGACCGGCCGGCACCGCCTCGGCGACGGCACGGTGATCACGGTGCCGATGAACGCGGCCTGGTTCGACGCCTACGGCTGGTCCGTCGAGAACCACGGCGTCACTCCCGACGTGGAGAGCCTGCGCACTCCCCTGGACTGGGCCGAGGGCCGCCATGTCGAGATGGACGACGCGATCGAACTGGCCCTGGAACTCCTGGAGGCCAACCCCGCGGCGGTCCCGCCGGACTACCGGGACGTCCCCGACCGTTCACGGCCGGAGCTGCCTCCGCGCCGCTGAGCGAGGTGACTTGGTCGGCCGGAACCGCACGGACGTGGGGTGCCCCGGCCCGGAACACCCCACGCCCTCACGCCGTCACCCGCGCCACGGTCGAAGCCGAACGCGGCGACGACGCCGACTCCCGGCCGTGGCTAGCGGTCGTAGTCCTGGTTGAGACGGTCCTCCATCTCGTCCGGCGTGTCCGGCCCGTCGTGACGCCCGCGCTCACGCGGCTGGGTCGGGCGCTGCCCGGTCTTCTCGCGGCCCTCGCCGGGGCGCTGCCGGCCCTGCTGCCGCTGCTGCTCGCCGGAGTCCTGGTGCTTGTCCTTCATACCCATGCTGTTCACTCCCGTGTGGGTGAGTGGGATCCCCAAGTGGGCTAGGGGATCGGCCTCGACCAGATTCACACGGGCGGTGACCCTGCGCATGTCGATCAGTGACGTTGCGTAGCCGGTGCGGACCGGTGCCGTTCGTCGGCCGCCCCACCCGCCCCGACCAGCCCGGTCCGCACCCCCGACAGCCGGTCCGCGAAGCGCCGCACCTCCCGCTGTCCCACGGTCCCCACGACGCCCGGCAGCCACCCGCGCACGCCGTGCATGCCGCGCAGCCACCACTGCCCGTACACATGGGCGGCGCGCCGCTCGATCCCGGCCACGATCCGGTCCACCGCGGGACCCAGCGGATAGGTCCGGCCGGCCGGCCACGGCAGCCGCTGCCTCAACTCCCGCATGACATCGTCCTGATCGGCCCCGCGCACCATGTCGGTGTCGGTCCACGACAGGTAGGCGACGCCCACCCGCACGCCCAGGTGGCCGACTTCGGCGCGCAGGCAGTGCGCGTACGCCTCCACACCGGACTTGGAGGCGCAGTACGCCGTCATCATCGGCGCCGGGGTGATGGCGGCGAGCGAGGCGATCTGGAGCAGGTAGCCGCGGCTCGCGGTGAGCGCCGGCAGGAACGCCCGCCCCGTGACCGCCGATCCGACGAGGTTGACCTCGATCACCCGCCGCCAGGACTCGGGGTCGGAGCCGGCGAACGGACCACCGCTCGCCACACCCGCGTTGGCGACCACGATGTCGACCCTGCCGAACCGCTCCTCGACCTCCGCCGCGACCCGGGCCATCGCCTCGTGGTCGGTGACGTCGGCATGCCAGTGGGCGCTCTCGCCGTGCAGCCGCCGGCCGACCTCCGCGAGCAGGTCCGGTTCGAGGCCGACCAGCGCGATCTTCGCGCCCCGCGCGGACAGTTTGCGGGCGAGCAGTTCACCGACGCCCCGCGCGGCCCCCGTGACGACCGCGACCTGCCCCTCCAGGCTCACTCTGCTCATGCGCCCTCCCTGATCCGTGCGTCGTCGTGCTGCTCGTGTGCGGTTCCGCGGCCGGTGGCCTGACGCGGCACGTGGCCCGTGACCCGACCAGGTCCGCGACCGGGTACGAACCCGGCCACAAGTTCCCGTATCTTCCCGGTGACCGTCCCGGGGTCCTCCACGGGCGTCATGTGGCCGAGCCCCGGAAGCTCCGTCAGGCCCAGGCAGTCGGGCAGCGCGGCGGCCAGTGCCCGTGCGTGCTCCGGCGGGGTCAGCCGGTCGGCCGTGCCCGCGACGACCGCCACCGGCACCCTCAACTGCCGTACCCGATCGTCGAGATCGAGCCGGTCCAGCACCTGCGACCAGGCATGGCGCGCCCGGCGCGGGCAGGCGTGCACGATCCGCACGCACGCCTCGACCATGTGCGGCGCCGAACCGGGGCCCATCGTGGCGTACTTGAGGATCCGCCGGGCGAGCGGAGTGACCGGCCCGAGCGGCGCCCGGGAGCCGAGGACGCGGCGGGTCAGCCAGGTGCGCGGCCGGCCGGCCCGGATCGGTATCACTGTCGACCGGGCCACCAGCCGTGAACTGCCCGTGCTGCACAGCAGAACGGCCGCCGCGTGCTCCTGGAAGCCGGGCCGGCCTGCCGCGGCCATCACCGTCATCCCGCCCATCGAGTGGCCGGCGATCACCGCCTTCTCGCCGGGCGCCAGCGTCGCCGCGAGCACGGCTTCCAGGTCGTCGGCGAGCGCGTCGGTGCCGTATCCCCGGCCCGCCGGGCTGCGTCCGTGCCCGCGCTGGTCGTAGGCGATGACGCGGTGGTCGGCGGCCAGGTCCCGGATCTGCGCGGCCCAGAAGGCGGTGGAGCAGGTCCAGCCGTGGGCGAGGACGACGGCCGGGGCGGCGGGGTCGTCGACCGGCCCGTGCACCTCGACGTGCAGCCGGGCGCCATCCGCGGAGACGGCGATGAGTTCACGGGCGGGGACGGGAGGGTCGTACGGACCCGGGGCGGGAGCGGGAGGTTCGTACGGGCCCGGAGCGGGCTCCGCGGGACGGTCCTGGGCAGCACGGTCTTCCGGACGGCCACCGGCCGCCCGCCGCACGGGACGGCTCACGCCTCCACCTCCACGGGCCGCCGCGCCGGGGCCCGCCCCGCCGTGCCCCGGGACCCGGGCTCCCGGAGGATCTGGTACTCCGCGAGGTCCACGCGTCGTGTGGCCTGCCGGAACTCGGTGGTCGTCCCGGGCCAGACGGTGGTGTTGCGGCCGCTCGCGTCCAGGTACCAGCTGGTGCAGCCGCCGGTGTTCCACACGGTGCGCTTCATGCGCTCCTGCACTTTGCGGTTCCAGGCGTTCACGGCGCTCGGCCGGGCGTCGAGGGCGGCCCTGCCGCCGAGGACGCGCAGTTGGCGCAGGTAGTCGGCGAGGTAGTTGAGCTGGGACTCGATCATCAGGATCATCGAGGAGTTCCCGAGGCCCGTGTTGGGGCCGATGATCGTCATCCAGTTCGGGAAGCCGGCCGCGGACGCCCCGCGCAGGGCCGCCATGCCGTCCTTCCAACTCTCCGCGAGCGTACGGCCGTCGGCGCCGACGACCCGCTCGGCGATCGGCATGTCCGTGACGTGGAAGCCGGTGCCGAAGACGATCGCGTCCACCTCGGCCTCGGTGCCGTCTGCGGCGACGACGGTCGATCCGCGTACCTCGCTCAGCCCGCTCGCGACGACGTCCACGTTGTCCTGCGCGAGGGCCGGATAGTACGTGCTGGACAGCAGTATCCGCTTGCAGCCGATGCGGTAGTCGGGGGTGAGCCTGGCCCGCAGGTCCGGGTCCTTGATGGCGCGGGCCATGTTGGCCTTGGCCAGCCGCTCCACGAAACCGAGCTGGCCCGGATGCCTGGTGAACGCCTGGACCTGCAACTCCCGTATGCCCCAGAGCAGTCCGCGGCGCAGTTGCGCGGTGAGCGGCAGCGCGCGGTGCATCCGGCGCTCGGCGCCGCTGATCTCGCGGTCGACGCGGGGCATCACCCACGGCGGGGTGCGCTGGAAGAGGGTGAGCCGGGCGACCTCGGGCTGGATGGACGGCACGATCTGGATCGCGGAGGCTCCGGTGCCGACCACGGCGACCCGCTTGCCCGCGAGGTCGTGGTCGTGGTCCCAGCGGGCGGAGTGGAAGACCCTGCCGGGGAAGGAGTCGAGCCCCGGTATGTCCGGGATCTTTGGTTCGGACAGCGGCCCGGTCGCGCTGACCACGACGTCGGCCGACAGGTTCCCGCCGGTGGTCTCGATGTCCCAGCGCAGCCTCTCGCCGTCCCAGGTCGTCCTCGTGACCTCGGAGTGGAAGCGCAGGTGCGGGCGGAGGCCGAAGACGTCCGCGACGTGCTCCAGGTAGGCGCGGATGTGTTCCTGCCCGGAAAAGGTGCGCGGCCAGTCGGGGTTGGGCGCGAACGAGAACGAGTACAGGTGCGAGGGCACGTCGCAGGCGCACCCCGGATAGCTGTTGTCGCGCCAGGTGCCGCCGACGCTGCCCGCCCGCTCCAGCACGACGAAGTCGGTGATCCCCTCCCGGCGCAGCCGCACGGCTGCGCCCAGTCCGCCGAAGCCGGACCCGATCACCGCCACCCGCACATGCCGGTCCTTGTGCTCGTGCTCGGCCATTGAGCGCCCCTCCCATGACTCGCGTACAGCGACCCGCGCGCAGCCTTCAGCGATTCTGCCAGTGAACACTGGCGCAATGGGGAGCGTAGAGGAGGTCTGTACCGATCGGTAGGGGGGCGACCGAGGAAAAGTTACCGCCGGTACAACATAGGCTGCTCCCGTGGCAGGAGACGGTGGAGCACGCGGCGGCCGACGCGAGTACCGCATGGAGGAGCTGGCCCGGCTGGCCGGCATCACCGTGCGCACCCTGCGCTTCTACCGCGAGCGCAAACTGATCCCGCCACCGCGCCGCGAGGGCCGTATCGCCTGGTACGACGACCACCACCTGGCCCGGCTGCGCACGATCTCGGCCCTGCTGGAACGCGGCCACACGCTGAACGGCATCGCCGAACTGGCCGAGGCCTTCGATCACGGCCGCGACGTCGGCGACCTGCTGGGCCTGGGCGCCCCCACCGAGGAGACCCCGGTCCGCCTGACCCCCGAGGAGCTCGCCGACCACTTCGCGGGCGAGGTCACCGCCGAGAACCTGGCCGCCGCCATGGAACTCGGCTACCTGGGCACCGACGGCGACGAACTCGTCCACATCAGCCGCCGGCTGCTGGACGTCTCCGCCGCCCTGGTCCGCGAGGGGATCCCACTCGCCGAGGTCCTGGAAACCGGCCGCCGCGTCCGCGAACACGCCGACGCCCTCGCCGAACTCTTCACCGCCCTGATCCTGCGTCACGGCCCCGAGGACGACCTGAAGCGGCTGCGCCCTCTGGCCAAGAGCGTGGTGGAGGCGGAAGTGTCGATGTCCCTGGACCGACGACTGCGCAAGCAGGCGTAGCGGACCCTAGTGCCGCACTAGAGGTCGTACACCACCGTCACCGGCGCGTGGTCCGACCAGCGTTCGGCATGGGTGGCCGCCCGCTCGACGTAGCCCTTGACGGCCTTGGCGGCGAGAGTCGGCGTGGCGACGTGGAGGTCGATCCGCCATCCTGTGTCGTTGTCGAAGGCCCGCCCCCGGTAGGACCACCAGGTGTACGGGCCCTCGCCCTCCGGGTGCAGTGCGCGTACGACGTCGACGTACCCGCCGGCCCCGGGCGCGAAGACCGTGCTCAGCCACTCCCGCTCCTCGGGCAGGAAGCCGGAGTTCTTGGTGTTGCCGCGCCAGTTCTTGAGGTCGGCCTGCTGGTGGGCGATGTTCCAGTCGCCGCAGACGAGCACCTCACGGCCGTCGGCGGCGGCCCGTTCGCGCAGTTCCTTGAGATGGGCGAGGAACTCGTCCATGAACCGGACCTTCTCGTCCTGCCGCTCGGTGCCGACCTCGCCGGACGGCAGGTACAGGCTCACGACCGTGACGCCGGGCAGGTCGGCCTCGACGTAGCGCCCGCTGCCGTCGAACTCGGCCGATCCGAACCCGACCCGGACCCGGTCGGGTTCGCGGCGGGTGTAGAGGGAGACACCGGCGCGGCCCTTGGCGGCGGCCGGCGCGTGCACGACGTACCAGCCGTCGGGCGTGCGGACCTGCTCCGGCAACTGGTGCGGCTCGGCCCGCACCTCCTGGAGGCACAGCACGTCGGCCCCGGTCCCCGCGAGCCACTCCACGAAGCCCTTCTTGGCGGCGGCGCGCAGTCCATTCACATTGACGGAGGTCACAGTCAGCACCCCGGCACCTTACCGGCACACTGGACGAGGTCTTCCCGAGACCTCCGCCCTGCTCTCCCGCCTGGACATACGGTTTCCCACATGAACATCCGCCCCGTGCCCTTCGACCACCCCGACGCCGTGAAGCTGAACGACGAGGTACAGGCCGAGTACCACGTCCGCTACGGCGACGGCGGCGACGCCACGCCCCTCGACGCGGCCGACTTCCGGCCGCCGAACGGCGTGTACCTGATCGTCTACGACGAGGACGGCACCCCCGTCGCCACGGGCGGCTGGCGCAGCCAGGACAAGAACGCCGAGGGCAACGAGGACGGCGACGCCGAACTCAAGCGGATGTACGTGATCGAGGCGATGCGCGGCCGCGGCCTGGCCCGGCGCCTCCTCGCCGCCCTGGAGGCGGACGCCCGCGCCGCCGGACGCCTCCGCATGGTCCTGGAAACCGGCGACCAACAACCGGAGGCCGTCGCCCTGTACAGCTCCAGCGGCTACGAACCGTGCACGAAGTTCGGCTACTACCGCGAGTACGAGTCGAGCATCTGCCTGGCGAAGCCGCTGCGCCCCTGACACGAGGCTCCCTCTCGCCACGGCCCGCGGGAGGGAGCCTCCTCGTGACACGTCAAAGCCCCGGTCGGTTTCCCGACCGGGGCTTTGAGCTGCGTGGACCTGAGGGGATTTGAACCCCTGGCCCCCTCGATGCGAACGAGGTGCGCTACCGGACTGCGCCACAGGCCCTTGCAACGAGTGAAACTCTAGCATCCCCGCCCGGGTGGTTGGTAATCCGTTGCCGGGCTGGTCAGGGGCGGGCTCACTCGTTGGCCGCGCGGGGGCGGCCGCCCTCCTCGTACTGGTCGAAGAGCGGGGTGCGGCCGCGCTCGCGGGAGCGGCGGGCCGAGGCGGCGCGGCGGGCGTCGGTGCGGCCGTCGGCGGCGGGCCTGTCCTCGGCGTGCGCCTCGGGTTCGGGCGCGGCCGGGGCCGTCTCCTGCTCCGGCACGGCAGCGGACGACCGCGCCGAGCTCCAGGCGTCCGGCGCGCCGAGGTCCACGTCGGAGGTGGCCCGTGGAGCGACCGGGGCGGTGACGTAGGTGGGCAGCGGCACCGGAACCGGGTCCCAGCTGTCGCCCTGGCCGGGGCGGCGCTCGCGCTGCTGGTCGAGCCACTCGGCGTGGTCGGTCTGCTCGACGAGGGCGCGCCGGTCGGCGGCGAGGGCGGAGAGGTCCGGGTCGGTCTCCGGCTCGGGCCCCGCGTCGGGCTCGTCGGCGGCGGGGTCCAGGGGGGTGCGCCGACGCGGCTGGCGGCGGCTCTCGCGCAGCCGCTGCGCGGCGACCTCGGCGCGGCGGCGGTCCATCTGGTAGGCGAAGCGGCGCCGTTCCTGGGAGCGCAGGTACGCGATGTAGCCGCTGAGCAGCACGGCGGGTACTCCGGGCGCCCACAGGAAGGTGAGCCCGCCGACCGCGGCGACGATCGCGCCGAGGGTGAAGGCGAGGAAGAGGATGACGGTGGTGCGTCTGCGGCGCGCGAGGACCTTCGAGCGCCGGGCACGTGCGGCGGAGACCTCCGCGCGCGGCGGGCGCCGGGCCGCGGGGACCCGCGGGCGGGCGGACGCGTCGGCGGGCGGGGCCGCCGACGGTGACGCGGCTCGGGCGGCCGGCTTGGCGGACCGCTCGCGCTCGTCGTGGCGTACCGGTTCCCGCTCGTCGTGGCGTACCGGTTCCCGCTCGTCCCGCGCCGGCGGCTGCCGGCGCTCCGGCGACGAACGGCCCGGGGGCATGGCGAAGGCCCGGACGTCCACCGAGTCGGTGACGGCGTCCGGCTCCCCGTCGGCGGGCTCCCCCTCGTCGGCGGAGCGCGCCCTGAGGTCCTTGGCGTACCGGCGCTCCATCCCCGCCCGTCCGGACAGGAACCGGATGGCGGTGCTGAAGCGTTCCGTCGGACGGGCCTCGTTCAGCTCGTCCTGCCTACGGAGCCACATCGGCACCAAGTAGGCGGCCCAGGCCCCGACGATGACTGCGTAGATGAGGCCGCTGCTGCTCACGCCTCACACGGTAGAGGGGTTTGCGTGAGGCCATCTGCCAATTGCGCCGGTGTGTCGCACGATCTGGCTGATATTTCGAACTTTTTTTGCGATCGATGTGATCAGCAGGACGTCAAGGACGCGAATTCAATGCCACCCGGACGATCGCGAGCAGGTCCGCTTCAGACCGCCGGCCGATCAATTTCGAACATATATTCAATTTCCAGGTGAGGCGGGATTCCCCTTGGGCGCCCGCAGGGCACGGCTCCGGCGCCAGCGGTTCAGCAGCCCGTCGGGCACCTCTTCCGCGGTGAGCGCGAACACCATGTGATCGCGCCAGGCACCGTCGATGTGGAGATATCGCGGCCGCAGTCCCTCCTCGCGGAATCCGAGTTTCTCCACCACACGCCGGCTCGGCCCGTTCTCGGGCCGAATGCAGACCTCGATGCGGTGCAGTCCCACGGTGCGGAAACAGTGGTCCACGACCATCGCCACGGCCGTCGGCATCACCCCGCGGCCGGCCACCGACTCGTCGACCCAGTAGCCGACGTGGCCCGAGCACATCGAGCCCCAGGTGATCCCGGCGACCGTCAACTGCCCGACCAGGCGCCCCTGGTACTCGATGACGAACGGCAGCATCCGGCCCGCGTGCGCCTCGGACCTGAGGTGGCGCACCATCTGCCGGTAGGTCGGCCGGTGCGTGATGGGCCCGCTGGGCGTGGGCGGCGGAATCGTCGCCTCCCAGGGCCTGAGCCAGTCCCGGTTGCGCCGGTTCACCTCGCGCCAGGCCCGCTGGTCGCGCAGCTTTATCGGGCGGAGGACGACATCGCCCTCCGCGAGCACGACGGGCCAGGATGGGCTGTTCAGCTCGCACCCCCACTGCCGGCACCGGGTCTGACGTGGTCGCCGCCGCGCAGTTGGTCGACGGCGTGCTTCAACAGCGGTTCCAGTACGGCCAGTCCGTCCTTCACCCCGCCCGTCGAGCCCGGCAGGTTGACGATCAGCGTCCGCGCGGCCACGCCGGCCAGCCCCCGGGACAGCGCCGCGGTCGGCACCTTGCGCATCCCGAACGCCCGGATGGCCTCCGCGATGCCCGGCACCTCGGTCTCGATCACCCGGCGGGTCGCCTCGGGGGTGCGGTCGGTGGGCGAGACGCCCGTGCCTCCGGTGGTGACGACGGCGTCGTACCCGGCCTCGACGGCGGCGCGCAGCGCGGCCTCCACCGGGTCTCCGTCCGGTACGACCTGCGGCCCGTCGACGGCGAAGCCGAGGCGCCGCAGGCCGTCGGCGACCAGGGGACCGCCCGTGTCCTCGTAGACCCCGGCGGCGGCCCGGTTGGAGGCCGTGACCACCAGGGCGCTGTACGGCGCGAGCAGCGCGCCTTTGGCCGATGCGTCCAGGGTCATGCCCGGCTCCAGGTGCCCGACTTGCCGCCCGTCTTCTCCTCCACCCGCACGTCCGTGATGACCGCTCCCTTGTCGACCGCCTTGACCATGTCGATCACGGTGAGCGCGGCGACGGACACCGCGGTGAGCGCCTCCATCTCGACGCCCGTGCGGTCCGTGGTCTTCACGGTGGCCTCGATCTCCACGGCGTCGTCCGTGACCGACAGCTCCAGTCTCACACCCGACACCGACAGCGGGTGGCACAGCGGGATGAGGTCCGGGGTGCGCTTGGCGCCCATGATCCCGGCGATCCGCGCGGTGGCGAGGGCGTCGCCCTTGGGCACCCCCTCGCCGCGCAGCAGCTCGACCACGCGGGGCGAGACGAGGACGCGCCCGCTGGCGCGTGCGGTGCGCGCGGTCACGTCCTTGCCGGAGACGTCGACCATGCGGGCGGCGCCCGCGTCGTCGATGTGCGTCAGCCGGTCCGGCGCCGGAGGTCCGGGGGTCTCCCCCCGGGAAGGAACAGTCATGATCGTGTGGGGCTCCCGGTCCGGGCCCGTCGCCTTCGCGGCGCACGGGCCTGTTGTGCGCGACACGGTACCGCCACCCCGCACGGCTCAGCCGAGCAGGACCACCTCGACCTCGGCGCCGGGCTCGACGGACTCGGTGTCCTCGGGCACGACGATGAGCGCGTCGGCCTGCGCGAGGGCGGCGACCAGATGGGATCCGGCGCCTCCCACGGGGCTGACCTCGCCGTCCGCGTACACCCCGCGCAGGAACTGCCTGCGTCCCTTCGGCGAGCTCAGCGCCCGGTCCGCGGCCAGCGTCGCGCGCACGGTCGGCCGGTGCACGTCCCGGAGGCCCATCAGGGAGCGGATGGCGGGGCGGACGAACAGCTCGAAGGAGACGTACGACGACACCGGGTTGCCGGGCAGGGCCAGCAGCGGGATGTGGTCGGCGCCGACGGTCCCGAAGCCCTGCGGCTTGCCGGGCTGCATGGCGAGCTTGCGGAACTCCACGCCGCCGCCCGGCTCGTCCTCGTCCCCGACGTGGGACAGCGCCTCCTTGACGACGTCGTACGCCCCCACGCTCACCCCGCCGGTGGTGACCACCAGGTCGGCGCGGACGAGCTGGTCCTCGATGGTGGAGCGCAGGGTGTCGGCGTCGTCGGGGACGGCGCCCACCCGGTAGGCGATGGCGCCCGCGTCCCGGGCGGCCGCGGTCAGGGCGAAGCTGTTGGAGTCGTAGATCTGACCGTCGCCGAGCTGCTCGTCGGGCTGGACGAGTTCGCTGCCGGTGGACATCACCACCACGCGCGGGCGCGGGCGCACCGGGACCGTGCCGCGGCCGATCGCGGCGAGCAGCGCGATCTGCGGCGGGCCGAGGACCGTACCGGCCCGCAGGGCGCACTCGCCCGCCTCCACGTCGCTGCCCTGCGCGCGCACGTGCGCGCGTGCCTCGGCCGGCCGGTACACGCGTACGTGCCCGCCGGCGCCCTCGGGGGCGAGGCTGCGGGCGCGCATCGCGTTCACCGGGCCCTCGCCGAGTCCTCCGTCGGTCCACTCCACGGGGACGACCGCCTCGGCGCCGGGCGGCAGCGGGGCGCCGGTCATGATCCGCGCCGCCTGTCCGGGTCCCACCCGGAGCAGGCCGGCCGCGCCCGCCGCGACGTCCCCGACGACCTCCAGGACGGCCGGGAACTCCTCGCTCGCGCCCGAGACGTCCGTGACCCGCACCGCGTAGCCGTCCATGGAGCTGTTGTCGAACGGCGGCAGGGAGAGCGGCACCGTGACGTCGTCGACCAGGACGCAGCCCTGGGCGTCGAGCAGTTGCAGCTCGATGGGTTCCAGGGGCCGGACGGTGGTGAGGATGTCCTCCAGGTGCTCGTCCACCGACCACAGGTGGTCCGGGCCGGCGGTGCGGGGCTCGGCGCTGCTCAACGTCGTTACATCTCCTCGGCTACGTACCGCTGAAGCCAGGCCCTGAATTCCGGGCCCAGGTCTTCACGTTCGCACGCGAGTCTGACAATGGCACGCAGATAGTCGCCGCGGTCGCCGGTGTCGTAGCGGCGGCCCTTGAAGACGACGCCGTGCACCGGGCCGCCGGCCCGCTGCTCGTCGGTGGTCGCCGACGCGTGCGCCTGGGTCAGGTGCTGAAGGGCGTCGGTGAGCTGGATCTCGCCGCCGCGGCCGGGCTCGGTCTTGCGGAGTATGTCGAAGATGTGCGGGTCGAGGACGTAACGGCCGATGATCGCGTAGTTCGAGGGGGCCTGCGCCGCGTCCGGCTTCTCGACCAGGCCGGTCACCTGGACGACGTCGCCGTCCTCGGTGGCCTCCACGGCCGCGCAGCCGTAGAGGTGGATCTGCTCGGGCGCGACCTCCATGAGGGCGATCACGCTGCCGCCGTAGGTCTCCTGGACCTCGATCATCCGCTGGAGCAGCGGGTCGCGGGGGTCGATCAGGTCATCGCCGAGCAGGACGGCGAAGGGCTCGCTGCCCACGTGCGGGGCGGCGCACAGCACGGCGTGGCCCAGGCCCCTGGGATCGCCCTGGCGGACGTAGTGCATCGTCGCGAGGTCGCTGGACTCCTGCACCTTGGCGAGCCGCTCGCCGTCGCCCTTCTTCTCCAGGGCCGACTCCAGCTCGTAGTTGCGGTCGAAGTGGTCCTCCAACGGCCGCTTGTTGCGGCCGGTCACCATGAGGACGTCGTCGAGGCCCGCGAAGACGGCCTCCTCGACCACATACTGGATCGCCGGCTTGTCGACGACCGGCAGCATCTCCTTGGGAGTGGCCTTGGTGGCCGGCAGGAACCGGGTGCCAAGACCTGCCGCGGGAATGACAGCCTTGCTGATCCTGGGTTGCGCCTGTGTCATGGCCGCAACCTTATCCGCTGCCTTTGCGCGGAATCAGCCTCTCCGGTTAATTGACTCTCATATGAAAGGAAATGCCGGGTTGAGGAAGGGTACGGAAGGACAAGTGAGCCAGACCGGACGCGGTGCCGAACCTGCCAAGCGCACCTTGCGACGAGAAATCCTCGCGGTGAGGAAGACATTGACCGTGGATGAAGTGCGGGAGGCGGCGCACGCGCTGGCGGAGCGCGCCCTGGAACTGCCCGAGCTGACGCGGGCGCGCACGATCGCCGCGTACGTCTCCGTGGGCACCGAGCCGGGCACCCCTCCGCTGCTCGACGCGCTGCGCGCGCGGGGCGCACACGTGCTGCTGCCCGCCCTGCTGCCCGACAACGACCTCGACTGGGGCGCGTACACCGGGGAGGGCTCCCTCGCGCGCGTGCAGCACGGCGGGCGGATGGCGCTGTTCGAACCGGCCGGGGAGCGGCTCGGCCCGGACGCCGTGACGACCGCCGACGTGGTCCTGCTGCCCGGCCTCGCCGTCGACGCGCGCGGGATGCGCCTGGGGCGCGGCGGAGGGTCCTACGACCGTGTCCTGGCCCGTCTTGAGGCGGCGCGGGCGCATCCCGCGCTCGTGGTCCTGCTGTACGACACGGAAGTCGTCGAGCACATCCCGGAGGAGCCCCACGACCGTCCGGTGCAGGCCGTGGCGACACCTTCGGGGGTACGCCGCTTCACCTGACGCGCGCCGCGCCCGGACACGGCCGGTACGGCTCCGGCCGCCGACACGGCTCCCGTACGGCGAAGGCCCTCCACGCGTGCGCGTGGAGGGCCTTCGCCGCCGTCGGGGCCTCAGTGGCTCACGGCTTGAGCACCAGCGTGTCGCTCGTGCTCCTGCCGACCGCGTCCGGCGAGAACGACCAGGAGAGCAACTCGCCCTTGGCCCACTTGCCCGTCTGGTCGGTGTAGTGGGCGCTGAAGGCGTGCCCGGACGCCCCGGTGAGGTTGATCCACTTGGACTTGTCGAGGTCGCCGAGGTTGACCACCATCCGCATCGACGGCACCCACACCACGCCGTACCCGCCGGCCGCGTTCCAGCCGGACGCGTTGACCGCGGCCTCGCCGCCGCTCAGCTTCCAGGGCCCGCGGTTGAGGACGTACTTCAGGACGCCCGGTCCCTCGGTGCCCAGGGTCTGGTTCTTCAGGAACAGGCGGTGCAGCCGGCCCCAGCTCCAGGTGTCGATGTCCTTGCCGAGCTTGGCGGTCAGCTCCCAGCGGGCGTCGATCATCGCGCGCTTGAACAGCTCGTCGCGGTTGTCCGCCTTGGGACGGGTGCCGGACGCCGGGGTCTTCCACCAGTCGCTGTCCGGCTTGTCGACGAGCGCCCTGACCGCCTCGAACCAGCGGTCGCCGCCGTCCGGCTGCGCCTGGTCGGCGTCGCGCTGACCGCACTCGCGGACCTTCTGGTTCTCGTCGGCGGGACCCGTGTTGCCGGCCGGCTCCACCCACAGGCACTGGCCCTTGACCCGCAGCTCCTTGGGCAGCTTGTTGCCGAAGGACAGCTTGAGGATGTTGCGCCAGACGGCGTTGAAGTACGCGGCGGCGGCCGAGTCGGCGTCCTGCGTGCGGTCCCAGCCCTCCAGCAGCTTCTGCGCCTGGCGGACGTCCTTGTCGCCGATGTCGATGTTCAGCAGCTTGGGCACCAGCAGGTTGGCGATCGCGCTGCTGTTGTCCATCTGCATCTGGCGCATGTCGTCGGTGGAGATCTTGCCGCCGCCGTCGATCTTCTTCTGGATCAGGTCGGTGATCCGCCGGCTGCGGGTGCCGTAGCCCCAGTCCGTGGTGAGCGTGTACGGGTAGCCGGCCGGATCGACGACGGCCTGGTTGGCGGTGACGATGTAGCCGCGCTTGGGGTTGTACTCGTAGGGCAGTTCCTGCGGCTTGATGTAGCCGGTCCAGTCGTATGCGGAGTCCCAGCCCGGCGCCGGGACGGAGCCGTCGTCGTTCTTCGCGTGCGTGGGGATGCGGCCCGGCAGCGTGTAGCCGATGTTGCCCTTGGTGTCGGCGTAGACCAGGTTCTGCGAGGGCACGTCGAACAGCTCCGCGGCCGACCGGAAGGAGGTCCAGTCCTTCGCGCTGTTCATGGCGAAGACGGCGTCCATGGAGGTGCCCGGCTCCAGCGCGGTCCACTTCAGGGCGATCGCGTAGCCGTCGCCGCGGTCGGGCGCCGCGGTGTTGACCGTGGCCTTCTTGCCGACCGTCATCAGTTCGCTGGAACGGTCGGACAGCAGGGGCATCCCGTCGTCGGTCTCGCGCACGACGATCGTCTTGGACGCGCCGCCCGCGACCTTGATGGTCTCCTGGCGGGTCTTGAACGGCACCGTCTTGTTGTCGCGCAGGTAGCCGTTGCCGCTGAGCTTCTCCAGGTACAGGTCCGTGACGTCGACACCGGAGTTGGTCATGCCCCAGGCGATGTCCTGGTTGTGGCCGATGATCACGCCGGGCATGCCCGCGAAGGTGTAGCCGGTGACGTCGTACGGGCACGCCTTGGAGAGTTCGCGGCAGTGCAGGCCCATCTGGTACCAGACCGAGGGCAGCGACGCGGACAGATGCGGGTCGTTGGCGAGCAGCGGCTTGCCGGTGATCGTGTACCGCCCGGAGACGACCCAGGAGTTGGAGCCGATGCCGTTGCCGTTGACGCCGACGGCCGTCGGGAGGCCGTCCAGGACGTCGTAGAGGCCCATGAGCTGGCTCTGCACACCGGAGGTGCCGCTCGTGCCGGACGCGTCCGTCGAGGTGCCGGTGCCCAGGCCGGTCGACGCGTCGGTGCCCGTACCGGTGCCGGTGCCCGTACCGATGCCGGTTCCCGTGCCGGTCGAGGTTCCGCCGCCCGCGCCCGTCGTGCCGCCACTCGCTTCGAACGCCTGAGTGAGCGAGTTGTACTGGCCCTCGCTCACGATCGGCTTGTTCCTGCTGTACGGGTAGTCCGGGTACAGGTCCTTGATCTGCTTGGGGCCGAGGCGGCTGGTCATCAGGGCGCGGTCGATCTCGTCCTGCATGTTGCCGCGCAGGTCCCAGGCCATCGCCTTCAGCCAGGCGAGCGAGTCGACCGGGGTCCACTGCCCGGGCTTGTAGTCGTTGGCGAGGCCCAGCGCCGCGTACTCCAGGGAGATGTCCTTGGCCGCCCGCCCCTTGAGGTAGGCGTTGACGCCCTGGGTGTACGCCTGGAGGTACTTCTTCGTGGAGGCCGACAGCGTCTTGTCGTACTCCTGCCGGGCGACCCGGTCCCAGCCCAGCGTGCGCAGGAACTCGTCGTTCTTGAGCTGGCCCTTGCCGAACATCTCCGACAGGCGCCCGGACGTCATGTGCCGGCGCACGTCCATCTCGTAGAACCGGTCCTGCGCCTGGACGAAGCCCTGCGCCATGAACAGGTCCTCCGCGCTGGAGGCGTAGACCTGCGGGATGCCGTAGCCGTCCCTTTTGACGTCCACGGGACCCGACAGGCCCTGCAGCGTGATGGTGCCCTTGGTCTGCGGGAAGGAGGCGCGCACGGTGCTGACGGACCAGTAGGCGCCGTAGGCGGTGCCGCCGATCAGAGCCATCACCAGGACAAGCACGGCCAAGCGGGCTTTTCGCCCCTTCTTCCTGCCGGACTTGCCGGCCTTGTCACCCGTTGAGGCGGTGGTGTTCGGGGGCATCGCTGTCCTTGCTGTCCTAACGCGAGCGGCAGGTCGGGCTGTGACTTCGAATGAGCGCTGGAGCAACCATAGGCGCAGGGCCCGGTAGCACTTGACGCGGAGTCGGGTCCAGCGCCGGTCGGGCATCCCCATTTCGTCACAGGACGCGTCAAGAAAGCGTCAAGAGTTAGGTAAGGTAACGAAGTAAACCGGGAACTCGCGGAAGGAACCGCTGCTGACTGTTCACCACCTCAACCAGCTCCTGCTCGCCTGCTCGGTCGTCCTGCTCGTCGCGGTCGCCGCGGTCCGGATCTCCTCGCGCAGCGGGCTCCCCAGCCTGCTCGTCTACCTGGGGATCGGCGTCGTCATGGGCTCGGACGGCCTCGGCGGCATCCACTTCACCAACGCCGAACTGACCCAGGTCATCGGCTACGCGGCCCTCGTCGTGATCCTCGCCGAGGGCGGTCTCGGCACGAAGTGGAAGGAGGTCAAGCCGGTCCTTCCCTCCGCCACGGCCCTCGCGGTGGTCGGTGTCGCCGTGAGCGTCGGCGTCACCGCGGCCGCCGCCCACTACCTCAGCGGTCTGGGCTGGCGTCAGTCGCTCATCATCGGCGCGGTGGTGTCCTCCACGGACGCCGCGGCCGTCTTCTCCGTGCTGCGCAAGATCCCCCTCCCCGCGCGCGTGACGGGCACGCTGGAGGCCGAGTCCGGCTTCAACGACGCCCCGGTGGTGATCCTGGTCGTCGCCTTCTCCACCGCGGGACCGATCGAGCACTGGTACGTCCTGGTCGGCGAGATAGCCCTGGAGCTGGCCATCGGCGCGGCCATCGGCCTGGCGGTGGGCTGGCTCGGCTCCTGGGGTCTGCGGCACGTGGCGCTGCCCGCCTCCGGCCTCTACCCGATCGCCGTCATGGCCATCGCGGTCACGGCGTACGCCGCCGGGGCGCTGGCCCACGGCAGCGGCTTCCTCGCCGTGTACCTCGCGTCGATGCTGCTCGGCAACGCCAAGCTGCCGCACTGGCCCGCTACCCGCGGCTTCGCCGAAGGACTCGGCTGGATCGCCCAGATCGGCATGTTCGTGATGCTCGGCCTGCTGGTCACCCCGCACGAACTGCTCGACGACGTCCTGCCCGCCCTCGTCATCGGTCTGGTGCTGACCATGGTCGCGCGCCCGCTGGGCGTGGTGGCGAGCCTGCTGCCGTTCCGGGTGCCGTGGCAGGAGCAGAGCCTGATGTCGTGGGCCGGGCTGCGCGGCGCCGTTCCCGTCATCCTGGCGACGATCCCCATGGTGAACGGGGTCGACGCCACCCACCGCATCTTCAACATCGTCTTCGTCCTGGTCGTCGTCTACACCCTCGTGCAGGGGCCGACCCTGCCCTGGCTCGCCCGCAAGCTCCGGCTGGGCTCCGGCGAGGAGGCCGCCGACCTCGGCATCGAGTCGGCGCCCCTGGAGCGGCTGCGCGGCCATCTGCTGTCCGTCGCCATCCCCGACGGATCGCGGATGCACGGCGTCGAGATCAGCGAACTGCGGCTGCCGTCCGGGTCCGCGGTCACCCTCGTCGTCCGCGAGGGCAAGTCGTTCGTGCCGCTGCCGGCCACCACCCTGCGGCGCGGCGACGAACTCCTCGTGGTCGCCACCGACCCGGTCCGCGAGGCGGCCGAACAGCGCCTGCGCGCGGTCGGCCGGGGCGGCAAGCTGGCCGGATGGCTGGGCGCCGACGGCGCGGGTGCGGGCAGCCGAGGGTGAAGGGGCGTTCCCCGCACCCCTGTACGATGGGGGAACACCCTGATCGAACCAACTCTGCCTGACGCAGAGCTGGCGCGACCGTATGGCGGCCGGGCAGCCCCCCCCTCAGCGGGCACCGGCATCTACCGCAGTCCGCGCAAGAGGACAGCTCTCGGCCGCGCCCGCACGCCCGGGCCCGCGCTACCAGGCGGCAGAAAGGCACGGCCGTGGGATCCACGGTCACCAGCACCGAACCGGCGCGGACCGCGACGGAATCCTCCCGCCCGGGATACGGGCCGCTGCTGCGCACCCGCGGCGCCTGGACGTTCCTGCTCCCCGGTTTCGCCGCGCGACAGCCGTTCGCGATGCTCACCATCTCCATCGTGCTGCTGGTGCAGCACACCACCGGCTCCTACGGCGCGGCCGGCGCCACCGCGGCCGTCACCGGCGTCTCCATGGCGCTGTGCGCGCCCTACAGCGGACGTCTCGCCGACCGCCACGGGCAGCGCGCGGTACTGGTGCCCGGCGTTCTCGTGCACACCCTCGCGGGGCTGACGCTGACCGCGCTCGCCCTGGCGCACGCCCCCCTGTGGGCGCTGTTCGCGGCGGCCGTGCCGACCGGCGCCTCGGTGCCGCAGGCCGGCCCGATGGTGCGGGCCCGCTGGGGCGTGACGCTCAAGGACTCGCCGCTGATGACCACCGCGGCCGCCTTCGAGTCCGTCACCGACGAGCTGACGTTCGTCGTAGGCCCCCTCCTGGCGACCGCCCTGTGCACGACCGTCACCCCGGCCGCCGGGCTGGTCACCGAGTCCGCGCTGACCCTCGTCGGCGGTCTGCTGTTCGCCGCCCAGAAGCGCACCCAGCCGCCCGTCACCGGCGGCGGGCACGCGCGCGTGGAGCACGCCTCCGCCCTGCGCATCCCCGGGGTACGGGTGCTGATCGCGACCTTCCTCGGCATCGGCTCGGTCTTCGGCGGCATGCAGGTCTCGCTGGCCGCGTTCACCGAGTCGATCGGCGAGCCCGGCCTCAACGGCGTGCTCTACGGAACCTTCGCCGCGGGCAACATGCTCTCCGGCGTCGTCTGCGGCGCCATCGCCTGGAAGACCGCCCCGCAGCACCGTCTCCTCGTCGGCTACACCGCTCTGGCCCTGGCCGCGTCCGCCCTGTGGACCGCGCACTCGGTGCTGCTCCTGGCGGCGCTCGGCCTCCTGGTCGGCATGTGCATCGCGCCCGCCCTGATCACCGGATACACCCTGGTGGAGGACCTGGTCCCGGCAGGCGCCCGCACCGAGGCGTTCACCTGGCTCACCGGCGCGGTCGCGCTCGGCCAGGCGGCGGCGGTCACGGTCGCCGGGCAACTGGAGGACCGCCTGTGGGGCGGCGCCGGCTTCCTGGTGCCGATGGCCGGCACGGTACTGGCCCTCCTGACCCTGGTGGCCCTCAGGTCACGGCTCACGTCCCGGACGCAGGGCCGCACGGTCGCACGTGGCGTCGGTCACCGCGCCCACGTCACAGTGGACTGATCCTCGGGAATACGTCACTATGGACCGTCGTTAGCACTCATCGAGTGAGAGTGCCAGGAGGAAGACAGTGCCCACCTACCAGTACCAGTGCACCGAGTGCGGCGATGGCCTCGAGGCGGTGCAGAAGTTCACCGACGACGCACTCACCGAGTGCCCCGGTTGCGGTGGCCGCCTGAAGAAGGTGTTCTCCGCGGTCGGCATTGTCTTCAAGGGATCCGGCTTCTACCGCAACGACAGCCGCGGCTCCTCGTCGAGCAGCAGCGCGGCGTCGGCATCGAAGTCGTCGAGCTCCTCGTCGTCCTCCTCCTCTTCTTCGTCGGGGTCGTCCTCCGGCTCGTCCTCGTCGTCGGGGTCGTCCTCGACGTCCGCGAGCTCGGCCGGCAGCTCCGCCGCCTGACGTCTTCCCTCCGGGACCCCGCCGTCGTGGGACGGTGGGGTCCTCGGCGTGTGCGCGGGCGGCTAGTGTGCTGGTCATGGCGAACGCAGAGATCGGTGTCATCGGCGGTTCCGGCTTCTACTCGTTCCTCGACGACGTGACCGAGGTCCGGGTGGAGACGCCCTACGGGGAACCCAGCGACTCCCTGTTCCTCGGTGAGGTCGCCGGCCGGCGGGTCGCCTTCCTGCCCCGGCACGGACGGGGCCACCACCTCCCTCCGCACCGCATCAACTACCGGGCCAACCTGTGGGCGCTGCGCTCCGTGGGCGTGCGCCAGGTGATCGGGCCCTGCGCGGTGGGCGGGCTGCGCCCCGAGTACGGGCCGGGCACGCTGCTCGTGCCCGACCAGTTCGTCGACCGTACGAAGTCCCGGGCGCAGAGCTACTTCGACGGGCTGCCGCGGACCGACGGCACGGTGCCGAACGTCGTGCACGTCTCCATGGCCGACCCGTACTGCCCGGCGGGCCGCACGGCCGCGCTGAAGGCGGCGCGCGGGCAGGACTGGGACGCGGTGGACGGCGGCACCCTCGTCGTGGTGGAGGGGCCCCGCTTCTCGACCCGGGCCGAGTCGCTGTGGCACCAGGCGCAGGGCTGGTCGGTGGTGGGCATGACCGGCCACCCCGAGGCGGCGCTCGCCCGTGAACTGGAGCTCTGCTACACCTCGCTGACCCTGGTCACCGACCTGGACGCGGGCGCGGAGACCGGCGAGGGCGTCTCGCACGAGGAGGTGCTGCAGGTGTTCGCGGCCAATGTGGAACGGCTGCGGGGCGTCCTGTTCGACGCGGTGGCCGCGCTGCCCGCGACCGAGGAACGGGACTGCCTGTGCGCCGGTGCGCTGGGCGGGATGGACCCGGGGTTCACGCTGCCGTAGCGGGACGGCGGAACTGCTCCTTCGGGTGAGGGAGTTGTCCACAACCGGCGGGTAGCACACGGGCTCCGGCAGGCGGCAGCGCTATGCCTCATCGTGGGCGTGGCAAGCCGAAATCCCCGTCGCTGGTGGTGGTCCGCATGTCCGTGCCGTGTTCGTCGTCTCCTCCTTCTTGGTCTTCTCCTCCGTCTTCGTCCTCGCCCCCGCACTTTCCGCGTGTGCCTTCCTCTCCGTACTCGCCGGGTACGGACGCCCCGGCCACGTGTGAGGTGCCCCACTTCGCGCCGGTGCGCGTGCGCGGCGGGCGGTACGGGCTGCACCGGCTCGTACGGCACCGGGGGCGCGCGGTGGCGGCCGGACTCGCCGTGACGGCGGCCGCGCTCGTGGCGGCTGGCCCGCGGGACGTTCCGGACCCTCCGCGCGGCGGACCGGCCCGCGGGCAGCCGGCGCCGGCCGACGGATCCGGCCGGGCCGCCGGGCGCCACGGCGCGGACGAGGGGCGCACGGTGATCGCGCCCGTGCGCATCGCGGACGCGGCCACGGTCCGGCTGCTGCGCCCCGGTGACCGGGTCGACGTGATCGCCGCGGAGGATCCGGCGACGGGCGGGCAGGCCCGGGTGGTCGCGCACGGCGCCCGGGTGGCCAGGGTCCCGGAGCCCGTGGACGACGTGGCCGGGGGCGGAGCGCTGGTCGCGCTGTCGGTGCCGCGCTCCACCGCGGCGGGGCTGGCCGGGGCGAGTGCGACGGCCAGGCTGGCGGTGACCCTGTGGTGAGCCGTAGGTTGCGGAGCTGTTCGTTCCGCACGTTGCAGTTGCATGTCCGAGGAGGGGCCGCAGGTGAGCGACAAGAAGGACCCGAGCGTCTGGCAGGGCTTCAAGGCCTTCCTGATGCGCGGGAACGTCGTCGATCTGGCAGTAGCGGTGGTCGTCGGCGCCGCCTTCACCAACATCGTCAACGCGGTGGTGAAGGGAGTGATCAGTCCCGTCGTCGGGGCGATCGGCACCAAGAACCTCGACCATTACGACTCGTGCCTGAGCGCCCCCTGCGAGGGCGACCAGGGCATCCGGATCATGTGGGGCTCGGTCCTCGGCGCCGCCCTCCAGTTCCTGATCACGGCGGCGGTGGTCTACTTCCTGATGGTCCTGCCCATGGCGAAGTTCCTGG
Source organism: Streptomyces sp. NPDC014889 (assembly GCF_043081205.1). Taxonomy (NCBI): domain Bacteria; kingdom Bacillati; phylum Actinomycetota; class Actinomycetes; order Kitasatosporales; family Streptomycetaceae; genus Streptomyces; species Streptomyces sp. NPDC014889. The sequence continues at coordinate 191,014 of NZ_JBIBWH010000006.1, forward strand.
CCCGCCAGGAGGCACGGAGAAAGGCCAGGGAGGGCGCGGAGGAGGCCGTGGAGGTGACCGAGCTGGAAGTGCTGAAGGAGATACGCGACGAGCTGGTCGCCGCCCGGCGCAACTCCGAATACGGCGAGCGGTAGCGTCCGCGCTCCGGCGGGCCCGCGGGCCTCAGAGGTGGTGGGGAGGCTTCTCGTCCAGGTAGCGCTTGAGGTCGGCCGCGGAGTCGCCCTCCGTGCGCTCGCCCCACCCGCGGTCGGTGTCGTCCGTGGACTGCTGGTTCAGCGGGTCGTCGAAGATCAGCGCGGCCTTCGGGTCACGCGGTTCGGGGGCGGGCTCGGGGGCGGTACTCATGCCTCAAGGGTACGGTCCGCGGCGGATGACGTGGAGTTCCGTGCCGTTGCACAGGAAAGACCCGTGATCGTCCCCGCTCCCCCTGGGTGACGTGGAGACTGGCTCCCATGGCAGTGGACGCTCTGACGGACGTCGAAGGCGTGCGGGTGGGACATGCGACGCGCACGGGCGGCGGCTGGCTCACCGGCACGACGGTCGTGCTCGCGCCGGAGGGCGGCGCCGTCGCCGCCGTCGACGTGCGCGGCGGCGGCCCCGGGACCAAGGAGACCGACGCCCTGGACCCGCGCAACCTGGTGCGGACGGTGGAGGCGGTCGTCCTGACCGGCGGCAGCGCCTACGGGCTGGACGCCGCCTCGGGAGTGATGGCCTGGCTGGAGGAGCGGGGGCGCGGGGTCCGTGTCGGGCCCGATCCCTCGCACGTCGTGCCGGTCGTACCCGCAGCCTGCGTGTTCGACCTGGGCCGCGGCGGTGACTTCCGGGCCCGGCCGGACGCGGCCACCGGGCGCGCCGCGGTCGAGGCCGCGGCGGCGAGCGAGGTGGGCGGGCCCGTGCCCGAGGGGTGCGTGGGCGCCGGGACCGGAGCGGCCGTGGGACCGCTGAAGGGCGGGGTCGGCACGGCGAGCACGGTGCTCGGATCGGGCGTCACGGTGGCCGCGCTGGCGGTGGCCAACGCGGTGGGTTCGGCGCTCGACCCGGAAACGGGGGTGCTGTACGGGGAGTTGTTCCAGGGGCCGGTGACGCATCCCGACGCGCGGGTGCACGAGCGCGCGCGGCGGCGCCTCGCCGAGGCCGCGGCGAGGAACGCGCCGCCCCCGCTGAACACCACCCTGGCGGTGGTCGCCACCGACGCCGACCTGACCAAGGCGCAGGCGCAGAAGCTGGCCGGCACGGCGCACGACGGCATCGCGCGCGCCGTCCGTCCGGTGCACCTGCTCAACGACGGTGACACGGTGTTCGCGCTGGCGACCGGCGCGCGTCCGCCGGACCCCGGCGACCCGCTCGCGCTGAACGAGATCCTCGCGGCGGGCGCGGACCAGGTGACCCGCGCGATCGTCCGCGCGGTGCGGGCCGCCGAGGCGGTGACCGGGCCGGGTGGCCAGTGGCCGGCCTACGAGGAGCTGTACGGCGGCCGTTGACCTTCCGCAGCGCCCGAAGACCGGAGCCTGCTCCACAACATGCGCCTGACCAGCAGATTTTGACGGGACATCGGCTCTGGCGGGAACTTCTCGCGCGGGCCGGCCGTTTTCGGGGTGGACGTTTTCTCGGTTCGCGGACATGATGCCCGACCGAGGGGCTACGGTATGCACCCACAAGGTGACATGCAGCAACGCCGGGAGAAGCCTTGAGCGTTCCGTACGAGACGACAGCGTACGAGCCACGCGAGTCGCCGGAGTCTCCGGAGGAGCACCTCGCGCGGCTCCTCGGCCGCGCCCTGAACTCCTTCGAGTTACCCGACGAGACGATACGGCGACTCGACTGCGCCCTGGCCTACGACGGTTCGCTGCACTCGGCGCACCACAGCGCTGGACTGCACCGTGAGACCTACCGGCACACCTGGCTGCTCGCGGACGGCTCCGCGCTCACGCTCTGGGAGCTGGTGCACAACACCGCGCCGGGCAGCGAGGTTCAGCACGAGGTGTACGACGACGAGGAGGAGCTGAGCACCGCCACCGCCCGGCTGCCGCTCCCGCCGGACACTCCTGAGTTCGAACTGCCGGTAATGGTCCAGCTCTCGCCGCCGCCCCAGACACGGCACTCGTACGCGTCCGACGACTCGGCCGACCACGCACGCCGTCTGCTGCGGCGCGCGGAGAACGCCGACCGGCCGGGCGCGGACGTCGCGTCCCTGCTGGGGTCGGCGTCCGGTCACCGGATCACCCAGGCTTTCGGCCGCCCCTGCCGCGCGGGCCGGGCCGGGCTGTGCTTCTCGCTCTACGAGCACGCGTTCCTGCTGGACGGCGGTGTGGAGATCTCCCTCTGGGAGGTCGAGCACACGGCGACCCCCGACGGTCGCCACATGTGCGAGGTGTACGTCACGGAGGACGCGGCCCGTGGCGCGATGGAACGGCGCGCGGCGCAGATGTCCTGAAGCCCGCCTGCCCCGGAGCACGTCCGTCCTGGAATCCTTGAGCCGGTGGCTGTCGCCCGCTCGGCCGGGACCAGTCTCAGCGGCCGTTGCCGAGTCGACGTACCAGGCCCGCGAAGGTGTCCTTCTCCTCCGGGGTCAGTTCGACGAACTCCCGGCCGGGACCGGTACCGCGCTGGAGCGGGAGGCCCGGAAGCCTCGGGGCGGGTTGCTGCCGGGCGGTCTCGAGGCGGATGGCACGTCGGATGCGGGCGAGGCCGATCAGGCAGGCGGCGGTCAGTGCGGCGGGGACGGCCACACCGATCCACATCAGGGTCGAGACATGCTGAGGCATGTGCTCCAGTAGACACCACGGTCCGGGACTTCGGCCCCGGACCGTGACGTATCTCGCATGTGCCGTGAACAACTCACAGTGCGCCAAAGGGACAAGGCGGCAAGGGGCGGATCAGGCCGCCACCGGCTGCTTCCGGTCGGCGGGTTCGGCCGACGCGCCCGCCTCGGCGGCTCCCGCACCGGGTGCCGGCTTGCGCAGGGTCTTCAGGGCGACCACCAGGGCGGTGGTCACGCACACGCCCGCCACGATGGCGATCAGGTAGAGGAACGGGTTGCCGATCAGCGGGACCACGAAGATGCCGCCGTGCGGAGCGCGGAGCGTGGCGCCGAAGAGCATCGACAGTGCGCCGGTGAGCGCGCCGCCCACCATCGACGACGGGATGACGCGCAGCGGGTCGGCCGCCGCGAACGGGATGGCGCCCTCGGAGATGAAGGAGGCGCCCAGGACCCAGGCGGCCTTGCCGTTCTCCCGCTCGGTGTGGGTGAACAGCTTGCCGCGCACGGTCGTGGCCAGGGCCATCGCCAGCGGCGGGACCATGCCGGCCGCCATCACCGCGGCCATGATCTTCATGGCGGAGTCACTGGGGCTGGAGACCGCGATGCCGGCGGTGGCGAAGGTGTAGGCGACCTTGTTGACCGGACCGCCGAGGTCGAAGCACATCATCAGACCGAGCAGGGCGCCGAGCAGGACGGCGTTGGTGCCGGTCAGCCCGTTCAGCCAGTCGGTCATGCCCTTCTGCGCGGTGGCGATGGGCTTGCCGATGACCACGAACATCAGGAATCCGACGACCGCCGACGAGATCAGCGGGATCACCACCACCGGCATGATGCCGCGCAGGGCCGCCGGGATGCGCACCTTCTGGATCGCCATCACCACACCACCGGCGATCAGACCGGCCGCGAGACCGCCGAGGAAACCGGCGTTGATGGTGAGCGCGATCGACCCGCCGACGAATCCGGGGACGATTCCTGGGCGGTCCGCCATGCCGTAGGCGATGTAGCCGGCCAGCACAGGGATGAGGAAGGCGAAGGCCACGCCACCGATCTGGAACAGCAGGGCGCCCCAGCTGTCGCCCTGGGTCCAGACGAAGTGGTCCATCACCGACGGCGCCTTGTTGATCTTGTAGCCGCCGATCGCGAACCCGAGGGCGATCAGCAGACCGCCCGCGGCCACGAAGGGAACCATGTAACTGACGCCGGACATGAGCCACTTGCGCAGCTTCGTGCCGTAGCCCTCGCCCGGTTCGCCGTCCCGCTCCACCGGAGTACCGCCCGGCGCGGGCGCCGCGCTCACCTCGCCGCGCGCCGCCTTGGCGCGGACCTCGGTGATCAGTGCGCCGGGCCGGTTGATGCCCGCCTTCACGCCGACGTCGACGACCGGCTTCCCGGCGAAGCGGTCCTTGTCGCGCACGGGGACGTCGTGGGCGAAGATCACGCCGTCGGCCGCCGCGATCACCGCCGGGTCGAGCCGCTCGAAGCCGGCCGAACCCTGTGTCTCCACGACGACCTCGACGCCCGCCTCGCGGCCCGCGTTCTCCAGCGACTCGGCCGCCATGTAGGTGTGCGCGATACCGGTGGGGCAGGAGGTGACGGCGACGATCCGGAACGGACGCTCGCCGGAAGCACCGGAGGCACCGGAAGCGTCAGAAGCTCCCGCCGTGGCGTTCGCATCCGATGCCGGGGCCGGGGGCGGGGCCGGGGTCGGGGCCGGGGCAGTATCAGCCGCCACGGCGCCGGAGGAGGCCGCCCCCGGCGTCGCGGCGGTGTCTTCGGGGGCGTCCGTCGCCTGCGCGGAGGCGCCCTCGGCGGCCGTGGCGGAGCCCTCGGCTCGTGCCGCGGCCTCGCCGGGAGCCTCGTCACCGCGGATGAGCGCGGCAGCGGCCACCGCGTCGTCCACCGACCGCAGCGCGGAGGTGAACTCGTCGTTCATCAGCTGCCGGGCCAGCGACGACAGGATCTTGAGGTGGGCGTCGTCGGCGCCGGCCGGGGCCGCGATCAGGAAGATCAGGTCGGCGGGGCCGTCCGCCGCGCCGAAGTCGATCCCGGCCGCGCTGCGCCCGAAGGCGAGGGTCGGCTCGACGACGTGCTCGCTGCGGCAGTGCGGGATGCCGATGCCGCCGTCCAGGCCGGTCGGCATCTGCGCCTCGCGGGCGGCCACGTCGGCGAGGAAGCCCTCCAGGTCGGTCACCCGGCCCTGGGCCACCATCCGCTCGGCGAGCGAGCGCGCCGCCGCTTGCTTGGTGTCGGCGGACAGGTCGAGGTCGACCAGGTCCGCGGTGATCATGTCGCTCATCGCGGGCTCCTTAGCGCGCGTATCGCCCGGTCAGTGGGGTGGGCGGGGGTGGGGACGGGGAAGGGGACGGGGGCAGTGCGAGGGGTGTGGGGAGTGCGGGGAGAGTCGTCAGGCGTGCGGGCCGTCGGACGCGTCGGACGGCACCGGATGCGGGGCGGGCGGCCGGTCATGCCACCGGCTCCGTCAGTGCGCGGTCCACCGGCACGTCCGCCGTGACCGTCACCGCCGCCGGGTCCAGGTCGCCGGGTGTCGGCATCAGGCTGCCCGGCAGCTGGACGGCGGCCGCGCCGTGCGCGACGGCGAGCGCGAGCGCCTCCGGGCCGGTGCCTCCGGCGATCAGGAAACCGGCGAGGGAGGAGTCGCCGGCGCCGACGTTGCTGCGGACGACGTCCACGCGCGCGCTGCCGAACCAGGCGCCCGCGCCGTCCACGAGCAGTTGCCCGTCGGCGCCCAGGCTGGCGAGCACGGTGCGCGCGCCCAGTCCGCGCAGTTCCTCGGCCGCCTTCACCGCGTCGCCGACCGTTGCCAGGGAGTGCCCGACGGCCTCGGCGAGCTCCGCGGCGTTCGGCTTGACCAGGTCCGGGCCCTCGCGCAGCGCCTCGAGCAGCGCGGGCCCGGAGGTGTCCAGCGCGATGCGGACACCTGCCGTGTGCGCCCGCGCGACCAGGTCGGCGTACCAGGACGGCGCGAGTCCGCGCGGCAGGCTGCCGCAGCACGCGATCCAGTCGGCGCCGCGCGACCGCCTCCGCACCGTCTCCAGCAGCGACTCCTGCTCCTCGGCGGAGAGTTCGGGACCCGGCGCGTTGATCTTCGTCAGGACGCCGTCGGCCTCCGCCAGCGCGATGTTCGACCGGGTGGCCCCGGCGACCGGCACCGGCGCGACGTCGATGCCCTGCGCGTCGAGCAGCTCCGCGACGAGCGCGCCCGGCGCGCCGCCCAGGGGCAGGACGGCGACCGTGCGCCGCCCGGCGGCCGCGACCGCGCGCGAGACGTTCACGCCCTTGCCGCCGGGGTCCATGCGCTCACCGGTGGCCCGGACGACCTGGCCGCGTTCGAGCGAGGGAACCTCGTAGGTGCGGTCCAGGGAGGGGTTGGGGGTGACGGTGACGATCATGCGCGCACTACTTCCGTGCCGCCGCGCTCGATGGCGGCCGCGTCCTCGGGACTCAATCCGCTGTCGGTGATCAGCAGGTCCACGTCGTCCAGACCGCCGAAGCGGGCGAAGTGCTCCTGGCCGTGCTTGGCGGAGTCGGCGAGCAGCACCACACGGCGGGCGGCGGCGATCGCCGCGCGCTTCACCGCTGCCTCGGCGAGGTCGGGGGTGGTCAGACCGTGTTCGGCGGAAAAGCCGTTGGCGGCGACGAACAGCACGTCGGCGCGGATCTCGCCGTAGGCACGCAGCGCCCAGGCGTCCACGGCGGCGCGCGTGCGGTTGCGCACCCGCCCGCCCACGAGGTGGAGCTGGAGACCTGGGTGGTCCGCGAGGCGGGCCGCGATCGGCAGGGAGTGCGTGACGACGGTGAGCGAGGTCTCCAGGGGCAGGGCGGCGGCCACCCGGGCCACCGTCGTACCGGCGTCGAGGATCAGCGTGCCCTCGGCCGGCAGTTCGGCCAGGGCCGCCCTGGCGATGCGGTCCTTCTCGTCGGCCGCGGTGGACTCGCGCTCGGTGAGGTCCGGCTCGAAGTCCAGCCGGCCGGCCGGGATGGCTCCGCCGTGCACCCTGCGCAGCAGGCCCGCACGGTCGAGTGCCTTCAGGTCGCGGCGGATCGTCTCCGCCGTCACCTGGAACTCCTCGGCGAGCGACACGACGTCCACACGGCCGCCGTCCCGGGCGAGCCGGAGGATCTCCTGCTGCCGCTCCGGTGCGTACATGTCCGCCTGCCTCCGACTGATGCCCGAACTTGTGGTTTCTCTCCGGAGCGTACGCCGGGATGTCAGGGAAGTAAACAGGTTCGGGCATAGAACCGGGCATGAACGGACTTCCGGTGATGTCCGGGTCATGTGAGGCCCAGCAGCGCGCGGGCGGACCCGGCACCAGCCGTACGCCGATGGGGCCCGGCACCTCTCGGGGTGCCGGGCCCCATCGGCCCTCGTTCGCGCAGGTCAGCCCACCAGCTCGCCCGCCCGGTCCGCCACCACGGGCCGCTCTCCGGCCGCCCCGGCCCGGCCGGACTCCCCGGCGCCCTCCGCCTCCCGGCCCGGCCGCTTGGGCAGGGCCGACATCAGGACGAAGATGACGCCCAGTACCGCCGCCACCCACACCAGCGCGTGCTGGAAGGCGTTGACGAAGGCGGGGCCCACCTCGGCCGGGGTCAGGCGGTCGCCGATGACTCCGAAGAAGACCACCGACACCAGGCCGAGCCCCAGCGCGTTGCCCATCTGCTGCACGGTGTTGATCAGTCCGGACGCCGAACCCGCGTGCTCACGCGGCACCTCCGAGAGCACCGCGTCGGTCAGCGGCGCCACGATCAGGCCCATGCCCAGGCCCATCACGACCAGCGGGAGCGCCATCTGCCAGGGGGCGATGCGCAGGCCGTACCGCTCGGACTCCGCGATGTAGACCAGGACACCGGCCGCCATCACCAGCGCGCCCGCCTGGAGCACCTTGCGGCCGAAGCGCGGGACCAGCTTCTGCACGGAGACCCCGGCCGCGGCGGACACGGCGATCGAGAACGGTACGCCCGTCAGGCCCGCCCGCAGCGGGCTCCAGCCGAGGCCGACCTGCATGTACAGCGTCCAGACCAGGAAGAACACGCCCAGCGCGACGCCGAAGACGGTCTGCACCGCGATGCCCGCGGCGAAGCTCTTCACCCGGAACAGCGACAGTTCGATGAGCGGCGAGCCGTCCCGTGCCGCCTTGTTCCGCTCGTACGCCACCAGCGCCGCGAAGACCACCAGCGCGCCCGCCATGGACAGGTACCCCCACAGCGGCCAGCCCAGCTCGCGGCCCCGGGTCAGCGGGTAGAGCAGCATCAGCAGGCCCAGGGTGACCAGGGCGGCTCCCACGAGGTCCAGCTTCAGGGCCCGGGGGGCCTTGGACTCGCTGATGAAGCGGTTGCCGAGGACGAGGGCCAGGGCGCCGACGGGCAGGTTGATCAGGAAGATCGGCCGCCATTCCAGCCCGAACAGGTTCCACTCGGTGAGCAGCGCGCCGAGCAGCGGGCCGGAGACCGCGCCCAGTCCGACGATCGCGCCGAACAGGCCGAAGACCTTGCCGCGTTCGTGCGCCGGGAACGTGGCGTGCACGATCGACAGCACCTGCGGGACCATCATCGCCGCCATGGCGCCCTGGAGGATGCGCGCGGCGACCAGCATCTCGGGGTTCGCGGCGAAGCCGCACAGCGCGGAGGCGAGGGTGAAGCCGGCGATGCCGAGGAGGAACAGCCGCTTGCGGCCGTGGATGTCGCCGAGCCGGCCGCCGGTGATCAGACCGGCCGCGAAGGCAAGGGCGTACCCGGCGGTGATCCACTGGATCTGGCTGAAGGAGGCGCCGGCGTCCCGCTGGATGGACGGGATCGCGATGTTGACGATCGTGACGTCCACGAGGTCCATGAAGGCCGCGGTCATGACGATCGCCAGCGCGAACCAGCGACGGCGATCGGCGGCCGGGAGGGGAGCCGGGGTCTGGGCCTGGGCGGAGACCGGGGCCGAGGCCGGGCTCGGGGCCGGGGCCGGGTTGCCGGCGGGGGTTTCGGTGGAGGACATGACGCCACGCTATGCAGGTATTAGGTCAGATCATGTCCTAGTCGTACGGCATTCTCGGATGTATGACGACGGACACTCCGGCCCGGCTCCTTCAGCTCCTGTCCCTCCTCCAGACCCCCCGGGAGTGGCCCGGCGGCGAACTCGCCGAGCGGCTCAGGGTGTCCCGGCGAACGGTCCGGCGGGACATCGACCGGCTGCGTGAGCTGGGCTATCCGGTGCAGGCGACCAAGGGGGCCGACGGCGGCTACCGGCTGGTCGCGGGGAAGGCCATGCCGCCCCTCGTGCTCGACGACGAGGAGGCGGTGGCGATCGCGGTCGGGCTGCGCGCGGGAGCCGGGCACGCGATCGAGGGCATGGACGAGGCCTCGGTACGGGCACTGGCGAAGCTGGAACAGGTGCTGCCGACCCGGCTGCGGCACCGCGTCTCCACGCTTCAGGCCGCGACGACTCCGCTGACCAGCGGGGACGGGGCGAGTGTCGCCACGGAGACGCTCACCGTCATGGCCTCCGCGGTGGCGGGGTCCGAGCGGCTGCGGTTCGCCTACCGGGCCGGCGACGGGGCCGTTTCGCGGCGGCTGACGGAGCCGTACCGGCTCGTGTCGACCGGTCGGCGCTGGTACCTGGTGGCGTACGACCTGGACCGGGCGGACTGGCGGACGTTCCGCGTCGACCGGGTCAGCGAGCCCTTCGCCACCGGTGCGCGGTTCGCGCCGCGGGAGCTGCCGACCGGGAGCGCGGCCGAGTACCTCAGGCAGTCGGTGTACCGGCGGCAGGAGACCTACACGTTCACGGTGACCTTCACCGACCCGGCCGAGGTGGTCGCGGCGCGGCTGCCCGCGTGGCTCGGCCCGCCGGAGCCGCTCGGCACGGGCGGCTGCCGGCTGCGCGCCACGGTCGGCGACCAGGTGGAGTGGCTCGCGGTGCGGCTGGCGATGCTGGGCTGCGAGTTCACTGTGCTGGAACCCGATGAACTCGTGCAGTGCGTACGGCGGTTGGGTGCGCGGCTGACGCGGGCCGGCGGGGGTGGCGCGGAGCGGGGGGAGAGCGGAGCGGCCGCCGTCTCGTCCTCCGGCATCCCGGGGGAGGTTCCGTAAGGCCGTCGTCGGCCGTCAGGGGCGACGCGGGCGGGGCAGGGCGGCCTGCCTCTCACCGGCTCGCGCCCGCCTCTCACGGCTCACGGCCCCGGCTCTCACGGCTCGCGCCCGCCTCTCACGGCTCACGGCCCCGGCTCTCACGGCTCACGCCCCGGCTCTCAGGCTTACGCCCCGACCTCGCCGAAGAGGGCAGAAGTGGAGCCGGGCTCCGGCGCCCCGGGGGGAGGGGCGCCGGAACCCGGCTCTGGGAAAGTCCCGGCGCCGGGGGGGAGTGCGTCGGGACTTGGCTCTGGACATCTGTGCGTCCCCCGAAGGGGACCGGGGCCGGGGCCGGTCCGGGACGGAACCGTCCGGGAGTCGAACTCCTGGGCTCGGAAAGGTTGTTCCCGGGCCCCCGCCGCTTCAAGCGACGGTACACGGCCATGTTTGCGCGGCCTTTCGCCACCCGGCGTACGCGGTCGCCCGACGCGCCGGCAGCCTCACGCGCCCGGGCTCAGCACGCCCCGGCCGGGACGCGCACCGGAACGACCGTCGGCCGGTATGGCGGCGCGGGCGGACCCTCGCACGGAGCCATGGCCGGATCCCGTTCGAAACGGTCTCACGTCCGGCACGGCCTCACGTCCGCATGGCCCCACGTTCGGCACGGTCTCACGTTCGGCACGGTCTCACGCCGCCGCGTCGAACCCGGTGTCGCGGGCCAGCTTCTTCAGCTCCAGCAGCGCGTGCTTCTCGATCTGGCGGATGCGCTCACGCGTCAGGCCGTGCTCCTTGCCGACCTCGGTGAGCGTACGCTCGCGGCCGTCCTCTATGCCGTACCGCATCTTGATGATCGAGGCCGTGCGCTGGTCGAGGCGGCCGATGAGGTCGTCGAGCTCCTCGCTGCGCAGCAGCGTCATGACCGACTGCTCGGGCGAGACGGCGGAGGTGTCCTCGAGCAGGTCCCCGAACTGGGTCTCGCCCTCGTCGTCCACCGACATGTTCAGCGAGACCGGGTCACGGGCCCAGTCGAGCACGTCCGAGACACGCTCGGGCGTCGAGCCGAGCTCCTCGGCCATCTCCGCGGGCTCCGGGTCACGGCCGTGCTCCCGGTTGAACTCCCGCTGGACACGGCGGATGCGGCCCAGCTCCTCCACCAGGTGGACGGGCAGCCGGATGGTGCGCGACTGGTCGGCTATCGAGCGCGTGATCGCCTGACGGATCCACCAGGTGGCGTACGTGGAGAACTTGAAGCCCTTGCGGTAGTCGAACTTCTCCACCGCGCGCACCAGGCCCGCGTTGCCCTCCTGGATCAGGTCCAGCAGGGGCAGGCCGCTGCGCGGGTACCGCCGGGCGACCGCCACGACCAGGCGCAGGTTGGAGCGGATGAAGACGTCCTTGGCCCGCTCTCCCTGGGCGACCAGGGCCCGAAGCTCCTCGTCGGTGGTTTCCGTCCTGGTCCCTTCGTGCCCGTCGAGGATCTGCTGCGCGAACACACCCGCTTCGATGATCTGGGACAGCTCGACCTCCTTGGCGGCGTCGAGCAGCGGCGTACGCGCGATCTCGTCGAGATACATGCCGACCAGGTCGCGATCGGCGATCTCGCCGCCATGGGCGCGAACACTGCTTGCCGCGTCGGCCGTCTCGCCGGTGGCGGACTTACGACGGGCGACGGCACGGGTTGCCATGCGTGCTCCCTTGCGATGGTGGGTCAGCGGGTGGTCCTTCAGATGCTCGGCACCTGCCTCGGAACTCTCCTCGGGTGCCCGGCATCCGATGGAAACAACGACTGGAATCCGGACAGAATTCCCAACCCGCCCCCTAATTTTCTGATCATGCAGTACCCTGTCTCGCCACAGTCGTCGAACTCTGCCGCAACGGCTGCGGAACCGCAGGTCAGGGCGGCGCCGAAGGCATCCCGGGCCCTTCACGGAACCCGCCGGTCGCCCCGGATGTGAGGCCCCGTTCACACCGATGGCGCCACTTCAGGGAAGAGCGTCCTCTTCGACCACCTTCCACCCTGATGGACGAATCGCACCGTCGGAAGGTTGCCGCAAACCCGGACTCTCGGGAAAATCCAAGACTCTCCACACCCTCGTCTTACGCAGCGGGGGCGCGCATGTCTCAGCCGAACTGCACCGAACGCTTGGCCAGGCCCATCCAGAAGCCGTCGATCACGGACTTCTGCGTTCCCAGCTCACCGCCGGCCTCCGCAGCGCCCATGGTCACGAACAGCGGGGCGAAGTGCTCGGTGCGCGGGTGGGCGTACCGGCCGGCCGGGGCCTTGTCGAGGAAGTCCAGCAGGGCGTCCCAGTCGCGGGTCTCCAGGGCGCGCCTGCCCCAGTCGTCGAACTCGGCGGACCAGCTCGGGACCCCGGCGTGCCGCAGGGCGGCCAGGTTGTGGGTGAAGAAGCCGGAGCCGACGATCAGCACGCCCTCGTCGCGCAGCGGCGCCAGCCTGCGGCCGATGTCCATGAGCCGGACCGGGTCGAGGGTCGGCATGGAGACCTGGAGCACGGGGATGTCGGCCGCGGGGAACATCTCGACTAGCGGGACGTAGGCGCCGTGGTCGAGGCCGCGGTCCGGGACGTCCTGCACGGGCATTCCGGGGGCGCGCAGCAACTTCCGCACGCTCTCGGCGAGTTCGGGCGCGCCGGGGGCGTCGTAGCGCACCCGGTAGTAGTGCTCGGGGAAGCCCCAGAAGTCGTAGACCAGGGGGACGGTCTCGATGGCCCCGAGGGCCAGCGGGGCCTCCTCCCAGTGGGCGGAGACGACCAGGATCGCCTTGGGGCGGGGCAGCTCGGCGGACCAGGCGGCGAGCTGGCCGGGCCAGACCGGGTCGTCCGCGAGCGGCGGGGCACCGTGGCTGAGGTAGAGGGCGGGCATGCGCTCCCGGACGGCGGCTGACATGGTGGCGGCTCCCTTGAGATGCTTGAAAGCTAAAGCTCTACGAAACAAGGTTACGCCCGAATTGTTTAAGCTTCAAGAAGTAGCTCGTACAGTGGATGTATGAACACGGCACCCGCTTCCGCCCCCGAGCCCGAGCCCGCCCCCGAGCCCGCCCCCGCCGAGGCCGATGCCCACCGCTGGCTCACCGCCGAGGAGCAGCGCGTCTGGCGTTCGTACCGGCACGCCACCACCCTGCTCGAGGACCACCTCGACCGCCAGCTCCAGCGCGACGCGGGCATGCCGCACATCTACTACGGCTTCCTCGTCAAGCTCGCCGACGCCCCGCAGCACCGGCTGCGGATGACGGAGCTGGCCATGGACGCCAAGATCACCCGGTCCCGCCTCTCCCATGCCGTCGCCCGCCTGGAGAAGAACGGCTGGGTGCGCCGCGAGGACTGCCCCTCCGACAAGCGCGGCCAGTTCGCGGTCCTGACCGACGAGGGCCTCGATGTGCTGCGCCGCACCGCGCCGGGCCATGTGACCGCCGTACGCCAGGCGCTCTTCGACCGTCTCAGCCTGGAACAGCAGAAGTCCCTCGGCGAGATCATGCAGATCGTCGCCGAGGGACTCCAGCCGAAGGAAGCGGGTGCGGACCTGCCCTGGCTCCGCTGAGGGGCGGAGGCGGACAGGTACGTGGCGTACGGCCCCCGTGGGCGCCTCAGCAGAAGCTGAGCGGATGCCTCAGTGGGCGATGACGGGCACCGCCGTCTCGTCCTCCGCGCCGGCGCCCGCGCCGGAGCCCAACCCGGTCACCTTGGTGCCGCCCGGACGCCCCGCGTTGACGAGCGTCAGGGCGATCACGGCGGCCACCACCAGGATGCCGACGGCGAACCAGACCGCGCTGGTGTAGCCGTGCACCATGCTCTGCAACTGCACCAGCTGCTGCTGGGGCCTGGTGGTGGCGCCCTTGATGTGGTCCTGGATGTACGAGGTCGTGGCCGAGGCCGCGATCGTGTTCAGCAGGGCCGTACCGATGGCGCCGCCCACCTGCTGCGAGGTGTTGACCATCGCGGAGGCGACACCCGCGTCACGCGGCTGGACGCCCTGCGTGGCCATGGACATGGCCGGCATGAACGCCGTACCCATGCCGAGGCCCAGCAGCAGCATCGCGGGCAGCAGCAGGGTGGCGTAGGAGGAGTCGAGCTCCAGCTGCGTCAGCAGGAGCATGCCGGTGGCGGCGACCAGGAATCCGGGGCCCATCAGCAGTCGCGGGGCCACCCGGGTCATCAGGCGGGTGCCGATCTGGGTGGAGCCGGTGATCATGCCCACGACCATCGGAAGGAAGGCGAAGCCGGTCCGCACCGGCGTGTACCCCCGCACGACCTGCAGGTAGTACGTCAGGAAGAGGAACAGGCCGAACATCCCGATGACCGCCAGGCCCAGCGACAGGTAGATCCCGCCGCGGTTGCGGTCGGTGACCACGCGCAGCGGCAGCAGCGGGGCCTTCACCCGCGACTCGACCAGCGCGAAGGCCAGCAGCAGAACGGCGGCCGCGACGAACATCGAGACGGTCAGGGTGTCGCTCCAGCCCTGGGACTCGGCGCGGGTGAAGCCGTACACCAGGGAGACCAGGCCGAGGGTGGACAGCACCACGCCCGGAATGTCGAGCGGGGAGCGGTTGCGGCCGCCGGCCGGCTCACGGATGACGAAGTAGGCGCCGGCCGCGGCGGCGACGGCGAACGGGATGTTCACGAAGAACGTCCAGCGCCAGTCCAGGTACTCGGTGAGGAATCCGCCCAGGATCAGACCGACGGCGCCACCGCCACCGGCGATCGCGCCGTAGATGCCGAACGCCTTGGCTCGCTCCTTGGCGTCGGTGAACGTCACCGCGAGCAGGGAGAGCGCGGCGGGCGCGAGCAGCGCGCCGAAGACGCCCTGGAGTGCGCGGGCGCCGAACATCATCGCGCCGGTCGTGGCCGCGCCGCCGAGCGCGGAGGCCGCCGCGAAGCCGGTCAGACCGGTCACGAAGGCCCGCTTGCGGCCCCACAGGTCGGCTATACGACCGCCGAAGAGCAGCAGTCCGCCAAAGGCGAGGGCGTAGGCCGTGACGACCCACTGCCGGTTGCCGTCGGAGATGCCCAGGTCCTGCTGGGCGGAGGGCAGGGCGATGTTCACGATGGTCGCGTCCAGCACGACCATCAGCTGGGCGAGCGCGATGAAGACGAGCGCTTTCCAGCGGCCCGGGTCGCCGGACGCCTCCTCGACGCCGGGAGCCTTTGCGGCTGTTTCAGACATGGGGGTACCCACTCCGGTACTTCGTGACGGAAAAGACAGGGAGAGACAGAGAGACGCGAACAGAGAGACGAGGAGAACGAGAAGAGACGAGAGGAGACGAGAGGGGCGAAAGGAGACGAGACGAGAGGGGCGAAAGGAGACGAGGCGAGAAGGGTCGGGAAGAGACGGAAAGAGACCGGGACGGGCTGGAAAAGACGGAGAAAACGGCGTCGGAAGGTCACGGCCGGCCCTCACGGCCGGCTCGGGACTCGGTTTCGGATGAGGAGTGGGTCCGGAGTACGGTCCGGGGCCGATCGCTCCCGGTGGGTCAGGCCCGGCGGAGGTCCTCCAAGGTCGCGGTCACACCCGGCAGGGCGGATCGGGCCGGGGCCCGCAGCCCGTCCAGGAACAGTTGCAGATGGCGGTGCACGAAGCGGTCGATGCTGCCGCAGCCGGTGCCGGCCGGCGGCCGGGAGAGCTGGGCCACGGCGACCATCACATCGCCGACGCCCACGTCGGGGCGCAGTTGCCCGGCCCCCTTTGCGCGGTCCATGACCTCCTCGACGAGGTGTTCGACCCTCTCACGGGCGGCTTCCAGGTCGGGGTGATGCCGGTCGAACGTGCTGGAGACCATCGGACACAGCGCGCTGATCCGCTCGTCGGCGGAGGCGTGCACGAAGTGCTCCAGGGCGTCGAAGGCGTCACCCGTCTCCGCGAGCGCCTGCTCGGCCGCCCGCGCCGTACGGTCCATGACGGAGCAGACGACCTCGCGTACGAGGGCGTCCCGGTCCGGGAAGTTGCGGTACAGCGTGGCGTTGCCGACGCCGGCCCGGCGGGCGATCTCGTCGAGCGGCACCTCGGGGCCGTGCTCGACGAACATCTCGCGGGCGGCGGTGACGATGCGCTCCCGGTTGCGCAGGGCGTCGGCGCGAGGCCGGGTCGCCTTGCGCTGCTCGGGGTTCGCGGTCGTCGCGGCGCGCACGGTGTACTCCTCAAGTCAGTCGGTCGGCCAGTCGCCGGTTGGACGGTCGGGCGGCCGGCGAGTCGAGCGGGACGGCGATCCGGGGAGTGACTCCCCGTTTCGCGCTAACACCTAGCCAAACGGGGAAGAGGTCCCCGGTTATTTCCCGACCGCCGCGAGTTTTTCGGTGACCTGAGTCACATCCACCTGGACGCACGCATTCCCACGACCGGAGGCTCCGTCCCACGACCGGACCGCTCCAGCGCGCGCCGAACGCCCGGGCGACACAGGGTGATCGCAAGGGTGCAGCCGGAGACCGGTGGCTGCCTGGCGCGAAAGGTGAACGCATGCAGGCGCAGCCGCCCCGCCGCCGTATAGGCCCGATACCCAAGCGCCGTGCGGTCGCCATGGCCTCCGTCACGGCGCTGATCCTCGCGGTCGGCACCTCGGCGGGAACCGGGCACTTCACGGCAGGCGGCACGGTGCCCGACGCCGGAACGGCCACGCTGGCCCGCTCCCCCGCCCTGACCCCCTGCATGATCAGCGGCGCCTCTTCGGTCCAGATGTCGGAGGGCGTCCCCACCACCGGCGGCTACGCCCGCTCCCTCGGCACCGTCCACGCCCTGACCCTCATGGTCGACTTCTCCGACGCGCCCGGCGAGGACGACGCGCTCGACCGCTTCCACGAGTTCTTCCCGCAGACCCAGGAGTGGTTCCACACCGCCTCCTACGGCCGCCTCGACTACCGCGCGGAGACCCCGATCACCCGGTGGCTGCGCATGCCGAAACCGTTCAAGGACTACGGCCTGGAGCGCGGCGCACCGTTCGACCCCGGCTACCGCCAGCTCATCAAGGACATAGTCACGGCCGCCGGCCCGACGGTGGACTTCCGGGACTACGACCTGATCAACATCCTCATGACCCCGAACGCGGGCCCCTCCGCCCTGGACACGGTCCTGTCGGTGACCTTCGCCGGCAACGCGGACGCTCCCGTCGCCAACGGCGTCGCGATAGCCAACGTCTCCTTCATCTACTCGCGCCAGGACGACGGCTCCGGCTCCTACGAGAACACCGGCTTCCGCGTCCTGCCCCACGAGAACGGCCACGTCTTCGGCCTGCCCGACCTCTACACCCGGGAAGGCGGGGACGCGGTCGGCCACTGGGACATCATGAGCGAGGACTGGGGCGCCAACAACGACCTCCTCGGCTGGCACAAGTGGAAGCTGGGCTGGCTGGACGCCTCCCAGGTGAGCTGCGCGTCCAAGAAGGGCTCCACCGAGTACACCCTGACCCCGCTGGGCCACGCGGGCGGCCACAAACTGGTCTTCGTCCCCCTCGACGGACGGACCGGTTACGCCCTCGAACTGCGCACGCTCTCGGGCAACGACGAGGAGGTGTGCCGGCCCGGCATCCTGGTCTACAAGGTCGACGCCGAGGTCGACACCGGGCAGGGCCCGATCACGGTCCGCGACTCCCACCCCAACTCCGGCGGCTGCACCCGCAGTCCCAACGTCGAGGCGGAGCTCTCCGACGCGCCCTTCGCGCCGGGCGAGTCCTTCAAGGACCCCAAGGCACACCTACGCGTCGACGTGGTCTCGGCCGACCGCGCGGGGAACTACCGGGTGCGGGTCACCCGGCAGTGACGCGTGGGCCGCGTGGACGAGGACCGTACGGACGGGGACCGCGCGGACGGGGACCGCGCGGACGCGTGAACGGACTACCGTAGACGGCCGTAGGCCCGCTGCGACCACCGCCGTACCGGAGAACAGAACCGATGCCCGCGAACACCACGACGGATCCGGAGGCCCACGAGGCCGCCGGCGCCGACGCCCGCACCGGGCCCTCCACGGCAGACGCGCACCCCGCCGAACCCGCCGCCGCGCCTGCCGAGGCCGTGACCCCCTTGATGCGGGGCGTGGCCGTGCTGAGGCAACTGACACGGGCCGGGGGCGCGCTGAGCCCCAGCGCCCTGGAACGCGCCACGGGCCTCGCCCGCTCGACGGTGGACCGCATCACGGCGACGCTCGCCCGGATGGGATACGCACGCCTCGACGGCCGGGACGTGGTCCTCACCCCCCGCCTTATGGAACTGGGCAACGCCTACCTGGCCGCCCTGCGCCTGCCGGCCCTGCTCGGCGCGCACGCCGACGCGCTCGCCGACGAACTGGACGAGTCGGTGTCCCTGGCGGTCGGCGACCGCGACGGAATCCGCTTCATCCACCAGGCGACCCGCCGCCGCGCGATGTCGCTGAGCTTCCGCATCGGCGACCTGCTCCCGGCCGAACGCACCGCGCCGGGCGCGCTGTTCGCCACCGAGTGGACGGACGAGGACTGGCACCGCTGGCACGAGCGCCGCTCGGCCGACCCGGAGGACCGGAACTTCCCCGCGGTACCGCCCCGTTCCCCCGGGCCGGACGACTTCGAGGAGCGGACCGCTCAAGTCGGCTGCGAAGGCTGGTCGTTGGACGACCAGTTGATCGAACCGGGCCTGGTCGCGGTCTCCGTCCCGGTACGGGACCCCGCCGACGGCCGGATCGCGTGCGTGGCGAGCGTGGTGAGCCACACCAGCCGCCACTCGGCGCATGACCTGTGCACGACGCTGCTGCCCCGCCTGCGGGAGACGGTCGCCGCCATGGAACGGGACCTGCGCGAGGCCCCGCCCTCGCCGCCCGCGCCGCCACCGTCGGGTCTCGCGACCTGGACGGCCGCCTCGAAACAGGAACTGGGCCGCGACTTCGTCGAATCCCTGGCGCGCGGACTGACGGTCCTGACGGCCTTCGACGAGGGCCGGCCCGCCCTGACCCTGACAGAGGTGGCCAAGGCCACGGGCCTGGCCAGGGCAACGGCCCGCAGGGCGCTGATCACCTACGAGCACCTGGGCCTGGTGAGCCAGTCGAAGGACACCCGCACGTTCGACCTCACCCCCCGGGTCCTGTCCCTGGGCTTCCCGCCGCTCTCCCGCGCCACCCTGTCCGGGATCGCCCAGCCGCACCTGGAGGACCTGGCGGCCCAAGTGCACGAGACGACGTCACTCGCCGTGCTCACGCCGTCGGGCGAGGAGATCCAGTACCTGGCCCGCGCCACCACGAGCCGCATCATGAGCGTCGACATCACGGTCGGCGCCCGCCTCCCGGCCCGCGCGACGTCCCTGGGCCGAGCCCTCCTCGCAGGCCACGGCCACGCCCTGGTCGACGAGGAGCTGGAACAGGGCGTGCGCTCCATCGCCGTCCCCCTCCACGACCGCGCGGGCCGAGCCGTCGCCGCGACGAACATCGCCCTCCACGCGGCCCGCCACACCCGCGAGGAGTGCGTCGAGCACCTCCTCCCCGCCCTGACCCGCACCGCCCACCACATCGAGGAGGACCTCCACATGGCCTCCCGCTTCACCCGTGTCGCCCTGACCTGACTCCCCACCGCCCCAATCCGGTACGCTGACGCCTGTGGCCCACACGCCACGATCCGCCTTCGTAGCTCAGGGGATAGAGCACCGCTCTCCTAAAGCGGGTGTCGCAGGTTCGAATCCTGCCGGGGGCACAGACTGCGCAGCAGGTCAGAGAGTTGACGGCCCCTCGTTCTGTTCGAACGGGGGGCCACTTTCATGATCAGAGTCCACTAAGAGTCCACACCCCCACACGATCATGTTCTGAATCTCACCCCTTCGAGGGACTAGACCCAGTGCACCCGGCACGTAATGTGGAGCGACGAGAGGGGCAGGAGTGCCTCCCCGCGCACGCCTGAGACGCGCCTCTCGCTACCTGCACGGTGCTGTCGGGGAGGACAGCCCGAGCAGACGGAGGCCCCGCCGGGATTATCGGCGGGGCCTCTTGACGTCCAACGTAGACCGCCCCGGCGCCGATGGCTGCCGGGGCGGGACGCCTTGACCGAGTCATGGCGTCTGACGGCCAGGAGAAGGAGACGCGTACCTCCCCTGGCCGCTCCTTGCCGCACCCCACCCGGCCCGTGGTCGGCGCGATGCCAGCAAGATCACAGAAAGCCTGCCGTCACCAGGCTGACACATGATCCCGCAGGTCACAGCGTGTGTCGAGTGCCCACACACCTGACCGATGACGACTGGATCGACCACGAGGCGGCCCGCATCGGCCAGCGCATCCGCGAGACCCGCGAACACCACAACCTCACCCAGGAGGGCGTGTTCCTGGCGGTGCCGATGAACCGGGCCCACTACCAGGCGATCGAGGCCGGCCGGGCGAACCCGACCCTGCGGACGTTACTGAGAATCGCTCGGGCCATCGGTGTGGACCTGGCCGACCTCATGGCATGAAGCGGCCCCGGTCGGCGACGGGGGGCGCCGGCCGGGGCCGCAGTCTTCAGCGGGTCAGGCGCCGAGCGCGCCCGTCTTCACCGCGCCGAGGAACGAGGACCAGGCTGCGGGTGCCACGGCTGCGGCGCCGCGGGGGCGGTCCTTGGTGTCCCGGAAGTACGCGCCGCCGGTGGTCTTGGCGACCTCGACGCACGCACCGTTGCCTGTGGAGTAGCTCGACGTCCGCCACGGCAGAGTGCTGTCCATGTGCTCACCTTTCACTGGGGTGTTACGTGATGGCTGGCCGTCCGAGCCCCAGGAGGCGGCCAGCCTGCCCGCCGCGTCACGGCGGGAGTCTTCAGCGCTGGGGCCAGCGGTAGCCCGCGGTATCGGTCGGAGACAGGCGCCCGTTGTAGTAGTCGACGTGCTCGTCGTCGTGGCCGGGGCGCCGGGTGCAGTGGCCGCCCCCGCCCGGGACGGGCGCCCAGCAGTACCCGGCGGCGCGGCCGGCGGCGAGGGACGCCTGCTCGTCGTGCTTCTTCCCGCTCACCGCCGCCGCCCTTCCCGCACGAGCCGGTTGAGGGCACGGCCGATCTCGCAGCCGGGCGCGCTGCCCTGGCATTCCTCGCAAGGGCCGGGGTGCACGTGGTCCAGGAGCGCGCGGTACGCCCGCGTGCGGATGCAGCGGCGGCAGGCACGCGGGTACCAGCGCATCCGGGAACTGTCGCTGTCGTCGGTGAGCGGGCTCATCTGCTCGCCGAGGTCAACAGCGGTCTCGGAGGTGAGCGGGCCACTGCGGCACCACAGGCAGTGCCGACCGCGCACCTGGCCGTCGCGCAGGCCATCGAGCACGGGCAGGGAGAGCAGGGCCAGGGCGGCGGCGGGGATCTCCAGTAAGCCCTCTGCCGGACCGGGGATCGGGACTGTACGGTTCGTCATGTCGACTCCTCGCAGTCGGCCATGCCCCCGGACCGCTCGCTACGGTCGCGGGGGTTGCTTGTGACCCAGACCATACCGCGCCTTACCGTGGGTTGCCGAGGGTTCCTGCGGTCGCGCGGCATGGTGCGGGAACCTACGGTCGCCAGCATGAGCGCTGATCTTGACCGGACCCGGGCCGTATGGAGGCAGGCCGCGCAGATCGTCATC